>CAVSRI010000024.1:0-100673 GCA_963730275.1 uncultured delta proteobacterium | reverse complement strand
CCTTATCCAACAGCAGATTCACAATCTCAGCCAAATCTGCCTCCTTGGCGCCCTCAGATGGATTCCGTTCCTTTTCTTCTTCCATGGTAACACTGAAAAATAGAGCCATTTTCATAGCAGTATCGCCTCGGTTGTTCCTCACGCTTAGATCCACACCTCGATCTATTAGGAGTTTGAGAATACCGACAGAATGACTCATGACAGCCCTTATGAGAGCGGTGTTGCCCATGGGGTGGTCCTCCCTTGCGTTGATATGGGCTCCTGCTGCAAGAAGTCGTCGAATTTCTTCTTCGTCACCCAGCATGGCCGCAACGGGTAACGTCATCTTAGCTCCGTGGGCTTTGAGGAGTTTCGCCATATCGGTCTTGCCCGCAGAGGCAGCCCCCCACATTGCCGTTGAGCCGTCTTTGAGCTTTGCGTTCACATCAGCTCCACCATCCAACAAGCTTTTGACCCTATTCCAGGTTACCTCGGATGACAGCTTGTATTAAGTCCTGGGTTGCGTTGTGCTCAGGCTCCGGCGACGGCCGATGAAACAGCCGAGACAAGGACCAGCATGATCGACAGCAATCCTACGATCAGCTCGAGAAAAAGTACAATTTTTTGTGGTCATCGCAAAATCTCCTTGTATCGCATAAGCCTGTATTTTCTTCAGCCTTGAATTGCACGGCCATTCGAGTCGTAATTAGTGTCGCATCGAAGCGTAGCCCCCCCTGTCGCTCCATTACGGCGATCATGACATGTCCTTGTGCAATGATAATGGCGGGGATGAGGAGAGTTTGTGAAGAATGTGTGCGGTTTCGGCGCCGAAAACGCCTTCCTGTGAAAGCGCCGCTGGAAGGTCCTCGGCAAGCGGGCCCGCTCCGGACCCGCCCTTAAGAATTCCTAAAATGGCCATGCGACGCCCCATCAGGTCGGGGGAGGAGACCTATTCGGGCAGCATTGTTAGTCCGTTGACGTGCATGAATCCCTCCTGGCCGTCAGATCTTTTCACTCGAAGCCATTTGTCTTCAGATTGCTCTGCGGAAACCTCCTCTCTGGTACCTAATTCACACCGCCACCCGGTTCGTCTCGCCGTTAAAGGAGATTCAATATTTTTCATCAAACAAGAGGCGCAAAAATAATGCCCAGATTCTTTAGATTTATAGACGCCAAATTCTTCAATAAAGTCATATTTATCTTGTAAATTTTCAGCAGAAGATTCTTCCTGAAGTGCAGAATGCTTTTCCTCTTCTTTGATAAAGTCGTATTTATCTTGCAAAATTTCAGTTGAAGATTCTTCTTGAAGTGCAGAATGCTTTTCCGCAAATGCAGAAAACTTTTTTTCAAGTTCCAATATCTTCTTTTTCAAATCAATGTTTTCAGACACCAGTGCCGCATCTTCCTCTTGAACCGTAAGTAGCAACGTCTGAATCTTAAGTATACTACTATTGAGTTGAGTAATAAGATCAACAATATCTTCAATAGCACCCATATCGTTTCTCCTTCTAAAGAGACTACAGTATGTTTTTTAGGGTAAAAAGCAAGTGGATTTTAGAGTGATTTATGCGTTTGACGTGAAGGTAAGACCATGATAAAAAATAACTTATGTTTAAATATTTACGCTATCCTCTCTATATATTTATGTTAGTGGTCAGTATTATGAGCGGGCCATTTGCTTTATTAAGAGAAGCAATAGCCATATTTGATCCACAAAGAGTTCAAACTTTTGCTGTTCTAGGGCATTGGTTACTAGGTGCTTTTATAATTTCTACTTTTTCGCTGGTAATAATGGAACGTAATAAGGTTAGCGAATTAGAAAAACAATTAAAAAACTCTCTACCCAAGCTTTCTGACGAATTTAATATATTTTCAGTTGCTCCAGCTGGTGATCATGATGAAGATTCTGTTATCATAATAATGGCAACCATTACAAATACTGGAGCCCCAAGCATCGTATCGAACTTCAAGGTATTAATTAAAAAAGAAGATAAGGAGGAGATTCCAGGGGAAGATATTATTCTTGCTCAAGGCCCAATGTTATTAGAAGGAGAAGGTCTTAAATTAGTGTGTAAAGAAGAAGATAATTTACCCAAAAAGGGAATATCAAATCCTATTCCAACTGGCGGAGCCTTGCACGGATGGCACATTGTTAGAGCGCAAAAAATTACACCAGACGAAATATATAAAAAGGGGACAATAATTGTTTTTAGCTATGAAGACGTTACTGGAAAATTGTATGCTACAAAAAAAATGATGGACAAGGCTGTATCAAAATTAATTGATGGGACTAAGTTACAAAAACCATACAAAAAAATGCTTAGGCAGTAAGTGCCTTAAATTCCATTTTAGGAAGTATCAAGCAATCTTATGAGTGTATCACGCGAAATAAATATTCGTTTTTTCGTCCGTTAAATCTCCATTCAAATTCATCGAGGTAAGCGTCAAGATGTTTAGCGCTGATTTGATGATAAGAGCCGACAAGAGAACGCTTGAACAAAGACCACGCATTTTCAACGTGGTTAGTGGTGACGTTTCCTCTCGCCCATTCTTCTTTTTGATGGGTAATGCTTTTATGTTTAAATCCTTTATTCTAATCGAGCAAATGTTTTTGGCCGGTAATTTTTTGTATATCTGTTATGTTTTGTGAAACTTCCAAACATCCCGAATATTTGCCTGCCGCATCCCTTAATGCGTAATATTCAATCAATATTTTTTGGCGAGTGTCTTTACCTTGTATGGGTAAATCTATCCAGAATGCGGCTTTATCCCTTTTGTCCGCTTTCATCTCCGTCAAAATCGTCTCCACTTTATTGAGGCTGCCTTTGGGATGGCAATCTCGCACATCGCGGCCTACCGCCCCTTTTGGTCTTTTGAATATTCTGGTCTCATGTTTATTCCAGGCAAGCACCTTATCGTTCTTATCTACCACCGAAAACTCCACGGGAATTGTTTCCAGCAATGATTCCAATATCTTTCTATCTAATTCGCCAATCATATTACTCCCGATTCGAATATTATAATTTTACTTTGCTCACTATTTTTTATATTTCAAGACCTAGCCATAATTCTTTCTAATTCCTAGCCGATTTTCTGATCAGAGATTATATTCTTCCAAGATGCCTTCTCAGCCCAGCTTTCGCAGTTCTCTGCGGAGAATCTTACCAACTGCGCTTTTAGGCAGGGCATCCAGCAGTTGAATGGCTTTCGGTCTCTTATACTTGGGCAATTGCTCCTGGCAAAAATTCATCAGATCTTCTTCCGTCGCTTCTCCTGCCGACTTCAGAACGACAAAAGCTTTGACCACTTCACCGTAAACCGCGTCGGGAATGCCGATGACGCCTGCTTCCAAAACCGCAGGAATGTTGGTAAAGGATGTTTTCTATTTCCTTGGGGAAGATATTTTCTCCTCCTCTGATGATCATGTCCTTCTTTCTGTCAGTGATAAAGACATAACCGTCTTCATCGATATGCCCGACGTCTCCGGTATGCAGCCAGCCGTTGCGAATTGCTTCTGCCGTTTCTTTAGGCTTATTCCAGTAACCCTTCATAACTCCGGGTCCCTTGAGTACAATTTCGCCGGTTTGTCCTACAGGGAGCGCATTATCGTTTTCGTCAAATATTTTAATGGTATTATACTTCTGGTAGCACAAACCGATGGAGCCGTATTTGGGCGGTCGCCTTCCGGCGACATTGCCACAGTTGACGGTAGTAGCTTCACTGAGCCCATATCCCTCCCAGATATCAATGCCGTATTTCTGTTTCCAGCTGCGGGCAACTTCCAGGGGCATTGGCGCGGAACCGCAAATACAGGTTCTCAGCGAACTTAAATCGTATTTAGCAAGATCCGGATGGTTCAAAAGTTGGATATACATGGTGGGTACGCCACGAAATTCCGTAACTTTGTATTTTTGAATAGCGTTCATGGCCTCGATAGGATCCCAGCGGCTGATCATGACCAGTTTGCCGCCTGTCAGAAATTCCAAATTTAAGGCAAATACTCCGTAACCATGGAATAAAGGAAGCGTGATCAGCGAGACACGATTTCTGCTTATTCCGAAAACCTCGCCTTCCTTCTGTTTGCTTTTTGCTTGACCGCCCTCATGTTCCTGCAGGGTGCCTTTCGCCGTTATACCCCAACTATCGAGCAAAACCAGATCGAAATAACCTAATACGTGGGTGTACCAATTGAAATGAGTCAGCATAACACCTTTGGGATTTCCGGTGGTGCCTGCCGTATAAATCATAACAGCCGTATCGTCGTTTTCCGTTTCTTCGATCGCTAATCTTTCCGAAGTCTTCTCAATGACTTTATTAAAGGAGAGCATGTCGCCGGGGACCGAATCTCCCACCATAATCACTTTCTTCAGATTAGGTGCTTTCTTGCGGGCCTCTTTGATGTTATCCAGATAATTGCTGTTGCTGATTAAGGCAGACAAACCGGCGTCCTGATAGATGTAGGCAAGTTCGGATACGCGTAGAGCCGGGTTTATCGGAACCATTGTTGCCCCTATTTTGAAAGTTGCAAAAAAAGACTGCATAAGCTGCGGACAATTCAGTAACTGAACGCCAACCCTATCACCCTTCTTGATTCCCATATCTTTTAATGCATTGCCCAGTTTATTGGCAATGTTGTTCATCGCGACATTGGTATGCCATCGTCCGTCATGATAGAGAAAATCGTATTCACCAAATCTTTGGATATTGTCATCCGCTAAACGGCCAATATTCATTACCATCCCTCCTTGTTCAAGAAATATAATTTAAGGCGATACAATATACCCAAACTTTTTTCGCTGGCTTGAATTACCGGCTGCGTAATCAGTTTGATGGAGTGTTTTATCTGTGACCATTTTGATTCCTCCGGAAACCGTGCGATCTTTTTGAAATAATAACTGGCACGGTAGAAAAATCCACATGTTCAAATTTAGTAAACGTATAATCAGGACATTTTTAAGTCAATATATAAAAAATAAAAATTCTGTTGTGATTATTTTATTGACGTGCCGATATATTTTTTCTATACTTTAAAAATCACATCAATGAAGATTCCATATACAGGAATCATTTCCTCTTACCAACCCAAAAGATGTGATTCAGAGTTGACTATGTAACATGTTGAACAAATCAGAAATCTGTGCCGGTAATATTTCGGATGACTGTTCGCAGTTGGCATATTATTTTACTCTCGCCCATATCAAGCAATGGTTTCCGGCGAGGATTCTCCTTAATTATTCGGAAGTAACTAATTTTATAAGCGCTTCGTGATGCAGATGTTTATTGCTTTTTTGTTGTATAAATATTTTCAAAAATAATTTTATCCAGGGATGAAAGGAGGGCCCCAAAATATTGAGCAGTCGATATACACAGTATGTCGACGAGGATTTATGTATGATTTTCACTTGAGCTTCAACAATGACAGATGAAAAGTTCCGCGAGAAATCATTTTATAGCTTCTTAAAAGGAGGGGGTTAAATGGCAAGAATTGAAACAAAAGAGAAAATGGATAGAAAAGCCATAATCGTAACCGTAGCAGTTGTTTTGGCAATGATTGTCGATG
Source organism: uncultured delta proteobacterium (assembly GCA_963730275.1). Lineage (GTDB taxonomy): Bacteria > Desulfobacterota > Syntrophia > Syntrophales > Smithellaceae > UBA4810. The sequence goes on along the minus strand of CAVSRI010000024.1, from coordinate 95,134 downwards.
GTCTTGATCTTCAGGTTCTGGCGCTGGCCTTTCCCAGCATTATGAAAGAAATGAATATATCACCGCTACTAGTGGGGGCGCTGGGCACTTATACTCTGCTTGGAATGGGGCTCGGAGGAATTTTTGCCGGCTGGGCGTCTGACCGGGTTGGACGGGTTCGGGTAACCTGGTGGTCAATCTTAATGTTTACAATATGTACTGGCGTTATCGGATTTTCTCAGGAATACTGGCAAATTGCCATCATGCGTTTCCTTTCCGGGCTGGGACTTGGCGCTGTTTACATAATCGGCAACCTTCTGGTTTCGGAATACGTTCCTACGAGAGTCAGAAACACCGTACTGAGCATTGTTATGGCCGGTTGGTCCTTTGGCTACGTTGTGGCTGCTTTGATGGCCGGCTCGGTCATGCCCACCTGGGGGTGGCGAGCCATGTTCCTGCTGGCGATTGTTCCCGGCGTAATCTGTCTGATACTAATGTATAGTCTATCCGATCCACCCAGCTGGTTTGCCTCACGCGCTGCGGCCCGCGCGGCTGCTCTGCAGGGCGCCAAAAAGGAAAATGAGTTTGTGACTATCTGGAAAGATAAGAATGTCCGGATAACATTTATTCTTTGGACAGTTGCTTCTTTTGGCTTACAGTACGGTTACTATGGGGCAAATACCTGGCTGCCTTCCTATCTGGTTAAAGATCTTGGGGTCAACCTCAAGAATATGGGATGGTTCCTGGCCGCGACTTACTCGATGGGCATTATCTCGAAACCAATTGTGGGTTGGCTGGGAGATAAAATTGGCCGGCGGGTGATGTGGGTTATTGTGGGGCTGGCCGTTGCCATATACATTCCCTTCGTCATGAATTATGCGACAAAAGACAACATCGCTTATCTTCTGCTGATATTCGGAGGCATGTATGGCGCTCTTTACGCTATCTTTGCTACTTATTTAAGTGAGAGTTTCCCGACGGCAGTACGCGGAACGGCGATGGCAACCACATACAATATAGGCCGCATCGGTTCGATGATTTCCCCGGTACTGATAGGTTGGGCAGCTACAAACTACACTATTGGTGTCGGTATTGCCACCTGCGGAATTGCTTATCTGATGTGTGCACTGCTGCCCGGAATTTTCATTAAGGAAAAGATGTATGATCCGAAAGCGGTTGCAGCAACTAAAGCTAAATAGTAGAGGCAGTAAAATCGTGGAGAAGATTATATGCTGAAAAAGAGCAATATAACCATGTAACAAAGAAAGGCCCCATTCATCCCAATGGGGCCTTTTTATATAAGCTGCAAAATGCCGATTTTCAAAATTGCAATTTATGAAAAGAAAATGGCAACTCCGCCCACGGTAATGACTGCCCCAATAATTTCTTTCCAGTTGACCTTTTCATGAAAAAACAGGATTGCCGGAGGAATAATCAAAACCGGGACAATGGCCATAATGGTTGCAGCGATACCGGCCTGAGTATGCTGAATGGCCAGCAACGAAAAGGATACACCCAGAAACGGGCCAAACAAAGAACCCAAAGCAATCCGTTTCATAGCAGGTTTATGATGCAAAGCTTTCCATACTTTTCCATATTGTTTTGCGAACAGTAATATGACCGCAAAACCAATCATGCCAGTGATTACCCGAATATGTGAAGCGGCAAAAGCATCGTATTCGCCCATTCCTTTTTTACTGAGAACCAGCCCGACTCCCTGCCCGACTGCCCCGCCAAATGCGAGCAATATCCCGGTAAAGCCGTAATTGGTGGTTATTTTACGTCTCTTTTTTGAGTCTTCTCCTTTCTTTTCACGTTTCAGAATTACGATCGAAATTCCAGTTAGTGTAACAATCATTCCAACCCAATTCATCGGGCTCAGCACTTCACCCAAAACCATCCAGCTAACAAATGCAGTAATTGGAGGTGTCAGGGCCATAATCAGCATCGAAATGCGGGCACCAACCACCACAAAAGCTTGAAACAGCAGTAAATCGCCCATTACAAAACCGGCTAACCCAGAAAGAGCCAACCACAGCCAGCGTTCGGTTCCGGCATCCAACGGCAAAAAAAGACCTCTTCGGAAATAATTAACTACACTGTAGATAAAAAAAGCTACCACCAAACGGATCAGGTTGACAGAAAGCGAGCCAACCTTTTTACCTGCTGATTCAAACGACATGCTGGTAACGGTCCAAAAAACAGCTGTCAGCAAAGCGGCAATTTCACCAAAATGCATAACCATAACATATCGCCCTTTAATTACCACCCGCACCGGGTGGAAAAATTTTCCTTTTCGTGTGAAAATCCGGTATTTGCCGGGTGATACCCCGGAGTAAATCCTGCTTTTTAAAGAATAAGATTTTTCTTTCCCGGATCAGCGTCCGGGCCGGGTTATGCATTCGCCGGACCCCGCTTCAGCCTAATAGTCTTCAGTTCATTTTCTAATCCAGCCGTTTCTTGAAGCGCGCTATCGCGCCTAAAAAAACAAATATTCCCAGAATAGCCAGCGCTATATATTGCGGCCAGAGCACTTCCAAGGCAACACCTTTAAGGAAAATTCCGCGGATAATGACTAAAAAATAGCGCAAGGGATTAAGAAGGGTGAGCCACTGGACGAATGTGGGCATATTGGCAATGGGAAAAACAAAACCGCTCAGCATAAAAAACGGCATGATGAAAAAGAAAGTGGTCATCATGGCCTGCTGCTGAGTAGCGGAGATGGTGGAAATGAAAAGCCCCACGCCCAGAGTGCTCAGTAAAAATAAACAGGAGGCAAAAAATAAAAGTACAATGCTGCCTTTTAAAGGGATTTCAAACCAGTAGATGGCCACAACAATTATGGCCGATAATTGCGCCAGAGAAATAATTATATAAGGAATTGTCTTGCCGATAATCAATTCGGAAGCTTTTAACGGCGTTACAATTAGTTGCTCCATCGTGCCTGCTTCCTTTTCCCGAATAATGGCGATCGATGTTAAAAGCAGGGAAATAAGCATGATCAAAAAAGCGACAATGCCCGGAACAAAGAAGTATTGGCTGTCCAGATTGGGGTTATACCAGGTGCGAATGCGCGCGTCGATTTTACCGTAGTTCATTTGCTGCGGATACAATTCACGGATGGTATCGCTGTTAAACTTATCAATTACAGTAGCGGTGTAAGCCATGCGCATGGAAGCCATGTTGCTCATGGAGCCATCGGCAATAATTTGAACCGGCGCCGTTTGGCCTTTGCGAATAATGCCCGCAAAATCCGGGCCGATCTTAATGCCCATATCGACCTTCCCCCGCAGCAGAAGGTCCTCCATCTGATTATCGTCGGTTGCATAATAGGTGATATGAAAAATGTTGCTGCCTTCGAAAGCGTCAACTAGTTTGCGGCTTTCATAAGTATGGGAATGATCCACAAGGGCAACGTGAATGTTGCGAATGTCATAATTGACCACATAGCCAAAAACGAGCATTTGAATAAACGGAGCGACAAAAAGAGTCACTCTGTTTCGCTTATCGCGAAAAAGTTGAATGAATTCTTTGCGCACTAATTCCCTTATCCGCAGCCAACTCATAGGCCTTCCTTTTTCAACAACAAATAGTTCAGTGATGTAAGCAATGTAAAAATAAACAGCAAAACTGCCATGCTCGGCCACAAGTAGGCAAAGCCGGTATTGCGCAGGTAAATGCCGCCTAAAATATCGATGTAGTACCTTGCCGGAACAATATAGGTTATGACCTGCAAAAACTTAGGCATATTAATTATCGGAAAAACAAAATTGGAAAGAAGAACAGAGGGCAAATACGTGGTTAAAATTGCCACTTGATTGGCAATCAACTGTGATTTTGTCGCGGTGGATATAAACAAACCCAGCGATAGCGCCACGCCCAGATAAAGGGAGGTAGCGACAATCATCAGAAAAAAATTGCCTTTCATTACCACACCAAAAAGAAGTTGCCCCAAGAGCATGGCGATTAAAACGTCGGTAAGGCCGATGAAAAAATAGGGAAGTGCTTTTCCCAAGAGCAATTCCCCCGCCTTTACCGGCAGCGATTTAATTGTTTCCATCGTTCCGTTTTCATATTCCCGCGCGATAATGAGTGAGGTCAAAAGCGCGCCGACGATCATGATGATGATGGCGATGATTCCCGGAATAATGAAATTGCGGCTTTCTAAATCTTCGTTAAACCAGATGCGGATTCGCGCATCCACGGGAGGCATAATTTTTTCCATGCCCTGGCGGTTGAGAAAAGAAAGCAGCAGTTTTTGATTATATTGTTCGGTAAAAGCCGTCAGATAGCCGCGAATAATGCCGGCAAAATTCGGGTCGCTGCCTTCAATTAAAATTTGCAGCGGAGCTTCCCTATCTGCCTGAATATTTTTCATGAAATCGGGCGGGATAACAATGGCGACTGCCGCGGTGTCGCGATCAAGATAGTAGATGGCATCATTTGTCTGATTGAGCTGCGCGGCAATATGGAAATAAGGTGAGGCACCGAGTTTGCGGATGAAATCGCGGCTGATTTCCGATTTATCATAATCCACCATAACCGTTTCCACATTATCCACATCGAGGCTAAGCGCATAACCGAAAAGGATAATTAAAATTAAAGGAATGGCAAACGCCAGATAAAGGCTGCGGTAGTCCCGAATCAAATGATAAATTTCTTTGCGGATAAGGGCTTTGAGCCTCAGTAAATTCAACTATTGTTCCTTGTCATTAAAGTTATAAAAGCATCGTTCAAATCCGCCTTCGGCTGATCGGGACAGGCGTCCGCAATAATTTCCGCGGGGCTGCCGGAAGCCACAATATTGCCTTCATTGATCATAACGATCCGTTCACAAAAGCGCGCTTCATCCATATAGTGTGTAGTGACAAACACCGTAATACCGTCACGGGCAAGCTGCCGAATAAAATCCCAGAAATGCTGGCGAGTAATCGGATCAACGCCGGATGTCGGCTCATCTAAAAAAAGCACATCCGGCTTGTGTAAAAGCGAGCAGCCGAGTGCTAGTCTTTGACGCCAGCCGGGCGGTAATTCTTTCGTTAAACGATTTTTTTCTTCTTGTAACTGTGTCATGTTCAAAACCCAATCAATACGCTCCTCCCATTGTTCCGGGGGAACGCTGTAAACGCCCAGATAAAAGCGCAAATTTTCGTAAGGTGTTAAATCCTCGTACAGAGAGAATTTTTGTGACATATAACCAATGGAGTGCTTGATTTCTTCCGGCTCGCTGGCTATGTCATGTCCGGCAACCGAACCCGTACCCGAAGTCGGGGTGATAATGCCGCAAAGCATGCGGATGGTGGTTGATTTCCCCGAACCATTGGCGCCCAGAAATCCGAATATCTCGCCTTTTTTTACGGAAAAAGTGATTTTATTGACAGCCGTAAAATCGCCGAATTTCTTTTCCAGATTCACAACCGAGATGGAATCAGAATTGGAAAGTGTCATGGGCCAGCTCCTCATCCACTTCCTTTATCCTCGCGATAATTGCTTCTTCCAGGTTGGAGAAATTATCGCGCATGGTAGCAGGTGTTTTTAAATCCAAAATGACAGAACGGTGCATCAGGGCAATCTGATCGCATTTTTCCCCTTCGTCCAGATAGGCAGTTGATACAAGAATTGTCATGCCTTCCTTTTTCATGTTGTCCAATATTTCCCAGAATTCGCGCCGCGATACAGGATCAACGCCATTTGTCGGTTCATCGAGAATCAGCAATTGAGGTTCATGCACCAGGACACAGGCCAGCCCCAGCTTTTGTTTCATACCGCCGGAAAGATTACCCGTTAATCTATCCACAAAAGGCAATAAATTAGAAAATCCCAGATATTTATCTTTTCTCTTTTTTCTTTCGGCGCGGGGGATGGCAAAGATATCCATAAAAAAATTGATATTTTCTTCGACGGTCAAATCTTGATACAGACCGAAGCGCTGCGGCATATAGCCGATTATATTTTTAATTTTTCGCCGATCCGTCAGAACGTTGAGGCCGTTAATGTAAATTTCGCCCTGTGATGGTTTGATCATTGTGGCAATCAGACGCAGAAGTGTTGATTTGCCGGCGCCGTCGGAACCAACTAAGCCGAAAATATTGCCGCTATCCACATTAAAGGAAACAGCTTTGACCGCCTCTACAAAATTGAAGTGCATCGAAACGTTTTTGAGTTCCACCATGGGCAGGTGGTTTGATGGGGGCGCGATCATCCGGTACTCCCTTATTGCCGCAACAAGGCATCCGCCGGCATTCCCGACTTAAGCTCGAAATTGGGATTAGCTATGGATATTTTTACCAGATACACGAGCTTTACTCTTTCTTTTTTTGTCTGGATGATTTTCGGCGTAAATTCTCCTTCCGGCGAGACGAAAGAAACAACTCCGGCGTAAACCTTGCCGGGGAAGGTATCAACTGTGACCTCGGCTTCCTGGTTCGGTTTTACTTTGCCGATCTGGGTTTCATCAACGTATATTTTCAAATCGACACGGGAAAGGTCGGCAATAGTAAGGATTTCCCTTCCGGGAGTAACGGTTTCGCCGGGTTCAATATTGCGGCTGGTAACTACACCGTTCATGGGTGATCTCAATAGCGTATAATCCAATTGGATGGAGGCTTGTTTTGCCGTAGCTTTTGTCGCGTCAATTTGCGGAACGGCCACTTCAACATCTTGTTTAGCGGACTCTATTCTGCCGAGATTGCCCTGCGCCAGTTTTAACGAGGATTCGGCTTCCGCAAGCTTTGATTGCGCCACTTCAAAATTGAGTTTCATAGAATCCCGTTCTTTTTCCGAAACTACGCCTTTTTTAAATAATTCTTCAAACCGTTGGTAATTCTTTTCGGCGTCTTTAAGATTATCTGCGGCGGTCTTAACGTTGGCCTCGGCTCTGGCCACTTCCGCGGGGAGTGTTTTTTTATTAATATCCAGCACGGTTTCCAACTGCTGTTTTGATTTTTTCGCTCTGGAGAGATTTGCCCTGGCTTGATCATAACGCGCTTCAAATTCTACGCGGTCAAGTTGGGCAATGATTTGATCTTTTTTAACGCTTTGCCCTTCCTGAACATTGACTTTAACAACGCGTCCGGGCACCTGGAAAGACAAGTTGGCTTGAGTTGTCTCGATTGTGCCCGAATAAAAAAGATCTTTTGTGTGGTTATTTTTTTGGCCGAAATAAACAAAAATTCCCACGCCCACAAAGAGAACTATAAACACTATAATGATAATCCTTTTTTTCAATCTTATCCCTCCATTTTAAGTTTATGACTTTTTTTGTCTATCGCCACTGCGTCATTCCAGTCGTAGATGACCTTCAGGTTACGAAGGCCAGATTTCAGAAATTATAACTACTTTTTAATCGCCTTCAATATCAGCCTAGCCACCTCTTCGCCCAGACTGCCTTTTAATTTTTTGTCGCGAGCCCTAACATCTGCCGGTAGCCACATTTGCTTATCTTTAATAGGTACAGCTCCTTTATAAAAAAGTATGGATCCCAAAATCATCATATGAATTAGAAATGGCACAACCTCGGTAAAGATTCCGTTTTTTTCTTCCCTCTTCAAGAATGCCTGTCAGAATTGTCAGGACGGAGGCTATATCTTCGACCACAACACGCGGCAAATTTGCGCCGCCAGAGGCGACTTCGCGCATCATAATCGGCGGTATTTCGGGATTTTTATCCACAGCATCAGCGATAAATAAAATATAGGCTTTTAGCTTCTTTTCCGGGCTATCCGCTTTAGCCACAGCCTGAGCGATACCTTGAGCGATGTTACCCAGCACCTGATGAATAACATTCGCGTAAAGAGTATCTTTATCGCCGATTTGATAGTAAAGACTGGCTTTGTTCACACCGGCGCGTTGGGCGATTTCATCTACATGCGTCCCGCTGTAACCATACTCGGCAAAAGTCTTCCGCGCCGCGATTAAAATTTTTTCGGCCGTCTTGCTTAGTTTTTCATTTCCGTTATCCTGAATCATATGCGAATACCCGCACCAACAAATTTAACTAAATGGTTTAACCGTATGGTTAAATATTTATAGAAAAAAGTCAAGCAATTTCTGTATACTAAAAACCTACGCATAAATTTACCAAGATTTCATTCTTTACAAATATATTGATTTGGTTTATTTTTTTTACAACATGAGGTAATTATGGGGCGTTGGCTGATAACAGCAGGAATTATATTAATTACACTCGGATTGGTATTTCATTTTGCTCCGTGGGTAATAAATTGGTTTGGCAAATTGCCGGGTGATATCCGCATAGAAACTCAGCACAGTAAAATATTCATTCCGATTGTATCCATGATCCTGCTGAGCATCATTTTGACCATTCTGATAAATTTATTCAGACGATAGATTTGATAAAAAATGATTCCATTTGTTTAATAACATGACTTTTCTGAACAATCAGCATCTGGTTCTTATGCCCGGCATGGACGGAACGGGATTATCCTTTGAGCCACTCTTGCCCTTTTTTCCGGCGGACGCAAAAGTCACAATTGTCCGCTATCCGACTGATAAGCTTCTATCATTTGACGAAACTGTGGAATGCGCGGCTCTGCAAATTCCCGCAGGCGATCCTCCCATCGTTATCGCCGAATCTTTTTCGGGACCTGTTGGTATACAAATGATTGGCTCCGGACGTGTTAAAGCAAAGGCGCTTATTTTGTGCGCAACTTTTGCCAAATCACCGTGCCCGATTGTTTGGCGCATCATGAGTTTTTTGCGCCTGCCCTTGCTCATCAGGCCGGATATGCCCAAACGTTTTTTTAAAATCGTCATCGGGGAGGATAAACTTATTGCTGACCTTCTGCCTCTGTGGAGAAAGGTGCACGCTGACGTTCCGGCGCGCGTGATGCATCATCGGCTGAAAATCATTAACAGCGTGGATGTTACAAGGTGGCTGAAAGAATTACCGGTGCCCTGCTGTTACTTACAGGCAGTAAATGACAGAGTAGTGCCTTCTTCATGCGTTGAAGAGATTAAAAAATGCGTGCCTCTTTTGGAAGTAAAAAGAATTAACGCCCCGCACTTTATTCTTCAAGCCCAACCGAGAGAATGTCTTAATGCGATTGAAGAGTTTATGAATTTAATAAACCAAGATAAACAATAATAGCTGCCAGCTATGAGGAACTGATTAAACGTCACAAAAGACTTTTTCTATTCAGACCCAGCCTTCTTTCCCAGTTTTGACTTTACGAATACTGTCAAATTAAGCCTCATCACTTTTAACGACTCCACCTACAAAATCTCAGTTGAGGGGATTCATTTGAACTGAGCATTACGGATTGAAAGGTGTTAACAGTGCTTATTAATTTTTTTAATATTAGCCTTACGCGATACATTTACTTCTGCCGATAGAATGAGTTTTGGAGGTGTTTTTTGAGCACCGAATATTTTAACTAGGAGTTTCATTGATCTATCAATTTCTATAAGATTATTTGCCGAAATATCCTCTAATCCGGAAACAAGTAATCCCTGAGCGACTTCCGGGGCTGATTTTAGCAGATCATTTCCCTTAGCTGTCAATTCAATCCAAACAACACGGCGATCGTCTTTAGAGCGGCGTCTTTTAACTAAATTTTGTTTCTCTAAACGATCAATAATTCCAATAACAGTGGTGGGGTGAAGATATAGATTGTTGGCAAGATCTGAAACGTTAATCGGTGACCTTTCATTAATTGTTTTTATTGCCCAAAGTTGAGGACCAGTTAATCCGGTTTCTCTTTCAACTTTCTTGGATTGTTCATTTAAAATTTGGAATACCCGCCTTAAATTATCGATAATATTTGCTATAATTGGTTTTTTATCGCGCATGATACCTCCTTAAAAAAGTTCTTGCAATTTCATGATAATTAATATAGTGTGTACACACATCATTGGTATACATAGTATTAGCATGGTAGAACATAAAAGTAAAGAACAATATTGCTCGGAAGTTAATTTAATGAGATTTCCCCAAGAGTATATTTTGATCACATCTAAAAGCATTAATGTTTTATAACGGAGTCGATGTCATGCAACTGAATAATTTAGAATACATAACCGATTTCACCATGGCAAAAATTCTCCGAATTGTTTGTTTGATGAGTATAACAAGAGGAAGCATGATAATAATATTAATTTCTATTTTCTATCTTATATTCCGTTCGTTTATCGACGCTTTTTTTATTCCCCTTTTCCGTCAGGAGCGGTGAAGAAAGATGATGAATGTAAAACAGAGATACTCATTATCTCTGCAATTAATAAATATAACAAATATAAAAGGAGGCAAGTTGTGAAAATGAGAAAAGTGATTATTTTTATGGGTTTGATTGTTTTTGTTTTAGCTTGCGCGGGATGTGCAGAAAAACAAATAACAAAAAGTGAGGGAAGTGAACAGGCAGTGTCTCAGGGTTCATCTGCTTTGAGCGACATCCATTTTGATTTCGATAAATCTAATATCCGTCCGGGAGATGGGCAAATTCTTTCAGATCACGCTGCTTTCCTTTTGAAAAACAAGAATGCCAAAATTGTTATCGAAGGAAATTGCGACGAGAGGGGAACTGCGAAATATAATTTAGCACTGGGAGAACGAAGAGCAAAAGAAGCAAAGAAATATCTGGTTAATGCTGGTGTAGACTCAAAGAGGGTAAAAACGATTAGTTATGGCAAGGAGCGTCCCTTAGATCCCGGACATGATGAAGATGCTTGGGCAAAAAACAGAAGAGATCATTTTGTTGTTAAATGATGGATGTGTCGAAATCACCATCGATCAACTGTCAGTAAAAAAATAAAAATGAGTGCATATGTTTCTAAGCATAATACTCAATAAATTGCTGAGAATAATCTTACATCCCTCCTTCTCAGCAGTTTGGGTAACTACGAAGCAATAGCGGATTTCATGGCCCCGGAGTGGTGCCCGGGGCTATGGAATTGTTTCTGCATTAGTTGTGAACTATAAAATTTTGGGGCTTATAACTTACAATTAAGTCAAATCTTTCATATGGGATCTAAAAAAGCGATGAATTAGAGAAAGCAGGATTACGCTGATAATGACTGCAATAAATACATCTAAAGATATACCTGTCATTGCAACCCCAAGAGCGGTACCAGCTGCGGGTGGATGTTCCGTATTTGTAACTACCATTGTGAATATTGTAGCTCCAACGGCAAGCGAATATACAATAATGGAATATATTAAAGTCGGCTGCGGAATTAAAGAAAACAAAAATCCGTATAGAAGACCGACCAACTGACCTCCTATTACATTTCTGGCTTGGGCAGTTATGTTATCAGGCATTGTAAATACGATAAAAGCGGTAGCACCGATTGATGCTATTATTACTGCATGCTGTAAGCTCAAAAAATAAAGAACGATGAAAACAGACAAAGTAGCGAGGATACTTTGCAGCACATAATACCTCCAAAATTGCTTCCATTCATCAACCATTTTTTTGAATGATTTTCTCATATGCTGACCTGTCCTTGATATTGGTACCACATATTAAATTAGAGTTCAGTAGTTTTCTGATTATTACAGATTGAGAGAAAGCATGTCCTTGAAAAATCCTGAATGTTCAGTTTCAGGAAGAAGTGCTTATTGACTGCCCTCAAAAATCGGTTTAGTGGGAGAATCAGCCCTCCGGCATAATAATGTTAATCGCAACAATGGGAATTTTTCCATTTACTTTCGGGATGTAAGATGCCTGCTGCGTCACAATACCTTCCATATACTTGCTTACCATCTTTTACGCAGTAAAGATCTCCATCTTTGCACCATAAAGAGAATCCGTTTCCGCAATTGCATAATGTATTATTTCCTGGGGCTGATGCAAACACATCTGTAGTGCAGTTAGCCACTTGTTTAGTTTTTAAAAGTGAGTAAATGTAAGATATGCAAAAACACAAAACTATTATTGCAAATATTATGTAAAGAAACATCTTTATGTATTTCATAGGATTTTTCTATGATCTGCCTTTAATGCTTGTACCACATGTTAAGTTAGAGTTCAGCCGTTTTTTGGTGATTACCGATTGAAAGGAAGTATGCTCTTCGAAATTGCTGGATACTTTGTTACAGGAAGTATGATTTACAAGCCATTTTTACACCTGCAGTTAAAATAACTTTGTATTATAGCAAATTAATTTTTTTTCTTACTTTTAGTTTCCAGCGCCAGCTTAAGGACTTCCAGCATATCTTCGACAAAATGAAATTTGATGCTTTTTTGCACATTGGCCGGAATGTCTTCCATGTCTTTACGGTTCCAGGCAGGCAGAATTATCGTGGTAATGCCGGCACGATAAGCGGCAAGCACCTTTTCCTTGATACCGCCGACGGGAAGCACGGCGCCCCGCAGGGTGATTTCTCCCGTCATCGCCAAATCTTTTTTTATCTTGCGATTGGTTAGGAGTGAAGTCAAGGCAGTAAGCATGGTCACGCCCGCCGAAGGGCCGTCTTTAGGAATCGCTCCCGCCGGCACATGGATATGGATATCCAGATCCTCGAAAAAATTCGGCTGCAACTCCTAGGGACTTTGGCGTTAGTTCGGATAAAACTCAAAGCCGCCGCCGCCGATTCTTTCATGACATCGCCCAATTGGCCGGTCAAAGTCAGACTCTTCTTGCCTTTCATTGCCGTCGCTTCGATAAATAACAAATCGCCGCCGACAGGCGTCCAGGCAAGCCCTATGGCAATTCCCGGTTTGGATATGCGCGCGTCAAAATCCGTCACAACGCGAACCGGCCCCAAGATATTTATGCAGATCTTTGAGCATTATTGCTTTGGATTTTGTCTTGCCTTCCGCAATCTCGCGAGGCCACGCCGCGGCATACATTGGCGATTTCTCGCTCCAGATTTCTGACGCCTGCTTCCCTGGTGTAGCCGCAGATTATGCTGTTTGAGGGCCGGAGTGGCAATTTTGAGCTGCTTCGGCTGTCAGACCGTTTTCCGTTAATTGCCTGGGTATCAAATACCTTTCGGCAATTTTTACTTTTTCTTCCTGCGTGTATCCGGTAAGTTCGATTACTTCAAGTCTGTCCAGCAGCGCCGGAGGAATCGTATCCAGAATATTGGCCGTAGTGATAAACATAACGTGCGAAAGATCAAAAGGCACATCCAGATAGTTGATCCGGAAAAAGAATTATTTTGTTCCGGATCCAATACCTCCAGAAGCGCAGAAGAAGGATCGCCGCGAAAATCACTGCCCACTTTATCAATTTCGTCGAGCATGAAAACAGGATTATTGGATTCCGCTCGTCTTATTCCCTGGATAATGCGGCCGGGCAAAGCGCCAATGTATGTGCGGCGATGGCCGCGGATTTCCGCTTCATCGTGGACCCCCCCCAGTGACATGCGCACGAATTTGCGCTCCAGCGCCCGGGCGATGGAATGCCCGAGAGAAGTCTTGCCCGTCCCCGGAGGACCGACAAAGCACAAAATCGGCCCTTTGGAATCGGGCTTTAGTTTACGCACGGCCAGGTATTCGATGATGCGCTTTTTCGCTTTCGCCAGTCCATAATGGTCTTCATCAAGAACATCTCTGGCTTTTTTGATGTCCAGGTTATCCGGTGTGCGATTCATTCCAGGGAAGGGCGGTTATCCAATCGAGGTATGTGGAGGAGACGGTGTATTCCGCGGAAGAAGGGTGCATGCGCGAGAGACGATCAAGTTCCCGCAACGCCTCTTTTTTCGCTTCTTCGGGAAGTTTTTTATCCTCGATTTTTTTACGGTACTCGTCCGTCTCGACGTTTTCCTCGGTTTCACCTAATTCCTGTCTGATCGCGTTGAGCTGCTGACGCAGATAATACTCGCGCTGGGTTTTATCAATATCATCTTTGACTTTTGTTTGGATTTTGTTGCCTAACTCCAGAATTTCCATCTGGTGATTGACCAGACGGGTCAATTCCTTCAGGCGCTCCTTTACATCAACGCTATCCAATATCTTCTGTTTTTCTTCTATAGGCGCATTGATAATCGAAGCAATCATATCGGCCAGTGTACCTGCTTCGGTGATCGATTTGGCCATCGGACCGAATTCGGGCGGCAAAAAAGGCGATAGCTTAAGAATACGGTCAAACAGGGAAAGCAAATTAGCCACAAGTGCTTCGGTTTCAATATCTTTTACTTCTACTTCCTCGATAACTTTGATCCGCGCCTGCTGATAAGGTTTCCCTTCCACCAGTTCCAATATCTGAAAACGGCTGATGCCCTGTAAAAGCATTTGCGTTCGGTTATCGGAAGCCTTCGCCATTCGCAAGATAACTGCGCACGTGCCTATTGGGTGGAAATCTTCCAGCCGGTAATGGTCTTTTTCACCGGTCAATTCTCTCTTGGCCATAATCAAACCGACCAGCCTATCCTTAGTCATGGCTTCATCGACAAGAAGTGAAGAATCGCTCCCGACTATTTCCAGGGGAATCATCATTTTAGGAAACACTAAGGCATTATGCAGCGAAAGCACGGGAAGCACTTCCGGTATGGTAAATTTTTTATTTTCATCAGTTTTTATTTGTTCAGCCATCAAACCCTCCGGTTTTTTATCGAAAAGGTGTAATCTTAGTTATTATTCCTCGATTTTTATTTCAATGCGGCGCGTTTTGTTAACTGCTAACTTGTTGACTCTGATCATCAGCACGCCGTCGGCATAAGAAGCAATTGCGGATTCTGCATCTACCGTTTCCGGCAAAGCAATACTCCTTTCAAAATAGCCGCGCGGTATTTCTGCCAAACGATAGCGGGCGTCTTTTAAATCGGCAACGGCCTTGCGCACTCCGGCAATTTTTATTTTTCTATGGTCAATTTCTATATGCAGTTCTTCTTTATTTAGTCCCGCAAGGTCAACCAGAATGATAATCTCGTCTATTGATTCATAGACATCAATGTTAGGCCGCCAAATTGATTCGTAATATTTAAATACCGGACTAACCAAATGAAAGACTTCATGCACCGCTTTCTGAAATTCCTCTTCAAAATTATTGCCAAACTTAATTTTAATGAAGTTCATTTCTCTCACCTATAGATTGGTAATATATTAAGTGCTTGCTTCAAAATATAGTGCTCTAGCCCTGATTTGTAAAGGCTATCTTTAAAATTATAATTTTTGGCGGCAAAGATATATAAAAAGAAATAGCTGGCTAAAAAGCTGTCTTTTTGCTATGGAAGCGCGCTCAAAAGAAGAAAGGTTTTGGCCATCCCCAGTTAAAATTGGTTAAATTCTATCCGGTATCTATCGCGAAAACCAGTTCCAGAAAGATGCGCTGAAGAAATTTAGATTGATGAAAAAAAATCATATCAGAAATATTGCCATAATTTCCCATGTCGATCACGGAAAAACCACGCTGCTTAACGCCATGTTGAAGCAAACGGGGGTATTTCGGGTTAACCAAGCCGTCGAAGACCGCGTGATGGATTCGCTGGATTTGGAAAAAGAGCGCGGCATCACCATCATGGCAAAAAATACGGCGGTTGATTACGACGGCGTAAAAATCAATATTGTGGATACACCCGGCCATGCCGATTTTGGCGGCGAGGTGGAACGAAGCCTGAACATGGTGGACGGTGCGATTCTGTTCGTCGATGCCAGCGAAGGCCCCTTACCGCAAACTCGTTTCGTATTAAAAAAAGCTCTGGCTCTGCATCTGCCCATCATTTTAATCATTAATAAAATTGACCGTTCTGATGCGCGCATTGAAGAAGTAATCAACGATACCTACGATCTTTTTATCGATTTAGGCGCCCAGGAGAGGCAAATTGAATTTCCCATACTCTATACCAACGCCAAAATCGGGGTCAGCCATAAAAAGATTGGCGATGACAGTACCGACCTGCGGCCGTTGCTGCAAACAATCATCGAATACATACCCGCGCCGCAGGGAAATGATGAAGATATCCCGCAGTTTCTCGTTACCAATCTGGATTACGATTCTTATGTGGGGCAAATTGCCGTCGGCCGTCTGCAAAGCGGCAAACTGGAAATGAATGGCAACTACAGCCTTTGCACCAAGGAAAAAATAATTCCGGGCATCAAGTTCACCGCGCTTTACACTTTTTATGGCCTGACAAAAAAAGCGGCAACAAGCGTTGAATCGGGAGATATCATCGCTTTATCCGGAGTGGAAAATGTCAGCATCGGTGATACTATATCATCTCTGACCGATCCACGGGCGCTGCCTCGCCTACAAGTGGATGAACCGACCGTATCCATGATGTTTTATGTCAATGACAGTCCTTTTGCCGGGAAAGAAGGAAAATATCTTACCTCGCGCCATTTGCTGGAGAGGCTGGAAAAAGAAGCCCTGAGAAATGTCGCTATTAAAATTAAAAAGCTGGACAGGACTGACGCGTTTGAGGTTTGCGGACGCGGCGAACTGCAGATGGCGGTTTTAATAGAAACCATGCGTCGTGAAGGCTATGAACTAATGGTATCACGCCCGCGAGTTATTACCAAGGAACAAAAAGGTAAAACCCTGGAGCCGGTGGAAAGGTTAGTTCTGGATATACCGGAAGAGTTTGTAGGAAAAATTACGGAAAAATTATCCGTCCGAAAAGGGCGGATGGAAAGCCTTGTTAACAAGGGATCGGGAAGGGTTAGCATGGAATTTTTGATCCCTTCCCGCGGATTAATCGGATTTCGCAGCCAGTTTTTGACCGATACCAAAGGCGGCGGAGTCATGAATTCGCTATTGGAAGATTACGCTCCCTGGTTCGGTGCAATTCCGCAACGCATGACCGGCGCGTTAGTGGCTGACCGTTTAGGCCGTGTTACATCTTACGCGAGCTTCGCAATGGAGGACCGCGGGGAAATGATCGTGGAAATCGGCACGGAAGTTTATGCAGGCATGATTGTAGGAGAGCGCAACCGCGCGAGCGACCTGAATGTGAATATTACCAAAGAAAAGAAGCTCACGAATATGCGGGCTTCTACATCCGATACGACAATAATTTTGCGGCCGCCGCGCATTTTATCTCTGGATCAGTCTATCGAATTTATTGCCGAAGATGAGCTGGTGGAAATTACCCCCAAAAGTGTACGCCTGCGGAAAATGGAGCTCGACGCGACCAGGCGTCAGCAGAAAAGTCGTAAAGACGATTAATTAAATTAGGGAAGGGATGCGTCAGTTCCCGGCAAATTCAAGAATTTATGATCACTGAAATTCAAACTAACTTTTACCGCATCACTCTGCGTATGCCTTATCGCTTAAGGCACGTACACGCTTATCTTTTGACTCAGGATAAGGAACTGGCGCTCTTTGACACCGGACTCAATATGCCCGGCGCTTATGAAACACTGGAGAAGGACTTGGCAAGCATAAGTTTCAGCGTTGCCGATGTCAGACATATTTTTTTGACCCATGTGCATACCGATCACTGCAGTATGGCTGGTATTCTGCAAGAGAAGACAAAGGCAAGAATTTATCTTTCCGCCGCCGCTTTCGCCGAATACCGACATTTTCGCCAGGCTGATTCGGCGGTCGTACTGGCAAGACAATTTTATTCACGAAACGGTATGTCTGCGCACGAAATCGACGCAGTAATAGAAGAATACGAAGAAATGCGCGGCATCATCACAGAATTTAACGCCGATGGTTATCTGCAAAACACAGAAATATGTGAATTCGGCGAGAGGAAATTTGAAGTCATTTTTACTCCGGGACACGCCACCGGGCATGTATGTTTTCTCTTTCGAAAGGAAGGAATTCTTCTCGCCGGTGATCACGTCCTGCCCTACATTGCGCCCAGCCTCAGCCCCAATATTTTTGACGATAATTTCCGCCCGCTGCAAACTTACCTGGATTCCCTGAACGTTATAGAGAATTTGCCCGGCGTCACGATACATCCGGGGCACGGCAATTCTTTTGTCGGCGTGAATGAACGCCTGTCCGAAATACGCGCTCACCATGCGCAAAGAAAACATTTGATTTCAGGTTTTGTTAATAGAACTCCGAAAACCACTTACACGCTGGCTCATGAAATCTTCGGAACCGACATGCCTGATTTTGAGAAATTCTTAGCGCTGAACGAAACCCATATCTACTTGAAAGAACTTAAATTTGAAGGCGCGATAAAAGAAGAAATGAATGGTAACGTTTTAGTTTATACCGCCTGTTAAAGTGAGGTCATTTTGAGTAAACTTTTGCAAAAAGAAATTGAACGCCGAAGGACTTTCGGCATCATAAGCCATCCCGACGCGGGAAAAACTACGCTCACGGAAAAGCTTTTGCTTTTCGGCGGTGCTATCCAGATGGCCGGCGCGGTCAAAGCCCGTAAAGCTTCTAAGCATGCCTTGAGCGATTGGATGGCCATCGAAAAGGAACGCGGCATTTCCGTTACCTCGTCGGTCATGAAATTCGAATACGCCGACTGCGAAATAAACCTTCTGGATACGCCCGGGCATCAGGATTTTTCGGAAGACACCTATCGCGTGCTTACCGCAGTGGATAGCGCGCTGATGGTTATTGACGGCGCCAAAGGCGTGGAGACGCAAACCCAAAAACTTATGGAAGTCTGCCGCCTGCGCAATACGCCAATCATAACTTTTATTAATAAACTCGATCGCGATTGCCTTCTGCCGTTGGAAATTCTCGCGGATATTGAAGATAAACTGCAGATTGAATGCTCGCCACTTTCCTGGCCGATCGGTATGGGCAAGCGCTTCAAAGGCGTTTACAATCTTTACGACAAAAAATTACATCTCTTCACACCGGGAAAAGCAAAGCGTTCGGAAGAAGGAGTGGTCATTGAAGATTTAAACGATCCCCTGCTCGATGAACTTTTAGAGAGCCAGGCCGTTGAGCTTCGGGAGGAAATCGCCTTATTGGAAGGAGCAGCCAATCCCTTCGAGCTCAAGGAATATTTGAAGGCCGGCCAAACACCGGTTTTCTTCGGCAGCGCTATTAATAATTTCGGCGTCAAAGAATTGCTGGACGCTTTTGTGGAAATCGCCCCGCCTCCTGTTGCGCGTCCCACAACAACCAGAGAAGTCAGGCCGGATGAGGATGATTTCGCGGGTTTTGTTTTTAAAATCCAGGCCAATATGGACCCGGCGCACCGCGACCGTATCGCTTTTATGCGGATTTGTTCCGGAAAATTTCAGCGCGGCATGCGCGTAATCCATCACCGTATCGGTAAAGAAGTTTCTTTAGCCAATGCCACAATCTTTATGGCGCAGGATCGCACCAACATCGAAGAAGCTTATCCGGGCGACATTATCGGTATTCATAATCATGGCACGATCAAAATTGGCGATACTTTCACGCAAAAAGAACCGCTAAAGTTCACCGGCATTCCTCATTTTGCCCCGGAGCATTTCTGCCGTGTGCGGTTAAAAGATCCGTTAAGAATAAAACACCTGCAAAAAGGATTGATTCAACTTTCCGAAGAAGGCGCTATTCAGGTTTTCAAACCTCTATGGGGTTCGGATAATATTCTGGGGGCAGTTGGCGCGCTGCAATTTGACGTGACGATGGCACGACTAAAAGACGAATACAGCGTTTATGCCGACTACGAAAAAACCGATTACGCCGCTGCACGTTGGGTTACCGCCGATGATGAGAAAATAATGGAAGATTTTCAAAAGAAGAATTCGACAAACCTTGCTCTCGATACGGAAGGAAATCTAGTTTATTTGGCGCTCAGCGATTGGCGCCTCTCCCACACCATGGAAGAATGGCCGCTAATTCAATTCCACAAGACGATGGAAAAAAGCTGATTGTCACACAACAACAGAGGCATGAAGTCCTTTTCGCTGATTTTATAGCATAATTTCCCCTTTTTATTTTTCATTAAATAAAGTAGTATTGAAAAAAATCTTTGTAAAAAGCAAATTGGCATATTAATTGTTGCCTGCAAAATAATAATGATAAACAAAAGATTAATAGCGACGACCTTTATATTTAAGGCAATTCTTATCGGCGTAGGTGTAGCCCTTATTGGGTTCTATGGTATGTTATTCCCTGCCGCACTCGTTAACTTGCCAAATTCATGGATAGGAACTTTATATACAACTGCGGGCATTGGCGCAGGCATATGCTGCTTTATTTATCTGAAAAAGGCATCATGGAAATTACTAATCTATATCGGAGTTGCTTTTCCAATGATGGCAATTACACTGAGCGGTTTAATTAAATGAAAACAGAATGTAACAAATCACTCATACTGCCCCGGAATAAAGCTGGTTTGGTTTTGGCGCAGATCTGTGGCTGGGCGGCATGGTTCTGTCGTTAACATTGCCGGTAGGTAGCGACATATTTGTAATGATGCCCAAATTCACTTGGCCTTTTTCACTTTGTAGGTTTTAAGCGCTTGTCCATGCCCGTAAATCCGCAGTCCGGTTCGTAGCAGGTGACATTAAGAAACTCGCACTTCTGTTTACAAACGGGGCAGACCTCCGGCGGTTTAATTTCCACAATGGTATTGCCGCAATTACTGCATTTCCATGTATTCTCAGGAATGGTTGGCTTATTGTCTGGCATATCAATATCTCCTTTCGGAAATTATGAACGAATTTAGCACAAAAACGATATCCGTTGTGAAGATTTTTTGCTCTTGTAATTAATCATTACTTTCGGTAAATGAAAATACTCTTTTTAGCTAGGCAAATTAATGGCAAAAGGCACGAAAAAAGATGACCTATCCGGGTTGACTCTGCTAGGCAAAGCAACGAAACCGTTGCGCAAGTTGGAGACGTTTCCTAATCATAATGACCAGCGCGATTATGTAATTACCTTGCAAACCGAAGAATTTACCTGCGTTTGTCCCAAGACTGGTCAGCCTGATTTTGCCAAAATAAAAATTCAATACATACCGGATAAGAAAATTCTCGAATCAAAATCTTTAAAATTGTATCTATGGTCTTTCCGCAACGAAGGCGTTTTCCATGAACACGTCACCAATATAATTCTTGATGACTTGGTCGCCGCGCTCCAGCCGCGCTGGTGCAAAGTAAGCGCGGAATTTGCTGTGCGCGGGGGCATTGGAATTACCGTCGACGCAGAATATAAAAAATGACGACTTCGTAAATAAGGATACGTTGCTTAATGGAAGAAATCAGCAAGGATAAAACGCGCCGACGCTGGCTGCCTTTGATTGCGGCCATATTTGTCACAACTCTCGTTATTTCCAATATTATCGCTGTAAAGCTTGTTTCCGTGGGCGGCTTGATCATGCCCGCGGCGATTTTTATTTTTCCCATCTCTTACATCTTCGGCGATATTCTAACGGAAGTTTACGGCTACGCCCGCTCCCGCCGCGTTATCTGGATAGGTTTTTTCTGCAATTTACTGGCTGTCTGCGCAATCTGGATCAGCATAAATCTCCCCGCCGCTCCAGTGTGGAATTTAGGAGCTTTTGAATCCTCGGCGGCGGCGCAAAAAGCTTACGCAGCAATATTCGGCTTTACTCCGCGGATTTTGATTGCTTCATTTGCCGCTTATCTGTTCGGTGAATTTATTAATTCCTTTGTGTTAGCCAAAATGAAGATAGTAACCAGCGGCAAACATCTCTGGACACGCTTAATCGGCTCGACTTTGCTCGGACAATTGGCCGATTCCGGCATTTTTATCACTCTGGCTTTTTATGCGACAATACCAACGGCAATTTTAGGAAAGATAATTCTGACCCAATGGATTATAAAATCGGCTTACGAAGCTTTGGCCACGCCTTTTACTTACCTGATTGTCAATTTCTTGAAGAAGACGGAAAAAGAAGATTATTATGATTACAGAACAAATTTTAATCCCCTTTTGTGGAAGGAATAAATATTATTCGACATGAGAACCATGAACGATAATCTTGTTCGTTTGCTTGATGCGTGGCCATGCTGCACCCTTGCCACTGTTCGTATTCCTGCCTTACCGGAACGGGAGCAGTCCTTCTTCGCTGACTTCATGCCAGTAGCGCTTACGGCAATCACCGTTGGGCATCACATCACTACAGAAGAAGAATGGACTTGGTATGCAACAGGGGTAGGCGGAGAACACTGCGCGGCGGATGACCACGCAAGGGGATTATGCGAGATGATCAAAAAGAAGTTGATCCAATCAGGGCATGAAACCGAGATAGTGACCTACCCTGGTACGAGTGGTCTGCAATTCCGCTCTGTGGCGCAGGCTGCGGGCCTTGGGACTATCGGCATGAATGCCTTTCTGTTTCATCCTACGTGGGGGCCATGGATTCATCTTCGTGTAGTTGCAACGATGGCAAATCTTGAAATTCACCCGAAGATGTCTGGCGATCAACTCTGTAATCAGTGCACATTTTGCGTGACTGAATGCCCTGCAGGTGCGATATCGGACGGAGCGTTCTCGGGACTGCAATGTCGTTCTTATCGCACAACCCAAGGCGAGTATGAGCCGTACGGACCAAGGGGAGAGCTCAGATGGTGTAAGCGATGTGCCTGGATTTGTCCGCAAGGACAGCGCCCGCAGGAGCGGAATAGATTAAGGAAAGACTGTCGAACAATCGCCTGTAGCGGGCACGTTATTACGCGGAAATAAAGTAGATTGATTTATTTAAAACAAAATTAGTGTTCATTCTACTGATAAAGATACACATAAACATCGTTAAGCGCCAGCATTTACTGCGGAGGATATTTTATGATTCTTTCATACCCTTATCTCAAGTTTAAGAAATTTGCTCGGTACAAACATCTTCCTACGATTGCAAATGTACTATTGTTTTTGAGTTCATTGTTGTTGTTGATAGATATAGCACCAAAAGATTTCTTCCCAAGTTATAATAAGCAGGTAAAGGCGGTTTCCAAGTTAATAAAGTACGAAAACATTATTGGCTATGTTCCTAATGGAGTAAATATTAAACCTGAAAGTCTAGGTATGTCAATTGTTCCAGATATCGATGCTTACCGCACACTAAAAAAGATAGTCGAGGATAATTCTAACTATTCTAGTTCTGTCCACTGTAGCAGAGCGATTGGCATCGGTTATTCTGTGGTGTCTATACCTGTTGCAAAAAACAAATTAGATGCATTTCGTCCTTTGTACATCGTTGAATTACCGGAGAATCAAAAGGACACAAGTCTGATATTGACACCTGTTGGTCAGCTTCAAGACCTTAACACATGGCTTTCAATTCAACGGCAGACTTCTCTGACGACAGCGGCAATAGTTCTATTGTTCATAGGATTTTTCTTGCAACTTGTACAATCATTGTTTTCTGAATCATTATAACATTTTTTATGGAATATTAATTTATACTGACGCCTAACCAAACGGCTGCAGCGGACAGGTTTACAACCGCCACTAAGCCGCACGTTATAAAACATGAATGTTGTAAAAACCTTTTAACCAAGCAATCAAAAGCATGGTGGAAAATTAAACTCTTTCTAAGAACCCCAATTCCTGTAAAATCTCTCTTGCCCTTTCAGCTTCATCAGCTTTCAGTAACAGGCGGGCATACGATCCTGCCCCAATCATCATTATGGTGCTTTCACCTGAAAAAAAGTAATGGATCCTTTCACTATCTAGGATGGACTTAATAAGGGCAATATCACTTTGATTATATGTGGAGAAAACCTCGACCATCTCAACATAATTCACATCGTCTTCAGTCTTCGGCGGCTGGCCTGCTACCAAATCAACACCGCAATCCGTACACTGAAAAAAACCTTCTCTATATTCACTCTTACAGCGAGGGCAAAACATTCCGAATTCCCTTATTTCGTCAGCTTAATAAAGACCACCGGTTCATCCCAGTGGAAAAATGATCCATCGGATGACTCAACTAAGTTTATTATATTTTTGGCGCTGTCGGTGAGAGTTACCGTTGATGTATCAAATGATAGTTTCCC
Source organism: uncultured delta proteobacterium (assembly GCA_963730275.1). GTDB lineage: Bacteria > Desulfobacterota > Syntrophia > Syntrophales > Smithellaceae > UBA4810. The sequence goes on along the minus strand of CAVSRI010000024.1, from coordinate 71,378 downwards.
GTTTTCCTGCTTTTTCTTCTCTATCGTTCCTTTGATTTTGCGTTCTTTTATCGCCTTGGTAAAAGCTTCATTGGAAGGATGCCAGAAAATAAGTTTGTTGTCCTTTAGCTGGAATCTGCCCCAAATATAGTCGTCTTTACTATCTTTCTCCGGCAAGATATTGAAATACAGCCAGGAATTGCCTTTCATGACTTTCATCATTAACGTTTCAGTTTTTTCTTTATCTTCCAGAAAAAAAATTTTTATAATTCCTTTTTCCGGATCAATTGCTTTGATGAGAATAGCGCCTTCATCGTTTATCCAGGTGCCGTTTATCTTTTGGGCATCCAGTTTATAATCCTCCAGCCCGACTATATTTTTCGAAACGACAGGACACCCCATTAGAACCGCCAGGATTAATACCAAAAGTAATCTTTCCACTGTTTTCATCGAAGTTACCTCATTTTATATGAATAGCAATTATTATAAAACTCCATCACTTCAACTTTGTTCTAGTTTATCCCGATTGCCTCGCTTCGTCGTTCCAGTAAAATAACATTACGCCATATCCCGGCAAGAGGGCCGTGCGTCATCTTGCCTAACCGCTCGCGCCGGCCGACTTCACGAAAGCCATGTTTTTTGACAAGAGCCGAACTTGCTATATTCTCCGGAAATATCCCGCTTTGTAGAGTCCATATGCCTGCCCTTTCAGAAGCACCTATCAAAGCAGCCATAAGCGCTGATCCTACGCCTTGATGACGCTTTGCGACACGAACGTACAAGCTGACTTCTGCCACGCCCGAATATACTCAGCGGCCGGAAACCGGACTCAAGGCAGCCCATCCTATTACGGTATCTCCATCTTTTGCGACCAATCTACAATCAAGCAGATGTACCGTATTCCATCTTTCCCAATCCGGAGTATCCGCTTCAAACGTTGAGTGGCCAGTGGCGATTCCCTCTTGATATATACGACGGACTTGCTCCCAATCATCGGGCAACATCTTATCTATTACATATTCCATTTTCTTGTCTTATCCTGTCAATAATTATTCAACTTTTGCATCCCGTTCCAAAAGCAGCGCGCGCAGTACCGATCTGTGACAGCGCTGTTCGTCGACACAATAACAACCGATGGAAAAATTGGATTGATGAGAGAAAGCAGCGAGCAGATCAAGAGTTCTGCCATTCTCCGGTGTCGCCATTTCCGCGCGGAATTTACGCAAAAAGCCTTTCCATTCGTTTTCATTCCTGGCATTTTGCCCTAGCTTCAACGTTTGCGGACTAGGCGAAAGATTAGGAAACCAAACGTCATACCAGTTTTGTGCAGAAAACTCGCTTTTAGGCACGCCGCGGGGTGGACGCCTGACCGTCCCGATGCGGAGGCCTTCATCAGATATTCTTTCAGTCCCGAGACGAACGATGCGCACGGCCATAGTTAACTCCCTAACGATTTAGCGAGGTCGCGAATTTCCGCGTTTTCCATCACTCGCCCGCGAATATTTTCTGATGTAGCTTTCAACATAGCTCGTCCGAGGTCCTGTCCATTCACGTAGAGGCTACGGAATGGTTTCAATAATCTAAAGAGCGGCCTTAAAGCCCGATATAACCACGGGCTACTGTTTGATGATTCGCCGTCAATGAATGCGGGACGCCAACAGATCGCATTGTTAAGAGCCATAAGATCACGCTCGGTTTCCGCTTTCACGCGCGCCCACGTGAAGCGGCTGTTCATATTCGTGCCTTTACCGCTGATGAAGTGGAATACTGCAGCTGGATTATTAACACGTAGAGTTCGCGCCGCGGCAAGAGCGAAATCGTGCGTAATCTTCCGATACTCTTCTTTGGAGACCTGCGCCGCGGAAATGCCCAGACAAAAGAGGCAGGCATCGACATCCACGAAGGCTTCTTCGACCGGCGTGAAATCCAGATAATCATTGTGGATGAATACACGAAGTTTTTTGTGGGTGAAGCGCAGCGGACGCCGGGTAATTGCGCGAATCTCTTTAACTGCCGGCGAGGAAAAGCACGCCCGGAGAACACTGCCGCCCGCGGCACCACTCGCCCCAAAGATAAGAACATTCATTCGACATTCCTCCCCAAAAGTTAGGTTTGGTTTAGCGAATTTATAAACGACCTTTACTTTTTCCAATTCTTGATACATCGTTAAATACCTCAACAATTTGACTTTTGCAATTACTATCCACAACTAGCTGTTGTGATATTTTGTATTTTATTTATAATAGAAAGTAAGATAGGCTGAAGGTTATAAAAATATATGGCAAAATTAACTCTCAACGAATGGGTTGCCCGCCTTAAGAAGAATAAAAGCTTTAACAACAATGCCGCAGCGGTTGTAGAAATACCGGCCAAATCAGGCGATTGGGAAGATTATCCATCCTGGGTTAATCCGCTGTTGCAGTCAGTTTTGAAGAAACACGGCATGGAGAGACTCTACAAACATCAGGCACAGGCAATTCGTTTTATCCGCAATGGGAAGGACGTTGTGCTGGTTACGCCGACGGCCAGCGGCAAAACCCTTTGCTATAATCTTCCTGTCCTCCAAAGCATTCTGGAGGAACCGGAAACGCGTGCCTTGTATATCTTTCCGACGAAAGCGCTGGCGCAGGATCAAATGCATGAGATTTATAGCCTGATTGGCGACCTGAAAGCCGATATCAAAACTTTTACTTATGACGGCGATACACCCGATGATGCCCGTCAGGCCATCCGCAAACAGGGGCATGTAGTTGTTACCAATCCGGATATGCTGCACGCGGGAATTCTTCCTCATCATACCAAATGGCAAAAGCTGTTCGCTAATTTAAAATATATCGTTATTGATGAACTGCATATTTATCGCGGCATTTTCGGGTCCCATTTTGCCAATGTTATCCGCAGGCTGGTGCGGATTTGCCGTTTTTACGGGGCTAACCCTGTTTTCATTTGCTGCTCGGCCACTGTGGCCAATCCCCGTGAACATGCCGAAAAAATATTGGAGCGTGAGGTTGCTCTTTTAGATAAAAGCGGCGCACCCACAGCGGCAAAAACATTTATCCTTTATAACCCGCCGCTGGTTAATCGCGAGTTGGGTATTAGGCAGAGCGCGATGACGCCCGCGCGCAAGATTGCTGCCGATCTCATCGCCAACGACATTCAAACAATTGTTTTTGCCACGAGCCGCTTAAACGTGGAAGTGCTGACCAAATATCTGAAAGATAAATTCGTACGGACGAAACCAAAAGACGATCACTTTGTCACCGGTTACCGCGGCGGCTATTTGCCGAATCTGCGCCGCGAGATCGAAAGCGGCCTGCGGGAACGCGAAGTTATGGGAGTTATCAGCACCAACGCTTTAGAGCTGGGTATTGATATCGGTAATCTGGAAGCGTGCATTATGGTCGGCTATCCCGGCTCTATTGCCAGCACCTGGCAGCAGGCGGGGCGCGCGGGAAGGCGTACAGGCCGCAGTCTGGCTATGCTCATTGCCCGCAGTAATCCGCTAGATCAATTTATCATGGAAAATCCCGATTACTTCTTTTCCCTTTCGCCCGAACATTGCCGCATCAATCCTGATAATCTGCTTATCTTATTGCACCATATTAAAAGCGCGGCCTTTGAATTGCCTTTCGAGAAAGGGGAAAAGTTCGGCGAGGAAAATCTGGAAGAATTTCTTCGGTATCTGGAAGAAAAGGGCGTGCTGCACCGCGCCAACGACCGCTGGCACTGGGCGGCAGAAAGCTATCCGGCGGATGAAGTAAGTTTGCGTTCGATTAACCCGGAAAATGTTGTCGTGGTGGATACCACGGAGACGGGCAAACATAAGGTTATTGCGGAGGTGGACTGGGACAGCGCCTTTACCGCCGTGCATGATGAAGCCATTTATCTGCTGGCCTCCGAACAGTATCACGTGGACAAACTCGACCTGGAAGGCAAAAAAGCTTATGTGCGCAAGGTAGATTCCGATTACTATACCGATGCCATGACTTACACCAACGTCAGGGTAATCGATTCTTTTGAGAATCACAAAGATGCCGGAGCTATTGTCGAGCACGGTGAAGTTCAGGTGGTGCGCAAAGTAGTCGGCTACAAAAAGATCAAATTTTACACTTCCGAAAATCTCGGGTATGGTGATGTGAATCTGCCGGAAAAAGATATGCACACGACCAGTTACTGGTTTACCATTCCGCGCGATCTTCTCCGTAAACTTAGCCTTACACCGGCGGAAATTATCGATGGCCTTTCCGGTCTAGCCTATACGCTACATCATTTATCCGCAATGTATTTGATGGCGGATACGCACGATATCGACCGCTCGCTGGGCGATAAAAGCGGGGAGTGGTTTGTGAGCCAGGGTAAAGCCGGAAGGATAATAACTTCTTTTGGCTCCGGGCGCCCGGAAAATTTGGATGATAAAACCGGGGCGAGAATCGACGAGTTCGATCCGACCATCTTTATTTTCGATTCCTATCCGGGGGGCATAGGATTTTCCGAACTGCTCTATCGCGAACATACCAATTTGCTGACTGCCGCCAAAAGTCTGATTGAAAAGTGTCCGTGCGCTTACGGCTGCCCATCCTGCGTGGGGCCCACGCTGGAGGTGGGCAAGACCGCCAAAGAAATTGTTCCTAGAATCGTGGAGTTGATTATCGGTAAATGAGCTCGATTGAAAAATTAAAACGTCTGACCGGCGAAAAAACTAAAGCTCTGGGAAAGCCTTCATCAAAAGAAACCCAAATCGACGAATTGCGCCGCCGGATCGATGCGATCATGTCGCGAAGGCCGGATCAACATCAAAGTGCGTCGGAAAAAAAATTTGAAGTTGAGGAGATCAATCTAGCGGAAATTGTACCCGGCGAAGAAACCGAAAACGATTATGGCAGATTTTTTCTGGCAAGCGAAGTTATTCGCGGCAGCAGTCGTCACGGGCATCGCAACATCAGGGAAACCTTTGGTCTGGACATGAAAGCGGCGGCATTACTGGCGAATGAACCGCGTATTGCCAATTGTAACTCGTCCGATGCTCTGTTTCTGGATACGGAGACGACAGGGCTTGCCGGAGGCACGGGAACAATGGCTTTTTTAATCGGCCTGGGCTGGTTTGAAGACGGCCAGTTTCACATCCGGCAAATTCTGGCGCGCGATTTTGGTGAAGAAAAGGCCGCTCTGGCCTATCTCGGTGAAATAGCCGGTCAAAAAAAATTTCTGGTCACATTCAACGGCAAAGCATTTGACGTTAATCTTCTGACCGCACGTTTTATTTTAAATCGATTACGCAGTGACCTCTTTTCGCTTCCCCACCTGGATTTGCTGCATCCTTCACGCCGCATTTTGGGACATCGTTTAGAGAACAGTCGTCTCGCCACTCTGGAAGCCGAAGTGCTGGGAGTTGAACGCGAAGACGACATCCCCGGTTGGGAAATACCACAGCGTTATTTCGATTGGCTGCGCCGGCGTGACGGCCGTCTTCTCGCATCTATCTTTGAGCATAACCGACTTGATGTAATTTCCATGGCGAGCCTCACCGCCCATCTGACGGAGATTTTGACGGCGCAAGAATTAATGCAAAATGTTCATGCCGCCGATTATTTAGCTGCAGCCCGTCTTTTATTAAAACGCCGCAATTCCGGCGGAGTAGAAAAAATCTTAAATATGTTTGATGATCGAGGGTGTAACAAAATCTCCGCTGTTTCTAAAAAAGAGCTTTCCTTTTTATACAAACGCAACGGCCGCTGGCAGGAAGCAGCTCAAATCTGGCAGGAATTAGTCACCGCAATGCCTGCGGATTATTCCACAATCTCGGAGCTGGCTAAGTGGCTGGAGCATCATGTTCGCGATTATCAACGCGCCAAAGATCTGGTGGAAAAAGCGTTAAATCAAACCCCTGCTCTTTCTGCCGAACAAAGAGATTCTTTATTGCATCGCCTGAAGAGGGTAAACGCAAAACTGGAAAACACCAGATAGATGATCGCTGATTTACAGTTTAATGATGTGTAAAATTTCTATACCGCCTTATTTTTTTCTGGCGAGGAAAACTTGCTCTATTTTATGGAAGTCAATTTTACCGGTGGCGGTTCTGGCTATTGAGGAAACGATTTTTATCCGACGCGGCATGGCATAAGGTTCAAGCTTCTCCTGCATCATCTTTTTCAGCTGCATTTCCGTCAAATTACCAGCAACTAAAGCGGCAATAACGCTTTCCCGTCCTTTCTCCGCAGGTAACGCAATTACGACAGCATCGCTGACAGGTGGTAATTCTAATATCTTATTTTGCACATCCAAAAGATCCACTCTTTTCCCGGCAACCTTGACTATTCCATCGGCCCTTCCCAATAGAACAAAACGATTGCCCTTTTCCTCCTGAACTTCATCGCCGGTCACACAGAATCCATCTGCATCTCTTTCCATTTCCGGCGAAGCAAAAGCGGATTGAATGGAAAGCCTTTTGCCGGAAATCTTCCAGGAAACAACATCAGCGGGCTTCCAGCTTTCGGTGTGTTCGCTTATGCTGCGCGAGGCAATACCGCCTGTTTCCGTGGAACCGTAAATTTCGGTTATACCAAGACCGGTTTTTTTCTGAAAATGAATGGCATCGGAACGGTTCAATACACCGGAAGAAGAAAATGCAATTTTCAGCGAAGGCGCAGATAAATTATTCACTTTCAATGCCCGATAATGAATCGGAACACTGACCAGCACAGTGGCTTTATGTTTATTGATCGTGGAAATGATTTCCTGAGGGAAGGTATAAATATCGGGCAGAACTTTAGCGTGAGCGACAAGAGGAACCAGGACTGAAAAAAGGAGTCCGTAAATATGGTACGGAGGAACCGTAGAAACAAAAAGGTCTTTCCCCGAAATCGCGAATTTTTCCTTCAAATAGAAAGCTTCGGCAAATAAATTGCGAGGTGATTTTGACCAGACTTTTGGTTTTCCCGTGGAGCCTCCGGTAAAAAGTCGGAGAAAAGGCTCGTCAGGATTACGAATTTCCTCGGGAATAATATCGGTCATTGAACCGGGAAGAGGAGTGATTATTTCTACCCCTGAGGGTATTTCTTCAGGATGATCAGAAATAGCAGCGTTAAAACCGACGGCTTCATACATCTCCATTAAGGCATGAGAGGAAAAAGAATAAGGCAGAATCAGTTGACAAGCACCGCTGAGTGAAGCCAGAATACAGGCGGCAGTTACGGCTTTCTTTTCGGTGCAAAGGCAAAGAGTTTTCTCCCCGCCGCGCCTTGATAGAATCTCCTTTATGCCGGCAGCCAGTTCAAAAACCTCACCATAGCTGTATCCGAAAAGAGTATAATCTTTCTGGCAAAGAGTTTTGGGTGGCGCCAAAATTTTATTGTATAAACTCGTAAAATGGTCTTTTTGCACGTCAGCCTATAGTTAGAATAATTTCATCAAATCATTTTTTTGTCTATTTATCGGAAAGAAAGGGAAAAAGCAATAAGGCATTTTTGTATTAATTTTTTTTAAAAATAGGAAATTCTTTTAGTCAAAAGAATTTTTTTGTTGACTTCTATGCGGTTTTTTCATTAGCTATAAAAAAATTTATAAAGAAATGGCTATGCTTGATATTAACATTGAAAGCCTTATTCCACATCGCGAGCCGATAAAGATTATCAGTGAAGTTCTTGAGATACAAGAAGACTTTGCTATTACCACTGCGATTGTAAATCCTAACTGGCCTCTTTTTGACGGCGATGCGGTAGATTCACTCGTCCTCATTGAGGCTACTGCCCAAACCGCGGCTATTGTCGAAGGTTACAAGAGAAGCAAGCAGGGTAAAGCTGGCGTTAAGGGCTGGCTTGTCGGCATCAAGAATGCCGAATTTAATGTGGCGAAAATTCCTACTGATACTCAATTGACCATTTTCGTCAATAGTAAGTATTCGTTCGATAATTATGGCGTTGTGCAAGGAATTATTAAAACTGGTGAAGATATTTTGGCTACAATAGTTCTTCAGGCTTTGCGTTTGAATGAATGAAGGCAGTCGATAGATAGATATTAATCGAGGAGATTAATTAAAAACATGAATGAAAAAAAGGTGGCAATAGTTACAGGCGCAAGTAGAGGCATTGGCAGGGCAACAGCTGTGGAGCTGGCCAAAGCCGGTTACTTTGTAGTTATAAACTATAAATCCAATGAAGCGGCAGCAATAGAAACTTTGAAGCTTGTAGAGTCTACCGGCGGAGCGGGAGAAATTATGAAATTTGATGTTGCCGAGGGAACACAGACCACTAATAGTATTAAAACCATCGTTGAACGTCATAAAAAAATTCAAGTACTCGTCAACAACGCCGGAATTACAGCGGACGGCCTTTTTATGATGCTGGGCGAAGATGAATGGGATAATGTGATTGGCACTACCTTAAAGGGTTTTTACAATGTTACAAAGCCGGTAATAAGGGAAATGGTTAAATCAAAGTTCGGTTCAATTGTTTCCGTTTCGTCGATCGCCGGAATAATGCCCAACCGTGGTCAAACAAATTACGCGGCGGCAAAAGCCGGAATAATAGGGGCTTCGCGTTCATTGTCTAAAGAAGTAGCGAGGTTTGGAATAAGAATAAATGTCGTAGCTCCGGGTTTAATTGAAACCGAAATGATCAAAAACGCACCTGTTGCCGAAATCAAAAAGGCTATTCCGATGGAACGCTTAGGCAAGCCGGAGGAAGTAGCCCGCGTCATTCGCTTTTTGTGTTCGGACGATGCTTCCTATATGACGGGACAGGTTGTAGGCATTAACGGCGGAATATGCTGATGCGAACTCGCTATTCTTTATTTGGTTTTCCGGGCATAATATTCGGCCTATTTTTAGTTATTATCTTTTTAACTTCTGCTGCTGCCGATAATTTTGATCAATTGCGGAAAGACGCCGCCAATATCAAAACCATTAAAGCGCGCTTTGTGCAAAAAAAATCTATGAAAATCTTAACCAGACCCCTTATCTCCCAAGGGCTGTTTTATTACGCTGCGCCCGATTCTTTCCGCTGGGAGTATTTGCAGCCATTAAGAAGTGTAGTAATAGCGTATAAAGGCGGCACTAAACGTTACATCGCTTCCGGCGGAAAAATGATTGAAGATAAAACAGGTGGTGTGCAGGCAATGAAAATAGTTCTTAGCGAAATAGCCGGTTGGATGAGCGGCAAATTCGATCAAAATCCGTCATTTGCGGCAACATTAAAAGAAGGAGCATATACAGAGATCACGTTGACACCGGCCGGAAAAAGCATGGCCGGGATGATTGAAATAATTAAAATTACCCTTTCTAAAAAAGAGACAGCGGTCAAGTCTGTAAAAATTATAGAAAGCGCAAATGCCTTTACTCAGATAGATTTCAGTGATGTGCAAATCAATAAAGTAATTAGCGATAAAACATTTCAGGATGTTGAATGAAGCGGATATTCCCGTTAATTCTAACAACTGTATTTCTTGCATCCTGCCAAAGTCTGCCGGTAATTAATGTACCTGCGCCGCCGGCAGACGGGAAGATTTCTGCTTGTCCGTCTCCTTTTTTAAAAGAAAGATACCGGCTGATACATGCGATTGAAATCCGCATGACGGGAGATACGCGGGGGGTAATTATCGGTGTCACTTTGGCCGATCCGGCCACCCATTTAATTTCCTGCGCCATTATGACAGCGGAAGGAATTGTGCTTTTCGAAGCCGAAGAGGACGCCGAATTGTTAAAAGTTAATCGAGCACTGCCGCCTTTTGATTCTGCGGACTTTGCGCAAAACATGATCGATGACATTAAACTCATCTTTTTCGCACCGACAGGAAAAATTGAACAACAAGGCCATCTTCCCGGAGGAGCTGTCATTTGCCGCTGGTGTGAAAAAAACGGCGGCTGGATCGATGTGTTATCCAATCAACCAAACAGTATAGAAATAAAAAAGTATTCATCGTGTGGCAGTTTGAAACGCCATGTAAAGTTCGAAAAAACGGATGAAAATATTTATCAAAACATTGAACTGCAGGCAAATGAGCTATATAGCTATTCGCTGCTGATGACGCTGATTGAAGCCCAACCGGCAAAAGAAGAATTGCTTATAAATAAAGCCCACGGTAAGAAAAAATGAAAAATCCTGTAGCGGGTAAAAATATCGTTATTATCGGTTCAGGCATCGGCGGATTGAGTGCGGGAATTCTTTTATCCTTATTGAACTTTCAGGTAACTATTGTGGAAAAAAATCCCCTGCCAGGCGGATTGATGCGTTCGTACCGGCGCGCAGGAATTGACTGCCCTGTTGGTGTACACTACGTAGGCGCTTTAGGAGAAGACGAGCCTTTAGGCAAAATGTTTCACGTTCTGGGCATACCGGTAGATGAGCTTTTTTACCGAATGGGGCAGAATGGCATAATTGACCGCTATATTTTTGATAATTTTACTTTTGATTTACCTACCAGCATTGATTCCTACGAAAAAAATCTGCACAACTTTTTCCCTCAAGACGCCGCGGCTCTGGACTTAATTATGAAGAATTTGCGGGAAATATCCCAGCGCATGTTAAAGACATCTTTTTTACTAAATCAGGGTGACCCCTTTCAAAATATCGATTATTATCAACCTTTGGGTGAATTTCTGGATAAACTAAAAGTTTCCGCAGGTTTACGGGCGGTATTGGCTGTTCCTGCCCAGCTTATCGGCGTTCCCCCGGCCGATTGCCCGGTTATTTTTCATCACATGGTTTTAGCCGGTTATTTATTTTCCTCCTGGAGATTGAAAGAGAGCGGCAGCAAAATGGCCGATATTTTTGTAAAACATTTTCAGGATCTGGGCGGAAAAATTATCTTAAACGATGGCGCTGAAAAAATATTGTTGAAATCAGGAAAAATAGCAGGAACGAAGCTAAAATCCGGCCTCGAATTGCCGTCTAATGCCATCATCGCCGATGTACACCCGAAGGTGCTGCTGGAATTGCTCGAGGCGGATGCTCTGCGCAGTTCTTACCGGCAACGCATATTAAATTTAGAGGAAACCGAAGGCATTATTTCCATTCAGGTCAGCGTTGATGCGTCCGCCCATCCGGAAATGGCGCATAATATATACCGGCTCAGCACGGATGAAAAAGGCATGATACAAGACGGGATATTTTATCAACTGCGGCGGGGAAACCACAATTTAAACTTAGTTTCGATCATTACTAAATCGTCATACAAAGAATGGAATCAGTGGGAAAATACGGTTTCCGGACAGCGCGGAGCCGACTATGAAGAAAAAAAACAAAATCTTGCCCGTGGATTCTCACAAAAAGCAAATGAAGTATTTGGAGGGTTAAAAAATGCCCGCATTCTGGATGTTTTTACTCCCCTAACTCTTCGGGATTATGTAAATTGTCCAGAAGGTTCCTGCTACGGGGTACTGCGTTCTTCACGCCAATTGCTTAAAGTTGCATCTTTAAATAATATTCCTATACCCGGCCTTTGCCTGACTGGGCAAAATGCTTTAGCGACTGGAGTTTTAGGCTGTATGTTAGGTTCGTTTAATGTGGCAAAGCAAATCGCCGGAACCGAAAGATTTACCCAAGAAATCAAGTGGAATTTTTAATACTGTGGATGTAAAAGCCGATTTATGCTAATTTTTTGCCTAACTTCAATAAAAGAGGGAACCAATATTATACGTAGTAATCCGCGGCGGCGGATTACTACTTTGTCCTTCGGCCTAATCGGCATAAAAATATAAATTATAGAAAAATAAAGCTATATTTGTTAAAAACAAAAAATTAAATTCAGGGAGTTAAAACTAAAACGATGACACGTCAGGAAATCGAGCGAGAAATTAAGAATATTTTCCAGCGCGAGTTTGAAATAGAAAATCCCGGCATGGATGTTGACCTGCGAGAAACGTATGAATTTGACAGCATTGATGCCATTGAACTTTTATTGGAAATAGAGAAATTTTTAGGGTCAGAGCTTAGTCAGGAAGAAAAAAAGCAGGCCATGGACATTCGTACGATAAATCAGATTTGCGACTATATTGAAAGAATAATCCAGACAAGAAAAGCATCGGTGGTAAAATAATATATGGAACGAAGAGTAGTCATTACTGGTTCTTCGGCTATAACACCTATAGGTCATGGGAAAGATCAAATAGTTGAAAGCCTGTTAAAAGGTGTTTCCGGCATGAAACCATTGCATGAAGATGCGTTTATCAGTCGCTTCATTCATTCCCGTGTTTATGGAACAGTTGATTATCCGATCAATTATGATTTTAAAAGGCAGCATCGTAAAACGATGGGGCCTGTGGCCTATTACGCCTGTCAGGTAGCCAAGGAAGTTCTGGAACAGACAGGCTTGCCCGAAGATTTCATAACATCCGGAAAGATGGGAGTTGCCTTTGGTTCCATTCACGGATCGCCGACAGTGCAGCGTGATATTTACCGTATTTTTTTTGAATCGGCGGAAAAATCAGCTTATCAAACCATCGGCGCTGTTGATTACCTGAAATCAATGGTACACACAACAGCCGTGAATATCACCAAAATGTTCGGCATTACCGGCCGCGTTATATCCTCAGGAACGGCCTGCACGACAAGCAGTCAATCTATCGGCTATGGCTATGAAGCCGTCAAATACGGCTTACAGGAAGCCATGCTTTGCGGCGGTGCTGATGAATACGATACCATTACGGTCGCTGTTTTCGATAATTTACTGGCTTGCTCCACGGCCTTCAATAATGAACCCCACCGCACTCCCCGCCCCTTTGATAAACTGCGCGATGGGCTTGTAGTAGGAGAAGGCGCGGGTGCTGTGATGCTCGAAGAATATGAGTTTGCCAAGAAGCGCGGCGCCAATATCCTGGCGGAAGTTATCGGTTTTGCCTGCAATAACAACGGCGGCGACTTAATTTTACCTAATCTCCATGGCATAACCGAAACGCTTAAACTCGGGCTGGAAAACGCCAAAGTTAATCCTCAAGATATTGATTTAGTAAGCGCTCATGCTACCGCAACGAAAATGGGCGATATTATTGAAGCGCAAGCTATCGGCGCTGTTTTTGGGTCTCATCCTTATGTTGTCGGTTTGAAAAGTTATATCGGACATACTATGGCCGCTTGCGGAGCAATTGAAACAATCATGGCTCTTTACATGATGCAGGAAGGATTTATCGCACCGACATTGAATCTGGAAGAAATTGATGAACGTTGCGCGATAATTAAACACGTGCAAAAAGTATTACAGTATCCGGTTAAAACCACGGCCATACAAAATTTTGCTTTTGGTGGTGTCAATACCATCCTGCTGATAAGGAAGTTTTCCTAAGATAACATGCCTCCTATGAGAATTCTCCAGAATGCATTCGCTTTGTTCATTACTTTACTTTTGTGGGCGTATTTCCTTTTCGGTTCGGTTGTTTTTTTCTTTTTGTTTTACATACCGGCATATTTATTTTCGTCAAACCGCGTAGCAGCTTTTCAGAATTTAAACCACATTCATATGCAGAACTTTTTTGCTCTGACGCGTTTGCTGATCCCCCGTACAAAATTTGACATCCAGAAGAAAATTCGAGATATACATTCATCCGTTGTTGTCTGCAATCACTTATCTTATCTTGACCCCATTTTGCTCATTTCGCTTTTCCCAAGGCAAGTGACAATAGTAAAAAGCACTTTCTTTAAGGTCCCTTTCTTTGGCTGGCTTCTAAAAACTTCCGGTTATGTTCCCTCCCTGCCCAGTGAGATGCTGGGTCCGGCGATGATCAAAAATCTGGAAGAAATCAAGGAACATCTGGCAGCAGGCGGTAATTTATTTGTCTTCCCGGAAGGCACCAGAAGCAGGGATGGAAAGCTTGCGCCATTCAACAAAGGGGTGTTTAGTATCGCCCGCTACTGCAACGCTCCGCTAAAACTAATTTTTATTAAGGATACCAATAAGCTATTCCGGCCGGGTTATTTTTTATTTAATACTCGCGGTTTCAATAAGATTCAGCTGGAACTAATCGGTTCTTTGGATCCAGATTATAAAGGCAACTCTTTTTCCATTTCCGCCGTTGCCGATCAAACCAGAAAACTATTTGAAGTAAGGCTGCAAAAAGATAAAGAGCAGCAAAATGAAACACCAACACCCGGTTATGAAAAAAATTAGAAACAGACTCAAACAGTTATGGAGGTTAGAACTATGGAATTGCAAGAAGCAATTTTAAAGCGCAGGAGCGTAAGAAAGTTTACCGAGGATATCGTAACCGATGAAGAACTGCGCCGAATTTTCGAGGCGGTACGCTGGTCACCATCCTGGGCTAATACCCAGGTGTGGGAATTTATCGTTGTGCGCAACAAAGCGCTGATTGAAAAGGTGACGGGTACTTATGTCGAAAAAAACCCGGCAACCAAATGTTCGCTGGCCGCATCCGCCTTGATCGTGGCCTGTGCCACGACCGGTGTTTCCGGTTGCTACGATGGAATGGATGCTACCGCGATTAAGAACTGGTACATGTTTGACTTAGGACTGGCTGTTCAAACGCTTTGTTTAAAAGCCCATGAGTTGGGTTTAGGTACTGTTGTAGTCGGTTTAATGGACCATGAAACTTGCAAAAAAATCCTTGCCATTCCTGATGGTCATGAGGTTGTGGCCGTTATTCCTATCGGACGCCCTGTATTGCCTTTAAGAGAAGGTCCTCCGCGCAAATCTATCTCCGAAATAGTGTATCGGGATCAGTTTGATAAAGCGATGTTCTAATATTAAGGAAAAATAAAATGGCAAAATTCAGAAAATATACAGACCTGGCAAAGTCACTCCAAGCGGTTGAGGCCAAAATAATATCGCCTCAAGATATTATTTTTGATATTCGCGCCCTATTGAAGTGTCGATGGGGATGTGAAGATTTCTTTCAGAACAGCATCCGCTGTGGGACAAGAAATACTTCCTATCAAGAGCGAGTAGAAATGGTCAAAGGTTATGACCATATTCTGTTAGTTCACTCCCATGATGCCAGAGAATTAAGTATTGCCGTTCTGGAAATTGAAAAAACAGCATTTCTTGACGGCTACTATTTTGCTTTTGCCATTCGAACCTGTAATCTTTGTAAGGTTTGTGCCGCACAGCAGGGTAATTCTTGCCCAACCCCGGAGAAGGTAAGACCCTGTGATCAAAGTTTCGGAATTAATGTATATAAAACAGCACGTAATTTAGGACTCCCCTGTAAAGTCCTTCAAAATGAGTATGATATACAAAACCGGTATGGCTTTGTTCTGCTTGATTGAGTAGATTGGCCAGAACATCCAGCGAAAGATGAAAAGGAGAAAATATGAAGCAATTTGTCATTACTCCAGCGGCCGGTAAAAGACTGATCGGTAAAGCAATCGCTAAACATCCTGCCGTCACCGAAACACTTAAGAAAGGTACCGTCGTAATCATCGCCGGAACGACGAACGGATATGTTGCCGAAGAAATACTTTCCGCACTTGGAAGGACAAAAGATTTTAAGCGTGACCAATTTTTTCGCGGCATCGTTTTACCACCGAACCGTCCTACCAAAGGCGGGCGGCTTCCCGACGAAAGTGCTTTCCCCGGCGACATGGTAATCAAGGATGGCATCTGGCAGAAAGGCAAAACAATATTTGATGTCGTCGATGAGCTGAAAGAGGGAGACATTATTTTAAAAGGAGTCAATGCCGTTGATTTAATACAAAAACGGGGCGCGATTCTGATCGCTCATCCAAAAGCGGGAACAATCGGTGTTTCTTTGCAAGCGGTGGTAGGCAGGCGAGTACACCTCATACTGCCGGTTGGACTGGAAAAACGTGTAACCGAAAATCTGGATGAACTGGCGGCAAAAATGAATGCACCGGGAGCGCAGGGCACAAGGTTTCTCCCCGTGCCCGGTGAAATTTTCACTGAACTTGACGCTATTGCGCTACTCACGGGTGCCAGAGCCCAACTGGTTGCGGCAGGCGGAGTTTGCGGGGCAGAAGGAAGTGTATGGTTGGCCATAAGCGGAGAATCTGCCGAAGAAAATGCCGCCATCACCCTTCTCCAATCTGTTGCCGATGAACCGGCGTTCAGCCTTTGAAGACGGAAAGCTGTGCAATGGAAGAAAATCAAATCAACACCGTCATCAAAATTTTAAAAAAAGAATTGGAAGTAGGAAAGCTGCCGATTGTTTCGCATCTGGCGGAGGATCAGCGCGACCCTTTTGTCATCTTAATTTCCACACTGCTTAGCCTGCGGACAAAAGACGAAGTTACCGCCGTTGCTACCGAAAGACTCTTTGGCGCTTGCCTCCACACCGCAAGATATGCTGAGAGTTCCTTTAGATAAAATAGCCCGGACGATTTATCCTGTTGGTTTTTATCGCGTCAAAGCGCGCAACAATTCATCATGTTTGCCGGGAATTGATCAAACGCTTTGCCTCAAAAGTTCCGGATGAACTTGACGATTTGCTGAGCATCAAAGGTGTTGGCCGCAAAACCGCCAATCTTGTTGTAACGCTTGCTTACGGCAAAGACGGCTATTTGTGTCGATACACACGTGCACAGAATTTCCAACCGGCTGGGCTATGTCAAAACAAAAACACCTGACGAAACTGAATTTGCCCTGAGAGACAAACTGCCGCGCCGCCACTGGATTATTTATAACACCATCATGGTTGCTTTTGGACGGCAAACCTGCAAGCCTGTTTCTCCGCTTTGCAGTCTCTGTCCGGTAAATAAATACTGTGATCGTGTCGGAGTCACTCTTAGTCGTTAGCAATGTTAAGCCGCCTTAATTTGACGTAAACCACAGGTATCTATGAAGCCCTCCGCCTATGGCGGGATTGTTCACTTACCAATTTCCCTACACTTCGTTATGGAAATTGGAGTTTCACAATAAAAAAGTTGACGAGTTTCCGCTGTTTTGGTATTGTCCAGCCGCCTTAATCTCGGATAAAAGCATTGCGCGTTTTGGCGGGGCAAACAAGCCCTGATAAAACATATTTTCAACAATAAAAATTTTAGAAAAAGAGAAATTTATATGCAAACATTTGTTACACTTATACATGTTTTAGCTTGCTTTGTTTTGATTTTAGTTGTGCTGCTGCAGGCAGGCAAAGGAGCCGATATGGGCGCCGCGTTTGGCGGCTCCAGCCAAACAGTTTTTGGTTCTTCAGGAGCCGGTACTTTTTTGGGTAAGTTGACCGCGACGGTAGCCATAATTTTTATGCTCACATCGCTGATACTTACCTATACGGCAAGCCACAGAAGTTCTTCTTCGTTAATAGAACGTTCTAAAATTCCCGTAACTCAGCAGGCGCGCTCCGGCGGCGCAACCTCCAGATGCGGCAAAACAGCCTCTACTGCCTCCCGCAACTCCGGTGAAAAGATAGTAAGTTAACTTGAAATGTTATAAATTATTTTTGATGCCGAAGTGGTGGAATTGGTAGACACGCTATCTTGAGGGGGTAGTGGACAAAATCCGTCCGGGTTCAAATCCCGGCTTCGGCACCATTATTAGAGGCCTTTTCCAACCGCCGATTAATTCATATTAATAGCGAAAAAATTCCCATGATTGTTAAAAATTAAGCAAATTAACCATCTTTCTCCAGTTTAACTTAGCGCTTCGTATCCGTAAAAACCAACTCCTTCAAAAGCTGTTTTGTTCTCCGCAATTTTTCATCTTTAGAGATTTTCATATTATCCAAGCGCTCACATTTTTCAGCAATTGCTTTACATCTGTCCGTCCATTCTTTAGAATGAAAATCCATCTCTTTACGCCGCTCAGCTAGCGCTCCTCTTTCCACGATCGGAACAATGTTGTCCTTTGATGGCACGGGCTACCTTTCTTCTTTCTTTAAGAATCATCTCCTTCAAAAGCTGTTTTACCCGCCACCATTTCTCGGCTTCGGCTATTTTTTTATGATCAAGCTGGCCATACTTATTGGCGGCAATTTTGCATCTTTCTTCCCATTCTTTAGAAAAGAGATTTATCAGATTATGTTGTTCCAACATTGCTTTGCCCTCCACTATCGGCATTACTATCAATGATTGGTAATAACAATAAGAACTTCTTTCTTGTTCTGAAGATTATAAAATGAGACCAATGAAGATGTAAATAAAAACTTTTCCAGATCGAACTGAGGAATATAGGCAAAAAGAAGTTCTTATTAAATCTTCTTCTGCTGCAAATGCTCTTTAATGATCTGCTCTATTTCGGTACCATATAATTTTAGTTTTTGCTGCGATAAATATTCTTCAATATTTTCGATGTTTTGCGCTATTTCCAGCAAGTTTTTATCCGGCAGAAACATAAATATGGCACGGTTTTCTTCTTTGGCTCGCCGGAAACGCCAAGCGTAAAGCCTTTTGAATAATTCTTTTTGCTCTTGATTTAGGCAGTAGTAGCCTTTGATTTTTGTGTGTCCCTGCCGGTCAATTCTTTTTTCCTGCCAATTGCAGGCGGCAATTTTGTCAAAAGCCTCTTTTGCGCGTTTGTCCAAATCCCTGCTATCCAATTCTTCCAACTGTTTTTCATAAAGCGCCGGAAGATATGTAACATCCTGAACGGCGTATTCCAATTGCTCCTCAGTCAATGGCCGGTTATCCCACCGCGAGCGCTGCATTTTTTTGCTTTTTTTCAATTCCACGCCTATAAATTGCGTAATCATTTTTTTGAGCGAAAGCTGTTTAAAGCCCAAGAGAAGCGCCGCCCGATGCGTATCAAAAATATTCTTGAAATCAAACTTATAATCCCTTTTGAGAAGACGGATATCATTATCGGCGGCATGAAGAACTTTTACGATTTGCCGATTACCGAAATATTTACCTAAAAAAGACAAATCCAAATTATTCACAGGGTCAAAAACATAGGTCGTCTCCTTGGCATGAATTTGGATAAGGCAGAGTTTTTCTTTAAAATAGCGGAAAGAATCGTATTCCGTGTCGATGCTTAACACTGAAGCTTGTTGAAAATCATCTATAGCGCGCTGTAATTTTTGGGGTGTATCTACCAGAAGCCATTTTGTATCCATGCAGGGCAACTTAACCGAAACAGTAATTTAAAGCTATAAAAATGACACTGAAAATACCCAGAAAAGTAAGGACAAAATAATCGGGAGAAGCAAACCTTAATTCCGCAAGAGAAGTGCGCTCCCCCCGCCGATAGTTCCTTGCCTCCATCGCCAGAGCCAGTTCATCAGCCCTGCGGAAAACACCGACAAAACAATCATGATTAAAGACAGAAAAGCTTTAATCCTGCATGATAAAACCTGACTGGTATAAATTATATCCTCTGGCCTTTTGGGCCGTTTCAATCTCTTTCCTTTTCAGTAAGCAAAATGGGCATGAGCCTTAAAGCCAGCATAATCATCACGGCAATATCATCAACTGGAACACGCAGCAGTTTCAACGGCCGTAGAAAATATTTAATTGCCGCGATCATTTGAGAAGGCATAGTGGTCATCGTCAGTAAAATTGCGGCTATAATCAAACATAAAAATCGCCAGACCACGAAAAAACCCTGTTGTAATCCTGAATAGGAAAGAGCAAGCCCGATATGAGAGATACTGACAAAAGCCTCACCTTCATTAAATAAGGCATGGACTAAAAAAATCAGTATTATAAAAAACAAAAGCGGCTTTAATGGCTTGCCCGATTGTCCGCAAACTGTATACCGCTTACCAGCACCGCGCAAAATAAGGCAATGCCGATAACAAATGCTATAAGCGGTTTGACCCAAAGGATAAAAATACTTAAACAGATAGTGGCGGCAAGCTTGATGCGAGGGTCAAGATTATAGATAAGCGATTCGCCTTTTATAAAGACACCGGTATGATACATAATCAATTCCTAAACTTTGCCCGCCAAGGAACGGACTTGTTCTAAAGCATCTTCCATGCTGACAATATCGGTGCGCACGGGAAAGCCTGATTCTTTCAGCTTAATTAACAGCTCGGTAATCTGAGGCAGTTGCATTCCTATTTGCTTCAGCATGCCGAATTTAGCGAAGATTTCCCGTGGAGTACCGTCCAGGTAAATGCGGCCTTCATTCATGACTACAATTCTCTGCGTGAGAGCCGCTTCCACCATGTTATGTGTAATATGAACTATCCCCACGCCCTCGGAGTGAAGTTTATCAATAATCTCCAGGACTCGAATGCTTGCGGCGGGATCAAGAAATGCAGTCGGTTCATCCAGCGCGATATAGCGCGGCTGCATGGCTAAAATACCCGCAATCGCCACCAGTCTTTTTTCGCCGCCGGAGAGGTTTTCGATATTGCGGTAGGCGAGCTCCGATATGCCCACTCTGGCTAAACACTCGGCAACCCTCTTTTTAATTTCCGGCGTTGGCAGGCGTAAGTTTTCCGGACCGAAAGCGACATCTTCTTCCACCGTCATACCGACTATTTGATTATCGGGATTTTGAAAAACCATCCCTACCAGTGATCTGATATCGGCTTGATGCTTTGGACCATTTGTATTGTGGCCGCCTACTGTGACTTTGCCGCTTACTGGCAAAAGCAAAGCGTTTAAATGTCGAATAAGCGTGGTTTTTCCGCAACCATTCGGGCCGATTAAAGCCAGGTGTTCACCTTCTTTTATTTGCAGAGAAACACCGCGCAAAGCCTCAATTCCTTCCGGTTCATATTTATAATAGACGTTTTCTAATAGTATCACTTAATAAATCCTAACCCCAATAAACGGGATAAGTGCGTTAACGAAATTATTTTCTGCTAAAAAACGCAGAAAATAATTTCTAACTTACTAAACTTTTATGCGTCCCTTGAGCCGCAAGCTGATAATAGCAGCAAACAAAATCTTTATTATATCTCCCGGAATAAACGGTAGTACACCGACGGCCAGCACCCGGAAAAAGCTCATCTTAGCCACCAAAGAAAGCTGAAGGCCACCTAAAAAATAAATTATCACCATTCCGATCAGCATGGAAAAGATATGCCAGGAAATACCCGCACTTTTTTTCATTTGATTTATCATCCCGATGACAAAAGCCGCTATAATAAAGCCCAGCAAATAACCGCCGGTGGGGCCGAAAATAACGCCCAAGCCAGCTTTCCCCCCCTCAAAAACAGGTATTCCGACTATTCCCAGCATCACATAAATAAATTGACTTAAAGCTCCCAGCGAGCCGCCCAAGAGCACAGCCGCAATATTTAAAAAAAATGTCTGCCCCGTAATAGGCACAAGCGGCAGGGGAATAACAATAAAAGCCCCCGCCGCAGTGAGCGCCCCGAAAAGCGCCGCGTAAACCAACCCTTTAACCGATGTTTTGTCAGCAGTCATATATTTCTCTACCTTTACTAATCAGTATATTTAAAACATGACTCGTGCAAGCTTAAAACTCAAAGGACAGTCCACCCTTAAAAGTAATACCCGGCATGGGATAATAGGTATTAGGAGCTCCTGCTCCGTATGCCGGAACATTATACGAGCCAAATGACGCATAATTTACATTTCCAAGATTTTCCACTCCGAAGAAAGCCGTCATGTTGATTTTCCTGAAAGGTGGCTTGTACGAAAGATAAAGGTTGATGAGTGTGTAGCTATCCAACTTCTCGGCAATATTATTGTAGTCCTGAGATAGAAATGAATCGCCGACATAGCGTACCTCAGGACGGAACGACAAGTTATAGGGCAAATAAATCTCGATGCCTACATTTGCCATCCTTTTGGGTACGAGCCACAACTCCTTTTTATTGTAGGCTCCATCCTCATAAGTGGCTTTATGATAGGTGAAATTACCATATAGCCGGGCGTATTTTTCCCACAAGTAGGAAAGGGAAATTTCGACGCCGTCATGCCGCGTTTTCCCAGCATTTTGATTTTCACCTGTAAAAGGTCCAGTAGAGACCCACTGGATTTCATCTTCCATGTCCATACGGAAAATGGTCAGGCCTATTTTAAGGTTATTCAGCGGATAGAATTCAGTGCCTACTTCGGTACTCTCACCTTTTTCTTGTTTTAGGTTGGTATTAAATAAGGTGCCTCCAAAGCCATTATAAGAGGCTACTTCGTCGAGAAAAGGAATACGGTAAACGGTCTCGTACTTCGCAAATGCTTTCGACTTATTTCCCCAAAGCCAGGTTAGCCCCGCTTCATAAGCTTCGGCATTATAAGTATTTTTCATGTTTGTAAAACTGTCGCTGGGCGTGGAAAAATCCGTATTGGAACCGCTGATGTCTGTCCGTTCGGACCGGTAACCGCCGCTGAGAATGAGGTTCTTCAATAGGCTGAATTCATCACGGATATAATATCCGAGACTATCTCTTTCCAGATTGGCCGTACTCGTATTTATGGTTCTATCCCGATCGGGATAGAAATCTTTCTTGTAGGGTTCATAATAATAATCCAGCCCGACAATTACTTTATTTTGAAATCCGAAGATTTCTTTGGCCAGAATATATTTCGGTGTAATGCCGAATGTGTCAGCGTTGGTGTCGGAATAGGAAGCCCATGATGCCATATTCGCTTGTGAAAATTTATTGCCATACAGAAAATTGATTTCCAGTTGCCCCCATGAGCCCCAGAAAGATTTAATACCGAGATTGACGTTGGTATATTTATCCCTGCCATCGTCATCGGGGGTTGCGGTACCAAACAATGTCGGTGGATAATTCTGGTATTGCCGCGGGTTAAGCTCCATCTGTTCCTTCGTCAGGGCACCCGGCAATTGATAATCTGCTCTATTAAACGAGACACCCAGAGAAACATTAAGTAAATCACTGGCTGCATAGCCCAAATCAATGCCACCACCCTGAGCGGAATATTGCGAACGCTCCCGATAGCCGAAAGTAAAGTTATTTTCGCCAGTTACAGCGTAAGTCCACTTACCTGTGGCGCCGGTTACTCCAACCCGTTCGTCGTTGAGACAATAACTGCCCACAATAACAGACGCATTAAATTTCGGTTCACCCTGGCCTTTCTTGGTGATGATGTTAATCACACCGCCGATGGCTGCATCGCCGTAAAGAACACTGCCCGGTCCTCGAACGATCTCGATTCTTTCTATGGTGTCTGCCGACATCTCCAGCCAGTTTATCGAAGCCATATCCGTCCGGTTTAAACGGCGGCCATCCAGCAAAATCAGTGTCTTCCCGTAAGGATTATCTCCCCCGATACCACGCATGTCGATATACGCTTGAGAGGAATTACCGCTAGAAGTGTGAAATTGAACGCTTTCGAGTTTGTCGAGTACTTCGACAACGGTGGTCGCCCCGGATTTACTGATGTCTTCGGCAGTAATGACGGTGATATTGGCAGGTGTTTTACGCGTTTCCTGCTCGTCGCGTGTGGCGGTGACGACAACCTCCTTTAGCGTGACAGCAGCTTCTTCCTCTTTTTTATCTTGAGCATGAACCGTTAAGAAAAAAACCAAAGAAAACAACAGAACTAAAACAAAAATCTTCTTCATGGAACTTCTCCTTTCCCCCTCGGGATTAAAGCAAGTTGGACTCCCATAAAGTTTCCTGGCTTGCGGCTCCCTACTTTCCACTCCTTCCCGATGCTAAAGCATCAGTGGTTTAATGTGGATTTCGTTCCGCGTACAGTTGCGGGGCAGCGCCGGACTTAAACCGGCTTCCTTTATTTGGCAGTCATCTAGGCAAGCAACGTCATTCTGGGCAATCCGCTTTGCGGATTTTTATCGATCAGAGTATCGACGTCGTAAACCTCTTTTATGTTCGCCGCGGTAATAACTTCCGCGGGTTTTCCTATAGCATAAATTTTCCCACAGTAAAGCAAAATTATCCGGTCGGCATTTTGCGCGGCCAGATTGATGTCGTGGGTAACAAAAATCACCGTAAGTTGTTGAGTCGTGTTTAATTGCCGCAACAAAGTTAGAAACTGAAGTTGATGTTTCAGGTCTAAAAAGACCGTGCTTTCATCCAGAAGCAGTACTTTCGGTTCTTGAGCCAGGGCGCGGGCAATCAGGACGCGCTGGCGCTCACCGGCGGAAAGCTCGTCAAAACGCCGGGTGGCAAAAGCCAGGGTATCCGTCTTTTCCATAGCTTCATGGACTATCCGGTAATCTTTTTTATCTTCAAAACGATAATTGCTTAAATGTGGAAATCGTCCCATAAGCACAATTTCTTCCGCGTAAAAAGGAAAAATAACGGCAGTTTCCTGCGGCACGATGGCTACTTTTCGGGCAATTTCCTGATGTGACCATTGCAGGGTATCTTTACCGTCAATAAGCATTTGGCCGGAGGCGGGAAAAAGCGTGCCATGAATAATTTTTAAGAGAGTTGTTTTGCCGGAGCCATTAGGGCCGATAATCGCCACAATTTGTGCTTCATCGACAACAAAAGAAACATCTTTCATCACCGGTTTGGCAGCGTAACTAAATTTTATGTTTTCAGCAGTAATTATAGGCATGGCTAACCGCCCTTTCTTTTTAAAAGAAAGATGAAGTAAGGCGCGCCGCAGAGAGCCGTGATAACCCCGACAGGCAATTCCGCCGGCGCTAAAATTACTCGCGCCAGTGTATCGGCTATGACCAAAAAGCAAGCGCCGAAGAGAGCAGAAGCTGGCAACAATAAACGGTGATCGGAACCGAAAACAAGCCGCATCAGGTGCGGCACCATAATGCCGACAAAGCCGATTATACCAGCCAAAGATACGGCCACGGCGGTAATAAGAGAAGTGACAATCAAAAGCCATTGCTTTGTGCGCTCGACGTTGACGCCTAAGTGCAGAGCCGTCTCTTCACCTTGCACGATTAAATTGAGCTTCCTCGCCTGAGTATAAAGAAATACAAAACCGGCAATCAGGCAGAAAGCGGCCAAAATAATTTCTTTCAGGGAAGCCCTGGAGAGATCGCCCATCAGCCAAAAAGTGATGCTGTGCAATTCCATGCTATTGACAACAGAGAGGAAAAAAAGGATGGCCGCGGAAAAAAAGGCGTTCACGACAACACCGGAGAGTAAAAGCGAATTATCCAAAAGAGGGCCTCTGGTACTTCCGGCCACGACAAACACCAGAAAAACAGTAGCCAGCGCTCCTAAGAAAGCCAGAAGCGGTATTCCTAAGTAAAAAGATCCCGCGCCGGTAACTATCCCCACAATCGCTCCCAGTGCCGAGCCGCCGGATATGCCCAGCACGTAAGGATCGGCCAGCGGATTGCGCAAGAGTGCCTGAAAGATAACTCCGCCCAAGGAAAGGGACGCGCCGACAATACCCGCAAAAATAATTCGCGGCAGGCGCACGGAAAAAATAATTAATTCTTCTTGAGAATTGATCGATAGATTTCCCGTCAGAGCTTTGGCCAAATCGCGCAATATATGACTGAGATCGATATGGACGCTGCCGACACAAAGGGAAACAGCACCAGTAACCAAAAAAATTAAAAGCATCAGAGAGCTGATTTGCGCTACTCGTAATAAGGTTACGCGGCGGTAGATAGGCGGCCTCCTCCTCAATGTTCTTTATGTTTGTTAGCTTATATATTCTCTTTGATATGTTTTCCACCACAAAAAGTCATGCACACATAAAATGTAGTGGAAAAGGAATATGTGACTACTCAATATTTGCCGACAGGGGCAAGATAGATAGTAAATTCTTCTTCGCCGTCAACGCCGAGGAGTTGGTCACAAGCGCTCTGATCGTAGGCGGCAACGGCACAGCATCCCGCATCGATGCTCTGGCAGGCCAGATAGAGATTCTGGCCGACATGGCCGGCATCAATGGCTATTACCTTATGGGCAACCAAATCATAACGCCATTCCATGCGCGCCGGAATCGCCGTCCAGAAAAAGGTCACGGCAGAGGCGGCGATAAAATTTTGACCGAAGCAGGCAGCAGCCGCCTTGCGTCCAATGTTGCCATCAATTGCCAGTTGCGCCAGTTTTTCTTCGAAAGGCAAATAACGGTAAAGACCGGCAGGCAGAGTTTCAACCCGATTGACGACAAGATAAGTTTCCAAAGCATGGCGCGCTCCTGCTGAAGGCACGGAACGCAGCGCGGATTCCGAACTCACCAAACAGCGGACTCCCTGTGTCGCCCAGAGCAATGCAGATAGTTCTTCCAGAGTCAATGCATCGGTTTTGTATTGACGGACGCTTTCCCGGAAGGCAATCGCTTCGCCCACCGGCATCTTGCCCAGCTTCATCAACGTGTTCTTACCGCTGGGCAAATCAATTCTTGGCACATCGGCAGGACAAAGTTTTTGCAGAGGCGGGGCAGGTCGTCCCTGGCTCTGAGCCGTGCGCGAAAAATCAATTTGTTTTCGGATTGTGTCCTTCAGAAAAAAGCGGTTTGCTTCAAAATGTTTCTTGGACATTTGATGAGGGTCTCCCCTTATTGTCTATTTATTGGTTTTAACAAAATCGGTAATTTCTTTGAACAAAGCTGGGTTGGCGTAAAACGGCCAGTCATTATGGCCTGCGCCTTTGATTACCCACATCTTTTTTCTGCCCTCCGGAAGATTCGCGTATAAATTATGCGCGTGTTTGATAGGCAGGATTTCATCTCTTTCTGCTCCGATCACGGAAATATTCCTTTTAAACGATTTCAGATTTTCGATGCTATCATACTTATCGGTCAAAATCAGTTTCACGGGAAGAAACGGGAATAGGGACTTGGCAACAGCAGCCAGCGTATCCCAAGGCGTAATTAATATGATTCCGGCGATGGTAACGGACGTCTGTTTAGCGATAGCGGCGGCAACGCCGCAGCCCAGCGATTCTCCCAAAAGATAAAGCGGTTCTCCATATTGCTCAAAAGCCTGCTGTACCGTTTCCAGACCATCGGCAACAAACGGTTTTTCTCCCACTTTGCCCGGGCGGCCTCCATATTTCGGATATTCGGCCAAAATAACCCGAAAACCGAGTTTTATGAGGGGCTCCAAATAGAAGCCTCGGTCGAGCGCTGTGCCGCCGTTGCCGTGAAAAAGAACAATGGTTCCATTGGTCGCGGGCGCGTCGGTTGCAGATGTCAATCCCCGGTAATCCCCATCAGCTCTCTGCCAGAACTTCATCTTTTCCGATGCCAGCATTCGTTCAGAGGGAAATTCAGAGCTGGGAAAATAAAGAAACATGTTTTGCATATTACAGCCTCCGAAAAATATTGCCGCGACAAAAAACAATAAAATTATTTTTAATATCTGCTTCATTTATAAAGTAAGAATTAATTGTACAGCTGTCCCATTTATTTTCTTTTATCAACTGTAAAATGTTTATACTTACCTCTCACAAATCTGTAATGGTCGGCCTCATGATGAACTGATAGCTTCTGGCATGACCCTTCGTTTCGTGTTATATAGGCTACTACATCAAAGTAATCTGAATCACTTGTTCTGTCGAAATTCAGTTCAACCTTCTGTTCATGAGCACGCTTCCCACACGCTCCAGAGCCAGGCTTTTCTATAAAACCCACACTCAGTGCCATATTAAGCTCACCATTATAAGGGACGATCAACTTGATGAACTTCGTTTCATAACCTTGAGCAACATCCATGATAGATAGCATTACACCGTATTTCTCTGACCCAATTTTAACTAGGCGCATCTCCTCTCCATAAGACCAAGAGCTCCATCCAATGATTTTTTTCTCACTCTCTAGCATCCACCCATCATTGACTTTGACAAAGACGGCTCCTCCGATCGCCGGAGAACAGGCATGACACTTGAAATCATCGACAGGTTCAGGGGTGATATGTGAAATCACAACATGTTTCTCCTGATTATTTTCGGTATATGACGACTCAAAAGCTAAAGAGATGTAACCGGTAGATCTGCCTTCAAAGTATCCACTAAGGTTCGAGTTTGTCCATGTGTTACCTCCATATAGCAATAATAGAGCCTCATTGACATTAAACGGATCCTTTATTACCTTTCTGTCTTCGGACCAGAGATTTCCTCCGTAAATTGTTAAGAAAACGATTATAACAACTAGTAGAAAAACATTCCTTTTCAAGTGAACTCCTTTCTTTCATTAATGCCCAACAATTAATGTGCGAACTTCGCTTTCTCCGATTTATTTCAACAAAAGCGTAACATATCTTATTTTTTGCGAAAGATGAAAAACGTACAAATAGCGGCAACTATTTCAAAACGATCAGGGCATCGACGACTACGGGCTTAGTTCCGGAAAGAATAACGGGGTTGAGATCGATTTCCTGCACCTGTTCAATCTCCAATCCGATGCGTCCTACATTAATGAGGATATGGGAAAGAAGTTCCGTGTCGGCTGCTTCCATTCCACGGACAGCGTCCAGAATTTTGTGTCCTTTAATCTCCCGCATCATTTTCAGCGCATCATGCCTATCCAGCGGCGCTTTGCGAAAAGTAATATCTTTTAATATCTCCGTAAAGATTCCGCCCAGCCCAAACATCACGCAAAGCCCAAACTGATCGTCACGGCTCAAACCAATCACCAGTTCCCGTTTTCCATTAACCATCTCCTGCATTAAAACCGCGCCATCAAAACCTTTCAGCCCGGCCATGATTTCATCAAAAGCACTTCGCGCTTCTTCAACCGTGCGGATGTCCACATGGATCAATCCTTTTTCGGTCTTGTGAGCGACAGCCGCCGAACAGCCCTTCATCACGAGAGGATAGCCGATTTCTTTTGCGGCTTTTTGAACTTGAGCTTTATCTGTCAGAAGAATTTCGCGCGTAACCGGAATATCATAAAAAGCCAGCACCTGCTTGGATTCGTATTCGGAAAGAGTCTTTCGTCTTTCTTTGAGAGCATTATTAATTATTTTGAGAGCGGATTCTTTATTCATTATCAGCGTTCCATTGTTCAAAGTAATCATTCATATGGCCGATTGCCCGCAAGGCATCCGGAAGTTCATCAAATACCGGGAGATCCCTCTCCAGAAATTCACGACGGGCAAGCATAAGCATTTCATTGATATCCAGATCATCCCATCCTTTTTTCGGATTGGGTAAAACGACAACTACAGGCTTACCCGTAATCTTAACCACATCACGAATGGCGTCGGCCAGCTCCCGAAAGGGAGCGACCTCGGCAACCTTTAAACCCATAGCTGTTGCCATTGTCTTGTAATGGTAAAGAAGAGAGATGATGATTTGCAGATCAACGCGGCTGTCTTTGCCCGCCTGAAGGAGAATTTCTTTGAGTGTTTGCGGCGGAACAAAGGGATTGGCGACATCAATGGGATTGATCGCGCTGGAACCGGGCTTGGGCAAAAACTTGCCGATGCTCTCCTGTTGCTCGGTACTGAAAGACGGTATTTCGATACCTAAAGCTTCAGCGGCATCGCCGGCGCCGACTCCCAGAGCGCCGCCACCGCCGATGACAGAGATTCTTTTACAAATTCCCGACGGCAGTAAAGAAAAGGCCAGAGCGGCTTCGGCGAGTTCATTCAAATCCGCAACCTGGATGGCGTTTACCTGCTGCAGAACGGATTGCCAGATTACACGGCTTCCTCCCATCGAAGCCGTATGGCTGGCAACGCTCCTGCCACCGGCCTTAGAGAGCCCGCCCTTGCAGACGATAACCGGTTTCTTCTTTGCGGTATATTTCATTGACTCGAAGAAGGCATCACCGTCTTTGATACCTTCGATGTACATACCGATTACTTTTGTTTCGGGATCATCTGCCAGATATTGCAATAGTTCCGTTTCCCGCAAATCCGCGCCATTGCCGAAGCTGACCACCTTGCTAAACCTAATGCCCATCCATTTTCCTTTATGGGCAAGGTCAATGGCCATGCCTCCGCTTTGAGAAAGAAAAGCCACAGACCCGGTTTGACGCGATAGATCCGGCCCCGGAAGCAATGTTAAACCGCTTCGGGGGCAATAAATACCGAAACAATTCGGCCCTACCACCCGGATACCAGCCGCAGCAATTTGCTGAATTTTATTTTCCAGCTCTTTCCCTGCTTGCGTTCCGAGCTCGCTAAAACCAGCGGAGAGGATCTCGGCCCCTTCAATACCTTTCTGCCGGCAGCCTTCCAGCACTTCCGGTACCAGTTTTGCCGCAACGGTGATGATGGCGAAATCGACTTTCTCCGGAATATCTTCCACCTGCCTGTAGATTTGCAATTCGTCTAAACTTCCGCCTTTGGGATTGACCGGAAATATTTTGCCCTCAAAGCTCATGGCCTTGAGGACACGAAACATACCACTGCCGAATCCCATACGACCGTCTTCCGCAGATACGCCGATGATGGCAATGTTTTGCGGGTGAAATATTCTTTCAAAATCAGTGGGGATTGTTGGGGAAATAGTTTTTTTCACTATTGCAGCTTGTTGCCTTTCATTTTCATCACGAAAAGATAACCCACCGGGCAAATGGGCGGGGCTATATGCATTATTGCAATCCCCAGTCGGGTTGAGGGGAAAAGCTACTTCATTTCCAGGCAGAATTTATCAATTTTTTCCGGCGGGGCGAGGGGGTAATCGCCGGTATAACAGGCCAGGCAAAAGCAATTTTTATCCATGCCGGTTGCCTTGACCATGCCTTCTACCGTCAAGTAATGCAGGGAATCCAAGCCGATAAATTCGGCAATGGCTTTTTCATTTTCTTTTTTCGCCGCGATCAATTCTCCTTTGGATGAAAAATCGATGCCATAAGGGCAAGGATAGATTGTCGGCGGACAGCTAATCGCCATGTGAATTTCCTTCATCTTTATTCCCCGCAAATTCTGCACACGATTGCGGCTGGTGGTTCCGCGAATTATGGAATCCTCGACAATCAAAACTTTTTTCCCGGCAAGGAGCGGCTTTACAGGATTTAATTTTACGCGCACACCGAAATCGCGCATCGGCTGGGTCGGTTGAATAAAGGTTCGGCCAACATAATGATTACGAATCATCCCCATCTCGAAAGTAATGCCGCTTTCTTCCGCATAGCCCAGGGCCGCATAATTGCCGGAATCGGGGAAGGGCATAACAATATCTACTTTAGGTTTATATTCGCGCGCCAGTTCATGCCCTAATCTTTTGCGACATAAATAAACGTTCTGGCCGAAGATCTGGCTGTCGGGACGGGCAAAATAAATCAACTCGAAAATGCAGTGACATGATTTTACTTTGGGAAACGGTGTCAGACTTTTTAAACCGTCTTTATCGATAATAATGATTTCGCCGGGGCTAACATCACGAACATATTGAGCGCCCACCAGATCAAAAGCGCAGGTCTCGGAGGCGACAACCCAATTGCCGTTAAGTTTTCCCAGCGCCATTGGCCGGAAGCCCCGCGGGTCTCGGGCGGCAATAATTTTATCCCTGGTCAGCATAATGAGGCAATAAGCGCCTTCCACGCGGGAGAGGGCGACAGTCAGTGCTTTTTCTAAACCGTTTTTTAAATGCGGCGCCATGAGGTGAATGATTATTTCACTATCCATTGTGGATTGAAAAATCGAGCCGCTGTTTTCCAACTCTTCACGCAATTTCTGCGCGTTGATAATATTGCCATTATGCGCCAGAGCATAATACTCATCGGCAAAATGCACCAGGAAGGGCTGGGCATTGGAAAGAGTGGAAGAACCGGTTGTGGAATAGCGGACATGCCCGATGGCCAATTTACCCACAAGTTTTTGGAGAGTTGCTTCTTTGAATACTTCGGAAGCAAGCCCCATGCCCTTGTGTTCCGAAACGTTACATCCATCGGAAGTGACAATGCCGGCGGATTCCTGACCGCGATGCTGTAGGGCAAAAAGGCCAAAGAAGGTTATTCTAGCCGCATCCTCATGACCGTGAATGGCAAACAATCCGCATTCTTCACGGGGCCGGCCGGATTCATCTGATTTTTCTTCGAATAAACACGACATATAATTTCTCTTTCTATACTCTTTTGATATTCCTGCAATGAACAAACCTGCCAATTCTCACCTTTTATTGCTGATACGGCTGCGCACAGAGCGCGTGCGCCAGCAATGGTCGTCGTATAAAGAATATTATAAATTAGCGCGCCCCGCCTGATATGATAAGCATCCCGCGAAGATTTGCGGCCCATGCTGGTATTGATTACCATCTGGATATCGCCGTTTTTAATGTAGTCCACAATATGCGGCCGCCCCTCACTGAGTTTAAAAACCACGCCGGCCTCAATGCCACGATCCTTTAAGTATTTGGCCGTACCTTTCGTAGCTATTATCTTAAACCCCATGTTCCGAAAAGACTCCGCCACTGATACAATCTTATCCTTATGATAATCATTAACGCTGATAAAGATAGTGCCGCACTGAGGCATTGTAAATCCAGCCGCCATTTGCGATTTGGCAAAGGCCAGGCCAAAAGAGTGGTCTATCCCCATGACTTCGCCGGTGGATTTCATTTCCGGCCCCAGCAGAATATCCACATCAGGGAAACGATTAAAAGGGAAAACAGCTTCTTTGACGGAGACATATTCAGGCTCCGGCGCAACGGTAAAGCCCAACTCTGGCAACGTTTTACCCAGCATAACTTTGGTGGCGAGTTTGGCCAAAGGCACGCCGATCGCTTTGCTGACAAAAGGAATGGTGCGTGACGCGCGGGGATTGACTTCCAGCACATACAACTTGCCTTCTTTAATAGCATACTGAATATTCATGAGACCGACGACATTTAATTCGCAAGCCAGCATTTTTGTCTGCTTTTTAATCAGCTCCAAAAGAGGAGTGGAAATTGTCATGGGCGGCAAAATACAGGCACTGTCCCCCGAATGGATTCCCGCTTCTTCGATATGTTCCATGATGCCGGCCACAACCGTTATCTCTCCATCGCTGATCGCGTCCACGTCTATTTCTATGGCATCCTCTAAAAATTTATCAATAAGAATAGGATGCTCGGGAGAAATAAGTAACGCCCTTTCCATAAAGGCACTGAGAGTTTCCGGTTCATATACTATTTCCATGGAACGGCCGCCCAATACATATGACGGCCGCACTAGCACCGGATAGCCGATGCGCTCGGCGGCCTGCAGAGCTTTTTCCACATTTCTGGCCGTATCATTATCGGGCTGATTCAGGTTCAGCTTGCGGACAATTTCCTGAAAACGGTCACGATCCTCCGCCCGATCGATAGAATCGGGAGATGTTCCCATTATTTTTATTCCGGCCGCCTCCAATCCCTTGGCTAAATTAAGGGGCGTCTGTCCGCCGAACTGAGCGATTACTCCCTCGGGTTTTTCTGTCTGCAGAATGTGTAAAACATCTTCCAGAGTTACCGGTTCAAAAAAGAGTTTATCGGAGGTGTCATAATCAGTGCTGACCGTTTCAGGATTAGAGTTGATCATGATGCTCTCGACATCTTCTTCGCGCAGGGCAAACGATGCATGAACACAACAATAATCAAATTCAATTCCCTGACCGATGCGATTGGGGCCGCCGCCGATAATTGCCACTTTTCTTTTGGCGGACGGCCGGGTTTCGTTTTCCGTTTCATAAGTGGAATAATAATAAGGCGTGTAGGCTTCAAATTCCGCCGCGCAGGTATCGACAAGCTTATATACCGGGATAATTTTTTCCCGCTCGCGCCACTGGCGAATTTCCAACTCCGTCATCTTCCAAAAAGACGCCAGTGCCTTATCGGCAAAACCCATTTTCTTTGCTTCTCTGAGCAGTTCCACGGATGGAGCAGAATTTTTCAATTCATCTTCGGCATCCACGATCTCCTGGATCTGATGCAAAAACCAGGGATCAATTTGGGTAAGCCGCTGTATTTCTTTTATGTCCATGCCATTTTGTAAAGCTGCAGCAATGTAAAACAATCTTAAAGAATTGGGCTTGAGAAGCTTGTTTTTTAGAAATTCGGTTTTATCCTTCAAATCAGCGGGTAGATTTTGATCAAGGCTGAAACGCCCAATTTCCAGGGAACGAACCGCCTTTTGCAGGGATTCTTTGAAAGTGCGCCCTATTGCCATAGTCTCGCCGACGGATTTCATGGAGGTAGTTAAAAAATCGTCCGCTTGAGGAAATTTTTCAAAAGTCCAGCGGGGAATTTTGACGACGCAGTAATCTATCGTCGGCTCAAAAGAAGCCATCGTCTCGCGGGTAATGTCATTGGGAATTTCATCCAGCGTGTAGCCGACAGCAAGTTTAGCGGCTATTTTGGCAATCGGAAAGCCTGTGGCTTTCGAGGCCAGTGCGGATGAACGCGAAACACGGGGATTCATTTCGATTACAACCAATTCACCGGTATGCGGATGCACGGCAAATTGGACATTGGACCCGCCGGTCTCCACGCCTATTTCCCGCATGATGGCAATGGCGGCATCCCGCATGATTTGATATTCGCGATCAGTCAAAGTTTGCGCCGGGGCGACGGTAATTGATTCACCGGTATGCACCCCCATCGAGTCGAAATTTTCAATGGAACAAATGATGACGACGTTATCGGCCTTATCACGCATAACTTCCAGTTCATATTCCTTCCATCCCAGTACCGATTCTTCGATCATAACTTCGGAAATCATGCTGGCATCCAGGCCGCCTTTGGCTATTTCCATCAGCTCTTCGCGGTTATAAGCAACACCGCTACCGGTTCCGCCCAGTGTAAAAGAAGGCCGTATGATAAGAGGGAATCCAATTTCATCGCCAATTTTTAAAACATCACTCAGGGAGCGGGCAAAGCCGCTCTTGGGCACTCGCAAGCCGATGTTTTCCATTGCGTGCCGGAATTTTTCGCGATCCTCCGCTTTATGGATAACTTCCAGCGACGCCCCGATCATTTCCACGTTGTATTTTTTCAGCACTCCGGCCTCGGCCAGCGCTACGGCTGTGTTCAAACCTGTTTGGCCACCTAAAGTGGGAAGCAGTGCGTCCGGCCGCTCGCGGGCAATAATTTTTTCCACCGCTTCGACTGTAATGGGTTCGATGTAGGTCCTATCGGCCATTTCCGGATCGGTCATAATTGTAGCCGGATTGCTGTTGATTAAGACAACCTTATAGCCTTCCTCCCGTAGCGCTTTACAGGCTTGAGTTCCGGAGTAATCAAATTCGCAGGCCTGGCTGATGATGATCGGCCCCGAACCGATGAGCAGTATTTTTTTTATGTCTTTACGTTTCGGCACTTAATCTTCTCGTATAAATTTTATTCCCACTCGATTGTGCTGGGCGGCTTGGAGCTGATATCGTACACAACACGGTTTACACCACGCACTTCATTAATAATGCAGTTGGAAATCCGCGCTAAAAGATCATGCGGCAATTTAGCCCAGTCGGCCGTCATCGCGTCGTCACTGGTTACCGCGCGGATAGCCAGAATATTTTCATAGGTGCGCTGATCCCCCATTATCCCCACACTCTTCAGGGGCAGCAGGATGGCAAAAGATTGCCAGAGTTTGTAATAAAGTTTATTCGCGCGGATTTCTTCCAAGAGAATCGTATCCGCCCTGCGCAATACCGACAATCTCTGCGCGGTTACCTCCCCGATAATGCGAATAGCCAGGCCGGGCCCCGGAAACGGCTGCCGCCACACAACATCATCAGCCAAACCCAGTTCTTTTCCCAGAAGTCGCACTTCATCTTTAAAAAGATGCTTAAGCGGTTCGATGAGCCGGAGGTTCATCTTTTTCGGCAGGCCACCGACATTGTGATGCGATTTGATGACAGCGCTGGGGCCGCCGAAAGCGGAACGCGATTCGATTAAATCGGGATAAAGAGTTCCCTGCGCCAAAAATTTTACGCCTTTGATTTTATGCGCTTCTTTGTCAAAGACTTCAATAAAGGTGCGGCCGATTATCTTGCGTTTCTTTTCCGGATCGGTCACTCCCTTCAATCTTCTGAGAAACAGCTTTCCTGAACGCGCAAAACGTAAGTTTATCTGTAAATGTTTTTTAAACATTTCTATCACACGCTCGGCTTCGCCCTGGCGCAAAACGCCATTATCAACAAAGACGCAGGTTAAATTTTTACCGATGGCTCTGTGCAGCAAAACTGCGGCCACAGAAGAATCCACTCCGCCGGAAAGTCCCAAAATTACTTTTTCTGCGCCAACCTGCTGTCTGATTTCGGAAATAGCATGGTTGGCAAAAGACTTCATCGACCAGGTTTTTTTACAGTGGCAAATATCGAATAAAAAGTTGGCTAATACTTTTTTGCCCGCGTGGGTATGGACAACTTCCGGGTGGAATTGCAAGCCGTAAAAGTGTTTTTTAGAATCTTCAGCTGCTGCTACGAGCGTGTTTTCCGTGGAAGCGGTAACTACAAAACTCGCCGGAAGCTTGCCGATTTTATCGCCATGACTCATCCAGCATTGGGTCTTTTTATCAATGCCAGAGAAAATTCCTTTTTGATTTTTTATCAGGAGCTCGGCAAATCCATATTCCCGTTTGGTTGAACCAATGACTTTTCCGCCCAGAGAATCCACCATATACTGGAGGCCGTAACATATACCCATGATCGGAATGCCCAGTTTGAAAATACCGCTATCAACGCGAGGGGCGCCTTTGCTATAAATGCTTGCCGGGCCGCCCGACAGGATTATTCCTTCGGGATTTATAGACTTGATTGCGGAAAGCGAAATATTAGGCGGCTCGATTTGACAATATACATGATTTTCTCGCACCCGGCGGGCAATCAGTTGATTGTACTGTGATCCGAAATCGATTATTAAAATCACGCGGCTTTCCGCCTTTCTTTCCGCAACATTTGAACAAACTGCCTAAATAAATAATCTGTATCGTGTGGACCCGGTGCCGCTTCCGGATGGTATTGCACGCACATGGTCAAAGGCATTTTCATGCCTTCGGAGGTTGCATCATTTAAATTGTCGAAAGTTTTTTTCGCTTTATTTTTTACCGATTCGGGCACAACAACAAAACCATGATTTTGGGATGTGATTTCAATACGTCCCGTATCCATATTTTTTACCGGCTGATTAATGCCGTGATGACCAAATTTCAACTTGCAGGTATAGCCGCCAATTACCTGACCTATTATTTGATGTCCCAAACAAATACCGAATATAGGAAGTTTCCCGACCAAGGCGCGAGAAGTCTCCACAATATAAGGCAGGGCCGCCGGATCGCCAGGACCGTTGGAAAGCAAGACACCGTCGGGTTTATAGAACATAATATCCGCACCGGTAGAAGAAGCGGGAACAACAATTACTTCACAACCGTTTTTTTCTAAAAGCCTTAAAATATTGTATTTAACGCCGCAATCAAGCACGACAACCCGCAATTTTTTAGTCGTTTTTTTGGAAGTAAGTTTAACTGCATGAGGTGCACCATTTTTCCATACATATGGTTTGGAACAACTTACTTCACGAACCAAATCACGTCCGATAAGACCAGGATATGCCTTCACCTGCCCAAGAAGCAAGTCAATATCTTTTGTTTTTGTGGAAATGATGCCTTTCATGGCGCCGGAAAGACGCAGGCGGCGTGTTAGGGCGCGGGTATCGATTCCTTCTATACCTATTTTTCCGTGTTCTTCTAAAAATGATTTCAAGCTTTGGCACATCCGCCAGTTGCTGGGATTGGGCTGGTATTCTTTGACGATGAATCCTTCCAGATGAATGCCGGACGATTCCATATCCTCTGGATTGATACCGTAATTGCCGACCAGAGGATAGGTCATTGTCACAATCTGACCTTTATAAGAAGGATCGGTAATTACTTCCTGATAGCCGGTCATGCCCGTATTAAAAACAACCTCGCCCATAGTTTCGCCACTTCCCGCGAAGGCAAAACCTTCAAAAACACTGCCGTCTTCCAGGACGAGCAAAGCTTTAGGCTCTTTATTTAACAGGGGCATTTAAATCTTATCTCCCGACTAAACCAACACCCGGAATCTTTTCCAGACCAATCAAGACTATATTTGGACCAAAAAGGAAAGGAGTGGACGAATAATTGGTTCTGGATATAGGAAGCTCCCTTTATTGCACCTTACATGATGAAGCTTCTTAACTTTTTTTTCTGACCTCGTCAATTATTAATGCACGGGAAAATAGAGGTTAATTTCATATCGGCTGACATAAGCATCAATGTTGCCGGCTGTAGGCTGTAGTGTCAGAATCTCATGAAAAAGAATTTTTTTATTAGTCGAACAGATTGTATTAATCAGCTCTAAAAAGGGAGAAAAACTTTTGCTTCTATAAGAAGATTTTAGTTTGATTTTAAAACTTATAAAAGGATTCAAATAAGGCTATTATCTTTTCATTTGACCCCTTGAACCCTCGTATCTTTGCCCAACCTGCCGTCGGTTTTAGCTGACGGCAGGTTGGTTTATTCTATTAAATATCGTAATACAGCATGAATTCATAGGGATGTGGTCGCAAGTCCATTGCCTCAACCTCATTCACCATCTTGTAGTCAATCCATGTATCAACGACATCCTGGGTGAATACATCTCCCTTAAGCAGGAATGCATGATCTTTCTTCAAAGCATTCAGAGCTTCACGCAAAGAACCGGGCGTCTTGGCTACCTTGATTGCCTCTTCCGGTGGAAGATCATAGATGTTCTTATCTAAAGGTTTACCCGGATCGATTTTATTCTGAATGCCGTCCACCGCTGCCATCATAATCGCTGAAAATGCCAGGTAAGGATTGCATGCCGGATCAGGACAACGGAATTCCAGGCGTTTTGTCTTGGGTGACGTGCTATACATGGGTATGCGCACTGCCGCGCTGCGGTTACGCTGTGAATAGGCCAAGTTAACCGGAGCTTCATAACCTGGTACGAGGCGTTTGTAACTATTAGTTGTCGGACTGGTCAATGCCAACAACGCCGGGGCATGTTTAAGGATTCCCCCGATAGCGTACATGCCAATCGGAGAAAGCCCGGCATATCCGTCGCCGGCAAATAAGTTCTTGCCGCCTTTCCATAAAGATATGTGGATATGCATACCGCTACCATTGTCGCCGAATAGCGGCTTCGGCATAAAGGTCACTGTCTTATTAAACTTCTTGGCAGTGTTCTTGAGGACATACTTGTATTTCAAGAGGTTATCCGCCATCTCTACCAGAGGTGAAAACTTCATATCAATCTCTGCCTGTCCGGCTGTAGCGACTTCATGATGCTGAGCCTCGATCTCAATCCCGATGTTTTCAAGGGCTATAGCCATTTCACTGCGCAAGTCCATCAGGCTGTCGGTAGGCGGTACAGGGAAATACCCTTCTTTATGGCGAACCTTATAGCCCAGGTTTGGATTCTCAACTCTGCCGCTGTTCCAGATACCTTCCACACTGTCAATATGATAGTAACCTTCATTGGTTTTCTGATCATAACGTATGTCATCAAAGATAAAGAATTCCGCTTCCGGTCCAAAATAAGCAGTATCGGCCAGGCCAAGCGTCTTAAGGTATTTTTCCGCTTTTCTTGCTATGTTACGGGGGTCTCTGGTGTAATCCGCGCCGGTAACAGGGTCCTGGATGTTGCATATCATCACCAGGGTCTTAACGGCAGTAAAGGGATCAATAAATGCTGTGGAAGGCACCGGCATAATAAGCATATCGGACTCATTAATCGCCTGCCAGCCGCGAATTGATGAACCATCAAATCCCAATCCCTGGGTAAACACATCTTCATCAATCTGACTTATAGGATAGCTGCAATGCTGCCAAATTCCGGGAAAATCCATGAATCGCAGATCAACTATCTTCACATTTTCCTTTTTAATTAGTTCCAGAACATCCTTTGGTGTTTTTATTTCAGCCATAATACTCTCTCCTTTATAAATATTTTGTGCATTGGTATGCCGGATTAAAATTCCACAACCATATCTTCCACTATAAAAGTCTGCCGAACTAATGAGCAACAGCTATGCCAATTCCCATCCGATAGATAAAATAAAAAAATTAATAAAAACAGTTGATATTTATTGTTTTTTACTATAGATAAGACAAACTTTGACTTACCAGAGCGAACAATTTTGTATTATCAATAGCAGCAGAATAACAATATTGTAACAATTTGTTTGGCGGTACGTCCTTATTTTGATTTCCGGAACTTTATTGAATCAATACGATCTTTTTTTTATTATTATGTTCAGTAATATTTTCGCCGCTTTATTGCCGGCTTCTTCAAATATTTCTCGGTTTCTATTGAATATAGAATCTATTTTAGTCTCTTGTTTGCCCTCAACTTTTTGTTGGCATTTATATTGCTTTATAACCCTCGCTGCAATATATATTTTTCGTGTTGCACTAAGAATAAAAAATCTAGATATCATTGTTATGGAAGAGATGTATAAAATATGAAATTGGCAAAGGAATTCAAAAAAATTGCGGGCGATATAAAAATTATCGATAGAAGATGAAGAAAAAGAAATGTACAGCCATGATATTGGCGATGTTCCCGCAATCATGACGAAAACTTTTTTTGAAATTCAACCCGATTTTGTTGTTCAGCCAAAAAACGCTGAAGAAATAAAGAAAATTCTGACATTTGCCAACGACAAAAAAATACCGGTTATACCGCGAGGCGCAGCATCATGGGGTTTTGGCGGTGTCATTCCCACAAATGCAGGAATTGTAATTGATTTATCTCCTTTACGAAGAATCCTTGATATAAACAAACCACAAAAGACGGTAATCGTTGAAGCCGGTGCCAGGTGGAGCGATATTGACATTATAGCCAAAAAAGAGGGTTTATGCCTGATGACATATCCATCGAGCAAATTTTCCACAGTTGCCGGCTGGATTGCAACGGGCGGCTACGGCATCAACAGTTTTCGCTATGGTCACTTGTCCAACCAGATTGTATCAATGACAGTTATAACGCCATCTGGTGAATCTAAAAAGATTACTCCCACTGATCCTGATTTTGCGTACTTTGTTTCCACGGAAGGTGTGTTTGGCATTATTGTAGAAGTAAACCTTAAATTAAGAGATGTTCCCGAGGCCTCTTATCCACATCTGTTTTATTTTGAAAGCGACAAGGCAGCTTTCACGTTTATTGAGAAATTTATAAAAACCAAGGCTGCAGCGCAACTTAACCCTGATGTAATCCGCTTTCTTGATGAGAATCACTTAAATGACATAAATGAGATCATGCATTCCAGCGTGTTTAAAAAGAAGGCTGGCGTGCTTGTGGAATTAAGTAATTCTGAGGATGATAAGAAATTTTCAGAGTTTATGGAACAAGCCGGCGACATTGAAGAAGCGCCTCGTTATGTCGCTAGTTACCTTTGGAATGAACGCCTCTTCGGCATGAAAACGAAGCGTCTTGGACCGACAATTCTGGCCAGTGAAACTATTATTCCCATTACTTCGGCCGCGGCTTTTATTGAAAAAGCAAAAAGGCTAGGTGTCCGCTTCGGCGTGGAAATATTCATCGATTCTTACATCATCGATAAAAAAATGGCGCTCATCATGACCAATTTTCTTTGCGACTCAAGGAAACTGAAATATTATATCAATTTACCCCTGGCTATGATGCTCACGCAAACAAGTGTTTCTATGGGGGCCGAACCATACGGGTTGGGGATCTGGAACGCTCCTTTTATCAATTATCTGTACAGCAGCAATAGAAAGAATGCTCTAATAGCATATAAAACAAAGGTTGATCCGAATAATATCATGAATCCGGGAAAATTTTTCAGCGTCCAATCAAAATGGCTGAATATTCCGGCGCTTGTCTTTCGTCCAGGCATCTTTGGCTTTTTCATGAAAATAATGATTTTTCTGGCACCTGTTATCGGAAAAATTGCGACACTACTCATGGGTAAGCATAAGAAGCTTGATAGTCTCGATTTTGAGCTCACTACACACGCCTGTGCCAAATGCGGAAACTGCATTGCCGTATGCCCCGCATACCTTGTTACCAAAAATGAAGAAATGACCGCCAAAGGAAAAATTGCTCTGGCTAAAAAGATAATTGATGGTAAGAAAGTGACGAAAGAAGAAGCGGAAAATGTATTTATGTGCATGCATTGCAAGGGCTGTGAGGAGATATGTCAAACTAATCTTGAGCTGATGCTGCTCTGGGATGCACTGGAAAAAAGGATCGAGGGAAAATTCGGCCGCCCCGAAGGTAAAATTGACGAATTTCTTAAAAAGGTTGACACTAGCGAGGATTACTGGGAAATGGTGGAGCGAAATAACTGAATCACCCCTGATACCTTTATTATTTAAACGATGAGTTGAGGACTATGCCAAAGAAATACCATATTCATTCCAAAGTAACGCCGCTTAATCTGGATTATGTATTCAAATTTAATATTGAGCGGGGAGAAAACTGCATTAATTGCGGTAAGTGTACAAAGGTGTGCATTTACGAGGCGCATAAACGACGTAAAGATGATCCGCGGAAAATGGCCGACCCCGACACTGTGGTCTGCAGAAACTGTTTTAGGTGCATTCAAGAATGCCCGAGAGGAGCGCTGGAAAAATCTCTGGATAAGGACTTTTTGAATATCGGCGGGTCCTACTGGAAATCTGATATGTTTATTACCTTATGGAAGCAGGCGGAGGACGGCAAGGTTCCTGTTACCGGCGCCGGGTATCGAGGCCCGTTTACGGGCCCGGGGTTCGACGGTATGTGGACAGATATGTCCGAAATCGTCCGTCCGACGCGTGACGGAATTCACGGGCGGGAATATATAAACACCTCCGTTGAATTGGGTCGGAAACTAAACCACCTGACTTTTGATGAAAAAGGCAAATTGTTATCGAAAGTTCATGATACTATTGATATTCCGATTCCCATAATCTTTGATCTTCCTCCGGATAATCTAAGTCCGCATGTAAAGGCCGCATTAGTAAAAGCAGCTGCAGAGCTGAACACTTGTATTGTATTGTCTGCCGGTGATATTACGTCTGA
Source organism: uncultured delta proteobacterium (assembly GCA_963730275.1). GTDB lineage: Bacteria > Desulfobacterota > Syntrophia > Syntrophales > Smithellaceae > UBA4810. The sequence continues at coordinate 28,805 of CAVSRI010000024.1, read as the reverse complement.
TAGAAAAAAATATATTCAGAACATCATTCCTTTAATTTCTCATAAAGAAATCGATAAGCATCAGGAATTGATTAAAAATGCAAGAATTGTAGCCATTGAGTATAGCTATGAACTGCTAAGTGATTTCGGTGCAGTAAAAGATAAAATTAAAAAGATAAGTAATGCCCTGACGATCATTCGAATTCCGGCGGCGAAATCCGTTGAAACCATTGTTTCCAAACTTACGCAAAATGGCGCTGAGATTATCCATATCGTGGCCGATTACCGCGGTAGGGAAGTTGTTAATGGCTCAACTGATTCTAATCGCCGTCTCCTCAAAGATATTATCCGTGCTGTTCATCTGAAATTAATTGATGAAAGAATCCGCGATGAAGTTACGATTATTGCCTCCGGTGGTATCGCCATGGCCGAACATGTGCCCAAGGCAATGATCTGCGGCGCGGATTTAACGGCCATAGATTTGCCGTTGCTTATTGCGCTTGGTGCCCGTCTGTATGAAGAACCGGAAAAACTACTTATTATCCCCGAAGAACTGGAAAAAATTCCGGTACGAACTCTAACGCAGAGGATCATTAACCTCATGGGTGCATGGCATTCTCAGCTTCTGGAGGTAATGGGCGCCATGGGTATTCGTGAAGCACGCAGGCTGCGCGGCGAATCCGGAAGAGCAATCTTTTTTGAAGAAATTGACAATGACACATTTGGAAAATTATTTAAAAAGAGAGAAGAAGCAAACGTATGAAACCACCTTCGGCTGTAAAAATCAAAAGGACGCCTTCGCGATTCAAGCACCAGGTGGCCAAATATAAAGTCACCAGGTCTAACGCCTGCATCAACTGCGGTACTTGCGCCAAATCATGCCCCTATGGAGTTCATGAGAGGGTTGAAGGACATAACAGAGTGAGGCCACCAATTAACTATAAATGCATCGGCTTCGAATGCCAGAACAACGATTTTTACTGCATTGCCCGGTGTCCGCGCAAAGCGCTGAGCTTATCGCTGAATCCGATGTATGAAACCCTGGGGATTACCGCTGGACGGCAGATATGATTACCGGAACCTGGATCATGGCGGAAACAGGCTATCCTCCGGAACGAAAAGATCTGGAATATAATATTGGTAATTCCGGCGGCGGCTTTGACAAACTGCGGTTTAAGTTTCCTCCCGGCCGGCCCAACATTGATAAATCTGAAATTTCAACGGAAATTCCGCTGAACCGAAGAAATGACGGCCGGCCAAACGTTGCCATTTCCACTCCTGTATATGGCGGCGGGATGTCCTTTGGTTCGGTAAGTCTGCCTACCATGCTTTCCAAAGCACGAAATGCCGTGATATGGAATACATTTACCTGTACCGGTGAGGGAGGATACCCGGAAATGCTTCAACCTTATGACGACCACGTTATTACTCAAGTGGCAACCGGTCTGTTTGGTGTACGCGAAGAAACAATACAAAGGGTAAAAATAGTGGAATTTAAGTATGCCCAAGGTGCAAAGCCTGGACTGGGCGGGCATCTTCTGGGAGAAAAAAATACGGAAAGTGTTGCCCAAATGCGCGAGGCGGTGAAGGGTACCTCTTTGTTTTCGCCCTTTCCGTTTCACTCGGTGTATTCCATAGAAGATCATAAGAAGCACATTGACTGGATCAAAGAAGTCAATCCCCAGGCATTGGTCTCTGTTAAGGTTTCCACCCCCAATGATGCAGATATGGTTGCCGTAGGTTCATACTACGCCGGCGCGCATATAATTCATATTGACGGCGGTTATGGCGGCACCGGCGCGGCTCCCGACATTGCCAAAAAGAACATTGCCATGCCTATAGAATATGCCATAGTAAAAGTTCATAATTTTTTAAAGGAGGAAGGTGCCAGAGACGCTATGACGCTCATTGCTTCAGGCGGTATAAGGACTGCTCATGACCTGGCGAAAGCAATTTGCCTGGGCGCGGATGGCGCAGTTATCGGTACGGCTGAATTGATATCACTGGAATGTGTCCGCTGCGGAAACTGCGAGTCGGGACGCGGGTGCGCCCGTGGTATTGCGTCAACTGATTCCGAGCTTTCCGACCTTTTTGGGGAAGAATGGGCTACACAGCGCCTTACTAACATGTACCATGCCTGGAATGTCCAGCTTGTGGAAATCCTCCAGAAGTTCGGTATGAAAAGCGTTAGAGAGCTTGTTGGCCGAACCGATTTGCTTGAGCACATAGATTATTCACCCCGTTAGAGATGGGGTGTTTTGAGATTTCAGAAGGTAAATAGATCCCGTTAGAAATTAATGCGAAATATTATTTCTAACGGGATAAAGCGGAGTTTGCTAATAATGGATAATGTTGAAAAAATAATTAAGTCACGTGCCCTGTTATGCAGCCATGTGCCGCCTTTAACCCCGAACACTGAAGAAGAGGGCGGTTGCGGCGTCACCGGTTTTATCTGTTCTATTCCGGTAACCGGGAAAAATATCTTCGAGCCATCCGTGCAGATGCACAACAGAGGTAATGGAAAAGGCGGCGGTATCGGGGCTGTCGGGTTTGTTCCCGCGGCACTGGGTGTTTCCCAGCAGGTGCTCGAAGATGATTACATGCTGCACATTGCTCTCCTTGATGCGAGCGTATTTGAGGAGCTGGAAAATACATTCATCAAACCCAATTTTAAGATTGATAAATCGGAAAAACTGGCCACGATTGGCGACCACCGCAGTATCGGTCTTGAAGTCCGCCCTCCGGATGTCATGCGCTATTTTGTCCGTGTTAAGGATGACGTACTGGATAAATTTATTAAAAACAATAAATTTTCCTCCATGGATAGGCGGGATGCCGAAGATGAGTTTGTCTATCAGAACAGTTTTAAGATTAACACTCATTATTACGCGTCTCTTGGTGAAAAAAAGGCGTTTGTTATGTCCCACGGCAGGAATATGATGATCCTGAAAATCGTAGGTTACGCGGAAAATGTTGTAAAATATTATAAGCTGGAAGATTTCAAAGCATATGCGTGGCTGGCTCACCAGCGTTATCCAACACGTGGACGTGTTTGGCATCCGGGCGGCTGTCATCCATTCAGCGCCCTCAATGAAGCGCTGGTACATAACGGTGATTTTGCCAACTATCAGTCCGTCCTCGAATATCTGAAACAGCGAAACTACTACCCCCTTTTTCTTACAGATACAGAGGAAGCAGCTCTTCTTCTTGATTTGTGGAGCCGGGTATATAAATATCCGCTGGAACACCTGATTGAGGCTATGGCTCCGACTTCGGAAATGGACTTCGATATGCTGCCGGTCGAAAAGCAGAAGCTTTACAAGGCTATTCAAACCCATCACGTCAATTCTTCGCCCGATGGACCTTGGTTCTTCATCATTGCGAGGAACGACGTTAGAAATAATCAATTCCAGCTTATCGGTATTACCGATACCGCTATGCTTCGGCCCCAGGTCTTTGCCCTGCAGGAGGGGGAAATTCAGATCGGGCTCATCTGTTCGGAAAAGCAAGCCATTGATGCGACGCTGATTTCGCTCACACGGGAAGATCCGCGTTTCCGGCCCATTGCCGACAAATATTGGAATGCCCGCGGCGGCAGCTATACCGACGGCGGCGCATTTATCTTCAGCCTGAAAGATGCGGCGAATGGCAAAAAACTTATTTGTACCGACAAGTTCGGAAAAGTAATTGGAACTCCGCAAGGCAAATCCGCCTGTGATATAGCGAAAGTGATAACAATTACAGAGGACTACAAGCCCATAGAAGGAGAGATTGCTGTCTCCTTTACCGAAAATGATTATGCAGTGGTTGCCGATAAATTGTTTACATATGTAAAGAACGGCATTAGCGGTTTTAATCCTGATAAACTCAGATTTTGCATTGAGACAATCAAGAGTTATGCACTAAAAAGTGACAGAGGCAAACAAGCAGCGATTAGCGCATTAACGCTTTTGGCTGATCGAAGATTCAATACCGGTTCGATAAAGAGAAGCTCCCTGCTCCATATTGTAAAGATATCTCTGGATGAGATTTTCGACTCCATTCCGTCGATTACAGAAATGTCTCAATCACGATTTAGCCGCATTAATTATGCCAGCCGTGATCACCTTCGCGCGCCGAAAAATAATGAGAAAATTATGATTCTTGATGCCGGACAATTTGAACCGGAGGGCGACAATTGCGATGCAGTAATGATGGTGAAGGCCTTTAAACTCGGCTGGAAGCATTTCATTGTTTACAAATATCGTGGCCAGCGCTTTACCGGTTGTGGTTTCGGTCCCGCCACAAAGGACGTAAGAATTGATGTTTACGGTGCTTCCGGCGATTATCTGGCGTCAGGCATTGACGGCATGGAGATTTATGTCCACGGCAATGCCCAGGACCAGCTCTGCCAGATTATGAAAGATGGGAAACTTGTGGTGTTTGGCGATGTCGGCCAGACATTCATGTATGGCGCCAAAGGCGGTTCTGCTTATATTATGGGCAACGCCGCGGGACGGCCTCTAATTAATGCTGTCGGCAAGCCGCGCGTGGTGATTAACGGCACCGCATTGGATTATCTCGCCGAATCTTTTATGGCGGGTGATCCTCTCAATGGCGGCGGTTTTGTAATACTCAACGGCATCAGCTTTGACGACGAAAACGGGGAGATTTGCGAATACGATTCGCCATACCCCGGTTCGAATATATTTTCTCTTGCTTCCGGTGGGGCGATTTATGTCCGCGATCCCCACAGAAAACTTGTCGATGAACAACTCAATGGGGGCGAGTTTGCTGAGATTACGGATGCCGACTGGAAACTGATCCTGCCGTATCTTACGGAAAACGAAAATCTTTTCGCTATCACCGTAGATAGGCTTTTAACCGTTGGCGGTAATAAAAAATCACCGCAAGCGGTCTATAGAAAAATTATGCCTCAAAAAGCAGCTGTTCCTGTAGAAGAAGACGATGGACTAGAGGAGTAGCCCGCATAAAGGAATTATCAAATATTTATCTATTCGGCTGCATTGACGTATTTATTTTTTTTGCGGAAAAATTTCGGATCAATTCCCAGTTTAGTAATTTTATACTGAATGATACGCTTTGTTGTCCCCAAAACTTTTGCGGCCTTTGTTTGATTTCCTCCGGTAGCTTCGAGAGTATCAATAATTAAAGATCTTTCCTGCGCTTCTACAATAGAAGATAGTTTGCTGTGTTCCTTCTTCTCCACTTTAGTTTCTCTTACATGCAAAGATGGAGGCAAATGAAAAGAATCGATTGTATCAGTAGTGGATAGCAGAACAGCTCGTTCAATGCAATTTTCCAACTCGCGTACGTTGCCGGGCCATTTATGAGACAAGAATACTTCTATTGCCGCAGTGGAAATTTTTTTAACATTTTTCCCCATTTCTTTGCTATATTTCAAAATAAAATGATCCGCCAGAAGTATAATATCGCTGCCTCTTTCGCGTAGAGAGGGTAAATATATGGGAAAAACATTTAAGCGGTAAAACAAATCGGCACGAAAATGTTCCGCTAAAATATCTTGTTCTAAATCTCTGTTGGTCGCCGCGACAATGCGGACATTGACATTAATAACCCGCGAAGAGCCCAGCGGCTGAAACCTTTTTTCCTGCAAAACGCGCAAAAGCTTTACCTGGGCGGCAGCGGAAAGTTCACCTACTTCATCCAAAAAAATTGTGCCGCCGTTGGCTTCTTCAAATCTTCCCCGCCGTTGTTGCAGTGCTCCAGTAAACGCTCCCCTTTCATGACCAAACAACTCGCTTTCAATCAAAGTATCGGGAATAGCCGCGCAATTAACCTGCACCATTGGCGCATTGTGCCGGGGAGAGTTCATGTGGATCGCTCTGGCGATCAACTCCTTACCGGTTCCTGTTTCACCGGTGATTAATACTGTCGTATTAGAATCGGATACCTGGGCCACCAAACCGAATACTTCCTGCATTGGTTTAGAATGGCCGATAATATCTATAGAAGGCGCGCGCTTACTGCCAACAATTTTTCTCAGCCTCTTATTTTCTTCTTCTAAAGCTCTGATGTGCACGAATTTAGCTATTAATTCCGCAACCGATGAAAGCATCGCCAGTTCCTTATCCAGATCTTCCACTTCGAGAGCTACTTTATCGGCTGATAAAACTCCGACAACATTTGCATCATAAATAATGGGAACACAAAGAAAAGCCAGCTCCGACCTGTTTAAATGACGGCGGGCGCCGGTGCGGTCTAAAAAGTGAGTAGCCTGACCAAGATTAGCCACAGCCATAGGACGGCCTGTTTCCGCCACTTTGCCTGTGATACCCTCGCCGGGCTTGTAAGTTACATCCATTCCTTCGATATTGATATCATGAGCTATATCCAGCCAAGCTTCTTTTTTTTCGCGATCCAGGAGCGAAATCATGCCTCGCTGCATACCCAAACGTAAACTCATTTCCTGCAAAACTTGCTCTAGTTCATCACGCAAATCTGTAGGTTGGGCTAAAATTTTAGATATAGCGTGCAGTGCGGCAAGCTCTTCGTAACTGTGTATGCTCAATTTCGTCTCTTCCCCAAGAGAAGTTTTTTTCGAAACTTTACTCATATTAAGGCCTAAAGGACCTTGGAAAAGTATTTTGTTACAAAATTGTTCTAAAAGCAACCAGTTTTTGGCGCTTTAGCCTATGAAAATGCAAAGAATGAACCAATTTTGATCTTTTTCTTATTATTATGACCCAAAAGGTAAAGATTTATGACGATAGAAGAAAATATTAAAGAGGGATTAAAGTGGCTGGAGAGATATCATGGCAAACATGCTTGATACTAATTCGCTTTCCTTGGTTAACTTTGTTGGCTGCGTCGTCGGCTTCCTCGACGTATTTGTAATACGCCTGCGGAGCCTCCTCCTTGCCGTCTCGTTATCCTTTGAAATCGAAATGGTATGAATCTTTTTTAAAGCTTTGCCAATTTTAAACCAAATTTTTATTCAACTCGAAAAATTGTCAAAATTAGAGATGCGACTCTATAATGTCGTATTGTTCACAAGGATATAACACAGAGTTCACTGGAAGTGTTAGCGATCCGGTGGAACGACTCTATGCAAGTTGTTTATCCTAGGGACTCTTTTTGGCCTCAGTCACAGCTCTCGCATGTAGCTCCACAATTGCATCTACTATAGGTTTTAGTACGTACTCATCGCCCCTGAAAGTGATTGAGCCTTTTGTTGTGTCAAAGTTCCGAAGATAGTTTTTAGAATCAGGTCCGGAAATCATTCCGGAAGGACCAACGTTCGAATCGACGAAGCCTTGGTGCTTAGACGAGATCGCCCAATCCTCAATCCGTTCGTCGAAGTGTTCGAAATGATTCCTGAAGGTTCTTGGGGCTAATGGAGAACTTTTATCCACACCAAGAGAACTTTTCAATTCCTCTGCCCGGTCAGGAATACGTGGGTGTTTCGGCCAGAGTAGTTTGGACAAATTGCCGGCCGCAACCAGAAATGCTTGAACAGAATACCATATCCGGTCCACGCCTGTCGCTTGCAGTTCTTTTTGTATGTCCTCAATAGCCATAATTGCGAACCTACACTGCCTTTCTGTTTCGCGTTGGAAGATTCTCAGTACATGTTTATCCATAGGCTATCCCTTTTTTTATTAGGTATAACAATTAATATAAGAACTAATAACTAACTTCTTAAAATATGGTAAATTTTTACAACTACACAATATTAGCTCCTCCCGTCCTTTTCTTTCTTAGCGCTCGCAACTAGTTCCTGTTTTTTCATCATAATTAAAACAGCAGAGATAGCTCCTTCGGTCATGCCGGGAATTCTTTCCATCTGGCCGATAGTGGCAGGAGCGATGCGCGTGAGTTTGACTTTAAGTTCATTGGATAATCCGGGAATGGAATTATAATCAAAATCGTACGGAATTTTCTTTTTTTCCTGTTCCTTCAAACGCTGGACGGATTCGAATTGCCTTTTAATATAGCCTTCATATTTTGTTTCTATTTCTATTTGCTTTTTGACGAAGGAATCATTTTCGGGCTCCCAGCCGGGAAAGCCAGCCAGATTGTCGTAAGATAATTCATGTCTTTTGAGGAGACCATAAAGAGTGGTATGATTATTCAAAGGCGGTGATTGAAGTTTTGCCAGTTCTTCATTTACTTCCGGCGTCGGCTTTATTGGCGATGCTTTCAGGCGCTTAATGTCCTGCTCAATATGACGAATCTTCTCCTGCAAAGATAAATAATACTCACGCGCAACCAATCCCAACTCACAGCCTTTGCCCATCAAACGGATGACGGCGTTATCTTCCCGCAGAATGAGGCGATATTCTGCACGCGACGTAAACATGCGATAGGGTTCATCCACGCCGCGTGTGACCAGATCATCAATCATGACCGCCATGTAGGCCTCGGAGCGATCCAGAATAAATGGAGGTGCGCCTTGTACCGAGCGCGCGGTATTGATGCCCGCCCATAAGCCCTGCGCCGCCGCCTCTTCATAACCGGAAGTTCCGTTGATCTGACCGGCCAGATACAGGCTATGGATAAGTTTTGTCTCCAAAGTGAGCTTTAATTGGCTGGGCTGAACGAAATCATACTCGATAGCATAAGCAGGACGCATAATCTCCGCCTGCTCCAAACCTTTCACGCTATGGACAATTTGATACTGCAATCCCAGCGGCAGACAGTTGCCCAAGCCTTTAGCATAAACTTCCTGCGTGTCGAGGCCTTCATGCTCCAGTACCACTGGATGACTTTCGCGCTCGCCAAAGCGCATGACTTTATCTTCCAGCGAAGGACAGTAGCGGGCACTCACGCCTTTAATGACACCGGCATATAAAGGCGAATATTGAATGTTCTCACGAATCACGCGATGAGTTTCCGTGGATGTAGCGCTAAAATAGGAAGGCAGGCGTTCTGTTCGCAGAGCGGTAGTAGTAAAAGAAAAAGGCTGAGGGTCAGGGTCGCTATCCTGCCGTTCGAGACGGGAAAAATCAATGGACGAGGCGCGCAGGCGCGGCGGCGTGCCGGTTTTCATTCTGCCCATTTCAAATCCTAGCTCTTTGAGATTATTTGCCAGTCCGATTGACGCCAGTTCCCCGGCGCGTCCCGAAGCTGTTTGCGAAGCGCCGATATGCACCAGTCCGTTTAAAAAAGTGCCGGTGGTTATAATGACTTTTTTCGCGCCGTAAAAATACCCGCTTTGATCCAGCACGCCTACGACCTTGCCATTTTCAATGACGAGGCTCTCGACCATACTCTGCCGGATATAGAGATTCTGCTGATTTTCGACTACCGCTTTCATCGTCAGGCGGTAGAGCTGTTTATCGCACTGCATCCGGGAAGATCGAACGGCAGGCCCTTTGGAGGCGTTGAGCAGCCTAAAATGCACGGCGGTTTTGTCTGTAACCTTGCCCATCTCGCCGCCGAGGGCATCAATTTCCTTGACTAGTTGTCCTTTGGCCAGGCCGCCGATGGCTGGATTGCAGGACATCAGTGCGATGGAATCCAGATTGATATTGAACAAAAGTGTCTTGCAGCCCATCCGTGCCGTGGCCAGCGCTGCCTCACAACCGGCATGGCCGCCGCCGATGACCAGAATGTCGTAATTATCAGTCAACTTATCTTCCCCTCAAACCAGCTACTTGCGCTTGCATGAAAACAATGTTAATTCTCAACAACCTTAATCCTTCGACTCGCTAGGCCCGCTCAGGATCAATTCGACCGAGGCTTTTTCCTGCGGCACTGCCTTGAAAAAAGCCGGTACTCATTGATAGTATCGTAGCAAAAAAAACACAACATAAAAAAGAGGCGGCTGTGGCCAAACCTGATTTTTGGAAAAATACGAAGAGATATTACGATCTGAAAAGTTACTGGCGTAATTTGTTCGGCTGTAATGTGCATAAATTACCCATTGACGCCGGATTCACCTGCCCGAATCGTGACGGCCGTGTTGCAACCGGCGGCTGTGTTTTTTGCGACGGACGAGGGTCAAAGTTGCGCCAGAAAGGAACATTGCCCTCAATTACAGCACAAATTCAGAGCGGAAAGAAGTTTTATAAGCCGCATGCATCGAAATTTATTGCTTATTTCCAAACATTTACCAATACCTATGCCCCGGTTGAGAAATTGCGCATGCTCTACGATGAAGCTTTGAGCCAGGAAGATGTTATTGGACTATCCATCGGCACCCGGCCGGATTGCCTGGCTCCGGAAACAATAGTCTTATTAGCGGAATACGCGAAGAAATATCACATCTGGCTGGAGCTGGGATTGCAATCTATCCACGATAAAACGTTGCAACGTATTAACCGTGGCCACAGTTTCCGGCAGTTTTTGGATGCGGTTCATGCCTGCGCCGGTCGAGGTATTAATATCTGCGTTCATATTATTATCGGTTTGCCCGATGAAAGTGATGAAAATATATTAAAAACAGCAAAGATTCTCGCAGGTTTACCGATCAACGGTATCAAAATTCATTCATTACTAGCTTTGGAAGGCACAGCTTTGGGCGAAATGTACAAAAATGGATCAATTAAGCTTATAACCAAAGAGAAATATGTTTCTTTAGTGGCTGATATTCTGGAAATTCTGCCGCCGACGATGGTAATCCAGCGTTTAACTGCCGAAGGTTATCGCGATATTTTCCTTGCACCTGACTGGGCAATGAATAAATTAGAGGTGTTAAACGCGATTAATAGGGAGTTGGAGAAACGAGACTCGTATCAAGGCAAGGATTATAAGGATATAAATTAGTATTGGAAGTTGTGCATAAAACTTGCTAAATCTCCTCTTCAGTTAATTGGTAATAAAAATATGATTGCAATTATTGATTACAAGGCCGGAAACCTAACGAGTGTTGCCAGGGCATTGCAAAACATCGATGAGAGTTTTGTAATTACCGATGATACAAAGAAGCTGGACGCGGCAACACACATTATTTTCCCGGGAGTCGGTGCGGCAGGCGAAGCGATGGCTAATCTGCACCGAAAGGAATTGGATAGCTGGCTGACAGGCTGGATAAAGACCGGCAGGCCTTTGATGGGTATTTGTCTGGGCACTCAAATTATCCTGGACTACAGCGAGGAAAACCAGACCAAGTGCATCGGACTTGTCCGTGGTTCAACAAAGCGCTTCCCGGATGATTTAAATATTGGCTGCCGGAAATTAAAAATTCCTCACATGGGCTGGAACAGTGTTTCATTTAATCGCGAGCACACGGTATTCAAAGATGTACCAAAGGAAGCCGAATTTTATTTTGTGCACTCTTACTATCCGGCCCCGGAGGACGACTCGCTGGTTTTAGGCGTTACCGATTACGGTATCAACTTTTGCTCTGTTCTGGCCGCAAACAATTGGGTGGCGATGCAATTTCATCCGGAAAAAAGCGGCCGTCCCGGTTTGCAAGTCTTGCGCAATTTCTGCCACTGGAGGGGAAATGCTTAGCAAAAGAATTATTCCTTGCCTCGATGTGCGCGACGGAAAACTAACCAAGGGCATCAGATTCAAGGACAATGTCGATATTGGCGATCCGGTGGAGGCCGCACGGGCATATTACGAGCAGGGTGCTGATGAAATCGTGTTTTACGATATTACTGCCTCAGCGGACCGCCGTGATATACTAATCGATGTCGTTAACCGTGTAGCGCAGAGAATTTTTATTCCCTTTTCCGTCGGCGGTGGTATCCGCAATGTGGAAGATATGCGCCGGGTAATTCTCGCCGGAGCGGAAAAAGTCAGCGTTAATTCCACTGCCGTAACAGATCCGAAAATTATCACGCAAGGCGCGAAGGCATTCGGCAGTCAGTGCATAGTGCTGGGTATGGATGTAAAAAAAGTGGAAATATCGGGTAAAATTCCTTCCGGCTATGAAATTGTCATTAACGGAGGACGAACATTTACGGGTATCGATGCTCTCTGGTGGGCGAAAGAGGCGGAAGAACTCGGTGCCGGCGAAATTTGTCTGAATTCGATTGACGCCGACGGCACTCAAAACGGCTATGAATTAAATCTAACGGCGCTTATTTCCGAGAATGTGAATATTCCGGTTATAGCATCGGGAGGAGCCGGAAAGCCCGAACACCTCGCGCAAGTGTTAACTGAAGGAAAGGCCGACGCGGCGCTGATTGCTTCGATGGTGCACTATCGTACCTACACGATTGCCGACATTAAACAATATCTAAACGAGCGACAAATCAAAACAAGAATGCTCTGGTAGAGCGGCAACGAATATGCGTGGCAAATTATCGCATATTTTTAGATAATTGACGGGAAAATATTTCACTATACAAAGATGATATTAAGTATTAATATTTTATAAGTAAGTTAGGAGGCGATTCAAGGTGGATGCAAAAAGACATGAATTAAATATCCAACTGGCGCAAATGTTAAAAGGCGGCGTCATCATGGATGTAACTAATGTAGAACAGGCGAAAATCGCCGAAGATGCCGGCGCTGTCGCTGTCATGGCGCTCGAGCGCGTACCCGCGGATATTCGCAAGGACGGGGGCGTCGCCCGAATGTCCGATCCGGCTATGATCGCCAAAATTAAAAAAGCCGTATCCATTCCTGTAATGGCCAAGGCGCGTATCGGCCATTTTGTCGAAGCGCAAATTCTGGAGGCATTGCGTATTGATTACATTGACGAAAGCGAAGTTCTGACTCCAGCGGATGAAGAGTGCCATATTGATAAGACAAATTTTAATATTCCTTTTGTTTGCGGCGCGCGCAATTTAGGAGAGGCTCTGAGGCGTATCGCCGAAGGCGCGGCCATGATCCGCACCAAAGGAGAGGCGGGAACAGGAAATGTCGTGGAGGCTGTTCGCCACATGAGAACTATGAATCGTGAAATCCGTCAGTTAGTTGAAATGCCCAAAGAAGAAGTAACCGGCTTTGCTAAAACCAACGGTATGCCTTTCGAACTGGCACTTAAAGTTAAAGAGTTGGGTCGTCTGCCTGTTGTTAATTTTGCCGCGGGTGGTATTGCCACACCAGCCGATGCGGCCTTGATGATGCAGTTGGGTTGTGATGGAATTTTTGTCGGCTCCGGCATATTCAAATCCGCCGATCCGGCACTGCGCGCGAAGGCAATAGTCAAGGCGACCGCTTATTTCAACGATCCGAAAAAGGTACTGGAAGCTTCGATGGGACTGGGCGAAGCCATGCCTGGCCTGGAAATATCCCAAATACCTCCTGATCAACTTTTAGCCGGCCGTGGTTGGTAGGTAAATATGGCATTGCAATTAGTACAGAATAGAGCTGCAGCAATTGGAGTTCTGGACTTACAGGGCGGAGTTCATGAGCATTTGGACCATCTGGAACGTCTGGGAATCGCCCATAAGAGGGTAAAGCAGGAAGCTGATTTTGCGGATTTGGCCGGCTTGATTATCCCCGGTGGCGAGAGCTCCTGCATTGCGAAACTGCTCGATACTTTCGGAATTAAGAAAACCATATTTAATGCGCACCGCAAAGGCATGAAAATTTGGGGCACTTGCGCAGGCGCGATTTTGCTCGCCAAAAAAGTAATTAACGAATCACCGTGTCTTAGTCTCATCGATATGGAAATCGAGCGCAACAGTTTTGGCAGCCAGCTTGATAGTTTCGTTAAGGAAGCGTTGATTCCCGCCGTCGCTCATGAGCCGATACCGCTAACTTTTATCCGGGCACCGAAAATCACTAAAGTTGGGAAAGATGTCCAGATACTTTTAAAAATTGACGATTACATAGCTGCGGCGGAAAACGAAAATATTCTGGTGACTGTGTTTCATCCGGAATTAACCGGATGCCTGGCCCTGCACCGTTATTTTGCTCTCAAATGCGGATTGCAGCCCGCGTCCAATAAACAAGATTATATTGATAGTCATTGGCAAATTTCCAGTTGGACCAGACTTGCCCGTATTGCCTGAGCGGAATAATTTCAACAACTTGAAAGGAGACAATAGTATGGAAACAAAAGACGCATATGTAGCCAAACTTAAAGCCCAGATCGATGAATGGAGCGCAGAAATAGACAAGCTGGAGGCTAAAGCAAAAAAGACCAGAGAAGACTATGAAACTCAAATAAAAGCATTGCGCCAGAAGTACGATTCGGCGAAAGTCAGGATAACGGAAATTCAGCAAGCGAGCGAGGCCTCCTGGCAAGATCTCAAGCAGGGAGTAGAAAGCGCCTGGAGTGCTTTTAAGCAAGGGTTAGACAAGGCTAAAGCTCGATTCAAATAACACATTAAAGCAAGCTTACATTTACGTGAAACCAGATATTAGTAATGCAATATATGCAAATTGTCTAATGCTGCCTTCAACTTTCTTTAGTATTTATGCGTTTCATTGAATCCATCGAGGAAAATTCTTTTGCCGTCGGGCGTTACTGGGGAAGCTTAAATTCTTCGTCGATTAAGGCCGGATCAATTTGGTCAATGAACACGGGAATTGCCATCGCCGACCTCAACTGGGTTTGGAATGAAAAACCTTTAACCAATGATGACGCCAAGTCCATCACCGGCATAAAGGAGATTTACAAAAAATTAAATCTGCATTTCTGGTGGTGGATATATCCCCGCGGGCAATCGTCGAAAACCAGAGCCTTGTTACAAGATGCCGGATTGCGTTTGATTGAAAGAGTACCTTGCATGGCCGCGGATTTGAACGATTCAGCGTTAGAAAAGCAAATTCCTAACAATATAACAATCTCTTCGGTTAAAGACAAAAACGATTTGCTTATCTGGGAAGATACTTCTTTTCATGGCTTTGAAATGCCCCAGCGCGCCAGAGTGCAGTGCGAACTTTTGTTTCATCATTTGGCCTCGGCAACCAAGCGCCGCAAAAGCTTTTTCTGGCCTATTTCGACGGCAAACCTGTAGCCACATCGCTACTTTTTGTACATAACAACACGGCGGGAATCTACTATGTTTCTACTCTTCCCGCATACCGCAACAAGGGCTTGGGGTTACTTATAACTTTGGCCGCAATGCAGGCCGCAAAAAAATCTGGGTTTAGAAATGTAATTTTACAGGCATCTAAATTTGGAGTGAATGTTTATAAACGGGCGGGCTTTAAGGAATACTGTTACGCGGATGTTTACCGTTTTAAAACTTCATAGTCTTGAAAGTAGATTGTCCGATTTTACTAAAAAATTACATATCGTTGTGGTAAAGTTATAAATGTTCTGTTATAAATATATCAAATTTATTTATAATTCCTTTATTTAAAAAGTACTAGCAATATAAAAACACTGCCCTGAACAAAAATAAAGAGAGTATATCATGCCTATAGAAGATTTAAGCAAACTGAAGATTGAAAAAGCGGATAAGATTATCGTTGCTGCCGGACGAAAAAGAAACCGTTCATCATCGCCGCCATTATCCTTATGTTTTTTATAATCATTATTCTTTACAGGGTGGGAATCATTGCCCCGGCAATAACCGTGGATGTAACAACCGTCTCTCTGGTTTATCCTTCCCAATCACTTTCCCTGCTGAACGCCAGTGGCTATATTGTTGCCCAGCGCAAAGCAGCGGTAGCCTCCAAAATAACTGGACGCCTGGTAGCGCTGAAGGTAGAAGAAGGAAGCAAAGTCAAAAAGGGACAAATAATTGCGCAGATGGAAAGCGAGGATGTAAGCGCGGCAAAAGAGCAGGCCGCCGCCAACCTCAATACCGCCCGCGCCAATCTAGAACAGGTCAAAGCAGATAGAGATAATCTCGAGAAGGATAATGCGCGCTATAAAAAATTGGCCGAAGGTGGTTATGTTGCCCAATCTGAATATGATGCGATCAATACCCGCTACAAACGCGCCATTGAAGGAGTCAAAGCGGCGGAAGCTACCGTATTGGCAGCAGTAGCGGTTCTTACGGGCGCCAAAGCCAACCTTGACTACACTTTGATTCGGGCTCCATTTAACGGAGTGGTACTGACTAAAAATGCTGATGTCGGCGATATCGTGACTCCTCTGGGAGCCGCCGCCACAGCCAAAGCCGCTGTTGTAACAATTGCCGACATGAGCTCCCTGCAAGTAGAAGTAGATGTCTCGGAGACCAGCATCGCGTCCATTCGGGTCGGCCAGCCTTGCGACATCCAGCTTGATGCTTTATCGGATATGCGATTTCGCGGCGAAGTTCACGCCATTGTGCCGACAGTTGACCGCACCAAAGCCACAGTCTTGGTCAAAGTGCGCTTTCTCGACCGCGATCCCCGCATGCTGCCGGATATGAGCGCAAAAGTTTCCTTCCTTTCCCGTAACCTCAAGCCCGAAGAACTGAAACCGCGCATCGCAGTAAATCAATCGGCATTGATGAACAGTGGTGAGCAAAATATTGTTTTTCTCCTTCAGGGCAAGCCACGTTCAGCAAACATCGCTTCAGCTTGGGGAAAAAGCTGGGCGACATGATGGAAGTTACAGAAGGACTTAAACCGGGTGACCGTGTCGTCATAAATCCACCCAAAGGTTTGAAGAACGGATCAAAAATAACAATAGCGGAAAGATGAGAAAGCGCCAGACCAGCAATTCCAGCAACAGATGAGATTACAAATTATGCAAGCTTGGATAACCGACCTGTATCTCATCATGACAATACTATATGATTGTGACTGAACAGAATAATACGATTGTCGAAATTAGAAATGTCTACAAATCTTATCATCGGGAAAGCCTGACTGTACCTGTCCTGCATGATATTACGTTTGATATTACCGAAGGGGAATTCCTGGCACTCATGGGACCATCCGGTTCCGGAAAAACCACTCTTTTGAATCTGATTGCGGGAATCGATAAGATCGATAAAGGCACAATCCGTGTCGGCGATGTCGATATCACGACTCTTTCGGAAACTGAGCTTGCCCACTGGCGCGCTAACCATGTCGGCTTCATTTTTCAATTCTACAATCTGATTCCCGTACTGAAGGCTATCGAAAATGTGGAGCTACCGCTCCATCTGACGTCCTTGCCGAAAAAAGAGAGACGTTCACATGCCGAAATGGCGCTGACGATGGTCGGACTGGCCCACAGGATGGATCACTACCCCGGCGAGATGTCCGGCGGTGAGCAGCAGCGAGTGGCCATAGCCCGCGCCATTGTAACCGATCCCACCATTCTTGTCGCCGACGAACCCACGGGGGATCTCGATCGCATCTCGGCGGAGGAAATTCTTTCGATGATGGAGAGACTCAATGAGGAGATGGGCAAGACCATCATCATGGTAACCCATGACCCGCGCGCAGCACAGCGGGCGAAAATACTGCGGCATCTGGATAAGGGGTATCTGAACAATGATGATTCTCAAAATCCTCTTTAGAAATGCCTTTCATAATAAGCTGCGCAGCAGCCTTACCATTCTGGGCATCGCTGTGGCAATTCTGGCCTTCGGCCTTTTACGGACAGTAATCAGTTCCTGGTACTGCCGGTGTCGAAGCGGCTTCAACCTACACGCCTGGTGACCCGTAATGCCATCTCGATTATTTTTCCACTGCCCATTTCCTATCAGGAAAAAATCCGCCAGATCGAAGGAGTAAAAATCGTTTCCTATGGTAACTGGTTTGGCGGCATTTATATTGAAGAGAAAAATTTCTTTCCTAATTTCTGTGTGGAGCCCAAAACCTATTTTCAGCTCTATCCGGAATTTGTTCTCGATCCGCTGCAAAAAAAGGCGTTTCTTGCCGACCGCAAAGGTTTTGTTGCCGGACGAAAACTTGCGGCAAAGATTTGGCTGGAAGATTGGAGATACGGTAACCCTTAAAGGAACTATATACCTGGGCAACTGGGATTTTGTGCTCCGCGGTATCTATCATGGTCGTGACGAAACCATCGACGAAACCCAGTTTTTCTTCCACTGGGACTATCTCAATGAAGTTATAAAACAAAGGACTACTACCTGGGCCGATCAAAGTCGGCTTTTACATGATCGGAATCAGCAGGCCGGATATTGCGACGGATGTGGCCATGGCTATCGATAATGCCTTTAAAAATTCTCTGGCCGAAACATTGACGGAAACGGAAAAGGCCTTCAATCAGGGATTTATCGCCATGAGCGGAGCAATCGTTACAGCTATCCAGATGGTTTCTTTTGTCGTCATCTTCATCATCATGGCGGTAGTTGCCAATACAATGGCTATGACGACAAGGGAACGTACCGGTGATTACTCCATTATGAAAACGCTGGGCTTCGGCGCCAAAGATATAACCATTCTTATTTTTGGCGAATCGCTGGTAATTACTGCCACCGGCTGCATCATCGGCATGATCCTGACGTTTCCGGCAGCCAAAGCTTTCGGCCATAGCCTGGCCAATTATTTTCCCGGTCTTTCTCGTCTCTACGGAAACGCTTTATTATGATATTGCGGCCGCAGTCCTCATCGCGTTTCTGGCGGCGATCATTCCCACCCGTCATGCGATTCGCATTCGCATTGCCGATGGCTTAAGGAGGATTGGCTGATGGCTGTTCCCATTTCCTACAGTATACGCAACCTCGGGAAGCGCAGATTGACAACAGTACTAACCGTATCCGGCATGGCGCTGGTTGTCTTTGTTTTTGCCGCCGTCTTAATGATGGCCGCAGGCTTGCAAAAGACACTGGTGGAAACCGGATCGGATAACAATGTTGTAGTTTTGCGCAAAGGCTCAGCATCGGAAGTCGTTAGCATTATAGAACGCAATCAGGCCTCTATTGTGGAAATGCTGCCGCAGATGGCGATGAGCGCCGATGGAAAACGGCTGGTCGCCAAGGAATGCGTTGTTCTCATTGCCCTGCAAAAACGCGGCACAGAAAAAACATCAAGCCATTCCAATGTCGTGGTACGCGGCGTGCAGGAACAATCACTTCCTCTGCGGCCGCAGGTGAAGCTGGTCGCCGGACGCATGTTCAGAATGGGATCATCGGAAGTTATTGTCGGAAACAGCATTGCCAAAGGATTTCAGGGTGTCGGACTACAGGGCACGCTGAATTGGGGCATGCGGACATGGACGGTTGTCGGCATTTTTGATGCGGGCAATACCGGTTTTAGTTCCGAAATCTGGGGTGACGTAGATCAGATCATGCAGGCCTTTCGGCGTCCTGTTTATTCATCGCTGATTTTCCAATTGCAAAACTCCGCAGATTTTCCGCAAGCAAAATCTGCCATTGAAACAGATCCGCGATTGAAACTGGAAGCCAAACGAGAGACGAGGTATTATCTTGATCAATCGGAAATGATGGCGAAGTTTCTGCGGATTCTTGGTATATCGCTTACCATCATCTTTTCCATTGGCGCGATCATCGGAGCAATGATCACCATGTATTCGACAGTGGCCAACCGCACAGCGGAGATCGGCACATTAAGAGCACTTGGTTTTCGCAGGCGCAATATACTCCTGGCATTTCTGGCCGAATCGCTTTTACTGGGTTTTATCGGCGGCTTCGTGGGATTATTCTTTGCATCATTCATGCAGTTCATCACCGTTTCCACCGTAAACTTTCAGACCTTCTCCGAACTGGCCTTTAAATTTACTCTCAGTCTTCGCATTATTCTGGAGGCGATGGCGTTTGCCCTGATCATGGGACTCGTCGGCGGCGTGTTGCCGGCATTGCGCGCCTCACGCATGAACATCGTCGATGCCCTAAGAACGGCATAGATAATCGATGGATAGGTAGAAATTCCATTCACCTTACCTGTCTTTTCAATCCTATTGATCTATAATTTATATGTCATTGTTATATTTCAATGCCAATAGATTTTAACTGTATTTTCATCAAGTACAGTTATTCTTCATTAAAGAACAAAATTGTACAATTCTTAAATTTGAGCGACGTCTTTGTTGCGTTTTTATGTTTCTCTCCAGAGTCTTATTCATAAAATATTCAATATAATTCAAGTATTACCTATTTGGTATTCCCGTTACAATTTTGGCATTACCGTTGCAACGAAGTTTCTATTTATGACAATTTAATTCAAATTTTTTTTAAGGAGGTTAATACAATGAATAGTGGTGATACTGCGTGGGTTCTTATGTCCACAGTACTGGTATTTGCGATGACTATACCAGGTCTAGCATTTTTTTATGGAGGATTAGTCAGGAGAAAAAATGTTCTCTCTATTTTGATGCAGTGTTTCATTATCATGTGCGTGATCAGTCTCCAATGGGTATTGTTCGGTTATTCCCTTTCTTTCGGGCCCGATACCGGATGGGGAATTATCGGAAATCTTAAATGGGCTGGTCTAAATTTTGTGGGCAGCCAACCGAATTCCGATTACGCGGCGACGATTCCTCATTCCGTTTTTATGATTTTCCAGTGTATGTTTGCTGTGATTACTCCGGCTTTAATTATCGGCGCCTTTGCCGAGCGCCTGAAATTTTCCGCGTTTTTAATTTTCTCTGTCCTGTGGGCTACCTTTGTTTATAACCCTATTGCCCACTGGGTCTGGGGCGCTGGCGGCTGGATGAAAAGTTTTGGCGTCATGGATTTTGCGGGCGGCATTGTCGTCCACGCGAGCTCCGGTGTGTCGGCGCTGGTTTTCTGCCTTCTTTTGGGCCGAAGGGTCGGCTATCAGCATCCCCCTTTCCGGCCTCACAATCTGCCTTTCACTGTTTTGGGCGCCGGCCTGCTCTGGTTCGGATGGTTTGGCTTTAACGCCGGTTCTGCTCTGGCCGCAGATGGAATAGCCGCTAATGCTTTTATAACCACGCATGTCGCCGCGGCCATGGCAGGATTAACATGGGCTTTAATTGAATGGCAGCAAAATGGCGCACCAACGATACTCGGAGCATGCACTGGTGCCGTCGCGGGCCTTGCCACTATCACGCCCGTCTGCGGCTTTGTGAACCCCATCAATGCCATCTTTATCGGCATACTTGCTTCCGTATTTTGTTATATCGCCATCGCGATTATTAAAACCAAACTGGGCTACGACGACGCTTTAGACGCGTTTGGTGTTCACGGTGTGGGAGGTATTTGGGGCACAATTGCCGTTGGTCTTTTCGCGGAAAAAACGGTTAACGCCGCCGGCGCCAATGGGCTTTTCTTCGGAGAAGCTCATCAATTCCTCGTGCAATTAACGATGGTGGCCGTAGTATCGGCTTTTGTGGCAGTGATGACCTGGATACTCTTTAAGTTTGTGGACGCGGTCGTCGGTATGCGCGTGGAAGAAAAACAAGAAGTTATCGGCCTTGACCTGACCCAGCAGAGTGAAGCTGCATATACTGTTATTGAATAGGAGGAGATGATCATGAAATTAATAATAGCCATTATTCAACCGCATAGATTAAACGAAGTAAAAACGGCCTTGGAAGCTGTGGATGTAAATCTGATGACGGTAACCGAAGTACTGGGGCAGGGAAGACAAAAAGGCGTAACGGAAGTTTATCGCGGAGCTAAAGAAGCAGGCAGCCTGCTGAAAAAAGTACGGCTGGATATTGCCGTCAATGAGAATTTTGTGGAACCGACAATTACTGCCATTACCAAGGGTGCGCACACCGGCGAAGTTGGTGACGGCAAAATATTTGTATTGGATCTAGCCGAATGCATCCGCATCAGTAACGGTGAACGAGGCGGCAAAGCCGTCGGTTAGAAGGAATTTACGATGAGTCTTAAAGATTTGACGAATTTGCAAACCGGCAGGTAGATTATCTTCAGCTCTCTGTAATTTAATCCGCGAGTTTCGGTTTCTGGACGGCGCTGGTGACGGAGAAATGGTGCAACTTGTGCCCGTGTAAGATATCAGGGTGTTTGGTCTGAAGATGTTTGGCAGTGGTTCTCTCAACTCGATCATCTCTGCTCCCAAGACCTAACTAAGAGTATAAACATTCATCTTCGAATTTAAAATAATTATTATGGCAAAATCAAATTACTTAAAAGATTGTCAATAATTTTATCTGACCTCTATCTTGAAATAAGATAGTTAAGCCGCGCTTTTTTATTTTTTGCCCTTTATATCCAGTAAACATAATAACGACAGGATGAACACCAAAGACGTTGTAAATTTGCTTCGCTAATAAACAACAAAATTGTTCAATTTCGATTTTTGAGCGACGTCTTTGTTGTGCTTTCTTGTTTCTCCCCAGAGCCATATTCACAAATTACCCAATATAATTCGAGCATTAACTATTTGGCATTCTCGTTGCTATGTAACTTTCATGTAACGCAATTTAATTCGAAAATTTTTTAAGGAGGGTAATACAATGAATAGTGGTGATACTGCGTGGGTTCTTATGTCCACGGCGCTGGTATTGTTGATGACTATGCCGGGCCTGGCTTTTTTTTACGGAGGCCTGGTACGCCGGAAAAACGTTTTATCCATTTTAATGCAATGCTTCATCATTCTGTGCGTAATCAGTTTGCAATGGGTTTTGTATGGCTATTCGCTGGCTTTTGGCCCTGATTTCCACGGAATCATCGGAAACCTAGATTGGGCGGGCTTACGCGGCGTAGGTCCTTTGCCTAATGCTGATTATGCCGCAACTATACCGCATTCTGTTTTTATGATCTTCCAGGCAATGTTTGCGGTTATTACGCCGGCCCTGATCATTGGCGCTTATGCAGAGAGAGTCAAGTTTCCCGCTTTTTTGCTTTTCACTATCCTCTGGGCGACTTTTGTTTATGATCCGCTGGCGCACTGGGTCTGGGGAACAGGTGGCTGGTTAAAGAATATGGGAGCGATGGATTTCGCGGGAGGAATCGTAGTTCATGTCAGCTCCGGCATATCAGCGCTTGTTTTGGCCATCATGTTGGGTAAGAGAGTTGGCTATAACCACAAACCGATTCGTCCGCATAACCTGCCATTTACAGTGCTTGGCGCGGCATTGCTGTGGTTTGGCTGGTTTGGTTTCAATGCCGGCAGTGCCTTGGCCGCAGATGGACTTGCCGCCAATGCTTTCATTACGACTAACACTGCAACTGCCGCCGCTGGTTTAACCTGGGCATTGATTGAGTGGTGGCATAACGGAACCCCAACCATCCTTGGTGTGGCAACCGGAGCTGTCGCCGGACTTGTCGCCATCACCCCGGCTTGCGGATTCGTCAATCCGATGAATGCCATATTTATTGGCATGATTGTAGCTTTGGTTTGTTACATCGCCGTAGCAGTCATTAAATCCAAGCTGGGCTATGACGATTCACTTGATGCCTTTGGAGTCCATGGCGTTGGCGGAACATGGGGAACATTGGCCACCGGTCTTTTTGCCGAAAAGGCTGTCAATGCCGGAGGCGCCAATGGTCTTTTTTTCGGCAACTTGCATCAATTTCTGATCCAAGGGCTGCTGGTAGTAGTAGCTATTCCCTTTGCCATTATTATGACCTGGATTATTTTCAAAGTCGTTGATGCCTTAATCGGGATGAGAGTCGAAGAGAAGAATGAAATTGTGGGGCTGGATTTGACTCAGCAGAGTGAAGCTGCATATACTGTTATTGAATAGGAGGATAAAACAATGAAGCTCATAGTAGCTATTATACAACCGCATAGATTAGATGAAGTGAAAACAGCCTTGGAAGCTGTGGATGTAAACTTGATGACGGTAACTGAAGTACTGGGGCAGGGAAGACAAAAAGGCCTAACAGAAGTTTATCGCGGTGCTAAAGAGGCAGGCGGCCTGCTGAAAAAAGTCAGGCTGGATATTGCCGTAAATGAGAATTTTGTGGAACCGACAATTACTGCCATTACCAAGGGTGCGCACACCGGCGAAGTTGGTGACGGCAAAATATTTGTATTGGATCTAGCCGAATGCATCCGCATCAGTAACGGTGAACGGGGCGGCAAAGCCATCGGGTGAGGTTGTCCTGTGGAGAATGATAAATTAGATACCCGAGAAAATGTATTGGAGCGGTGTGTTTTCGACTGTGAAAAAACAATTATCATTCATGCTTTGGCAAGAACTAAAGGCAATCAATCAGCCGCTGCAGAACTCTTAGGAACTACAAAACGCATCCTGACTATAAGGTGCATAAATACGGAATTGATTGCGAACAATTCAGATGAGGATGAAATTTAAAAGAGAATTAAGCACTATGAAAAACAATATGAAGAAAATAATTACCGCGGTATTGTTTTTACTAGTTATTGCCGCATTACCGGTAACTGTCGGGCAGAAGACCAGAAGGGAGCCGAGCCTGTAGTGAAACAATCAGCTCCGGCGAGTGCTCCCGAACCCGCAAGCCCAAGAAGAAGATAAGGTACGGGAGAAGTAGATTTGAGTGTACTGAGCGCTTACATCTGGCGCGGGTATGAGCAAACCCGCAACAGTGTTGTCATGCAACCGTCGGCAATGGTAAGCTATAAAGGATTTTCGGTGAATGTCTGGGGAAACCTGGATACAAGACCATATTCAGCCGCTGATTTCAATTATGGCGCTAAATACACCGAAACCGACTACACTGTTTCCTATTCTAAAAAATTGGAATTTTGCAAGTGACTCCCGGCTACATTTACTACGCTTTAGGTGCCCCTTATGCCGGAGGAACTGCCCGGCTTGATGCTCAGGAGCTCTTTCTCACATTGGGTTTAGATACGATTTTATCGCCGACGTTGACTGTCTATAAAGAAATTGATCATTACCATCAGTGGTATTTTTTGCTGGGGGCTTCTCATACTATTGAATTCAATAAGATCATCAGTTTAAAACTATCAGCTTCGGCAAGTTACCTGCTGTCGACCGATGAAACCACTTATGCCAAATATGACAGCAACGCTTTGCCCACGAAGGATAAGTACAATAACTTCCATGATGGGACAGTTTCCGTCTCCCTGTCCATAGCGGTTTATAAGACATTGTCGGTTACGCCGACTATATCTTATGTTTTCCCTCTTTGTGATGATGCTCGGTATGAAATGGAAGGGCGTGGCCTGCAAGGAGCTGCCAGTCCATCCGATAGGAATAGTTCTTATCTCTATGGAGGTGTAACGTTAAGTTTTAGTTTTTAAACATATCTTGGGGAAACCCAATACAGAAGCAATAATGAATTAGTCGCTTTTATTGGGTTATTTACTTCCGCATATATTTGATATAAAAGAAGGCTATATGAAGAATTTTATTTTCTTTGTCTTACTATTTGCGTCCTCGACTTCATTTTGCCTTGCGGAGGAGCTAAAAACCCTGTGGTAATTAAAGTCAAGTGGGACAGTCTTTCACTATTACTTAGAAATCTAATGCGACAACCGGTTACCTATGGCAATTTGCCAAGCCGCTGGATGAAAGCACCCTTAAATTAATAAGCTCAGACTATTTAGCGGATAAAACCAAGCGACCCTTGTCGGCGCGCCGGGAAACAGGTGTGGCGCTTCAAAACACTTAAACCGGGCCGGACGAGTATTTCTTTTAAATATGCACGACCCTGGGAGTAAAAAACTCCACCGCAAAACGAAGAATCCTATCTGATCATCATAAAACAGTAATCAATATAAATCTCACAAATTTTTTTAGCCGCTCACAACAAAGGTGCAGGTGGTGCTAAATGTAAAGCAGATCCACGCCAGGGATCATCTTCATTTTTTCCCGCATCAATTTATTTCAATTATTAACCCTTTTCAACCAGATATTCCTCAAAAAACTCTTTATGCCAATTAAGCTGCGTTCCTGCGGACTGCAACGAAGCAATAAGTATAGCTTCCGCTATTTCTTGTTTTGTAGCGCCCGCTACCAGAGCATCTTTTATATGATGTTCTGTGCAATGTTTGCAGCGAAACACAGAGGCTATTGCTAACCGGAGAAGTTCTTTTGTTTTTGAATCCAAAACAGTCTTCTGTTTAGCGACATTGGAAAAATGCTGGTAAGCGGCACCCAAAGGCGATTGCTTTAAATACCATGGACTTTCATTACTCATTTTATTTCTCCTTATTTTGTTTAAATACAAATAAAATTCTAAGTAGGTTTGCAATGCCGACTCTTGTCAAATGGCCACGGACGAACGAAAACCAGCTTGCGATCACCACAAGCCCGAAAACTGTGTAGCATAAGATAAATACCCACCAGGGCGCTTCGTAGTATAAAAGCACTCCGAGCCAATGCGCTACAAAGCTTCCTGTATACACGGCCTCGCCAGCTTGTGTCCGCAGAGCATTTTCCAAGATGGTAAGTGGACATAACATTCCCCACCAAGTTTGCGCTACAACTACTCCAATAGCTAATAAATGGGCCAATCTGAACCACGGATTTTTGACCCAGCGCCAACTGCGAAACCCACCCCACAAAATCAGCGCCAGCCCAAAAACAACAAACATGACGAACGACGTATGCAGCAGCAACACTAAATCCGATAAGACTCGGAATAGAACATTCTCACCCATTACTGCCACCTAAAATTGTTTACATAGCTCGCTATAACATCTCAAAAAAAAATAAATCATATAGCTTGTACTTTTTATTTACGTTTCCTTTTTTTTGTGAACGATTTTTTCTTTTGGAGCGTGGGAAAATAATAATTAAATTTAGCTTGCAGCGATATATTTATACAACCGCTCGGCGTGCTCTTTGCCCATTTTTTCCACTTCTTCCTTCTTATTATAGACGCCCGGAACGTAGATCATATTGTAAGACACAAGAGGGGTATTGTATTTCATGCCGGTGAGGTTCGTCATTTGCTGCAGAGGTTTCAGCAGATCGTTAATTGGGAAGTTGTTGTAGCCGCCTACTCTGTAAGCATCCTCCGGTCCTCCTACGGTCATGGAGACAAGAAACTGTTTTCCTTTTAATTTGTTTCCCGTGGAACCAAAAGCAAAGCCGTAGGTGAAGACCTGATCCAACCATTCCTTAAGAATGCCGGGCACGCTATACCAATAGAAGGGAAACTGAAAAATAATTGCTTCCGCATCAATGAGAGCTGCCTGCTCAGCTTCGATGTTAAATTGGAAGGATGGGTACTCCCGATAAAGGTCCTTGATCTTCACACCTTTGATAGCTTGATTTTTCAATGATTATTTTGTTGGCAATGGATTTTTTCTCAATACTGGGATTGGCCAGCACTACAAGCGTCTTTTTCATAAAATTTCTCCTTATCGTTGCTTAACGTGCGGATCAGCGGCCGTGGCGTAGTCTTGGTCTCCTGGAGTGGCTTGCTAAGAGCCTCGGCATATCAAACTGAGGACAGAAACTAGCAAGGCAAAAAGAGAAAATAATTAGAGGTACAGTAACCCGAATCCATGTTTGCTCAAGTTCGGCGAGTACCGCTGATAATAATGGAAAATTGACGGCATGTCGATCCTTTCCAACCGTAAATGCGAATAAGTGAACTTTTGATCCATCCGGCTGAGCATAGCCGTACTTTTTATCAAGGTGATAATATAAGCGACCAAATACAATATCCAGGATCGACTCTGAGGTCCTTAGCTATTACCTTCACCAGTCAATCGGCACGTAAATTTTTGTTTCTCGCTCTGGTTTTGAATTGCTCCTATCAAAGTTACCAAATTCTTTATAGTACCGCTTATGAATCCTTTTCAGAATTTCACGATCTGTCGGCGGTCTCTTCATGTGCCCCTTCTCTTATCTCTTAGCGCTACTGCTAATGCGCCGCGTGTTTTACACGCGGTCGTGCATTGAGCGGTTTGTTAGAGAGCCAGTCATTCCACTTGTTCACTTTGTATAGCCCAGATTCTGAATCAACAAGCCAGATTTCAAGCTCGGGAAATGCGTCGCCGATGCGCGCCCATGCGACACCATACTGTTGAGCGCGTGTAGGTAAGCCATTTTGCCAACGTTCGGGTAGCGCTATTACGCAGCGTTTGGCGCCATCCTTTATGCGAGATACGGCGCGAAAGAATGACTGCTGAAAATCTTTCGAGCGTGCTGCGCCGCTGGATTTAAAAGCGATGACCTCGATGTGAATGTTCGTTCTTCGCCGGGTAGCGAGTATGTCTACCCCATTTTCACCGTTGCCGCGCGCTGTGCTGACGCTGAAACCCTCTGCTTCGAGTTTTTCACGCAGGGCTGACTCCGTTTTGGCGCTCGTAACTAGCGATGGCATTCTTGGCTCTCTAACAATGATTATACAGTCTGCATAAATCGGGAAACACAGACTGTTGCTTTCTGTATAAGATGTTTCCGTGTCTTCGCATTTATTTATAAATATGCCAATAATATTAAGATGTTACATAAACAAGCGTGCGTTTTGTTCTTATTTTTTCAAGAACTCCAGCCGTACTTTAATACTTTCGGCTTTGGCCGTTTCCCCACGGTCGAGATAATATTTTTGCAGTTTGTTTAAATAAGCCCGTAAAGGCCTCTTCCAGCCGTTATCGGCAGAAGTATTAATGGCAATCTGTAAAATATTTTCATCGTAGGGCAAATATTTTACCCAGATACCGCAGGTAATCAAACGGGAGAGCGGATCATCAATGGAGGGAATTTCCTGGAGAGCTTTGGTCAGATCTTTATTCCGGACGAGCTGGATAAAGCTTGAATATTGGGAAGGCAGTAGATTATCTTCTACGACAGTAAAGTTCCCCTTCAAAAAATTATAATAGGCGAAATTAGGGGCAAGGGGATGGAGTTTATTAATTCGGACAAATTCGCTATCGTCAAAATCTTCCAATGCCGCTGTATGCAAGGCATACTTGTCCAAATAAATTATGGCTAAGAGATTTAAATCGTTGTCGCCGGATACAGCTTTTTTTGCTTTATCAAAATGAGGCTCCGCAACATCTTCTTTCCCGGCTAAAAAATTAATTTTATAATTTTCCAACTGCCGGAAAGAGGTATATTCCCACTCAGGAATATGTTTTTGGTTCAAGCTACAGGCGCAAATAAATATTACGATTGCTGCAGTTAAAATTTTTCTCATGGCACTTTAATTTCCGTTTCTTTTTTCTGGAAGGAAAAGGATCGCGTCATTTTTACTAGCCACATTGTCCAGGGCTTTAACCGCATCATCATATATCCGAACGCCGTGTACTAAAATCCT
>CAVSRI010000023.1:0-71061 GCA_963730275.1 uncultured delta proteobacterium | reverse complement strand
CGAGATCCTCGAGCACGATCCGATGGCGCAGGACAAGCCGCCAGGCCGAAGCCGATCATTCGTCGACGCATCGTCCGCGACGCGAGCCGCGCGAGCGCGAGCCGCGTTCCGGTCGCGCGCACGCGGCCTGAAAACACTGAAGGTCCACGACCATGATGCAGCCTAAGAAGACCAGGTTTCGCAAGGCGTTCAAAGGCCGCATTCGCGGCGTCGCCAAGGGTGGGTTCGCGCTGAATTTCGGCGAGTTCGGCCTGAAGGCGGTTGAGCCGGAGCGCGTGACCGCGCGCCAGATCGAGGCCGCCCGCCGCGCGCTGACGCGCCACATGAAGCGCGCCGGACGCGTCTGGATCCGCGTGTTCCCCGACGTCCCGGTTTCGAAGAAGCCGATCGAAATGCGCATGGGCAAGGGCAAGGGCGCCCCGGAGCTGTGGATCGTGCGGGTCGCGCCGGGCCGCATCATGTTCGAGGTCGACGGCGTGCCCAGCAGCTGGTGCGCGAAGCGTTCCTGCTCGCTGCGGCGAAGTTGCCGATCAAGACGCGCTTCGTGCAGCGCATCGCGGAATAAGGAGAGACCGATGAAAAATGCCAGCCGTCTCTCGGATCTGCGCGTGATGAGCGAAGATCAACTGGACGACGAAGCCCTCAAGCTGAAGAAGGAGCAGTTCAACCTGCGCTTCCAGCGCGCGAGCCGCCAATTGCAGGACACCGCGCGCGTGCGCGTCGTGCGTCGCGACATCGCGCGCGTCAAGACCATCGCCGCGCAAAAGCGCGCCGCCAAGAACAAAGGCTGAGGACGGGAAAATGCCGAAGCGAATTCTCCAGGGCGTCGTCGTCAGCGACAAGCAAGAGAAGACCTTGATCGTCAAGGTCGAGCGCCGTTTCACGCATCCGCTCTTGAAGAAGACGGTGCGCCGCACGAAGAACTACCACGCGCACGCCGAGACCAAGACCCACAAGGTCGGCGACACGGTCTCGATCGAAGAGACCAAGCCGATTTCGAAACTGAAGCGGTGGATCGTCCTCGACGACGCTCCCAAGGCCTGAAGGGGTTTCTCCCAGGGCGAGTTCATCCCGGAGGCGCGAGCCTCCTTCAGGCGTAGTCCGGTCGCTCGGGGCCACCGGAAACCGTTCTGACAAGAAAGGCGTTTAGGCCATGATTTAGATGCAGACGAACCTCGACGTCGCCGACAATTCGGGCGCGCGTCGCGTGATGTGCATCAAGGTGCTGGGCGGCTCGAAGCGGCGCTACGCGTCGATCGGCGACATCATCGTGGTGTCGATCAAGGAAGCCATTCCGCGCGGCCGCGTGAAGAAGGGCGACGTGATGAAGGCGGTCGTCGTGCGCACCGCCAAGGACATCCGTCGCGCCGACGGTTCGGTGATCCGCTTCGATTCGAACGCCGCGGTGCTGATCAACAACCAGTCCGAGCCGGTGGGCACCCGTATCTTCGGGCCGGTGCCGCGCGAACTTCGCGCCAAGAACCACGTCAAGATCATTTCGCTCGCGCCGGAGGTGCTGTAATGGCCGCCAAGATCAAGAAGGGCGACAAAGTCGTCGTCCTCGCGGGCCGCGACAAGGACCGCGCGGCGAGGTCACGCGCGTCATTCCGGCCGACCGTCGCGCCGTCGTCGCCGGCGTCAATATGGTCAAGCGTCACACGCGCCAGACCCGCGCAGACCGAGGGCGGCATCCTTTCCAAGGAAGCCTCGATCGATCTGTCGAATCTCGCGATCGCCGATCCCAAGGACCGGCAAGCCGACGCGCGTCGGATTCAAGATTCTCGACGACGGCCGCAAGGTCCGCGTCGCCAAGCGTTCCGGAGACCTGATCGATGGCTGAGGCAAAATCCGACAAGGGCGGCAAGGCGGCGAAGGCCGACAAGCCCGCCGGCGAAGGGCGGCAAGGCCGAAGCCGCCGCCGAAGCCGAAGGCGGCCAAGGGCAAGGGCCGGCCGCGGCCGAGCGAAGTCGCCGTCGCCGGCCAGCCAAGGCCGCGCCGAAGGACTATGTCGCGCGCTTGAAGAAGCTCTACGAGAGCGAGATCGTGCCCAAGCTCGTCGAGGAGTTCGGCTATAAGAACGCGCTGCGAGGTGCCGAAGATCGAGAAGATCGTGCTCAACATGGGCGTCGGCGAAGCGGTCAACGACACCAAGAAGGTGACGTCCGCCGCTAACGACCTTGCGCTGATCGCCGGCCAGAAGCCGGTGGTGACGCGCGCGCGTAAGGCGATCTCGACCTTCAAGGTGCGCGAGAACATGCCGATCGGCGCGAAGGTCACGCTTCGCAAGACGCGCATGTACGAGTTCCTCGATCGCTTGGTGACGGTCGCGTTGCCGCGCGTTCGCGACTTCCGTGGCCTCGATCCGAAGTCTTTGACGGCCGCGGCAATTACGCGCTCGGCGTGAAGGAACACATCATCTTCCCCGAGATCGACTACGACAAGGCGGAAGCCATGTTGGGCTTCTACATCGTGGTCTGCACGACGGCCAAGACCGACGCCGAGGCGCGGGCCTTGCTGCGCGCCTTCAACTTCCCGTTCCGGCAGTGAGCTGACCCTCAAACGCGGAAAATGGAGGCCTTTGATGGCAAAGAAGAGCGCAATCGAAAACAATCAGCGCAAGATCACCTGGCGAAGAAATTCTCCGGCGCGCCGGCAGCGCCTGCTCGATGTCGCCAACAACGAGAAGCTGCCGATGGAAGAGCGTTTCGAGGCGCGCCTCAAGCTGGCCGGATGCCGCGCAACGGCGCGACGGTTCGGGTCCGCAACCGCTGCGAGGTGACCGGGCGTCCGCGCGCCTATTATCGGAAGATGAAGATGAGCCGCATCGCGCTGCGCGAACTCGGGTAACAAGGGCCCGATTCCGGGCCTCGTGAAGTCGAGCTGGTGAGGAGGGGAGGATGATGGCAAACGATCCCCTTGGGCGACATGCTCACCCGCATCCGCAACGCGCAGATGCGCAAACGCGGCAAGGTCTCGACGCCCGGCTCCCCTGCGCCAGAACGTGCTCGATGTGTTGCAGGCCGAAGGCTATATCCGCGGCTACTCGACCACCGACACCGCAACTGCCGCAGCGAGTTCGAGATCGAGCTCAAGTACTTCGACAACGAGCCGGTCATTCGCAAGATCGAGCGCGGTCGAAGCCGGGCCGGCGCGTCTACGCCGCCGTCGACGGCATGCCGCGCGTCGCCAACGGCCTCGGCGTGCTCGAAACTGCTCGATGCCGAAGGGCGTGATGGCGGATCACTCGGCGCGCGAAAATCACGTGGGTGTTAGTTCCCTCCCTGCACTCTTCGAAGGCCGCTTCTAAAGGCCGACTTGGTCGGCGTCCGCTAATCTGGAACCAGTGCTATGTCTCGTATCGGCAGAAAACCCCGATCTGATCCCCGCCGGCGTCACGGCCAAGCTCGACGGTCAATCGATCGCCGTGGTAGGCGCTGTTAAAGGCCAATTTGTGGTTCACCGCCCTCGACGAAGTCGCACATCAAGATCGATGGCGCGGCCGCTACATGTCGAAGCCGCACGGTCCCGACAAGCGGTCGCGCGCGATGTGGGGCACGGCGCGCGCTCGGGTGCAGAACCTGGTGGTCGGCGTCACCAAGGGCTTCGAAGAGCGGCTGGAAATCAACGGCGTCGGCTACAAGGCGGCGATCGCCGGGCAAGAACCTGGCGCTTTCCCTGGGTACAGCCATGACGTCGTGTATCCGATCCCGGCGGGCGTCCACGATAACGACGCCGAAGCCGACGGAAATCAGCGTTCCCCGGCATCTCGGAGCGTCAAGGTCCGCCAGATCGCGGCCGAGATTCCGCGCGTTCCGCGGCCCCGAGCCCTATAAGGGCAAGGGCGTCAAATATGCCAACGAGTTCATCTTCCGCAAGGAAGGCAAGAAGAAGTAAGGGGCGCCGTCATGGCCAAGTCCAACAAGTCCACTGATCGCCGCAAGGCGCGCGTTCGCCGCGCGATCGCCCGTCCATGGCGGCGGGCGTCCGCGCCTGAGCGTGTTCCGTTCGTCCAAGCAGATTTCCGCACAGATCATCGACGACGAGAAGGGCGTGACGCTCGCCGCCGCCTCCTCGCTCGAAAAGGCGTTGCGCGAAGGAACTGAAGACCGGCGCGAACGTCGAAGCGGCCAAACGCATCGGCAAGGAGATCGCCGAGCGCGCCAAAAAGGCGGGCGTCGCGAAGGTCGTTTTCGATCGCGGCGGTTATATGTATCACGGGCGCGTCAAGGCGCTCGCCGAGGGCGCGCGCGAGGGCGGCCTCGAATTCTGATTTTCGACTTGAGTTCTCATTCTCAACCCCAAGCGAGCGGCGCCTTGACAGCGAGCGCCGCGCAAGTGACGGAACAAAAACATGGCGCGTGAAGGTGAAGGCGGCCGCGGCCGCGAGCATGGCCGGGAGGAGCGCGACAGCGAGTTCGTCGATCGCCTCGTCCACATCAATCGCGTGGCGAAATGGGGGATTTTTGTTAAGCGCTCGGCAGTCTTCAAGGTCAATTTCCTCCAGCATTAATAGCAATGATCATTTATAGGCTTCTTCAAAAAGTAGTCCCTGATAGATTATTCTTACTTTACCTTCCAGATAAATTTCCTTAAAGCAATCACCTTTGCGAGTAAAATAAATGCGCAGAATTTCACCGCTTCGAACTATAGTATCGACAGGAGAATCTACTAAACCTCGCTCAGCAGCGGCAAGAACTGCAGCAACAACCCCAGTACCGCAGGCCAGCGTTTCATCTTCCACGCCGCGTTCATAGGTGCGCACTCTAATTTTGTGCCGGCCAAGCACTGCGGCAAAATTGGCATTGGTGCCTTTGGGTTGAAAACACTCATGGCGGCGGATTTTGCGTCCCCAATCAAAAACCGGGCAAGCCTCTATATTATCCACAAAGTTTACTGCATGGGGAACTCCCGTATCGACAATATCCAAAACAAATTCCCGGCCATCAATAACAATTTTTTTATCCAAATTTACCGGCGATGGATCAGTCAATTTGACTTTAGGCACATTTTCACGAACCTCAGCATTGACAATGCCGACAACGGTTTCGAAGGATAGTTTTTCCCCCGCAATTCCTTGGAGAAACGCCAAGCGTGCTACACAACGGGCAGCGTTTCCGCACATCTCCGCCACCGAGCCGTCCGAGTTAAAAAACTGCCACTTAAAATCGGCTGTATTTGACGGTTCAATTAGAACTAAGCCATCGGCTCCTACGGAAATTTGCCGTCGACACACTGCACGGGCAAAATCAGGAAGGTTGCCTACATTCAAGGATAGGTCACGGTTATCAATAATAATGAAATCATTACCGCTGCCGCTCATCTTGTAAAATTCAATCATTTTTGGATTTTTACCGATCATAGTCCTGGCTTATTGCGCAGTAGTGTTTCTTAGGCTTCAGCTACAATATCCTCTTTACGATTCAACGAACGTGTCACGCGCAATACTTCTTCCGTCGTCGTTATTCCTTTTAACACTTTATCAATACCGTCTTTCTGCAATGTGATCATTCCTTGTTTTAAAGCCAGTTCATTAATTTGATTAGCATCGGATGTTTTTAAAACAAGTCTTTTAATTGCATCATCAACAATCATGATCTCGAATATTGCCGTCCTGCCGCGAAAGCCTGTATGCATACAGAGATTGCAGCCTTTTTTCCGGTAAAAAGTATTTTTCTTCAAAACCGAAATATCCAGCCCAAGGTTGGTTAAAGTCTCTTTATCCGGCTTGTAAATTTCCTTGCAGTGCGGACAAAGAACGCGCACCAGACGCTGGGCGATGATGGCGATAACCGATGATGTAACCAAAAAAGGTTCTATGCCCATGTCGATGAGCCGGGTCACGGCGCTGGCGGCATCATTAGTGTGCAGTGTGGAAAACACAAGATGGCCGGTGAGCGATGACTGGATGGCGATTTCCGCGGTTTCCCTGTCCCGGATTTCACCGATCAGGATAACGTCAGGGTCCTGGCGGACAATGGAACGAAGTCCCGCGGCAAAAGTCAGATCAATTTTGGGGTTAACCTGAATTTGACCGACACCGTCCATTTGATATTCGATAGGATCTTCAATGGTAATGATATTAATTTCCGGCCGATTGATTGTGGATAGAGCCGCATAGAGTGTTGTGGTTTTGCCGCTGCCGGTGGGACCGGTAACCAGAATAATCCCGTAAGGCGATTTAATCAGGCGGTTGAGCAGCTTGATGCGCTCATCGTGCATGCCCAGATCGGAAAGCATCAGGATATTGGCGGACTTGTCGAGCAAACGCAGCACAACTCTTTCGCCAAAAGCAGTGGGAATTACCGATACCCGAATATCGATTAGGCGGTCGGCTATTTTTATTTCAATGCGCCCGTCCTGCGGCAAGCGTTTTTCCGCGATGTTTAGTTTGGCCATGATTTTAATGCGGGAAACAAGCGGCGATTGAATCCGCCGTGGCAGACTCAAAATATCATACAGAATGCCGTCAATGCGGTAGCGGATTTTCAAATTGCCGGAATAAGGCTCGACGTGAATATCGCTGGCCCGGTCTTTAATGGCTCCGGCGACCAGCAAATTAACCAGTTTGATAATCGGCGCATCGCTGGTTTCATCGAGCAAATCGGCGGTCTCACTGATTTCCGAAATAAGATCATCGGCAGAGGTTTCATTCATCTCTTCGAAATAGTCTTTGGCTGAAGCGCGGCTCATATCATAAGCCATATTGATCGCCGCCATGATCGCATCCTGAGAGGAAAGAACAACGGGCAGATCCGGGCTCTGCAGAAGCCGCCGCAGGTCATCAACAGGTTGAAAATTTGTGGGATCGTTTACTGCGATAACCGAATCCTGAGAGGTAATAAGCGGAACCATCTTATGCTTCTTTAAGTATTGAATGGAAACGTTTTGCGTGAAATCAATATTGATGCTCTCCATCGGCAGTTCCGGCCAGAAAGACAAGCCAAAGTGTTCAGCCAGTATTTTTAATAATTGGATTTCGTCAATGGCTTTTTTCCGGATGAGCTGATCAAAGAATCCGGTGCCGTTATTGCCTTTTGTCTTATGTGCCTCATCTATAATTTCCTGAGAAATTCCCTCTGAAATTAATTTTGTTTCCAAAGAAAGCGATGGTTTCTTTTGTTCTAACGGAGGATTATTCTTTGTGCCGGAGGATGTTTTTAAAGCTGTATGGATTTTGGACATAAGGGGTTACTGCCTTTAGCTAGGGTTTAACCGGTGTTTTGTTTTCGGCAGGAATTGGTGCGCCGGAAGGTTTAGTTTCCGGTTTCTTTTCGTTTAATTTGATAATTCCTTCGACTACTTCCCCCATTGTTTCCCTTTTTTCCTGATAAAGGCCTGCGGCATCCTTCTGAGTTCGCACAATATGCGGCGTCAAAAAGACATACAGGTTTGTTTTTTCCCGGGAAGTGGAATGTGTTTTAAAAAGCCACCCTAGAAGAGGAATATCGCCCAAGAGTGGTATTTTATATGTATCTTCTTCCGTACTGTCTCCTACCAGACCGCCGATGACGACTGTTTCATTATCCTTTACCACTACCGTTGTTTTAGCCGTTCTTTTTAAAGTCGTCGGTGTTGTATTTGTTGCAGCGGATGTAAGTTTGGTCACCTGCTGTGATATTTTCAGCCGAATGAAGTTTTCTTCATTGATATGCGGTGTGATATTCAGGATCACGCCGACATCCCGGTATTCGTAGCTGTTGTAGTTGAGCGGGAGGGTGGTTGTCGTTGTTGATGTTGTCGTTGCCGTTGTAGAAGCCTGCTGCGAGGTGATGTAGGGAACGTTTTCGCCCACATTTATTTCCGCTTCTTCATTATCCAGGGTCATAATCTGAGGAGTGGATAAAATGGACACTTCCTGATCCGTCTTATAGGCCTGAATAACAGCCCCGATATTAGGAAAGGTAACGCCGCCGATGGTAATTCCCGCTCCGATAATGCCCATTGTAAAACCGCTCGGAAAAGCAGTCGTAGTCAAAGCATTGAGGATATTGTAGCCGCCCGGATTTGTTGTACTGCCCGCGCCGCCTGAACCGATAAACGCCGCCGATTGGCCTGTATCGACACCGGAAACTTTACCTGTATCGGTCAGACCGGCCCATTCCACACCCACATTAAAAGCTTTATTGGCATTTACTTCCATTATTAAGGCCTCAATGTAAACCATGGGCCGCGGTACATCGAGCTGTTTGATAATAGTTTCGAGAATCTTATAATCTTCGCGCTCGGCCATAATAACCAAAGTATTCGTTGCTTTATCCGAAACAACCTGGACATTTTTCGAAACAACCGGGGCCAGCGTCTTTTGAGCCCCTGCCGCGCCGCCCGCGGTGCTTGCCGCTGCGCCTGTATCTTTGACAATATTGTTAAGTACTTTAGCTAGGTCTTCGGAATTGCTATTTTGCAGACGGTAAACCTGGATATTGGATTCGCCGCGGGGGACATCTTTATCCATAAACGCAATCAACTTACGGACATTTTCCGTATCGGAGACGCTCGCAAGTAAAACAATCGAGTTTGTTCTTGAATCCGGAACTATTCTAAGGGGTGTAACATTGGCGCGGCGTTGTTGAAAAATCGTCGTCAAGGATTTCACCACCTCGGAGGCCGAAGCGTTCTGCAACGGAATATAGGTAATCTGATCCCCCGCTCCTTCTACATCCAGAGCTTTGATTATTTCCTGAAGTCGTTTGATGTTGGATAGATAGTCGGTAATAACCAGAATACCTGCGGGTGGATAAGAAAGCACTGAGCTGGACTTGGAAATAATCGGATCCAGAACACGTTTTATTTCATCGGGGTTGGCTCGTTCTAAAGATATAAGCTGGGTAACAATACGGTCTTCGGGGTCAGTGATTTCTTTTTTCAATCTTGTCTCTACACTTTTCTCCCGCGCTAAGACCGATGGGATGATTTTAACTATATCCCCCGCGGGGACGACGGTAAACCCGTTAACTTCCAGAACAGACAGAAAGACTTTATAGACATCTTCCAGAGGGATTTTTTTAGGAGATATGATAGTGACCTTGCCTTTGACTTTATCATCAATGATGAAATTTTTTCCGGTAAGTTCACTGACAAATTTTATAAAAACCCCTACATCCACGTTATCGAAATCAATTGTCACGTACTTTTCGGCATGTTGTTCTTTTGCTTGTTGGATGGGTGCTTTCTTTACCGCCGGAAGTTCTTTCGGCGGTAAAGTAACATTTTCCCTCTTAATAGCATCCGGCTGAGTTGAAGGCGCTTTTGCTTTTTCTTCCGAAGTTTCCGGTAATATTACGGCGTTTTTTTGCTTTGATGCCGGGGCATTCTCTGTTACAGGAGCAGGTTTTCCTTCCGGCACAACCGGTGTTGCCGGCGATACCTTGATAATCTTTTTGGTGCTATCTGTAGGTGGTGCGGCTTCTTTTTTTTGTGTATCTTGTTGCGGCGCAATTTCCTTTTTGGGCAGCTGATCTTTCGGTTCATTTTGAGTTGTTGATGTGCTTTCATTTTCGTCAGTTCCAGCGATCCTGGCGGCAAAAGAAGCTCCCTCCGTAATCGAAAATAGTATCAGCGCAATTAACCCGGCTGAAAATATGCGAAGTTTAATTTGTGTATGGATGAATCTCATTTTAATTTTCCGGTTTCTCCACTAAATTTTTGAACTCCGGCAAATCGGCTAATACCTTTAAATCGCTATCACTTTTTGCCCACTGCCTTGCTTGCGGGTTAAACTCAATGGCATTCTTGAGATAAAACAGACTCTGAGGCACATCATTTTTTTGCGCATAAAGACAGGCCAGGTTGTAATGGGCGTCAACGTAATCGTGTTTTATATTCAGTGCGTTATGAAAACAGGTGATCGCCTTTTTGTAATTTCTCTGGCTCATGTAAGTCACTCCCAGATTATTCAATGCCTGAATATTTAGCCGATCAATTTTAATAACTTTTTTATAAAGGCTTTGGGCTTCTTCTATTTTTCCTTCCTGCTGCTTCTGCAGGGCTTGCGTATAAAGAGCTTTGGAATCAGTAATCACAGGCTTAAATTTAGTATCTGCAGAGATTGTTTTCCTCTTCAATCCGGCTTTATTGTTTGTGACCGTTATCGTTTCTTTAACAACCTGTGATTCCGCCGGTAACATGTTTACCTTATCCTGTACTGGCAGGGGTTTCATTGCCAGCGGCGTTTCCTGCACCTTTTTATCTTCAGGCCAATATAATAGAACCATAATACCCGCAACTGAGAGAAAGACCAGCAATGTTCCAATTAATAAAAGCAATTTTTGCGGTCTATCAAGCTTTCTTTCAGGCGTAGATATTATATGGCTATAAGAAACATTATATGATTTTTTCTCTTTTTGCGCCTTGCGTAATGCGTTGTTTATGTAGCTCATAATCTTCCCTTGGTCAAGGATTTCCCACAACAGTTAGGCTGTTAAGCGCAGCCATATTTTTGCTCCAGCCGTTCATTGTTTTTTGAAAATAATTGGCACCGATATCTTTAACCGCCAGAGTCGACGATTCTTGCGGTTAATTTTACTCATGTTTTTTGTGTAAGCAATCAACAAAGCCCGATCGCAAAGAGCGTTAATCCGGCGGGGAATACCCTCAGTAAAATTATAAATAACGGAAAAAGCACCTTTCGTGAACTTGAGGGTAGCCGGGGCCTTCGGCTATTTTCAAACGATGCTCGATATATATTGCGCACTGCCGATGGAGATAAAGGTTTCAGATCATATCTGACCGTGATTCTTTCATTTAACTGCCGCAGAGCCGGCAGCATCAAAGTATTGGCCAGTTCCTGCTGCCCGATTAAGATTATCTGAATGAGTTTTTCTGTTTCGGTTTCCAAATTCGAAAGCATCCTGATTTGCTCCAGAACTCCATGAGAAAGATTCTGCGCTTCGTCAATCAGAAGCACTGCGTTTTTCCCGGCGGCAAAATTGCCGAGCAAAAAATTGTTTAAAGCATCGATATAAATTTTCTTTGTCTTTGACTTGCTTTTGATGGTGATGCCATACTCGCCTTACAACTGTCTCCAACAACTCTATATCGGAAACGGCCGTATTGAAAATCAGTGCTGTTTCCACTGAATCATCCAGAGAGCCAAGTAAGCTGCGGCAAATTGTGGTTTTTCCCAGGCCGATACCGCCGGAAATTAAAACAAACCCTTTTTTCTCCTTAATACCGTAAATCAGGCAATTTAACGCATCGCGATGCTGTTCGCTTAAAAACAAATAACGGGGTTCCGGCGATAAATTGAAAGGATTTTCTTTTAAACCAAAATAAGCAGCATACATTATTAATAAATTCTCCTGATCATCAGTAAAAAGAATAATTGATTGTTTCAGCCTTGCCGTTTCTCTTTAAGCTTAGGGCTATAGCGCCGCCCGACTGCATGGTATTAACCATTTGCAGAATGTCATCCGCAGTTTGCACGCGTTTGCCGTTGACGTCAATAATTATATCGCCGTTATGCAGCCCCAGTTTCTGATAAAGACTGTCGGGCTTGATATCGGAAATAATAAATCCTTCCTGTACGCCGGCCTCAAAATAAGGACGCACGGCAGCTTGGGTCATAATTGTTTTTAAATCGCGTAGCTTTTCATTTACTTCACCTTCTGCTTATAGCCATTCCGGAACTAGGGATTTTCGCTTGCGGTGCCCGCGAATGCGAAAGCAGGGAACCCTCCGGGGTTTCTTTTATTTTTAAGAGTTATTTCTCTGCCTTCACGTTTTTGATAATTGCCGTATTACGGGTAATTTTAATCAGTCTTGCCGAACCGATCATATCGCCAACCTGTATAAACGCTGTTTTTCGGACTCTTCCTCGATAATAATAAATCCGAATGAGGCATCGCCAGCTATAGTACCCTTTAAATCAAACGATGTCATTTCCTGGCTTGCACCAAAAAATCCCCCGCCCAGTTGTTTGTCGCTTATTGCTTTTAATGTTGATTGAAATAAATTGCGTTCGGTGATTACGCTGTAATTCTGAAGGGAACTGCGCAAGGCATTATCTGTAACAAGCTTGGAAGAAGCCGTATTTTTTATCAGCCGTAGATTGATTAACGGCTGATAAGCTGATTATTTTGTAAAAAAGATCCACTGTTTCATAGGACAAAATTGTTATGGCGAATAAAACAAGAAATGACGGCAGCATGGGTAAAAGTGTTGCCGGATTGGCAACAATGTTCCGGATGCCGCCTGCCGTTTTTTTAAGAGCATTTCTATTTTAATCTCATAAATTTTACCAATCAACCACCTCGCAGCAAGCTGTCGAGGTATGAACTGAACGTCATTATATCGCGAGCTCGCTGCGGAGAATTAACGCTCGTCCCGCAACAGCGGGATTTAAATATAGCGCACTGACGGATTGGCCAGTGTTCCGCTAATTGTGACTTTCATTTTAACTTTGTCTTTACCCAATATTTCTATTGTTCCGTTCAAATTAAGCAGACTATTTTTAAAATCAGCGGCCAGTGTCATCTCACCTTTTAAAGAACAATTAATTTGCGGGCCGAATGTATCCATTTTTTCCAGTTTAATACGCCGTTTTTCAGTTGTGCCTGGACTTCGCCGCGATCAAAATCAATTTTGGTCACTCCCAGAAATGGTTCAGCCAGCGGATAAGAACCATTTTTAAAGAAAAGTATTAAGGTTCCTGACGCGCTTTTCCCGGCTTCATCAGTGATATAAGTTAAAGTGCCCCGCGCTTTTCCCGTAAATGATCTTCCTGGATCACCCTTAGATAAAGGATATTTCCCTATATCGATATTCTCAAAATCTAATATTACTTCGACCGGTGAGATAAACTTTAGCCAATGAAACAAAGCCTGCACGTCCATCAAAACTGCCTTCATAGGCTATGCCGGAAAATCCGATATAAGTATTTTTACGGATTAAACTCAATAAATTGAATTGGAGATCGAGCAATTCTCCCTGAAAGAAAACAAATTCTGACGCTGGCGAACTGATGGTTACATTTTTTAGTTTGATCCCCAGAGGGAGAGCAGGGCGCAACGACACGGATTTAATAATAAAATCATTGGAGTTAATAGAATCTTCCAGCCTGCTCTTAACCAGTTCCGACGGAAAAAGCAAATACAGGAATACCATGGTAATAAATATTCCATAACCGGTAAACCATAACCCCTTTTTCTTAAGTAATCTCATCTTGCTACATGCCTCGCGGACGAGAACTAAGTGGCTGAACAGATGCTATCTGCAGTTGAGCGCTTAAATATTCCGGACTTTCCTTCATTTTGTTTACGGTAATTCTTTTGATTCGGACTAAATCGGCAGGCGATTCGGCAAAATATAAAAAGTCGGTAAGCTGCTTGATGGTAATTTTGTCGAGTTTCATATCAATGAGTGATTCCTCAAAAGTAGCGGACTTAGTTCCCACAGAAGAGCTCATATATTTAATATTTCCCCTGACGCCTGCTTGTGCCGCCTTTTTTTCCAGATAGGAAAATAAACTGAAATCCGCCGTTCGGGTGGACATAACCCTTTTTATTTTTGCTATTTTTGCTTCCTGCCCGGAAAATTCAGCATCAAGTTTAATTACTTCGTCCAGTTTCTTTTGATTAATCAAAAGTGATTGCCTAATTTTTGCCTGGGCATCCCAGAGTGGAAAAATTAGCCAATTCGAGAGACCAGGGCAATAAGGACAAAAGCTGCTGTGCCCGCGACAATGTAACGCTGTTTTTTATCCAGTTTATCCCAGAATGATTTAATCATCTAAGTTCAATCCTTAAATCGAAATCAACTTTGTTACTCTGTTTGGTAAGACTTGTCGAACCTAAGGCTACGTCCTTAAAGTATTTTGATTTGGCCAGTTCATTTTTTATCGCGGAAACATCATCAATATTTTTAGCCTGACCTTTAATTAAAACAGCAGTATTTTCGTAACTGAAATCGGTAATGACTATATCACGGGAAGTTGAAATTAAACCGGAGATTTCTTTCAATAAATCAACCACCGGTATATCCCGCGCACCTTCGTAAAGGCCAAAAGCTCTTTTTATTTTCAGCAAGCTTTGTCTTGAGTTGTTGCACAGGGTCAACCATAGCCTGAGCTTCGGGGAAATTTTTCTTAAAAATCAAAGAGATTTGTTTTATGATACTATTTTGGCGCTGAGTCTGTATGCCATAGTCAAGAAACTGATTGACTGCCGCCAGAAAGAAAATTATTCCGGCAACTACCGCTACCCACTTCAAGTGTTCTTGGAGTTTAATCCGGACATTTTTAGCGGCAAATTCACCTTGCCGGAAATTAAAGGATGTTTTGCTGTTCAGTGGCCTCATTGCCGCCGCCAGCGCCGTATCCATGATCTGCGGCTGGTATTTCCCCTGAAGATTACCTTCAATTTCGATTTGTTTTGATCGGGCCAGATCAAGAGTTTCCGCAGGCAAGGCAAAATAGTTCTCCAACTCTTTTTTCAAAGGGGGAAATAGACAACCTCCGCCGGTTATGGTAATTTGAATCAAATCACTTTGCAGAATATCGTTTAACTTCATAAATTCAATAGTATTTTTTAGCTCCAGACAAAACTTGCGGCACAAATCGGCAACCTTTGCTCCCGCGGCACTGCGATCGGCATTGATTTTTGTAAGCTCGGCCTCTCCCCAGGTTTCGTGCGGACATATCAGCGGCCAATGCCGCCGTCATCTGATTGCCGCCTATGGCCAAAGAACGTAATTGAACGATTGTACCATTTTCATAAAATACTACTGCCGTTG
The DNA here is from genome assembly GCA_963730275.1 of uncultured delta proteobacterium. Taxonomy (GTDB): domain Bacteria; phylum Desulfobacterota; class Syntrophia; order Syntrophales; family Smithellaceae; genus UBA4810. The sequence continues at coordinate 56,334 of CAVSRI010000023.1, read as the reverse complement.
AGCCTGCGCCTATATCCAATAAGACGCCGCAAACTTCCGCATCTTTCTTCTCCAATAGGGCCGAGGTTAGCGCCGCTGCTGAGACATCAATGACGGACACCTCTCCCAGATTGCTTTCCACCAGAGCTATCCAGTCTTGAATTGCTTTTTTTGTTGTCGCGGCTACCAGAAAGCCGCTGGTATGAACTTTCAAATAATCGGTAACTATTTCACTTACGGCAAAAGGAATAAGTGGTTCTAACTCGAAAGGCAGTGTTTTTCTGATTTTATTGTCATCGTGGAAAGGCAGGCTGACCTGCCTGAACATTATGTCGTTTAGCGGCAAAGAAAGGCAGCAGGGCGTGTTCTGAAAACTTTTGTTTTCCGCCAGTTTTTTTAACGCCGCTTCCATTCCGCCGTAGGCGCTAATATCCAAAGTCTCGGCGGCAAGAATGCGGCCACCAGTTAAACCTTTTCTGGTGAACAAAACGGCCTTGATTGTGTTTTGGCCGATATCCAGTCCTAAAACGGTTTGCGGCATTAATCCTGCCTCCATTTGATTATCTGGACGGATTTTTGCCCCGATCTTTTTACTACACCGCTTAAGCTTTGTTGCATGTTCTTCATCTTTCCTATGGAGATAATTTTAAAATAATTACTATTTACCGTAATCAGTTCCGGCTTGATCGTCATGCCCGCCATACCGGGAACTTTTTTATACCAATCGGTGGTAGATAAAAAATTAATATTGCCATCTTTTCTGCGGTATTCATCTATTTGATCAGCCAATTCAGCGCTGATCCCGTCAGAAAGTGCTCGCAAAACCATCTTGGGCGAGGTATTGATATTTATTTGTCCATCGCTGTCCGTGGTAACGTATTGAGCCAACGCCGGTTTTTTATCTGTTCCGTAAAAAATATCTTTAGTTATTCCCTTTATCATAAGCAATTCTTCAATGCAATCCATGGGAGCATTTTTCGCTTCATAAGGCGGATTTAAAGAAGCGTAATAAGCGGTTTCGGCTCCATAACCCGTAACCGTATTATCCGCGTCTATCCAGTCTTTGATGGAATCGACTATTGTCTTTATTGTTATTTCGTCCAGTCCAAATTCCGGCTGGCTCAGCAATCGATTCAATATTTCTTTAATGTCCTGATTATATTGATTGCCGTTGACCAGTTGATTGAGAGGAATTTTACCGGCTTCATCTTCAATCGTTGTGATAAAATAACCATCGGCAAAAAGGCTCTGGGATTGCGCAGATAAAATTTCCGTATTTGCCCAATTATCGCGCAAGGTAATATAATCGTTATCAGAATTGGCCAGCAATGCCTCAGCTCCGTAAAAACCGGATTTGGCAATATATGTCAATTTGATGCCGTCGCTCAGGTTGGCTGCATCATAAATTGAGGCCCGTGTAGAACGGTTCAATTCTATGGCTATGGCAACTAGTATAGCGATAATCAATATTACCGTGATCAGCGCGATGCCGCGATTATTGTGAAACAACAATTTACGCAACGAAGTATGCGGAAATTGGTAAGTTGAACAATCCCGCGTAAGCAGTGGATTGTAATGAGACCCAAGTTTCAGAAACAGAGGGCACTGAAACTTGCAGGTCGAATTATTCCGCCGTTGGCGGGATGCAGTGAAGGGCTTGCGGAATTGTTTCCAAAGTTTGCTTTGTGGTTTATACCCATGACTGAGAAATATGTTTTTCATTGCGTTTATTTTTTAACCGGTAAAAATACTTTCGTCATAAATCTGTAAGGTTTATCCTTGTCATTTACATTGACCAGCGCCAGCTCTATTTTTACAGCCGCAGGAGATTTACCTTCTTGCTGGGACGAAAGTGAAGAAGAATCCCAGGAATCCAATTCGTTGCCTGTGGAGTCATAAAATCTTAAGCTCCAGGAATCGACATTTTGACAAATTACAAATCCGCCGCTGATATTTGTTTCGGGAGAAGGTTTGGCGCCGGGGAAATCGGATCTCCATAGAGAAAAGCTATCCCCGCCTTCATACTCTTGCACATAGTAACTGATTGCGGCTGGTGATCCTTCACCTTCATTTTCGCCAAAAGCCAGATGAGAAGCCGACCAGAAAGAAAGAGAATAAAATTCCCGATTATTTAATGTTTCCTTCTCCGCGCGAAAATCAAAGGCACCCGAGGCCAGCTGCAGACAGGACAAATCTTTGATCATTCTGTCCATTGCTGTCCGTGCCATTTTGTAAATCTGATCTTCATATTCAATATCATGGACGATTTTCATTGTATAACTATAAGAGACGTAAACAGTGGAAAGAACCAGACCGAGAATCAATATGGCGATCAATATTTCGACCAGTGTAAAACCTTTCACATGAGCATTTTTTTTTACAGGCCGATCCGGCATAAATTACATTCCTGCTGTTTTGTAGAGAACAAGTTTGTATGTTCCGCCATTAACGAATAATTTGTTGATTACCGTAACCTCAATTTTCTTAAACTGCGGAATTTGGGTATCGCTAACTTCCAGATGCCAGGTATATTGGGGATAATCGAGGACCAAAATCTCCATCCTCGCTGTGGCTTACTAAAGTGGAACCGGCTTCAACCTCAACCATTTTGCTTTGGGCCAGCAGAGATGCGGTAGTCATAAAACGTGATTCAGTGGACATGGAAATGCTCTGCGATTGCGACTGAAAGACGGCGATAAGCGCGATGGCCAAAATTGCCATGGCGAACAATACTTCCACAAGTGTGAAACCATTAGCCTTGTTTTGTATCATGCCGCCATCCTTTATCTGGTCTTAGATTGTCCTGAGACGGTTACAGGAAGATCAATATATTTATCATAAACATCCGTCACGCCCAGGAAAGGATTTATTACCATTGTCATTCTGTCTTCTTCATAGGCCAGATGGATTATGGCCGGAGAGCAAACATTTTTCTTCCCGAATTTAATTCTCGCTTCACTCGCGTATTGTTTTTTATTATTTTCCCCCACAACATCCATGATCACAACCCCGGAAGGTAAATGCTGCGGGCGGTTCTTTATTTCGTCTTGTTTTTCCGGGGTCATGTCGGAGGTAATAACCCAATAGGCGGAATGAGGTAAATCCAGACAAAGAATGTAATCTATCTGATCGCGGACAGCCTCGACGCGCAGTTTTTTTTCCATTTCCAGGAGCTGGCGCGAAGCCTTTTTAAGATTGTTTCCGGTCAGAACATCCCTTGTGGAGGGGACGGCAAATACTAGAACCACTCCAATAATGGCAATGACGATTATTATTTCTACAAGCGTAAAACCCGAATATCCCGCAAAATATCCTGACACTCTAGGACACGCAAGACGATACCCTTTATAGCGCTTCATTAAGCCTTGTTTATTCAATTTCCCAGTTGTTGATGTCTTTGTTGACACCTTCTCCGCCCGGTTCTCCATCGGCACCCAAAGAACTCAAATCAAAATCGCCGTGGCTGCCGGGACAGACATAAACAAATTCGTTATCCCAGGGATCTTTGGGCACCTTGCCTTTTTCCAGGTAACCGCCCTGCCGCCAGTTTTTGGGAAGGTTGCCAATAGTGGGGGCTTCTACCAGGGCCTTCAGTCCCTGCTCTGTTGTCGGATAGGTGCCGTTATCGAGCTTGTAGAGTTTTAGTGCCGACTCCAGAGCTTCGATTTGAATTTTAGCTTTGGCCTGACGCGCTTCGTCGGGACGTCCCATGATGCGGGGAATAATAAGACCGGCCAGTATTCCTAAAATGACAATGACCACCATTAATTCTATTAAGGTAAAACCAGCCTGCGCATTTTTCTTTTCTCTGATTTTTTTCATAATTAACCCCTGTTTTTGTTATTAAAGTTCGTGCACGTGCAAAAGTGCATATGTGCAGCTCGGCGTATGCCATTGCTATTTTACGAAACCGTCACCTTACCAACTGGTTCATCTCAAAAATCGGCAGTAAGATCGAAATCACGATGAAACCAACTACCAGTCCCATTACTAATATCATTAAAGGCTCCAGAAGAGAAGTAAGTACCATTATATCCGCTTGAGCTTCCGTCTCGTAAGCCGTGGCCACACGATTGAGCATCTTTTCCAGCGTACCGGTTTGCTCTCCCACGGCAACCATTTCCGTAACCAGAGGAGGGAAGACGCCGCTTTGTGTGAGGGGACCGGAGAGCCCCTTGCCTTCCTCCACATCTCTACTCGCTTTACTGATTGCTTCGCCGATGAGAATATTGTTGACGACATTACGGACTATTTCCATTGATGATAAAAGCGGCACGCCGCTTTGCAGCAGAGTGGCGAGTGTCCGGCAAAACCTGGCGATAGCAATCTTGCGGTTGACCTGGCCCCAGACAGGAATTTTAAGCTTAACAGTATCCCAAGTACGCTTGCCCGCTTCTGTACCGGTCGTCATATATTTAAAAGCAGCTATCACGGCAGCCAGAAGGATCAGAATCAGCCACCAAAAAGATTTTAAAAAATTACTGATGGCAATTAAAATAATTGTAATCAGCGGTAACGTCTGGTGCATATCGGTGAAAATACCGGTAATTTTAGGAACAACAAAAGTCATCAGTAGAAAAATTACGCCACTGCCGATAAACAACATAATTATCGGGTAGGCCAGGGCTGACCTGATCTTGCTCATCAAGGCCTGCTGACTTTCGCTGAAATCGGCAAGCCTCTCCAGCACCAGATTGATTGTGCCCGAAGATTCTCCGGCCCGGACCATGTTTACGTAAAAAGGCGGAAAAATGCGGGGAAAATTCAACATGCCCTGCGTCAGGCTCTTACCTTCATTAACTTGCTCGCGAATTTGCGCCAGTGTTTGTTTCAAAAGAGGATTTTTTGTCTGGGCGATTAAAACAGACAGTGAAGGTACAAGCGGGATACCGGAGCCTAACAGAGTCGAAAGTTGCCGGGTGAATACAGACACGTCTTTAGTGGAAACCCGCTGCCAGAGATTAATACCCAAAACCCCTGATAACGCCGTATCCTTCTTATCTGCCGCCTGATTAATTTCAATGGGGTATACTCCCTCTTCACGCAATTTCAGTCTCGCTGCGGCAACACCCATGGCATCAACAAAGCCTTTATGCTCGCGTCCTTTTTCATCCAAAGCTGTATATTCGTATACGCTCATCTATTTTTTGCTCCATGAAACTCAATCCCGCAGGCACATCTACCATGATTTCAAATTTGATTCAATGAGTTATCATACGTTTATGCCGGCATTTAATTTGAGAAATATTCTAATGGAAAAATTCCAGGAATTATAAGGAGACTCCACAAAGGACTTAATATTGTTGATATACTAGACCGCTTGTGTTTATAGTAATGGTCACCGAGGAGGGAGAAATATGGAACTCAAGACTCACAGCATTTGCAGACTTGTCAAGAACGAAGACCTAAATCACCACGGAACTCTATTTGCGGGTAAGACGGCCATGTGGTTTGTGGAATCTGGATTTATCGCCGCGGCAAGTCTTACGCATCCCGAGAACATCGTCTGCGTGAACATACACGGCATGCCTTTTACCAGGCCGGTACGCAATGGCCAAATCATCCGGTTTGAAAGCAAGGTTATTCTGGCGGGGAAAACACGCCTTATTTCGTACGTAAGAGTTGTGGATAACAGCAGTAACGAGTTTTATCTGGACGGTTTTATCAGCTTCGTGCATGTGGATTTGAAAGGCACGTCGCTGCCGCATGGAATCGAAATTAAGCCTACAACCCCTGAAGATATTGCCCTGCACGAAAAAGCAAAAAGCATGGGATAAAGAGTTTGTTTTCTGTTGATGCCCGAAGTATTACTGCATCTGACGAATTCGCACTTCTATCCCTATGGTATTTTTGAGCAGATCAGTCAGCTTTGCCGTATCCGTATTTCCGTAGTGGTAGGGATAAAGTATCTTGGGCTGGAAAGCCTTTGCCGCATCGGCTACCATTTCCGGAGTCATCGTATAGGGAAGATTCATGGGCAAAAAAGCGATGTCGATATCCTTGAGGTTTTTCATTTCCGGTGTATTTTCCGTATCACCGGCAACATAGAGACGCTTGTTGCCAAAGGTGATTATATAACCATTGCCCATGCCCTTGGGGTGGAAAGGATTGCCGGGTGATCGCATATTCACTAAATTATACGCAGGAACCGCTTCAATTCGCAGATCTTCGATAGTCCGAATATCACCATTTTTCATAATGATTGCACCCGCTATTTGCCTGGCGACTGTTTCCGTGGTAACTATTTTTGTTTTAGCGGTTTTGATCAGGTTGAGCGCCTTGAGATCAAAATGATCCGGATGCTCATGAGTTATGAGAATCAAATCGGCTTTGGGCATTTTCGAGTAATCGGCCATCTGTGACACGGGATCAACATGAATGACCTTGCCGTTTATGAACATCATTATTGTTCCATGGCCAACGAATGTTAAAACAAGGTCTCCTCTCGAAGTCTTTATCGTGTCGGATTCAAACTTTTGTTCCGCCGCAACCGCTGTCGTCGCACAGAGGAAAAGTAAACTCATAAAAACCAATTTTCCCAAGTTGCCGTCCTAATTTTCCGATCAATCAACACGGCTCGTTTTGTTTGCTCCATTTATCGGCTGTCTATAATTCATCGGGAAATTTAAATAGATCTGCAAACCTAATTGTTTTTTCCCATACGCGCTAAACCGTCCATGTAACGGACACAAACATCGTCTGACGGTTCGATACAGAGGCACTTTAAATAAGATTTGATAAACCCTTTGAGAAAAGCCGTTGCGGGAAGCCGTTTAACTTTATCTTCCTCGATGCTGATTAGATAATCTAAGCGTATCTTTGTTTCTCCGGCAATCTTTTCGATAGCCACACCCAGTTCATTTCTAATTGCCTTAAGATCAGCGCCGCTAATTTCCTGCTTAGATAAAATTTCATTAATGCGCTTATTTTGAGCTACTTTTTCCCTTAAAGTAGTCGTATTGTTTTTAAGCACAGCTGCCCTACCCCATTGCCTGCTGGCGTCATAAATGCCCGCTGATCTTTTAGCCCCCCCTCTGCCTCCCACATTCTCGAGAATTCCCAGCTGAATAAGTTCTTTATCGTAATTTTTTCTTTCTTTTCCATTGATGAGGGTTAGGTAAGCTTTTTCCAGAAGGTTAAGAATCTCTTGTCTTTCTTCCAGAGAAAAAAAAGAATAACTGACCAGAGAGTCTGCCCGGTACATTTGCATAGCGGCATTATAGGCATGGCGAATTTCAAAAAATGCCGCATCAGGGGTAACATCCAAAATTTCATAATAATTCAAGTTGGCAAAATTTTTTTTCATAAAAAGACCTCAAGAATAATATTTTTATAAATACTTTATAAAATTGATGCTTTTAAGAATAACGCATTAATAATTGCTCGCTTGTAGAGTTAACAAGCCGTTTGCTTAGCTCTCTCAGGTCGTAAGCCGTACGAGTGTAAGGATATCGATCCAAAAACGATACCCGTTGACAAACAGCATCGTGAACACGGTCATCGAAAGCAACATTACCGATAAAATCAACCTGGAAGCCAAGGTGCTTTTCAATAATTTTACATATTTGCGCGCCTAGAGCGATATTATCCTGCTTACGCAACTGGTTGAGAACAAGCTTGAATCTAAAAGAGGCGAAATCATTTTCTAATTGCAAACTTTTTTCATGGTGCACTCTTTTAACCGCCTGCATGATGCAATCCGGTTTATTAAACGATCCTTCACCAAATTGTTGTATAACTTGTTCTTCCAGAACCTTAAAATCAGCCGCATTAAAATACTGACGAATCCGCCTGAAATAAATGGAGCGAACCAGCCGGTAAACGTTTTCAATAGAAGTAGGTTCCGGTGTTGTAATAAATATACTGTTTTGTGAAATCAGAAAAAAATCAAGGGTATTAAAAGAAGTCCCGGCGCCCAAATCCAGCAAAATCCACTCGTAATTCAATTTGGATATGGCTTTAAGGATTTTCACTTTTTGTTCGTACGGAAGATTAGCGATATCCAGATTATCGTGAGCGCCGCTGATTAAATAAAGATTAGGTACCGGGGTTTCCAAAACGGTGTTTTCTAAAAGGGGGATTTTCTTGTGGATGAAATCGGAGAGGCACTTTACCGGATAAGGCACATCCACCAGGGTGTGCAGATTGGCCGCGCCTAGGTCAAGGTCAATCAGGAGAGTTTTTTTCCCCAATCCCGCTAAAACACGGCCTAAGGAACTGGTCAGGAAACTCTTTCCCGATCCACCTTTACCTCCTCCAATTGGCCAGATATGCGCCATAAGCATCCGCCGTTTAATTTTTTTAATCTTAAAAATATATATGATAAATTAGCAATATTCAAGCATTAAGTTGATTTTTTACGGAATTTTTTTCCGGCTGATAACTTTCTTGACTTCTCCGACATTTACTCATAAAAATTGACATCATTTCTTTAAGAACGGCCTTAAACGTCTATGATTGATAGCGAACCCAGAATAAAAGTTGCCTTACTGCAAAGTTATAAAGAAGCCCAAATAAATTTAAATGGCTACTTTCAACTGCCCGATGGCCGTAAAATTACCGGCCATTTAAGAATCCGGGCCGAAAAAGGGCAAATTGTCCTTATTCAATCTTCAGGCAGGCAAATCACCGGACAAAAGGAAATCTTGCTTTCGGCTCATGATGAAGCAACATTTACCGTATTCGACATACAAATTGGCATAGATTTTCACTGGCAAAGGAGCCAGGAGCAATCATTTCGCGGCGATCTGTTTTTGTCGGCCAATTCTGCTTTTTCATTTGACCTTATTAATGAAATTCCTCTGGAAGATTATATAGAGAGCGTAATTTCTTCGGAAATGTCCGCCCGTGCTCCTTTGGAATTTTTAAAGGCGCAGGCGATTGTCTCCCGCAGCTGGCTTATGGCGATGTGCGCGAAAAAGAAAACCACGCGGTCTAATCCTAAGTCAAAAACTGAAAATGAAATTGTTGTCTGGCAGGATGTCAACGACCATGAAGGTTTTGATGTCTGTGCCGATGACCATTGTCAGCGTTATCAGGGCATAACGAAAGTAACCTCCGAAAATGCAGGTGAGGCAATCCGGGCAACACGAGGTTTGTTCTTAGTCTACAAAAATAAAATCTGCGATGCCCGCTACCACAAGGCCTGCGGCGGCCAAACAGAAATATTTTCCACTGCGTGGGAGGATAAATCCCTTCCTTATCTGCAAAGCGTAACTGACTATGTCGATCCTCACGCACCAATTAAATCAGAAAAAGAAGCTGAAAACTGGCTCCATAATAAACCGCCCGCTTATTGCAACACATCAGATAAAAAAATATTGCACCAGATACTGCCTTCGTTTGATCAGGAAACCATTGATTTTTACCGCTGGGAGGTCATATATAAAAGGCAGGATTTGGAAGAAATTATCCGCAAAAAATCGGGCATTGACGTAGGCGAGCTGACCAATTTAATCCCGATAGAACGCGGTCCTTCCGGTAGGATTCTTAAAATGAAAATTGAAGGCTCTAAGCGAATTATACTGGTCGGAAAAGAATTGGAAATTCGCCGCTGGCTTTCGGAAAGCCACCTCTTGAGCAGTGCTTTTGTTGTTTCTAAAGAGATAGGAAAGAACGGCAAGGCTAGTCGTTTTATTCTGCACGGTGGAGGCTGGGGACATGGAGCTGGCTTGTGCCAAATCGGCGCGGCAGTTATGGCAACTAAAGGATTTAAAACGAAGGATATATTGGCGCACTACTTCACCGGTGCCGTTTTGAAAAAACTCTATTGACGCATCCGATCAATCCCGCGACTTGGAATTACCCGATTCCAGCCAAGAGAGGAATGCGTCGTAACTCGCGGGAGGTCGCGTTATTATAGAGAGCCTCCGGCTCCTGCCGGAGGGAGCTCCACCGAAAAATTGAAACCGAGGAAAAAAGAATAATCTTAGACTATGACCGAACCAACCAAAGAAACAAGGGATATTACCGATTCGCAGTCAAAAGCATACCGCGACGGCGAGGAAGAGGCGACGCAGTCGTATAGTACCATACATCGAGGAGCCGATGACAAAGCCAACAAAGGTAGGCAAATGAATTCGAATCGGAACCCCTGGTTTTGGGTTCCGTCTATCTATCTGGCCGAAGGCATTCCGTATATGATCGCCATGACGGTCAGCGTCATTCTATATAAAAAGCTGGGGCTCTCCAACACGCAAATCGCTCTTTACAGCAGTTGGCTTTATCTACCCTGGGTAATTAAACCGCTGTGGAGCCCGTTTGTTGATATTTTTCGCACCAAGCGTTTCTGGATACTGGCGATGCAACTCGCCATCGGCGCATCGCTGGCCTGTGTTGCCCTAACCCTACCGGCCTCTAATTTTGTCCGCTACACTCTGGCCATGTTCTGGATTATGGCCTTTAGTTCCGCCACGCATGATATCGCTGCCGATGGTTATTACATGCTGGCACTCGGCACACCGCAACAGGCGGCCTTCATCGGCGTGCGCACCATTTTTTATCGCGTCGCCACCATTGCCGCCAAAGGCGGCTTAGTGATTATGGCCGGTGTACTGGAAACCTACGGCTACCCGGTGGTATGTGCCTGGTCGCTGGCCTTTATCTGTGTGGCAGCATTTTTTCTGGCTTTGTGTATCTATCATTTTTTTGTTCTGCCGCGGCCAGTTGCCGACAAAAGCGCACCGTGGGATAAAAGAAAAAATTTTCTTGCGGAATATTTTCGCATTTTGACCTTATTTTTCCGGCGCAAAGATATTCTAATCATTATCTGCTTCTTCTTATTTTACCGTTTTGCCGAAGCACAACTCGTCAAAATGGTCGCGCCTTTTCTTCTGGACACGCGTATTAAAGGCGGCTTGGGGCTAACCACTGCCGAAGTCGGTGTTATCTACGGCACGGTTGGCGTTGTGGCCCTGATGCTGGGCGGGCTTTTAGGTGGCTATGTTGTTTATAAGAAAGGTTTGAAATTCTGGTTGTGGCCGATGGTTCTGATCATGCACTTACCGGATTTAATCTTTGTGTATCTGTCTCATGCTCTGCCGGAAAGCTTGTTCGTGATTGGCGGGTCTGTGGCACTTGAGCAGTTTGGTTACGGCTTTGGTTTTACCGCCTACACTATGTATATGATTATGGTCTCCCAAGGAGAGTATAAAACCGTCTTTTATGCCATCGGCACCGGTATAATGGCTCTGGGCATGATGCTTCCGGCTATGGCCAGCGGCTGGATTCAGGAAATGCTGGGTTATAAAAATTTCTTTTTGTGGATCATTGCAACTACGATTCCCGGATTTATTGTGGCGGCGCTGGTAAAAATTGATCCGAAGTATGGGAAAAATTACAAGAAAGAACCAAGGCACTAGTCAGTCGAATACCCAGATATGGCAGCGATAAAGCTTAAGAAATATCATCAGAATATCCATTGACGGCCATTTTACTGTAAAATTATGCTATAATGTATACTCACAGTATACATTATAGCATTTTCCTACAGAAATTATTGACTTTCCTGTAAAATTAATCTATAATGTATACCATGAGTATAATAAAAGGAATAAAATTACAGAAATTGATGAATTTCCCTAAGGGACTGGCTTTAACCGCAAGTTACCTAAGTAGCCAAGGAGTTGATAGACAACTGCTTGTCAAATACAAGAAAAGTAATTGGCTGAAGTCTATAGGCGATGGAGCTTATACGCTCTATAGCGATAGAGTCGATTGGCAAGGGGCTCTGTCGGCGATGCAGAATCAACTAAAGCTCCCTGTTCATTGCGGAGCGAGAACGGCACTGGAACTTCAAGGTTACAGCCACTATGCAGCCGCAGCAAGACGCGACGTTTTTCTCTTTGGCTCTTCCGGGCAAAAACTGCCCCGCTGGTTTGAAAAATATAACTGGGATGTGAATGTTACCTATAAGATGACCAGTCTTTTCCCGAATGACCTACAAAACAGTTATGTGGATTTCCTGGTAGGGGCATTTACCATCTGCATATCATCGCCGGAGCGGGCAGCGATGGAAATGCTCTATCATGTTCCGGCAAAACAGGGTTTTGATGAGGCTTTGCGGATCATGGAATCGTTACTCACGCTTCGTCCTGATCTTGTTCAAAAATTATTGGAAGCCTGCACATCTGTAAAAGTAAAAAGATTGTTTTTGTACATGGTACAAACGGCTGATTTGTCTTTTGCGGCAAAACTCGATCTGACAAAAGTTAATCTGGGTAAGGGGGATCGCACCATTATTAAAGGCGGCCGTCTCGATCCGAAATATCGGATAACCGTTCCACGTGGTGGAGATGCGTGAAATGAAAGATCCTATATATTATCGTCAGGCCAGACTTCTGCTCAGAATTTTGCCGATCATTGAGCGTCATCCTATATTCGCCCTCAAAGGCGGTACGGCAATTAATTTTTTCATTAGGGATTTGCCACGGTTGTCTGTGGACATAGATTTGACCTATACTCCGGTTGATGAAAGAGAAACCGCGCTTGCGGCCATTGATAAGACTCTTAATACTATTGGCCACGATATTGAGCGGCTGATTCCTAACGTAGTTGTCATACCCAAGACCAGCGGCAATAATCTAGAAGGTTTATCCGTCCGGGCTGATGGTTGTAACGTAAAGATCGAACCTAATGCGGTTTTGAGAGGTACGATTTATGAACCGGTTATCATGACTGGGACGCCGCGTGTTCAAGAGATGTTTGAGATGACGGTTGAGGCAAGGGTGCTAGTCATCGCCGATATCTATGGAGGGAAAATCTGCGCCGCTCTTGATCGCCAGCATCCACGTGATCTTTTTGATATGAAGTGGCTTCTGGATAACGAAGGTTTAACGGACGATATCAGGAAATCTTTTGTGGTGTATCTTGTAAGCCACAGCAGGCCCATGGCGGAATTATTGAATCCGCATTATCAGGATATAAGAAAAGTTTTCGAAAATGAATTTGATGGTATGCCTTTTTCGAAGGTTTCCCTGCAAGAGCTGGAAGAGGCCAGGGATAAACTCGTGCGGGAAATACATCAAGGCCTGACGGATAAAGAGAAACAGTTCATTATTTCTGTAAAGAGAGGCGAGCCTAAGTGGGATTTGATCGAACTGAGAGGGGTTGATCTGCTGCCTGCCGTGCAGTGGAAGCTTCTGAATATTTCCCGCATGGATAAAGTGAAACTCAAAGCGGCGCTAAGCAAACTGGAAAAAGTTCTTTCACTTTAGGTGCCGTTTATATATTTATGTAAAAGTAATAATTGTAAAGGCAAGTATGCCATTAAAACAAATTGATACCGCTTTTATTTTGGGGGCGGGGTTGGGCACGAGGCTGAGGCCGCTGACTGAAAATTTGCCCAAGCCGCTTTTAGAAATTGGCGGAAGACCAATTATTACGTATGCCATGGAACATCTGTGTGCTATCGGTGTGCAAAAATTTATCGTTAATACGCATCACTGTGCGGAAAAATATAAAGAGGTTTTCCCGGAAGGAAGTTGGCAAGGCATCCCTATCACTTTCCGTCATGAGTCGATCTTGCTGGATACGGCGGGCGGCATTAAAAATATTGAAGATCTTGTTGCGAGTGAAGAACGAATCATCGTTTATAACGGAGACGTTATCACTAATATGCCTATCGCGCCGCTTATTGACCGGCACTTTGCCCTGCAAGCGGAAGTTACGCTGGCGCTGCGCAGCAACGGACCACTGCTCAATGTCAACATTGATCAGAATGGCTTTATTTGCGATATGCGGAATATTTTGAAAAATCACGGAATTCAGAATTGTCTTTTTGCCGGAATTTATATTCTGGAAAAAACATTTTTGCGACGGCTGGAGGCTGGGAAAATAGAATCAATTGTTTTGCCACTCATCGAAATAATTAAAGAAAATCCGCGTTCTGTTGGCGGCGTTATCATTGATAGCGGCTATTGGCATGATATGGGTACTGTTGTTGAATATGAAAAATTAAAAAAATATTTTCAGGATAATCCTCAATTATGGAATTTGCCGAAAAGGAAATAAAAAAATTCTTAATAGATAATTTAGATTTGCGAACCACCTTTGAAATTCTTCCTATTAAAAAAGGTGGCTCCGACCGTAGTTTTTCCCGTATTCGCCTGCAGGATAAGTCGAGCTTTATTTTCATGCACTATGGTACGGATGTGGAAGAAAATACTTACTGGGCAGGCATCAACAACTTTCTGGCAGGTCTGGAAATTTCCGTACCGCAAGTTATTGCGCAAGATATAAAGAGACATTTTATCCTCATGGAAGATTTGGGCGATATTGATTTATGGTCGCAAAGGACTCTTCCCTGGGATAAAAGGCGCGATTACTATTATCAGGTGCTCACACAAATCCGGCATCTGCACTCCTTTGAGCTTAAAAAAATCCCGGCGGATTTAAAACTATCGCCGGAATACAGCCCAAAACTTTACCAATGGGAACACGATTATTTTCTGGAAAATTTTGTCCAGGCAGTCTGCGGCATAAATCTTCCTCCGTCTTCGCGTAAGGAATTAAATGCTGAACTGGCAGCACTTGTCACGCGCCTGCAAAAAATAAAACCTTGTCTTATTCATCGCGATTTTCAATCGCAGAATATTATGATTAAAAACGAGAGCGCGGTATTAATAGATTATCAAGGCATGCGCAAAGGCTGCTTCTTTTACGATCTGGGATCGCTTATCTGCGACCCTTATGTTTCCTTTACTACTGAAGAAAGAAACGAATTGATTAACTTTTATTATGAGCTGATGAACCCAGATTACGGCAAGAATGATTTTGCGATTTATTTCTGGGAAGCTTCGGCACAGAGATTGATGCAGGCCTTAGGCGCTTACGGCTTTTTGGGGTTAAAGAAGCAAAAGCCGGATTTTCTGAAACATATTTACAACGGCATAAGGAATCTAATTCTCTCCACATCCAACACTAAGAACTTACCTCTTCTGCACGGACTGTCGCAACAATGCGAGAGCACTCCGGCTCACCGGCAAATGTAAATCCCCTTTTTCCGATTTACACGGTCAGTACAAATCGGAAACGAAAAAGCATAAATTAGGCTTTAAAAGATTGATTTTATTTAATAATATTGGTAATATTTTAAATATAGGAAAACTATTTATACAGAAAGCAACTGTCTGTGTTTACAGATTTATACAGACTGTATAAACATTGTTAGACTTACACACCATGAACAAAGGCCGCTGAATGCTAAAGATAAATGGATTCTATGTACCAGGGGTCTTCTATTTCCGGCCCGATGTGCCAATCGTACTGACGGGCAATTCTCATGAATGCAGGTAATCCGACAGAAGAAAGTCACCGCGCGCGCTCAAGTTTCGTTCAGGGGCTTGTGCAGCATTCCAACGGCTCCGCTGTCGCATCCTCCGCTTTCGTCAGGAAGCTTCCAAAGAGGATTGTGCAGTTTTGGGACGATCTGGATCGACTGCCTAGAGATGTGCGCGAGTGCATCGATACATGGAGGAAGACAGAGGAGCAGGGCGTTGAGAGACTCCTTTTCGACAAGCACCAAGCAAGAGAATTTATTAGTCGAAAACTGGGCCCACGACACAAACGGGCCTACGACAAGTGCTATCATCCGGCAATGCAGTCAGACTACTTTCGACTCTGTTATATCCTCGTGGAGGGTGGTTGCTACATAGACGCTGACGATGTTTACAATGGTTCTCAAATCCAACACCTCTTCGGCGATGGTCGGTTAAAAATTCAACCTCTTTGCTATGACATGGCGACGAATATGATGGTGCCACCATCGCTTTTTACTAAGCCAGGAGCAAACGCCGCGAGCTGGATTTTTTACTTTAACAACAATCCGCTAATTGCTGGCGGCGGGCATCCCCTGATAGAGCTCGCACTCACTCACGCAACCCTATCCCTTGAGAAGGATATGACAAACGGCTTGCCAGAAATCCAATCGACGACTGGCCCCGGGAATCTTACCAAATCGATATTTGACGCTGTGACTGAGAGCGGCGAGATCGAACAGACCCTTCTTGTGCTGTGCGATTGGGAAAACATTGCCAAAAACAGATGGGATCTCAGCTATAGGAACGGCCCAAGGAACTGGAGACTTTCGAACTGCCGAGGTTATCAAGAATGATATGCCAGGAACATGTGGAGGGGGATGAATGAATCTCACCTCTCCCTGGAACGCACCTTCGAAGTTCTTGTTTCGCATTGCGATGAAATGTCGGAGGTTGCTACCGAAGAAAAGATCTCAAGCATTTGGGCTCTTGAATACAAAAGAGCGTCCGAGGATTGAGCGCATTTACGTCATCAATCTGAATCGCCAACCAGCTCGTTGGGCCGAGATGGAACAGGAGCTAAGACACGTGTTGGATTGGTCTGGAGTTGAACTTTGGAATCTTACTGAGCGGTCTGCCGCCGTCGATGCTAAGAACTTCATGCAGGAACCGCTCAAAGATGCCGACATCGATCCAATTTATACACTCGGAGATCAGCTCTTCGTAGAGCCCCAACCGCTAGCTCTACCCACCCGGCTAGAACTCAATTCTCCGATCCAAATGAGTCGACCTGAGATTGCGGTCGCTCGCTCACACATCAACGTCTGGCGACAGGTCGCGGCGAGTAATCATGAGTACGTACTCGTCCTTGAGGACGACGTGTGGTTTCGATCCGGGTTTGCCCCACATCTGGACCAAGCGTGGGCCGAGATCGAGGCCGAAGGCAACAGGAAAAGCAATTTCGACATCCTCTACGTGTCCTATCTGGAAGTGAAGCACGGCACCCCGAAGACCTTCCTTTCAAGCAATGTGTTCCGCCCAGTACGTGGGCTCTGGCACTTGTCCGGATACGTTATTTCGCGCGAAGGCGCTGAAAAGCTCCTTCGACTCCTTCCTTGTCGAGGACCCGTGGATCTATGGATTAATCACCAGTTCGGGGTTCTGGACGTACGCGCGACAAGACGGTCTATCATCAGCCAGCGACGCGATGTTAGCTCCACTAACTCATATTCAATACTTCCCGCGCTCACGAAAATTGGCGCTATCACCAGTGAGGGTGCATCCTTGTTTCACGTTCGCCCAAGTGAGCGGCCTGTGTTTGCATTTGGGCCTGGAGCTTCTGGCCTTTCATCACTTGCAATGGCCCTGTCTATGCTCGGATACAGATGCTGCAGTGATCTCCAAGCTCTCCCAGGTCCTGAACTTGAGATGCTCCTTGCAGGAAGAGGTGATCGAGTTTTTGACGCATATGTGAACATCGGGTCTTTGGCGGGAGAAGCCCGAGCTCTCAGAGAGAGTTATCCTCAGGCTAAATTCATTATCACCACTAGCAAGACTGGAATTGCAAATGACAACGATTTAAAAATTCTAGATGATCTTAATGGTGCCGATATTGCCGTTCTTCATTTAGAGGCATACAATAAATGGCAGGTTGTTTGCGAACACCTCAGATGTGCACCGCCATCTTGTTCCTTCCCTGAGTTAGCCGACCTTGGACAAAGACAGCTCCTCTGCGGAACCATTGAAGCGGACGCAGTCCTGAGCTGCAAGACTCCTAAACGTGATAAGTCGCCATGGATTGTTGATCCACGTCAGTGGTGGCAAGGCATTCATTCCGTCCCGATGGAAGGGGGATCATCGATAGCTGCAACTCCTGTTAGAGTCAGCGACTGTTTAAATTATCTCGACACGAGACGTTGGCTTCTGCGAGACGATACCTTCACGGACAACTTGGCATTGTTTCGTCCCTCAAACATCGAGTTCCGTTCTGGACTCGGGACTGCGCTCAATATCAGAAGGGAATCCTTAGGTGTTCGAGAATATAGCGCTGCATCGTTAACCAGTCGCGACCGATACCTATTCGGAAGATTTGAGGCAATCATTAAGGCGTCGAACGTACCCGGTGTGGTTACCGGGTTTTTTCTCCATCGCAATTCACCGAGGCAGGAAATTGATATCGAGATTGCGGGAAATCGAACGGATCGTCTCTTGGTGAATGTCTTTTACAATCCTGGTGGTGAGGGCGCGAAGTTTGACTATGGATATAGAGGTGCAGCAAGCTATATCGATCTTGATTTTGACGCATCAGAATCCTACCATCGGTTCGCAATAGAATGGGGACCGTGCGAGATTCGATGGTCCGTTGACGATCGTCTAGTTCATAGGCGCTTTGAGTGGGAACACACGCCTATTCCCCACCTTCCAATGGCCCTCCATGTAAACGCTTGGCCATCTCGCTCCAAAGAACTTGCTGGTCGGCTGAATAGCCGACTATTCCCAACAACCACTTTTATTAGATCGATTGCGCTGGAAGCGAATCGACACCGGAGGTCGCTAACATTATGAATATTCTCTCCTATAACCCCGGCCATGACGGTGCGATCTCCTACCTGAAGGATGCTCATTTGATGTTTTCTATTGAGGCAGAGAAGAACTCGAACTACCGATACTCGCCTATATCCAGTCATGACGTGTTCAACGTTCTTGGCGAACTTGACGAAATGCCCGACGTTATTTGTACCGGCGGTTGGTGGCCACGCGAAGAGCAGTTACTCGGGTCGCATGCTCATGTCGGGTACCGTGGCGTGATGAAGAGCGACGTCATCGTAGACAAACGGCGCCTATTGGGAAGGCCAGTCCACTATTTCTCGTCTTCTCACGAGCGGTCGCACTTACTTTGCGCTTTCGGCATGTCAAATCTACCGAAAGGCACTCCATGCTATGCGTTGGTATGGGAAGGCGCGATCGGTGCTTTCTACGAGATTGATTCTGAGCTGAACATAATGCTGCTTGCCGATGTCCTGAATGAGCCGGGGAATCGCTATACCTCGATCTATGGCTTGGCCGACCCAACCTTTCCGAAGAATGCGCCCTTTTCTCGCTTCTCAGACGCAGGGAAGCTCATGGCCTTGGCTTCATTTTCAAATCGCAGCACGCCTTCAGCAGAAGAGAAAAAGCTGATGGACTTTCTATTGGGCTCTCCACATGTCCAACTGAGTTTGTACAAAGATCTTGAGTATTCGCGATACTACAACGTGGGGGTGGATGATCCAGAATTTCGCAACTTCGCAGGTATTTTTAGCGACAAGATCTTTAATATCTTTTATCAATTCGCGAAAGCGAACATGAAGAAAAGGATGCCGCTAATCATCGCAGGTGGAAGTGGCCTGAATTGTGACTGGAATACCAAGTGGAAGGAGTCGGGCCTTTTTTCCGAAGTCTTCGTACCGCCTGTTGCAAACGATTCAGGTTCTGCGATCGGGACGGCGATCGATGCCCAGTTCCACTATACTGGGAACCCAAAAATCGATTGGAACGTCTATTCAGGCCTTGGATTCGTCACAACCGGGTCTTTCGATATGGCGCGGTATGATCTCTACGAGGCTGATGATGAAATGATTGCCGACATGTTGGCTAATGACCTCATTTTGGGATGGGTGAGCGGCAAATATGAAATGGGTCCACGTGCTTTGGGCAACCGTTCAATTCTTGCCGCACCATTCCTAGAAAGTACCAGAACACGGTTGAATGAGATCAAGCAGCGCGAGCAATTCCGTCCGATTGCTCCTGTTTGCTTGGAAGAAGATGCTGCGCGATGGTTTAGTTGCGACCACGCGAGTCCGCATATGCTATATACGTATATAGCAAGAACGGATGTGCTGGCAGCTGTTACTCACGTGAATAAGACTGCCCGCATTCAGACGGTGTCATCTGCGACCAACCAAAGTTTGTACAAATTGCTCATCGCATTCAAGGCGCGTACTGGTTACGGCGTCTTGTGCAATACCTCGCTGAACTTCAAGGGTAGAGGATTTATAAATATGATAGATGATCTTTCATCATATGTCGTAAAGCATAATTTGGATGGCTTTGTGGTTGAAGGGCGAAGCTATATTTTGAAGTCGTCGAGGAATTATCAGGCATACTTAAGCATGCCAAAACCTATAGCTGGCGTAAATGTGACGTCCCCTCGCGCAATGATGGAAGTCTAACCATTGGATAGAGCTGTCGGCGGCCTAATAATGGGATGGCTGGTAGTAACCGCCGCCGCTCATCTCAGACGTTCGGCCACCGCATACTTGGCTCCTCTACACCAGCCGCGCTTCCGCAGTCACATACTTTTTCAGCATTCCAAAGAAACTATTTTCAATTTTAAAAATTGTCTTTTATACCATTTTTAAATCAAAGATGATATTGAGGCGGCTAGGCAGAGGCGACGAGGCGTATTTAATAATACGCTGAGGAAGCCGACAACGACGCCAACAAAAATAGCGCTTTGATTTAGTATTGGTATCAGATAAAGGCATTGCACTCATGCTGCCGATATGTTAAGCGAATCATCGATTATTCATTCTGGAGCAGAACATGGACATCAAGTACGATCCCCGTCAAATTGAAGAAAAATGGCAAAAGAAGTGGGATAAAGAAAAAACTTATAAAGTCACGGAAGATGCGCGGAAGAAAAAATATTATCTCCTGGAGATGTTTCCTTATCCTTCCGGCAAAATCCATATAGGGCATGTACGCAATTATACCATCGGTGATGTCGTTGCCCGCTATAAACGCATGAAAGGTTATAATGTTTTACATCCGATGGGTTGGGATGCCTTCGGCCTGCCCGCGGAAAATGCCGCAATCGAACATAAAATTCATCCTTCCAAGTGGACCAACGACAATATCGCCCACATGAAGATGCAGCTCAAGAGAATGGGCTTCAGCTATGATTGGGACAGGGAAATATCAACTTGCGAGCCGCAATATTACCGCTGGGAACAGTTATTTTTTCTCTGGATGTACGAAAAAGGACTGGCTTACAAAAAACGTTCCACCGTCAATTACTGCGGCAAATGCGAAACAGTTCTGGCTAACGAGCAGGTCGAAAGCGGCTTATGCTGGCGCTGCGGGACGGAAGTGAATGAAAAAACATTGGATCAATGGTTTTTCCAGATCACCGCCTACATCGAGGAATTGCTTGATTACTGCGACAAGCTCCCCGGCTGGCCGGAAAAAGTTCTCACCATGCAGAAAAACTGGATAGGGAAGAGTTACGGCTGTGAAGTGGATTTTCCGCTTACCGGTTCCAATAAAGCTATCAAAATATTCACTACGCGCCAGGACACTCTTTTTGGTGCAACCTTCATGCTCATTGCCGCGGAACTGCCGCTGGTTACGGAATTATCCAAGGGCAAAGCCATCGAAAAAGACGTCCAACAATTTGTGGAAAAGGTAAAAAAACAAGATCGGCTGATGAGGACTTCCGAGTATTATGAAAAGGAAGGAATTTTTCTCGAGGCTTATTGCGAAAATCCATTAACCGGAAAACAGATGCCGATTTACGCTACCAACTTTGTTTTAGCCGATTACGGCACCGGCTGTGTTATGGCTGTTCCCACTCACGATCAGCGGGACTTTGAATTCGCGAAGAAATTCAATCTGCCCTTGATTGTCGTTATTAAGCCGAAGGGCAAGAAACTCGACGCTGAAAAAATGACCGAAGCTTACACGGAGGAAGGAATTTTAGTCAATTCCGGTAAATTTGACGGCCTGGAAAATCTTAAAGCTTTAGAATCCATTGCCGATCATTTAGAGTCGATCGGCCGCGGTAAACGAATGATCCAATACCGCCTGCGCGATTGGGGAATTTCGCGTCAGCGCTACTGGGGCGCGCCCATTCCCATGATTAACTGTAAAAAATGCGGCATCGTTCCGGTACCAGAAAAAGACCTGCCCGTTGTGCTGCCGGAAAATGTAAAATTCAGTCCCGCGGGCGGCTCACCGCTTGCGGCCTTAAAAGAATTTGTTCAGACAACTTGCCCGCAATGCGGCGGCGCAGCCGAGAGAGAAACAGACACGATGGATACCTTTGTGGAATCTTCCTGGTACTTCGACCGTTTTTGCTGCCCGGATACCGATAAAAAACCCGGCCTGGACCGCAAAAAACTGGATTACTGGATGCCGGTTGATCAGTACATCGGCGGCGTTGAACACGCTATCATGCATTTGCTCTATGCCCGTTTCTATACCAAGATGCTGCGCGATTTTTGCGTTATCGGTGTGGATGAACCGTTCACCAATTTACTGACGCAGGGAATGGTTTGCAAAGAAACAACCAAGTGCCCGGAGCATGGATACCTTTTTCCCGAACAGGCAGCGGAGGGAAAATGCCACATCTGCCAAAAAGAAGTAATTATCGGCAAAACGGAAAAAATGTCCAAATCGCTGAAGAACGTTATCGATCCGGATTATCTTATCGAAACTTATGGCGCTGATACCGCCCGCATTTTTTGTCTTTTTGCGGCTCCTCCGGAAAAGGATCTGGAATGGAGCGATCAGGGAGTGGAAGGGTCATTCCGTTTCTTGAACCGCCTGTGGCACATATTTGCGGAATATTTAGACGACATCAAGAAAGTAAAGCCGCTTTCCGGCAGCCATGATTTAGAGGGCGAATTGAAGAATCTGCGGCGCAAGACCCACCAAACAATCCGTAAAGTAACCATTGACATTGAAGACCGTTTCCATTTCAATACGGCTATCAGCGCCGTTATGGAATTGGTTAACGCCGTCTATTTGCTGAAACGTCCCGGCAAAGACGACAAAATTGCCCTGGCTACTGTCCGGGAGGCGCTGGAAACAGCCGTTATCTTGCTGACCCCGATTGTGCCGCACATTGCCGAAGAGCTCTGGCAAAAGCTCGGCTATAAAACAGAGGTTTCCGAGGTTTCCTGGCCGGAATATGATAAGGCAATTGCGAGCGAAGAAGAAATAACGGTTGTCATTCAGATTAACGGAAAACTGCGCAGCCGGATGACCGTGCCTGTCGATGAAGACGCGGAAAAAATTAAGGCCGCGGCGCTCATGGATGAAAAAATCAAGGCCATGATTAAAGAAGCAAAGGTCTTGAAAGTTATTTATGTACCCAATAAACTGGTCAATATCGTCATAGCCCATTAGCGGGCATGAACTACTTTGAGTCTCATTAAAAAAGGGTATTATCATGAAAAAGCAAAACTGGCTTCTATTTATTGTGAAACTCAAATTTAAAAACGAAGTGCATTGAAATTTGTCAGTCGAACAATCCCGCCGCAAGCGGAGGATATGATACCATGCCTTTTAGGACAGAATTCGGGCATGGGGCTTGCTCCAGGATTCATATCCGTGATTAAAATCGGATTAATTTGTCTTTTTGTTTCTCATTTGCTCAACTGCGGCTATTCTTTCGCTCCGCAAGGAAACTACATCGACAAGCGCATCCAAAAAGTTTATGTTGAATCGTTCGGCAATAAAACAGCGCAGGCGGAAATTGAAAATTACGTCCGGACAGCCTTCATCAATCAGTTTATTCAATTCAGCCGTTTGAAAGTTGTGGATAGCATAGAATCAGCGGATGCCACGATTAAGGGAACTGTTCTTAATATCAACACAGCTCCCCTTGCTTATGGCAGTAATACTCTGGTGACGCAAGAGCGGGTAAAAATGGCTTTAGAATTGACTTTCCAGGAAAAAGAAAGTGGTAAAACTATCTGGAGTTCGAAAAGCATAACCGGCACGGTCGACTACACTTTGGAAAATGATATTAATTTGCTTCCCGTGGACAGAAAAAACGCTTTCATTAAACTTTCCAATGATCTGGCGGAAAAAGCTTTTAATTTGATGATGGCGGGATTTTAGCAAAATTCAGCTCAAGTATCATTATGCATCCAACTGTAAAATGTGGCCGCTTTTTTTTCTTGGCCGTAAATAACGTGGAGGAAACAATTGGCGTTTGGCCTGCGCAACATCCTGTGGCAAAAAAAATCCGCCATCTTTCTCCATTCTTGAAAAAATTATCTTCACGCTTTTTATTTGTGGTTGATTCCCAAAAGGAAATCAAATTAACCGCAAATTCAATAAACCGCTTGCTCACTGCCGCCGAAAAGAAACGTGCCGGCATTATTTATTCAGACTTTATTGAGAAAAAGGGAAATAAACTCACACCTCATCCGCTTATAGATTATCAACAGGGTGGTATCCGCGACGATTTTAATTTCGGTCATCTTTTTCTTTTTTCCGGTGCGGCTATTAAAGCCGCTTTGCAAAAATACGGCTCTCTACCGGCCGATGCCAATATCGCGCTATACGATTTGCGCCTGAAGGTTTCCATTGATTATCCCATCTTTCATGTTTCCGAATTTCTTTATACGGTTATCGACAAAAATGTAAAACCACTGAAGGATAAAAGCGATAGAGTGGAAAACCGTTTCGCTTATGCCACGGATAAAAATATCATTCACCAAAAAAACATGGAAAAAGCAGCCACGAATTATCTAAAACTGACCGGCGCTTATTTAGAGGCACGCACTCAAAAGGCTCCGCGAACAAATGATTTCTTTCCCGTGGAAGCAAGCATTATCATCCCCGTGCTTAACCGCAAAAGAACCATCAGAGAAGCAATTCAAAGCGCGCTTGAGCAAAAAACAAATTTCGATTTTAATATCATTGTTGTGGACAATCATTCCACGGACGGCACTACCGGTATCATTAAAAAGCTGGCAAAAAAGCAGGAAAAAATAAAACATATTATCCCTGAACGTCATGATCTGGGCATTGGCGGCTGCTGGAATGAAGCTCTTTATTCAGCACACTGCGGCCGCTACGCAATCCAGCTTGATTCCGATGACCTTTACAGCTCGCCGCAAACACTGCAAAAGACGGTTGATGTCTTGCGCAAGAACAATTACGCGCTGGTGGTTGGTGCTTATACTATAGTCAATCAACACTTGAAAAGAATCCCGCCGGGGCTTATCGACCATAAAGAGTGGACAAAAAATAACGGCCACAATAACCTTCTGCGTGTCAATGGCTTGGGTGCTCCCCGCGCTTTCGCTACCTCCATAATCCGTGAAATCGGCTTTCCCAATGTCAGCTATGGTGAAGATTACGCCGTCGCCCTACGCGTATCGCGCGAATACCAAATCGGACGACTTTATAAGAGCATTTATCTTTGCCGCCGCTGGCGGGAAAACACCGATGCCCATCCCTCTATCGAAAAACAAAACCGCAATGATTTTTATAAAGACGCGCTGCGCACAATGGAAATAAAAGCAAGGCAGTTGCTAAACAAAAAGAAAAAGGAGTTGGCAGATAGAATTTTTGCCACATATCCTGGAGGAAAACAAAAGTCCTTGACCGGCCTGTGCCTGAATTTTTTAGAGGAACAAAAGAAAAGCTGGCCCGGGCTTGCTCACTCTTATCAAAATTTGGCAAATATCAGCACTCGCTCAATTTCTTGCAACAGTTATAAAGTTGATCTGCAATTCAATCCTCAACGTGCCGTCAGCAGCGGCGCGGCAGTTGACCGGGAATCAATCAAAAACAGACCCTGCTTTTTGTGTACCGATAATCTTCCCGCTCAGCAGCAGGGAATATTATACCGAAAAGATTACCTCATCCTTTGCAATCCGGCGTCTATTTTCGATAAGCATTTTACTATTGCTCATCTGCGTCATCAACCTCAAACAATCGCCGCATCATTGATTATGCTCACGAACTTGGCCTATGACCTAGCTCCTGGCTTTACAGTGTTTTATAACGGACCGGCCTGCGGAGCATCGGCTCCCGATCATTTGCACCTGCAAGCAATTCCCAAAAACGCACTGCCTTTTATGGAAACATCCAAGACTCAATCTCCGATAAAAGAAATATCTGGCGTAAATTTTTATACCGGAGAAAAACTCGACCGTGCCGTAGTTATTATGAGCGGAAAAAGCAGGAAATCTTTGCAGGAACAATTCAATCGTTTAATCAAAATAACACAAAAAATAACTTCCTCAGGAAGTGAACCAATGTTCAACGTTCTTTGCACCTATGAAGACAACACCTGGCGGCTGATAATATTTCTGCGGCAAAAACACCGTCCGGATGCATTCTTTCTCGAAGGCGAAAAAAGAATTTTTGTCTCCTTAGGCGCGATAGATATGGCCGGAGTTATCATCACCCCTATGGAAGTCGATTTTCATCGTTTGGACGCTACGGCCATTCGCGATATTTACCGGGAAGTTTCACTTAATCAGGATAAATTACATAAAATTGTGGAAGAATTATGAGTGATGAAACAGCCGTCATTATGGATAGCGATTTTAGTTTTTCCGATGCGATTGCCGGAACAAACGCGCCCCTGGAAATAGTTGATCGCTTATCGATGGTGGATGTCTGCTATTTCTCTTTTGATGGCATGAAGCATCAGGGACAAATTATCATAGATTGTTCTCTGGAAGACGATGTCGGCAAAATTTTTTCTCTAATTGAAAATTTAAAATTTCCCGTAGGCTCTGCTATTCCCATTGTAGCCTACGGCTGGCAGGATCATGAATCCATGGCCGCCAATAACACCTCCAGCTTTAATTTTCGCGTAATCGAAGGCACAACAAAATTATCGCTCCATTCTTTCGGTCGTGCCCTAGATATCAATCCGGCACAAAATCCCGTTATTTATCCCAACGGCCTTATTGCTCCCGAAGGTACAGTTTATAACCCTCAAAAGAAAGGAGCTTTTACTATAGCAAATCCTGTCGTGCAGGAATTTATCAAACGCGGCTGGCATTGGGGTGGAAATTTTGATCAGCCGAAGGATTATCATCATTTTGAAAAGCCCTGATGAAAGTCGAAACACTGCTACAAAGGACGCGCGACAATAATGCCGGTAAACTTTTTGTTTTGTTTCAGATAAGTGACAAAAGTTTTTTTCGATATGACCACACCGCCTTCTTTACTGGAGGCGTGTAAAAGATGTAAATTTTTTCCCTGCCAGTAGGCAAAGCCGACATGCGCTACATCCAAGCCTTCCTGCTCGGTTACAAAAGCAACAATATCGCCCGTTTTAATTTTTCCTTCTTGCAAGGTTACCTTATTCTTTTTAATTACACAAAAAGTTTTGCGGGAAAGATTTTTTTCGACAATCAGCATTTTTTGAAATTCATTTTCGCTTTTTAATCCTGGATAAGACGCGCGGTGAGCCGTCATATAATTTATCTTTTTGCGCCTCGGTTCACCACCCAAGAGTATCGAAGTATCTTGGACAACTTTCTTTTGCCTGCTGTTCCACAACCAATCAGTGAAATAATGCAGACGTGAAGAATAATCGGTAATAATGCCGGAGCGATAACGAATAAATTGTAACACTCTCCGGAATTCCCTTACTGTAATTCTCCCCTGAACGGCGCATTTGGCCAGCGCCAGGACGGTCTCCAAAAAAGTAAAACAATCAAATTGAGTGAAGTTGACAACTAACTTCTTTTTGCCCCCGGCTTCCAGAGTGCCAGTTTTGTAAGGAGCATGGAGAAATCTACGACCGATTTCTATGACCAAATCGCCGAAGGACAAATCTTTTCCTTCCAACCGCCGGTTAAGGCCATTTAAATTAAATCGTTTCATTAAACTACCAACATGAATATTCTTAAATGTATTTGTAAATTATTCTTCGCCACAAAGCAAATTGAAAAAGTATGCCGCCAATAGTGGAGCTACCTCCGGCAGGAGCCGGGGGCTCCCCCATAACAGGCGACCTCCCGCCTGCACTTTGCGTGAACGAATGTCCGAGCGCAAATGCGAATTGCGGGCTACGATGTATTCCTCCACGGCGGGTGCCGGGGAATACCAAGACGCGGGATTGACAATATCTGAAAAATGTCATAGTGAACCTATACATTTCAAACAGGAAGAATAACTATGCCATTTGTCCAGGCGGGAAATGTCAAACTCAATTATGTCGAACACGGCACCGGAAATAATATTGTCGTTTTCATTCATGGATATTTGGGCTGTGTTCAGTGGATGGATTTAATCTGGCCGCGCCTGCCCAAAGATATTCATGTATTTGCCATTGACTGGCGCGGCTGTGGAGAATCCGAAAAGCCAACTCCCTCCAAGGATTTTGCAAACTACTCACTGCGGCAGCACGCGGAAGATATGATTGCCGCCATTAAGGCGTTGGGCATCAGCAAATGCGGCCTGGCTAATCATTCCACCGGCGGCATTATAGGTACTTACATGCTTCTTGCCGAACCGGGTATGTTTGATAAAGTATTAGCCCTTGATCCGATAAGCCCCACGGGGTTACTGGTCCCTGAAAATCATCTCCTTGCTTTTCAGGCCATAAAAGAAAGTAGAAATTTCACTTTCAAATTTCTCGCGTTTGCCGCGCCGACCCTCTTTATTAAAGAATCCCTCAGCCCGGGCGTAAAAGCTCAATTCAAGCCGGAAACTTCTGCCGAGCAAAAAGAACTCTTTAATTTAATTGTGGACAAAGCAAGAACTTTGAGCGACGGCGCCGGAACCGGTACTCTGTATCACCTGCGCAACGAGCGTATCAGCGGCATGTTAGCCAAAGAAACTTACCGCATCAAACAGCCAACTTTGGTTTTATGGGGCGAAGAAGATACGGTTATTCCGCGCCAAGACACGGATGAAACGGTAAAGCTCTTACCCAACTGCAAGTTGCGGATAATTAAAGATGCAGGCCACTCTTTAACTCTGGAAAACCCCAATCTATACACGCAGATATTCGTTGATTTCTTCCGAAATAAATGAAAGCGACCAGCGCTGGTAATCTTGAGTCGAATTATTTGTCCCGATAGCCATGGCTACGGGATATCCCAATATGCTTCGCATAAGGGATAATTCAACTAACCAATTCCAATGCGCCTCGCTTTTGGAATTGGAGTTTCATTAATTCGACCAGCAAGCTTCAGTACACTTCGTTTCTGAAGTTTGTGTCTCATTAATTCCACTTACGCTTCCTATAGTCAGCGAGTGTCATTTGAGGGCGTTGACTTTCTTAGTCAGGCGGGAAATCTTACGGGAAGCATTTTTCTTGTGAATTACGCCTTTAACCGCCGCTTTATTCAGCGCGGGAATAACGGCTTTGAGCGCGCTTGCGGAATCTTTTTTCTTTTTGCCTTCCACAGCGATAATTACTGCTTTAACTTTAGTCTTGAGCGCGGACTTGACGTTAATATTGCGTTCGCGGTGTTTTTTACTCTGACGATCGCGTTTTTCTGCTGATTTATGTGTTGCCAAAAGTATCCTCCTAAACTTCCTTTTTTAATTAAAGGTGACGTTGTTTAGCCCAATTATTTCAGGCTGTCAAGTGCAAACTGTCAGCCGCCTACCTTAAAGTTCTTGCACACCTTTCTATTTTTAAGCTCGGCAATTTTGCCTTTGTTCCAACCGGAAATTTTGCTGAAATATTTGGTCAGCCGCGCGATGCCTTCGACCTCAGTTGAGCCGCAGAAAACACAAGTTTCATTCAAGCCGGAAGCCGTTTTGCCGCAGGAAACGCAAGAAGTAAATTCGGGAGAAAAATCAATCTGGCGGCTGGCGGAATTGTCAAACACTTCTCGAATGAATTTGCTTAATTCTTTCTTGCCCGGATTTGAGCCGCCTAAATGCAAATGCGTGATATGCTCACCTTTCAAATATTTATGAAAAAGACCCTCCTGAATCACTCTTTGCAGAGGCGGAACATTTGCGGAAACATTCAAGTGCGTTGAGTTTGTATAATAAATCGCGCCTTCGGCAATATCGCCTTTCACATAGCGTCCCGCCACCGGAGAAAAGTATTTCAAATCCAGACGGGCAAACCGGTAAGCGGTAGTTTCCGCCGGTGACTGCTCCAATACAAATCTTATTCCGAACTTTTCACTCAGGAGATCGGCCTCACGCTTAAGGTAGTCTACCACTTTCAAGCCAAATTCCAGAGCTTCCGGTGATTCATGCAATTGCCTCCCTATATGGATTTGCACAAGTTCATTTAATCCGACAAGACCGATAATATAGTAAGACCGGGACATTCTTAAAAATGGGAAACCATCATGGTTCATGGCCAGTACGGCCAAAGGCCCTCTATCGGCGTAAGAAAGAAGTTTTTCCAGAAAATCTTTTTTCTGAATGTGCGCCTTTGCCGCCGTGGCCGTAAATTCAGTAAGCAGAGCAAATAGTCTTTCTTCATCGCCGGCCGCTTTGTAGGCGAGCCGCGGTAAATTCAAAGTCACGCTTTGAATGGCGGCGCAGCGCATCAGCCAGGGTTTTTTCATCTCTTCCTTGTAATCGTCATCACCTTTATAACCAGCTTTACAGCAGACAAAAGATAATGCACTCTCATCCCTGTCGAAAATAAAGCAGGTATTGCCCTTGAGGCCGGCCACTTCACAGGCCTGTTCAAGATAATACTGGGCACCTTTAGTCTGCCAAAAAGCTTCGGTTATATGCAAGAGCGGCCGGGGCAGAATGAACGGTTTTCCAGTGGCATCGCCTTGTTTAAATACCTCCAATATGGCCAAAGCCAGGCGCTGAGCGTCTCCGGCATATTCACCATAAGTTTTCCCGGTAAGTTTGCCTTCCGGCCCAATGGCGGGAAGATCCGCCCAATGCGGCGGTATTTCGTAGTAGATGTGCATATCGGTATATAAAGCCTGCCCGCCGCGCGTGGCGGATAGCTGGGAGAATTCATAAATAAGCATTTGCGCGAACTGCCTTACTTCTTTGTCGGACATAGCGCTCAGATAAGGCGCAAAAGAAATATTCAGCGCATCCCAGCCGATTGTTCCGGTGAAATGCCCCTGAAGGATGGCGCTAAAACGCACCATGTGCAACAAAAGTACCTCGGCATATTTTGCAGGCTTAGCCGAGTTCACTGCTTGAGGAAAATTCAAGCCGTTAATTTTGAGATATTCCAAAGATTGACAGCAGTTGTAAGGACGGTCGACATACCCCAGAGAGTGAATGTGAATGTCGCCCGCAGCATGCGCATCCCCGATATCGGTGGAAAAAACATCATAAAGGGAAAATTCTTTTTTAATTCCTTCGGCAAAAATCAGGTTCGTGCCTTCGGGAGAATGAGGGGTGTTGGCGCTTTCTTTATTCTGGTGTAAAATCAACTGCCGGACGTCATAAAGAGGAAACCCTAAGCGGCCGTGCAGTCTCCGTTCTTTCTCCAGACCTCTTTCAATGAGCCGCGCATTAACGAGTTCGCGGATAAGCGCCGTCGTAAGCAAGCCAATCCCCGAAGAAACAATCTGCTTTTCTACTTCTTTAGATATTTCTGCCGCCAATTGAGAATCAATATCGGCTTCGCGCACTAGGGCGTCCACAATGCGCTGGCGGTTCCAGGGAGCTATTTCCTCTCCGGAAGTACGGACAAAAAGGGTTATATCTGTGGTTTCGGAATTTTCCAGCATATCAAACATTAGTCGGCATTGATGATGACTCGACAGTATTCAGAACATTTTCCGCGGCTTTGGATAGTTCTTCGTCGTAGTCGTGACTCAGTGAAAACACTCGGAAGTGCATGACTCGCGCCGGTATAAAACGGTACATTTCCAAAAGCGGTTCCGGCGATGTCATTTCCGTAACCGGATTAAAAATATTGATTAATTTGTCTCGTTCGGCCATAGGATTGAGTGGGCGAGGGTCCTGCGTGGCTAAATCCACTTTAAAGGAAATTTCTTTTAGTTTCTTGGGCAGACGCTCTCTTATTTTTGCTTCATAATCCTTCGCCCGTGAAAAACCGATACCGCGGTGAATCTGAGCAACGGAAATTTCCGTGGAAAAAGACATCTTCCACTTCACTTCTCTTGCATGCAGTTTTCTCCATTCATCGGCCAGTTTTCTTTTCTTTTGATCATCATGTGTAAGCCAGCTTTGCACTTCGTTGAACAAGAACCATTCATCACAATGCAGATAAGCATCTAAATTTTTTACCGGATTATATGGAAAAAACATCTCCATGGTATCGTGAAAAATTTCCTGCAGGTGCAAATCCAGGGCGCGTGTGGTACGGTGAAAATAAACATTGGTGTATAAATTCAAACGGGCATTGAGAAAGCGCCCCAGAGCCGAGATGCCTGATTGATGCAAGGTGAGGCCGTCTTTGGTAAAAAAAGTATAGTAGCGCAGACGGGGAATATCCACCATATCCAGCGAAAAGCCGGTCATGTAGGCATCGCGCTGAACATAATCGAGGTTATCCACAGTATAAATGCCGGAAAACAACTGGCGCAAAAGCTGCAACCAGCGCGGCTGCCGGGTATTTTCTCCGGCTTCTGGTATTCTGATTAGATAAGCCACATAAAGAGGATTCAAAGCTTCGCCGTGCGCAAATACCCCGGAAGGGCTTCGTTTAATCCGGGAAATATCCGCTCCCAGCTTGTCAACGATAATTCTTTGCCCAATTATTTCATGCGTTAAGCCCCAGTCCCTCAAAAAATTATCGTCAAAAAAATGACCGTAGGGACCGTGCCCCACGTCATGTAAAAGACCGGCAAGGCGCAGTAGTTCTTCCACGTAATTGCAGGAGGGTACATCCTTACAAACATCGGACAAACTCGAATAAATACTTTTGGCGAATTCTCCGGCAACGTGCATTGTGCCGAGAGAATGCTGAAAGCGGGAATGTTCCGCCGCCGGATAAACCCAGCGCGCACTTTGCAGTTGGTAAATTCTTCTTAATCTCTGCATCCAGGGGGAATCCAGCAGGTCTTTTTCCGTAGTTTCTTGAGGGGCATTATCTTCCGGCACTGTAAAAAGCGCGTATTGATGTATGGGATCGGCAATAAGAGCCATACCTTTATAAAGATCGTGTCTTGCGGAATTGATCTTTTTCATGGCGGATTGTGTACAATATTCCGCCTGAAAGATCAATTTTAATCATTGCTAAGATCGTTCTTCGTAAACTTCGAGACTGAAAAAGTAAGTTCTTATCAATCAAACCGGGGGAGGTTCAGCGGACATTTCTAAAACAGGGCGTGCCCTTGTGTTTTATCAGGCATCCTTGAGCCTGCGGCTGATTTCGGCCGCGGCATCCATCAGAAGGGGAATATTTTTTTTGCGGATAGATTGAGAAAAGCGGATGGTCGGCATAGTGAAAGCCAATGCGGCAATGTTACGCTCATCCCAACCATAAATCGGCGCCGCCGCATGGCTGCCGCCCACGATGATTTCATCGATCCCAACAGCCCATCCCTGGCGGCGGACTTTTTCCAATTCCTTGCGCAATATTTTAGGGTCTGTAATAGTCTTCTTGGTAAAAGAATCCAACCCACCGGCAATGTATTGATCAATTGATTTACTATCTAAATGGGCCAGCATAACCTTACCGCTTGCCACTGTATGCAGTGGCGCCCAGGCAAGACGTGGTCGCTCCATATGGAAAGGAGTGGGACTTTCGTACTGATCTATCACAATTGCCTTTTGACCTTCAGCTACCACCAGATGAATGGATTCCTGAATAGCTTCCCATAATTTTCCCATGACCGGCATGGCTATCTCCCTCAGACGTCCATGTTCGGAAACCCGCTGACCAAGACCGAAGGCTTTGGACGTAATCCTCCAACGTGTAGAACCGGTCTTCTCATCAATTTTTATCCAACCAGTCTCATGCAGGGCTTGAAGGCAACGCTGTGCCGTTGATTTGGAAATATTCAAGCGCCGGGCGATTTCGCTTACGCCGATAGGCTCAGATTTGGCAATTGTTTCAAAAACTTGCAGCGCTTTTTGCACGCTTTGAAGCATGATTAAATTTTCCTTGACTTATATACCCGACTATGTTTCATGTACCGTACAAAGACATGCCGTACCGATATACGGCACAAATCAGCTGCTATCTTATTACAGATATGGTGGGTAATTTCCATGATTTACTTACACCAAAATGATGGCGTTTTCAATCACTTCCTTTCCCCAAGATTATCCGTCAAAATCAATTCGCGGAGGCCTTTTTTCAATATCATTTCAATATTTTTTTGTTTAACCCTTTCTTCTGCGCTTGTTCGGGGCAGCAAAGTGGCGCAGCATAGACACTGGCGGGAAAGGAAATTAATATCTTTTCTATGATAAACTGGATTGGCGATGGCTGGGCGCAAACAATATCTTCATTACTAATAATGAAAGAGAGGGGACTTTAGTCCGCAGAAAAATCCCCTCTTTAATTGAAGTGGCAAAAGAAATTTTTGCCGTCAACAGTAATCATTAAAGGAAAGGAGGAAGTGGAGAGTATGCAAAAGAAGTTAAGATTTATGTTTCAGCGGTTGCAATATGCGTTTTTATTGTTGATTCTGTTTTCCGGTTTAGTCTTGGTTAACGGTGTTCTGGGGACCCCATGGGCTGCGGCGGCGTCCTCGGATAGCAAAACGGTAATCAAAACGATAATCAAAACGGAAACGGGTATCTTTTTAGATAGTCCCGTTTCCGGCTTGAATTATTCGAGCTTCAATGGTGTGAAAGTGACATTCAAGGGTTTGACTGGTCCAGCGGGGGAATTTAAATACAAAACCGGCGATACCGTAACTTTTTCCATCGGCACCCTGACTTTAGGATCAGCGACGGGCGCTCCTGAATTAACGCCCATGGATATACTTGGTGTTCCCGATAATCCTCTTGATCAGAGCGTCATCAATATGTGCGTTTTGTTACAGACCCTTGATCAGGACGGCGATTTGAACAACAATATCCAGATCACGAAAGCCATCGCGGCCATTGTTTCCGGCTTCGCCGTCTCGATTAATTTCAACCAGTCACCGGATGCTTTTGCCGCAGACTCTAATGTTGCCGCGCTTCTTGCCGCGCTTAACGCTGCTAGTCCGGCTGTTTTCAGCGATGGCTTCTACCGTGGCCCAAGAACATTACAACCATACGCAGAGGCATCGGCTCATTTTGCGCGTTCACTTAGCCCCAGAATAACAGTCCATACGGCAAATGGACTATTAAGCGGTTATGCTGCCAATGCAGACACCTGGCAATTCCTGGGAGTGCCCTATGCCGCCAAGCCTATTGGTAGTTTGCGCTGGAGGCCGCCCCATGCCCCCGCGTCCTGGTCGGGTGTGCGCCAGGCGATTGAATGGGGAGATCAGTCCCCTCAGATAACTACTTATACCACCGGCCCTTATGCCGCTCTTATCGGAGCTCAGGGAGGCGTGAGTGAAGATTGCCTGCACTTAAATATCACCACACCTATGGGCGGATCCAATCTGCCCGTCATGGTCTGGTTCCACGGCGGAGCTTTTGTCATTCTGACCGGCAATTCACCAAATTATAATAATCCGGCAGGGTTGACCACCAAAGGAGTGGTGGTGGTAACAGTTAACCACCGCTTAGGAGAGTTTGGCTACCTGGCGCATCCCTTGCTGACTAAGGAATCCGGATATCACGGATCAGGTAATTACGGCCAGCTGGACCTGATCGCGGCTCTCCAGTGGGTAAAACATAACATTGCCAAGTTTGGCGGCGATCCGAATAACGTCACGATTTTCGGTGAATCCGGCGGCGGCGGCAAGGTTAATTCCCTGATGGCTTCGCCTCTGGCCAAAGGACTTTTCCACAAGGCCATCTGCGAGAGCGGCATGTTCCCAAATGGGGCATACCCATCACCATTCTTTTTTCTGAACACCCCCCCTCTGGCGGTCGCGGAATATTTAGGAACTACTCTGTTTTCAACACTGGGCGTTTCTACGCTGGCCCAGGCCCGCGCGATACCCTGGTGGACAATTGTCGCCGAGGATACTGCATATTGGACGGCGTATTACGCCCCAACTCCTTTTCAAGCGCTGGATTTGCCATATGCTCCTAACCAAGACAACCATTACGCGAAGACGGATATGTATACCAGTCTCGCCACCAAACTGCCGAGCGATGTTCCCTTTTTGGCCGGCGCCAACGCGGGAGACATGACCGGGCTGATTCCCGGATTAGTAGAGCAGATGCCCTTGCGTGCCGCTAATAATAGCTCGCCACAGTATGTGTATAAGTTCGCCAAAGTTCCCGAAGGTTGGGCAAAGGCTCATTGGTGGGGGGGGGCTTATCCAACAAGAGATATTTTGGCCTATCATAGCGATGAATTGTCCTATGTTTTCAACTATCCCCAAAGCCCTGTGGCTGATTACTATCTGACTCTCGTCATGGACCAGTTAACGAGTACGCAAATTCTTGTTTACGGTATTCCCTTTCCGGATATGAATCCGTATGACGTTGTGGCAGATGCCGGTTGGGGTAAAACGGACGATACGATGGCGGATCAGATGATGGATATCTGGACCAGCTTTGCTCGAACGGGCATTCCCAGTACCACCACTTTTATCTGGCCGCGCTATACAGTAGCGAACGATACTTACGTGGAGATAGGTGCTTCGTATTCAAAGAGTACTGCGCTGACACCTCAAGTGGGGTTATCAGGCGCAGGCGACCCGTGGTTGCCATAAACAGCAGATTGCGGTAAATCAAAAGAAGAAGGGCTCCCGCTTATTGGGCGGGAGCCCTTCTTTTAACCATTACTCAGCCCGCCAAAAAACGGATTCTCAGCGGAGATGAGTAGATTCACTGAACTACTATAAAAAAACAGGAGGTAAATGATGAAACACAAAGCAGGGAAAAGTAGTATGCTGGTAACATTGTTTCTGGCCGGGGCATGGATGTTGGCATTGGCACTTTCTCCGTCTACAGCTGCGGCGGCAGTATTCACCTATGATCAGAAGCCGGCTTTCTCCGTTACCTATCCCGACGATTGGATTGATAATCCCGACAACGTTAGCCAATATCATGTATTGTTTAGCGCAAAGAATTCTGTCGGCATTCCCGTTATTAATGTGCAGGTGCGGGAAATTCCTGCCGGTGCTACTCTTGCGGACACCGGGAAACTATGGAAAAAGCTCGTCTGTGATCCGGAACAAGGCCAGGATTGTCAAATAGTCTCGGATAAGCAAACAACCCTGAAGGACGGAACCAAAGCCAACGAAACATTACTGAAATATAAGTACCAAAACTGGTTGCCTTTACAGGCGGTCGTTCTGGCAGTCTTTAAGGACAAGAAGTGGATACGTGTTGATGTTCACCAGTCAGCAAATGACGATCCGTCCTGGGATATTGTCCGCACATTGAAATTCAAGTAATATTAGATTAAAATCGTGACCCTATGGACTTATAGGAGTTCAACAAGGTTTAGGGGAACGATTTTATAGGGAGAGTAACCGTTTTTAAAAACTCGTCTTTCCCTTATTATTCATAATTTTCCGGCGGTTGGAGTTTAATCTCCAACCGCTAAAAAGATAATTAAGACCAAGTAAAAATCATATTGATCTGATAGGTGATCTTCTTTCTGTAAACTGTTCCCGATACCTTTCTCTTTGCGCTACACTCTCATCAAAAAAACACGATCTTCCGACCATCATGGAAGGGAAACACATGGCAAATCAAATTTTTACTTCACCGGTAGTTATCGCCAGCAAGAGGGAGTTCACTTAGGCGGCATACGCAACGCCCCGTCCAGCCTGATACAGCAGCCGTTGAGCATCGTATTTTCGATGATGTGCATAGCCAGTTTGGCATATTCAATGGGTTTCCCCAGCCGCCGTGGAAAGGGAACAGTCTTCGCTAAATCTTCTTTAACTGCTGCTGGTAAGCTGGCCATCATCGGCGTATCGAAAAGCCCCGGAGCGATCGTTGCTACCCGTATTCCATAATCGGCGCATTCACGGGCGATGGGCAGGGTCATGCCGACGATGCCTGCTTTAGAGCCGCTGTAGGCCGCCTGTCCTATCTGTCCATCAAATGCGGCAGCTGATGCGGTATTAACGATAACGCCCTTTTCGCCTTCTTCGTTAGGTGTGTTATTAATCATTTGCTCAACTGCCAGCCTGAGCACATTGAGTGTTCCCACAAGATTTATTTGCACTACTTTATTGAACGCCTCCAAAGACAAGGGACCTTTCTTACTCATAATTTTGCCCGGATTGGGCACTCCCGCGCAATTAACGGCAACATTTATTTTGCCGAATGCTTCCATAGTGTTTTTTATTGCCTGCTGAATTTCGGCTTCGCTGGTTACGTCGGCTTTTATAAATATCACATTAACCCCTAAACCGGCGGCAAGCTTTTCGCCTCTGGTCGAATCAATATCGATTATGGTTACCCTGGCGCCATTTTTAACTAATTCGATGACCGTGGCTTCTCCCAATCCCGACACTCCTCCTGTTACTAACGCAACCACCTCTTTGATATTCATCATCTCCTCCTTTTTTTCATCGAAATATACCGACACACCAATTATTATATCTTTAGCTGTGCTGCGGGAACTATGAATGGATTTTATACTTTTTTCTTTAAAACATTCGCGAAGGGCTTGATCATTTCCACTTTCGTTCTTTTGATAAATTCACGGCGCATGAACGGAATCTTTGTGAGTAGCATTATAATATTGTTAATCAACCGCCATTTGTAGTTTTTTTGAGGAAAATTGTAAAAGCCGTGTTTTTTGTAATATCTGTGATCAGCCTGAAAAACCGGACGCAGTCTGCTCCAAACGGCATCCCGAAATAACTTTGTGCCCGCAACCTGATAAAACATTTGCGGCTTGATATATCCATGCTCACTGTACATAACCGCGTTGGAAGCTACGCTCTGCAGAGCGGCATTAATTTCTGCCGAGTTGCCCATATCGTCGCTGACAAATCCGATGAGGTTGCAGTGCTGCATACCTGCATGAGCTTCCAAAATTTCCCGTAGATTATAAATTTGATCAAACGGCCCGGAAATAACATAACCGATTTGTTTATCCCTTAGAACCGGTATATGGCCGTGGAAAAAGCTGCGGTCAAAAAAACATTTCCATAATGACGAAAGATACCGGTCATGAATGGAACCGGCAAAAAATAAAATGTCTGCTTTTTTTATTTTCCCGTTGAAAAAATCAATGAATCCGTCTTTACCTTCATAAGCGCAGACATTATCCATGCCGCACTGCATACATCCCAGACAGCCGCCTTTGATGTCAATATCTTTTAGTTGCACTAATTCAGCGGCAGGGGAAAAGGTTTTTTGTAAATTTTCCACCATCTTTTGGAGATTAGGACTCTTGTTCATATCATCGACGGCAATTAATACTTTTTTGCCGTTGGTCTCCACAGACATCAGCTTGGCCGGTTCATAAATAGTTCCCTGCGCGCTCAGCGGCTTATAATTTTTTATTACAGGAATACCCTCTTTGATTGCTTTGATGAATAACTCACCAAAAGTTGTGAGCCTTTGCCTTTCCCGGGATTTATGCAGATCACTCATTTCCGCCGAATAAGATCCGAAAAACTTCATTTCCAAATCGTCGCTGATGGCATTGATATAATTGTGGGCGGCATGATCAAAAAAGTTTATGGACGTAGAAAGGCTCGCGGCCGGTTTTCCGCGGAAAGCCGAAATCTCGTTTCTTTCAAAAATCAATTCGATAAATCTTTTATACTGTGAACAAACAAGGAAAAAATAAAGGGGAAACGCCCAGAGGACGGCATCGGCAGCAGATATTTCCCCGATAATTTCCTGAAAATCTTTTTTTTCTTTTTCCAGTTTTTTAATTTTTAGGGCTATGTCCAGAATCTTGAACTCGGTGTCCGGAAATTTTTGCTGCAGAAAATGAACATATTGCATGGTAACGCTAATTTGTCCTTTGGGCGAACCGTTTAATACCGCGATCTTCATCATAAAATCCTTTATCGTGTGGAATTCAAATTAGAGAAATCACTATCATAAGAAAAATAACATGACAAGAAGATATCTAGAGGACTAATACCATTTCTAAATCAAAGATGATATCGAGGCGGCTAGGAGGAGGCAACGAGGCGTATTGTACATACGTTGAGGAAGCCGACAACGACCCAAGCATACGCCGGGCTTTGCTGCCAACAAAGATAGCCCTTTGATTTAGAATTGAAATCAGGATAAAAAGGCATAAGCAATGAATTGACCATCGTGGCTTAAGCTGATGTCAATATCTGATTTTTTGCCGCCAATATAAACATGCGGCGGCTGAAGTCCACTTTTATCTTGTACTCTGTTGATTTTGATGTCACTTAAATTTAAACTGAAAAAATCGGCTATACTTAGGGCAAGGCATTTTCGCGCCAATAAAGATGGGTCTATTCTCTTTTTGTTTTCCTTCTCCGGAATAATTTCGACTTTACAGACTAACCTGTCCAAATCATCCGGGTGATCTGCTCCCACACAATGAACGTAGCGGAAATGAGAAAAGAGACGAACATAAACCACTTCCGCGTCCGGAACCTTAACCTCGCCGTCTAAAAATGCCGATTCGGATTTCTGGAGAATTACCGTCCACCGGCGCGGCAAAAAAGCAGCATCAACACACTTTTTTTTAATGACCTTATAAGCTGTTTCTTTACAAGACCAAAGCGTCCACAGAGCCTTGTCATGATTTTCCGCGTTTTGTACAAAATCAATTTCAGCAACGGTGAGGATTTTCTTCAGAAAGCGCGAATCTCTGTTTTTTCCTGCGTTCGCCGGCTCTCTCAAATCCACGATATCGTTCCCGACGTAAGGCAAAATACTTCTCCTCCATTTGCGTAAGACGGTTAATTATCTGCGCGGCATATTCTCGTTGTACGCGCAGTCCGCTCCCCTCGATACGTTCCGGCGAAAATACGTCTATCTGCACCGAAAATTTATCTCCCCAGGCGGGAATAGCGCTGTAACTATCCTGCTTGTTTCCCCGCAGATAAATGCACATCACTTTGCATTCTTCCACGTCTTTGATGAAACGCCCCACACCGTAAGAAAAACTTTCTTTATTAATTCTCCCGGTGCGGGAACGCCCGCCTTCAGGAAAAATCATAATACTATGACCGCTACGCAGCAGATAAACGCATTTATCCAAAGTCTTCTTTATCTTTTCCCGGGATCCGCCGCGATCAATAGGAATGCATTTGGCCAGATAGCACAATACCGCAAGAAAAATATTGCTTTGAAAATTCCTTCTTTCGGGTAAATTCCAAGGAATCCTTTTAAAACCGGTGATATGACCGATTAAACTAAAGCTGGCATAGCCCAAAAGAAAAGAGTCAATCATCGTCAAATGATTGGCGCAAATAATCCAGGGGCCTTTATGCCGGGCAAATTCATTCGCGCACTGCCGACGAATTTCTTTCAAATTCATCACTCGATAAAATAAAATTTTAGCAATAAAAAAATATAAAGGCGCGATGATTAGTACCGCAATTCTTCCTAAAAAATTCTGCACCTGAATAAATACTTTTGATTTTGTATCCATTTTTTTACCCGAGTTTTTGTTTAATAACCTTGACGGCATCGCCGATGGTGCGGATTTTATCCGCCTCATCGTCATCCACGCTGATACCGTAAACATCTTCGCACTTAATGATTACATCCACCAGACGGGCGGAATTTACTTTCAAATCATTTAAAATGTGCGTGTCCATCGTCGCCTTTTCCAAAAGCGTTTGGTCCTTCGTGTAAGGCCTTAAAATGTTCACCATTTCCTCAAAAATCTTTTTCTCATCCATAAATACATTCTCCTTATTGAAAAATTAATTTTTATCCCACTTTTTAAATATGATGCAGCTATTGACATCGCCAAAACCAAAACCGGCTTTGGCGATAATTCTCAATTTTGGAACCGTTAAGCATTTTTGCGGAATCTTCGGAGCATATTCGGCAATTTCCGGGTGTACATCTTCACAATTGATCGAAGGATGCAGAAATCCTTTATATATTTGTAAAATAGAGGCCACGCATTCTATGGCACCCGTCGCTCCCAGACAGTGGCCGATTAATGATTTTGTGGCCTGAATGTAAGGAAAATTAGCGGGGGTTCGACCCAGCGCTGCCGCCCAGCTTTTAACTTCATGAGGATCGGCATAAGTCGCCGTCAAATGGCCATTTATGGCATCAACTTCGGACGGATCAATTCCGGCGTCGGCAATAGCACCGCGGATACAACATCTCACACCTTCGGGATTAGGCGCGGTCATGGTGCCGCCCATTCTTTGGCCTCCGCAATTAACATAGCCGCCGATTATTTCCGCGTAAATTCTGGCGCCCCTGGCTAAAGCTGTTTCCATTTCTTCCAAAACCAGCATCGCTCCGCCCGAACCCGGAACAAAGCCACATGCACTGGCGCTCATTGGGCGGGAACCGGCTTGCGGATTATCATTAAACTTACGACACAGTACGCGCATGGCATCAAAGCCCCCCCAGATGTAAGGTGTGGCACCTTCAGAACCGCCGGCTATCATGCGCTTGGCTAATCCCACCCTTATTCTCCAGAGGGCATCGATAACCGCTTCATTACCGGTGCTACAAGCTGAAGAATTAGAAGTTACCTGATTACCGGCACCAATGAGCCCAGAAATTCTGGCGCTGGTGCCACTGCCCATTACCTGTTCTACAATCCGGCTACCCAATCGTCTCACTCTTCCTTCGTTAATTATCGGGACGACACTATTGGCGATCGTATCCATGCCGCCGATTCCAGAACCGGAAATAACCCCGGTATCCCAATCAACCACGTCATCGTTATCAGAGATACTAAAACCGGCATCCTTCCAGGCATCTACCGCCGAAACTGAAGCAAAACCAATATTATCATTTATCGATAAAAGCTTTTCGCGATCAAAATAGCTTTTTCGAATAGCATCAAAATTCTCCGGCACTCCGGCAATCTGACAGGCGAAATTCAATTCCTGCAACAGAGGAATATGACGAATGCCGGAAACACCTGCTCGCAGCGCCTGTTCAAAATCGTCCAATCCATGCGCATTGGGAGCGGCGACACCCATTCCCGTTATGACAACACGTTTCCTCATTTATTCGTTATCACTCCCGTCAGTGTTCCGAGGCAAACCATTTCGCCGTTTTCTCTTTCCATAGTCGTATCCACTTTTAAAACTCCCTTACGAAAATAATTTTTTTTGCCCTTCACGATTACCCTTTCACCCGGTACTACAATTCCCCTGAACTCAACGCCATCGGCCGATGAAAACAAGCTCAGCGGTATATCCATTGTCCCGGGCCGCATTTTTTTCTGACACGCTAGGAGGTAAATTCCGAAAGCAGTAGCTCCAATCTGCGCCATCGTTTCAACTAGAATAACACCCGGTGTAATAGGCCTGCCCGGAAAATGACCGCGATAAAAAAATTCATCTTCACGAAAGCGATAAGCAC
The DNA here is from genome assembly GCA_963730275.1 of uncultured delta proteobacterium. Taxonomy (GTDB): domain Bacteria; phylum Desulfobacterota; class Syntrophia; order Syntrophales; family Smithellaceae; genus UBA4810. Next base: position 13,396 of record CAVSRI010000023.1, on the reverse strand, counting down.
CGACTATCTTTTCCTCATCCAGATTGATAATTTCATCAATGAAGCGAAAAGGCTCCCGTTGCGGCACAAGCGCTAAGATTTCCTTGATGACGCCTTCGTCAGCCACCATAAAGACCTCCATTAACATGGATGACCGTTCCCGTAATATAATTAGCTCTTGTTGCTAAGAACGCCACCACATCAGCTATTTCCTCGGCCTTGCCCAACCTGGCCAATGGAATGCTTGACAGGATCCTCTCCCTGACATGATCGGGAAGTTCCTTTGTCATGGTCGTATCGATAAAGCCGGGAGCAACGGAATTGACCAGGATATTTCTTCCCCATAACTCCTTCGACAGCGACTTCGTAAAGGCATCCAGGGCCGCCTTCTCCATGGTGTAGGGAATCTGTCCCGAATTACCCGTATGCCCAACAACGCTGGAGATATTTATAATTCGCCCCGTATTCTGCCGGAGCATAAACTGCCGGAGGATTTTCTTGGTCAGATACCAGGCACCCCGTACAAGTTCACGCTGGCGGTCAAATTCCTCGATTTTCATCGAGTTGATGTCATTGTTGATCGAAATGCCTGCGCTGTTGACAAGGACATCCACGCGGCCCGCCACTTCCTTGATCTGGTTTACCATCCTGTCTATCTGATCCGGGTTCGTCAGATCAGCTTCTACTAGGAAACCTTCCTTGATCTCGGCAAGAACCGCTTTCGACGGTTCTTCCATAACGGGTATGTAGTTGATGCCCACACGGAAACCTTCGGACGCCAGGATGCGGGTACAAGCCGCCCCTATACCCGTTCCTCCACCTGTAACAATTGCCACCGATTTCTCCATCATTTGCCTTCCTCCACTTTCAGCAACATATGGGTCCAGCTCAATCCAGCGCCGACAATAGCCATCGCAATACGGTCACCTGTTCTAATCTCATCCCAGTACATACTTAAGACAGTGGGAGCGCTGCAACATCCGGTATTACCGAATTGGTCAACATTATACCAATGGTGTTCAGGTTTTATTCCTCTCCGCTCACTGACTGTTTTTAGCATCAACAAATTCGCCTGATGGCCGATAAAAATAAAACGTTTGGCCTCGGCGGCATAAATATCTTGCAAAATTTTTACGGATTCCGTTGTCTGCCGAATGGCAAAACCTTGCACGGCGTTTCCATCCTGATTAAAATACCAATTCCAGCCGATACCAACTTTTTCCCAGCCGGAAGGCCGGGAATCAAAAATGCAATTCATAAAAGCAGCACGCGAAGGAATTTTCGTCGAAACTATTGCAGCGGCACTGCCGTCGCCGAAAAGAACCGCTGCGCTACGGTCGGAATAATCAACAGCTTTCGTCAGGGTTTCCGAATCCACAACCAGCACATAGTCAGGAAGCGTTTCCGGTTTCATCCGGGAAAGGAAATTAATTTGCATGCCGAATGAACTGCAAGCTGAATTCATATCCAGGCAAGGCACCTCGATGCCCAACTGAGCGGCAATAGCTGATGCTTCCGCCGGCGAGATATTATCCGGCGATGAAGAACCGGCAATCACCATACCGATGTCCTCCAGCTTTAATGATGCCCTTGCCAGAGCCATTTTGGCGGCATTGGCCGCCATTTGCGCATTTTTATAAAGCCTGGCTTCAAAAGCGGCACGCGGGTCGCTGTTTTTAGTTTTTATAATATAGTCCAGAGGCAAAACTGTGCGGCGATTTTGAATACCCACACGTTCCAAAATCCATTCGTTATTGGTACCGATATCCAAATCTTCTAAAAATTTGTTCGTAATTATATTTTCCGGATTGAAATGTCCCATCGAGTGAAGATAAAGCATTTCTAAACAATCTCCCGTCCGATAATCATATTTTGCACTTCGCGCACACCTTCATAAATATCAATGATATGAGCATCACGTGCGAGCTTGGAAATTTCGTACTCGGTTGTAAAGCCATAACCGCCATGTAAATGAAGCCCTTCTGTTGTACAAAAGATGGCGGCTTCGGCGGCGGCGTTTTTGGCTAAAGAAGCATAAGCCTCTCGCACAGGAGTACGGGAAACACCCATCTGCTCTGCCAGCCTCGTCTCGACCAAAATGGCATCTTCCGGAATCTTATCGCTGAGGATTTCTTGCTTTATGTAATCGTAAATCCGGTCTCGGATTGAAACAGGCGGCTCTATTTTCAGTTTCAGTTCTGGGAAAACCATATTTAAATCCCATTAAGCTACATTAATTTATATCCGATTACTCTGAGTGTACCCTCTACCCCGTATCTGGACCCCAATAATTACAAATAGAAATTATTTGTGTCAACTAAAAATTACGATCTGAACTCATAGGAATGAAATGGGGTCACCCATTAAAAGCTCGTGTTCCGCAGCATGGGGGCCACTTAATGGACGATCCTTGCCTCTAATCGAAACGCTCTGAGCAGCTGGTTGTCTAATATTTGTATAAGTACCGTGGTTTACGTTTCCGGAGGCTGGTATGGACGATGACAAGAGGTCCAGAGATGAGATTACAGAGAAAACCTGACAAGTTGCGCAGTCCAGCTGCTGAGTTGGAAGCGCACCTATCAGAAAAGGCTGCAGTGGTTGCTTCATTTCCGGAAATGAGTCGACGCGAGATTTTGAATCCTGACTCTTTCTATGTACTGGATCAACCGCCGAAGCCTCTCCGCGTTGGCTCCGAGACCACTGAATCGATTGAGCTGAAATCACTCTTTACTCGTGATGTGACGACCTCGGGCAGCTTTGACGTAAGGGGCGCAATTTGGGCTACGACATTCGGGAAGGTGGTCCAAGCGCTCCCGATCCCTGTCTTCTTGATCGACGAATCACTAAAAGTTACCGTCGCAAATCAGGCCTGCGGTAGATTCACTCCTTACTACGAAAAGATTCAGGGGAAACCATTTGCGAGTCTTTTTGGGGGACCGTCCGCTGCCCAGGCAGCTCAACCCGTTCTGGCGCAAGTTTTTGTAGACAGGAAGGCGCGCATCGGTGAGGGAATGCTCAGGATTGACGACGCTATGATCTGGGCTCGCATGACGTTTCGATCGATCAGAATAATATACGAAAGGTTTGTCATTATCCTTGTTGAAGATCTGACCCGAGAAAAGGTGCAACTTCATGAGAAACGAAGTGCTCAGGCAGGAATTGGAACAGCGGGTACAGCGGCGCACGAGTGAACTGAGGAAAACCAATGAAGACCTGACCAGAGAAGTGGCGGAGCGCAAGCGTGCTGAGGAAGAGAGAGAAAAGGTGATAAGTCGACTGCAACAGGCGCTCGCGCATGTCAAGAAACTGAGCGGCCTCTTGCCCATCTGTGCTTCCTGCAAGAAGATAAGGGATGACCGCGGCTACTGGCTTCAGGTTGAAGAGTATATACGAGATCATTCTGAGGCGCAGTTTAGTCACGGCCTTTGCCCGGAATGCGCGAAGAAACTTTATCCTGAGTTTTTTGCCGACAAATGAATGTTTGAGACCATGAAAAGCAGTTGCAAAGGTATCCTTATAACAGAGAGACTTGCCACCCCCGACCGTGATAACGCGACTTCCGCTCCGACCTTCATGGTAGAGCCGGTGGGCTCAAGTCGTTCATTTGGAGCTCTCGCTCGATGCGCCTTTCCGCAGGCTCGCATCTTCCCTGACGAAGCCACGCTGCCTACACTGCTATAATTGGACTTGCAAATGCGAGCTAGTTCTCTCATTTCGGAACAACCCCGCGAATCGCGGGGAGGCCGGCCGCTACCGGAAATCGAACTACGTGAGCGAATTGCGCTACCCTTAATATACCGCTAGCCATATGAAAGTTTCTTGCCGGAGGGGGTGTGGGGGCATAGGCGCTAACTTTAAATGCGAAATTTCGCTTTCATACTCCCCCTCTCCCTCCCCTCTCCCGCCAGGGGAGAGGGTTTCCAAATCCCCCTCCCTTGACGGGAGGGGGAAGGGGGAGGGTGATAACTTACTGAAATCACATGCGCGATAACACAAAGTTAGCGCCTATGGGGTGTGGGGGAATCCGGCTTTTCAAAAAGCGGGTTCCACCGGATCTTCTCTTCCGGAAAGCGGGGTCCCGGAGATTCCTGAGTTCCCAGCTATTTGGTTATTTCACTGTTTTTTCGACTCATCGAGCCGAACCAGCAAGCATTGCTGTGTCTTCTCTTTGCCAAAATGCACGAGCGCTTCGGTTTGATCCTGCGTCAGATTGAAAATGCCGGTCTCCATGATGACATCCGTATTCTTGCCGTCGTCAAAGGTCCATGCAGCACGCTGCGTCTTTTTGTCGACCATGCCTCTGACAGGCCGAGCAGCATCTGTCGTGGTGTTGTAATATGTCCCGGCTATGACTCCGTCCTTTTCAACCGCAAGCTGTAAGACCATATTTGAATCAGTGGCCTGATCTCTTGAGATTGCGAAAACGCCAAGCGGCAGCCACTCCGTCTCCGATTCTTGAGCCGGCGGAGCGCTCTTAGCGAGGGTAGTCGCCTGCTGATAATATTCGTCTGCGCCTGCCACAGGTTTTCCGCTCATGTAGACCTGTTCATCCTGGTAGTAAATGTCTTCACCGTAATTATAATAAGCGGGAGAATCCCAGGAGGTTCCTGCCACCCAACCGCCTAACGCAGCCCAGGTGGCGTGCCTCCACAATTGATATTTCCCGAAGTTTTGCCAATAAGCGTGGGCCATATTGGGATGGTCCCTCCACCATTGGGGGCTAAAAAGATTGTCGTACCTCCCGTGAGCATTGTCGCGAATTTGGCCTGCATTCGGTCGAGCCGGCAGCTGAGCCGGTCTTTCGCCTATTCCAGGCCTTTCACCTATTCCAGGCCGTTCACCTATTCCGGGCCTTTCACCTATTCCGGGCCAGTTCGCCCGCGCCCGGCCGTTCCCGCGGGAAGCGTCCTCTGCAGCTTCCGGCCGATCCCTCCCGGTCCTTGAGATTCCAGCAATTGCTTCGCCCCGGCTAATCCGAGTGATCCCGCGGCAACACCGATCCCTACTTTGGCCGCATCCGACATGCCCTTTCCTCCCTGTTGGGGGAGATTAGAAACTGCTGAACTTGCGCCTGGGAGGGTCTCTGCGCCCCAACGCCTCCAGGCCTGCTCTCCACTCTTGAGCCGGCAGCCGAAGAAAGTTTCTGGCCCGAAGAAACGGGGCGTTGAGATGCCACCTGGCTAGGAGTGGAAGGACGCTGGCTGGGGGCAACCCTAGTGGATTGAACCGGTCTGGACTGTGGTCTAGATTGCGGTCTAGACTGTGATACTGAGGGCCGGGATTGAGAATACGAACTCATGGAAGGGCTCCGGGATGCAGCGCCACCACGATAGGCAGCCCTGCGCCTCCGCCGTAGCCACCTCCAAAGCCGCCGCCTCTACCACCACCGCCGCCGCGGGAGAAAGAGTCGTCAACTGCCAGTGAAAGGCAAAATACTAACGATATAGGTAGAGCCAAAAGAGCTAGCCTTTTCATGACTCCCTCCTCTTTTTTCCTGATTTCGATTCTGTTTTTCCGACGTTCTTGCGTCACTACCGTGACCTGATCGATGTCCGGGAGCAGCTCTCCCTGCACTTCGCGGCCAATCGACTGCCAGCCGAATGAATTCGGATCAAGGTATGTATAGACGTTGATGGACGATGCTTTCTGGCCGGTACCGAGAATGCTTTTTACGTTCACTGTCCAGGTGTTGCCGGCTTTGGACCATTCACCTTCTCCAAACCCTGCTTTGCTATCGAATATCCATGAGCGGATTTTTTTTGCCACAGGGTCCCAACCGATCACTTATCTACTTCGAGATCGACCCGATCGCCCACTCTCACCCGAAATGTACCTGTAATAAACGCGTAATCCTTGGCCCATCGAAAACTAGTTTCAACGCTGGAATCTTCGTCCTGATCCACCCAATCTCCGATAAGCCACTCCAGTTCCCCGAGTTTGCCGCGATTGTAGTCAGGGGAACGTTAGACTCCTCTTCCCTCCACTTTAAGGAGCTTCCATTTCCCGTTTTCCTTCACATTTGTCGCAGTGAAAAGGACTTCGTCGTTTTCTTCCCCGGTGACCGAACACTGCAAGCCCTTTGGCTATTGCTCGATTAGCCGACTCGAGTTGAAGATCGAACAATTCCGCCTTGACCTGGATGCCTTTATTTTCGGCAAAGAACTTTTCCAGGGCAGATTTTATTTTATCCGGGCCCTTCGCATATTCTCCGGTCTGGGTCCGGTATGCGGCCATCTCGGCTCCAATGCGAAGCCACAGCCGAGGCATCTCCGCTGTTATACGCAGCCACATAGGATTCAAGGGCTTTGCGGATTGCGATTTCATCCTGACTCTGGCCGGTGTTTTCGGCATACACCGAAAAAACCATGAAAATTGAGCTAACAATCAAAATAAGTGCAACTCTTCTCGCCACGGTTGTCCTCCTTTGGTTTGCACTCAACGTTTTTAAAGGATAACTTCTTAACTGACATCGTGCAACGGCTCTTGATATCTTGGTCCCCTTTGGGTCATAATCCGTCATCCAGTGATTCCTCAAATCTCAAAAGGACTTCGAGTCGTGCTCTTGTTCTCGGCCCTGTGCCGGTTCATAAACGCAGTCCCGAATATAACGGCTCACCGCCCGGTTCAGTGCACGAAAGCCTTGTGTCCGGCGTACACGGCCACTGCGCCCAACTCTTCCTCGATGCGCATGAGTTGGTTGTATTTCTCCACCCGCTCGCCGCGACAGGGAGCGCCGGTCTTGAGGTGACCGGTGGCCATCGCCACAGTGAGATCGGCAATGAAGCTGTCCACCGTCTCGCCGGAGCGGTGCGAGACCATCGCCCCCCAACCGGCCTTGCGCGCCATTTCAATGGCGGCAATCGTCTCGGTCAGCGAGCCGATCTGGTTGAGCTTGATCAACACGGCGTTGGCGGCATTCTCGGCGATGCCGCGAGCGATGCGCTCGACATTGGTTACGAACAAATCATCTCCTACCAGCTCGATCTCGCCCGCCCAGGGTCTGGTTGAGCAGTTTCCAGCCATCCCAGTCATCCTCTGCCAGACCATCTTCGAGAACCGCGATGGGGTACTTCTTAACCCAATCCGCCCACAGCTCGACCATCTCGGCAGAGGTGATCTTGCGGCCTTCGGTGCGCAGGTTGTACAAGCCCATCCTCGTAAAATCCGCTGGTCGCCGGGTCGAGGGCAATCACAATCTGCTCCCCAGGCTTGTAGCCGGCCTTCTCGATGGCTTTGAGGATTATCTCGACTGCTTCGGCGTTGGTCTTCAAGGCCGGGGCAAAACCGCCCTCATCGCCCACGCCGGTGGCATGGCCGCTGGTCTTCAAGACGCCCTTGAGCGCCTGGTAGACCTCGCTGCCCCAGCGCACCGCCTCGCGGAAATTGGGTGCGCCGACCGGGGCGATCATGAACTCCTGGAAGTCGGTGCCCTGCCAGTTGGCGTGGACACCTCCGTTCAGGATGTTGAACATGGGCACCGGCAGTACCTTGGCCGCCACTCCGCCGAGGTAGCGGTACAGCGGCAGGCCAACCCAGTCAGCCGCGGCGCGGGCAACCGCCAGGCTGACGCCCAGGATCGCATTCGCACCAAGCTTGCTCTTATTGGGCGTGCCGTCCAGCGCCAGCATCGCATTGTCAACGGCGCTCTGGTCCAGGCCGTCCAAGCCGACGATCGCCTCGGCAATTTCGTTGTTGACATGCTCGACGGCTTTCAGCGTGCCCTTTCCTCCGTAACGGGATTTGTCCCCGTCGCGCAGTTCCAGTGCTTCATGAACGCCGGTGGACGCGCCGGAAGGAACCGCCGCCCGCCCAAAAGCGCCGTCCTCAAGGATGACTTCGACTTCAACAGTCGGGTTGCCCCGCGAATCCAGGATCTCTCTTCCAATCGTTCTGACGATCTCTCCCATGATACTCTCCTTCTGTTTCTTTTCATGTGAATCACCCGGTCACCCGCTTTCAGGAACCATGACGCTCAGAATCGGCCTCGGTCTCTCCAGTGCCGGTTCATCCCTGCTCATTCAGCTCTCTCCCTCTCCCTGATGAGTCAGGTCCACAATCTCAAGCCGGTTGTTCGCATCGGGATACCTCCTCGAAGGGCCTTCAGTCACTACCGCGAGTTTTCCTTCCACCATTGTTATTCTTGAGCCAGTTCGACACGTAGGTGTTCCAAGTTTCCGGGTGCTCAGCCTCGCAAACCGGGATAAACACCCGAGGAAAACTGCAACTGCTGACACGTGGCTTCCTGGGAACTCACTGCGATGATCCAGATGGGAAGACGGAATCGCGCGATGCTCCTCGCGTGTGCTGCCACTGTGCGTGGGAACAAATACGGCTGCTGGGTCCGCGTACTCCAGGACGGTCTCCACACTCAGGTCGATCAGCCTTGCAGGAGGCACCTTGCCCTTGAGATCGATGCCCCTGAACAAGTCCCTGGCGCTGACCATGGTGCGATATGGCTCGATGGCAGCGGCAATCTTTGCAAGCATCGCCGCAGAATCGACCGGATAGCCGCCCATTGCCGACTCACCGGAGAGCATGACGCAGTCTGTCCCATCGAGGATCGCATTGGCCACATCGGTCGCCTCGGCACGGGTCGGGCGCCGGTTGGTGGTCATGGATTCCAGCATTTGCGTTGCCGTGATTACCGGCTTGGCATGCATGTTCGCCTTGCGCATGATCTGCTTCTGCACCACGGGAATCTGCTCGATGGGCAGTTCCACACCGAGGTCGCCCCGGGCGATCATGACGGCGTCCGCCGCTGTGATGATGTCATCCAGGTAATCGAGCGCCCTTGAGCGTTCGATCTTGGCGATGATGAATGGATGATAACCGAGGGCCGCTGCTGCATCGCGCACGGCCTGAATGTCCGCCGCATTTTCGACGAACGATTGGCTCACAGCGTCAACACCATTTTCGAGAGCGAACTTCATGCAGTTGTGGTCGTGTTCGGTGAAGGCGCTGATGCCGAGGTCGATGCCCGGGAGGTTCAGCCCCTTGCGCGAGCGCAGTTCACCGCCCACGATGACGCGGCAGTGGACATCACTGCCCTGGACCTGGTCAACATCGACCTGGATCAAACCATCGTTCAAATAAAGCGTGTCGCCGGGTTTCACCACCTGGGGAAGGCGGGTAAAAGTGACGGATACCCTGTGCGCATCGCCGATGATGTCGTCAGTCGTGAGGGTGAAAAGGTCGCCCGGCTTCAGTTCTATCGGTTCGGAGTCGAACTTCCCGATACGCATCTTCGGGCCGGGCAGGTCCGCCATGATGGCAAGACGGCGTCCGGTGGCCTCTGGCTGCAGCGCGGAGATTCTCGATCACCTCCTTGTGGCCCGAGAAATCCCCGTGGGAGAAATTGAGGCGCGCTACGTTCATTCCGGCCAGCAGCAGCTTTTCCATCACATCGCGGGACTGTGATGCAGGCCCTATGGTGCAAACGATCTTTGTCTTATTGAGTGGAAGGGTCATCGATGTCCTCCTTGTTAGCCGGTGTTGAAACGCTGGATAGCTCTCCACCCGGCGATCGGTCTTTGAGTTCGCATGCAACGGGCCGCACTTGGCGGACATATCCGCAGCATTTCGGGCACTGACCTTCGCTGCTTTTGAGCAGTAGAGTAAGGTCTGCGCTTTCATGGGGCTGCTGCGGTCAGAGAAAGCCTCACATGTACCGCGCCCTTTCAAGCTTTTTCTCCATGGGGAGTCCGCTCTGCGAATTGAGCGATTTTTCGAGCTCATCCGCGGACATGCCCGTCTCTCTCATCATGAAGAAATGGAGCGCCGGATCGATGTCGCCGGACCTTGTGCCCATGACCAGGCCTTCAAGCGGCGTCAGCCCCATGGAAGTGTCTATGCTCAAACCTCTCTGAACGGCTGCGGCACTCGCGCCATTACCGAGATGGAACGTGATGAGGTTCGCACTCTCGGGGGCTTTGCCCAAGTACCTGGCCGCCTCTCTCGAGACGTAGTGGTATCTTCTCCAGCCGCGGACGGCAGCATCTCCAGACATTCATGGGGACAAAAAGCCGTACATCGGCCGCAATGAATGCATACGATGGGTAGCCCTGTTTCCGAATCCATATACACCGCATTTACCGGACAAGCCTGAGAGCACTCGCCGCAGCGAATACATGAATCCCGTTTCACCAGCACTCCGCCCCCTTTTCGCTGGCGGAATGCGTCAGTGGGACAGGCTTCCACACAAGGAGCAGGATCGCAGCCAAGGCAGACCTGTGCCTCGAATCCGGTGCTCAAACCGCCGGCAGAGCGAATTCGAATCCCGGTACGATGCCAAGACAGGCTATGGTGTAACAATCTTGCGCATGCAAGGGAACAAGAGTAGCACCCGATGCAGCGTTCCATTCTGGAGGCGTGAAGGGTTTTCATGAGGACCTCCGGTGGCCAAAGGACCGTCGGGCTGGTCGATCCGGAGCGAAACTCATTGCGGACGCTCCAGAAAGAGATGGGTATGCCTAAAAGGTTATGAAGACTTTTTACTTAGCCTTATTGGCCGGCGCAAAAGACCGGGAATGTTTTTTTACGCGCTTGCCAGTTATTCTTAGAGACTTTGACCAAATCTTCGGAGTCGATAATTATCAGGTTCTCTGCATTTCGGATTTTTGCTGCTTTCCTTACTATCAATCCCTATAATAACAATATGATCACAGCCTTGTTCGTCTCATTAGCATTTTGATTGCATATAAGCAGAAGTATTTTTCGCTATTTTACCGATTTCGGATGAACTATTCGGGAATCAACCCGAGAAACGATTTTCTTGACAGACGCCGGATAAACTTGAAATAACCGATTTACGGCAAGACTGCCGTTACACCACCCAAGAAGACTTTGGCTTACCACATATAACCGTATCTTACTCTAGGTCGATTCGTCAACAACTTGACACTTAATCTTTGTCACCCGACCACGCAGGATAAGAATTCGCCAAAGGAAACCTATCCCATCGGATGCCCGTGACCTGTGGAGAGCACATTGCTCCGGACCCTTCTGTCGGGTTCCGTATTCTTCCGTATATCAGGAAATTATCTCTTTGCATTGACGAGATCATTTGTTGCGCCCGCGCCGTGCCTGCACAATTCCTCATGCACGACCTGCGCTTCCCAGGACGTGCTCGTTCTTGTATTTGACCATCCTGATCAGCTCGTCACGAGCCGGGCCAAGGTACCTGCGTGGGTCAAACTCCCCAGGCTTCTCTGCGAAGACCTTCCTGATTACCGCGGTCATGGCAAGCCTGCCGTCGCTGTCGATGTTGATCTTACACACTGCCGATCCGGCAGCACGCCTCAGTTGGTCCTCGGGTATCCCGACCGCGGCCTCCATCTTGCCGCCGAACTGGTTGATCATTGCAACATACTCGGGCATGACCGACGATGCTCCGTGCAGTACTATCGGAAAACCCGGAATTCGATGCTCGACTTCCTCCAAAATGTCAAAGCGCAGAGACGGGGGCGCCTCACCAGGTTTTAACTTGAACTTATAGGCGCCGTGGGAAGTGCCGATAGAAATGGCCAGACTGTCAACAGAGGTGCGTTGCACAAATTCCTCAACCTCCGAGGGTTTCGTGTAGTGCGACACCTCCGAGGAGACAGCGTCCTCAACTCCAGACAAAACGCCGAGTTCTCCTTCCACAGTGACGTCCCGCTCGTGGGCGTAGTCCACGACTTGTTTCGTGAGAGCGATATTCTCTTCAAATGAATAGTGAGATCCATCGATCATCACGGATGAAAATCCGGAGTCTATACATGCCCGACAAAGCTCGACGGTGTCGCCGTGGTCGAGGTGGAGTGCCACCGGTACGTGGCCGCCGAGATCCGCCATCATCTCCACTGCTCCTTTCACCATCAACGTCAGCAGTGTCGAATTCATGTACTTTATGGCGCCACCCGAACACTGTAAAATTACAGGGGATCTCGATTCACAGCATGCCATCACGATCGCCTGAAGTTGCTCCATGTTATTGAAGTTGTACGCCGGGATGGCGTACCGGCCTTCCATGGCCTTCGTGAACATGCCCTTGGTGTTCACGAGACCCAATTCAGAATACTCGGCAAGTGCAGTCATGCTAACCACCTGTTTCTGCTGGATGTCCTTAACTTCGATCAAGCCCAAGAAGGGTGAAGTACAGCACTCGGCGTTCGTCGCTAAAGCTCACGCAACGCCATCGCTAAAGCCAGGCCCACATGGCTTAAATCAAGATCTGAGGTCCGTCGAAGACCAGACTCCCGGGCCGGAACAACACAGGCTTAATGTATTGTTAATGCATATTGAAGTGAGGATGATTTCAGCTGAAAAAAGCCTGATTTGTCTTCCTTGAAGATACCTGACTACGGGTCGACCGGTCAAGCAGAAGTTCTTGGTAGCGAATTCCGGACACCATACTTATCCTTCGGAAGCGTTCGACAATACTTTTGGACCAGTGTAACGGCACTGAATCGATCCGCCTAGGCACATCTCAAATCTCAAGAGAAAGTCATCGCTTCTTAATTCGTGCTTCACCACGAAGCGATGAGTTCGACGTGCTAAGCCAGCCATGACCTGAGAACGACACAGGCTACCGTCCCACAGCATGTATGGGGTCAGTTTTTAAAAAACCACTTCTCACCATTGGCTGTTCCCGAAATCACTTTACCGATGGCACCGTAGTGAATTGTCAGGTGACCCCCGATTGCTCGTAGTCTAAGAGTAACCGAGGCCCTGTCATTTCAGGACCTGACCCCAGAATTCTTTCCGGACTGACCCGCACTTGAATCAAGGAACGCCAACTAGTTAGAAAAACCAAAGAACTGATTGACAATCATCCTGCCGCTGCCTAAACTGTGCCATTACCTCCGAGCGCCCGGACAATCATCATTGGCTGTATCAAATTGATTATCCTCACCGAATGAGAAGTCTCGGAAGCACCCTTTCTCAACGACCCAGCGGGGCAGCCATGAAATGCCGGAAATGCCAATTCCAGAACCCAGCGGACATGAACTTCTTCGAGGAATGCGGTGCGGATGGATGGATGACGAAGGCTAAGGAAAACTTGGATCTGCTGTCATGACAAGAATTGGCCCACTGGGCAAATCGACTGGCGAGACGAGCGCCAGGCAAGCCTACTCCGGCACCACAGTGAAGGATGGTAAGCGTGGAATGAGGAAATCATAGGGGGATCAGAATGGCCGTCAAGATTCATGTAATTCATCTGGGTTTGGACCAATGCTACATTGTCCAAGACGACGGAGCCATTATTATTGACGGAGGAAGTCCGGGAAAGATCAATAAATTCAAAAGGGCTTTGCACGAGATCTCGATAGCTCCGGAAGCTATTCAGGTCATCCTCATTACCCACGGGCACTGGGATCACATAGGCTGCGCATCTGATATAAGAGAGCTTACCGAGCGGCAAAGAACGCGATGCACG
>CAVSRI010000022.1:0-27250 GCA_963730275.1 uncultured delta proteobacterium | reverse complement strand
CGTGATTAAATTCGTTAATTTAAATACTGTAAAAACAAAAGAAGATGAATTCGTCGTGATGAACCGTCATGGGGAAGTTCATGTTTTGGATGAACAGAAAAGAAGTCGCGGTAAGTATACGGTACCTTATGGCGCACATTTGAAGGTAAAAGATAATAGCTCTGTCAAGCGTGGACAATTGATTGCCGAATGGGACCCTTTCTCCATACCGATTCTGGCTGAAGTTGATGGAACGATCAAATATGGGGACATCATCGAAGGGAAAACGATGCAAGAGCAAGTTGATGAAGTCACCGGCTTGTCCCGTAAGGTTGTTATCGAATTTAAAGGCGGTGATTTAAGACCACGTGTTTCGGTAAAAGATAACAAAGGGAAAACGGCTAAAATAACCGGTACGAACTCTTTTGCCCGTTATTTATTATCCGTTGGGGTGAACATAGTCGTTTCTGAAGGGGATCAAGTTCATGCGGGTGATATTATTGCGAAGATACCAAGAGAAACAACTAAAACTAAGGATATAACGGGTGGTTTGCCTCGAGTGGCGGAGCTTTTTGAAGCCCGTAAGCCAAAAGATTTTGCAGTAATCAGTGAAATTGAAGGTGTTGTCTCTTATGGCAAGGACGCCAAAGGCAAGCGCAAGATCATTGTTACCCCGGAAATTGGAGAGGAAAAAGAGTACCTTATCGCCAAAGGTAAACATATTAGCGTGCAGGAAGGCGACAGTGTAACACCAGGCGATGCCTTGATGGACGGTGTTAATAATCCCCATGATCTTTTAGCCATTAAGGGAGAGAAGGAACTGGCTAGATATTTGGTTGATGAAGTGCAGGAAGTTTATCGACTACAGGGAGTTAAAATTAACGACAAACATATGGAAGTTATAGTCCGCCAAATGTTACGGAGAGTTCGCGTTACGGATCCGGGCGATACGGTGTTACTTGCTGACGAACAGGTTGAACGCTACCGCTTTCAGGAAGAGAATGAAAAGGTTATGGCTCAAGGAGGCCGTCCGGCCATAGGTGAACCTCTGCTTTTAGGCATTACCAAAGCATCTTTGAGCACCCAGAGCTTCATTTCTGCCGCTTCGTTTCAAGAAACTACCAGAGTGCTTACTGAAGCCTCTCTGTCGGGTAAAACTGATTATCTGAGAGGACTCAAAGAAAACGTCATTATGGGCAGGTTGATAACAGCGGGTACGGGTTTAGTGATGTACAGGAAATTAGGCATTCAACTTGAGGATAACAATCCTGGCGTCAGTTCGGAATAAATTTGAAAAAAGTTCAGAAAATACTTGACATATGTAGGGTTAATTGATAGCAAACTTAGATTTGTTGCTGTTGATAAAAATAGGGGAAGATATTTAGTTAGTTTTGGAGGGAAAATGCCGACGATTAGCCAATTAGTTCGGAAAGGCAGAATTAAAATACAGAAGAAAACGAATACTCCGGCACTGGCAGGTTCGCCGCAGCGCCGCGGTGTTTGTGTCCGGGTATATACGACAACACCAAAAAAACCGAATTCAGCCCTGCGTAAAGTCGCGAGGGTTCGTCTTACCACCGGTTATGAAGTCTCTTCATACATTCCGGGTATTGGTCATAATCTGCAGGAGCATTCCGTTGTTCTGGTGCGCGGAGGTAGGGTTAAGGATTTGCCCGGCGTAAGGTATCATATTGTCAGAGGTACGCTTGATGCTGTGGGCGTTCAAGATCGTAAGCAGGGTAGGTCAAAATACGGAGCTAAAAAGCCAAGTTAGACGGGGATAGTTAAATGCCGAGAAGACGAGAGATAGAAAAAAGAGATATTTTGCCCGATCCTAAATTTAATAATAAACTGGTAGCAAAATTTGTAAATTCGTTGTTGAAGCGGGGTAAGAAAAGCATTGCCGAAAGTATCCTTTATGGTGCGTTTGACATTATTGAGAAGAAAGTAAAAGAACAGCCAGTCGAATTTTTCGAGAAAGCCGTAAATAATGTAAAGCCGGTAATCGAGGTGAAATCAAGACGTGTCGGTGGTTCTACTTATCAAGTGCCTACGGAAGTTCTGCCGGGTAGGCGTACAGCTTTGGCGATTCGCTGGTTGATTACAAATGCTCAGGAGCGCACGGAGAAGACCATGAGAGAAAAGCTGGCAGGTGAATTGATTGATGCCGCCAATAACCGTGGTGGAGCAATCAAGAAAAGAGAGGCTGTGCATAAAATGGCTGAAGCAAATAAAGCTTTTGCCCATTATAAATTTTAATAGATTAAATAAGGAAATAATACTTAAACGACAAGAACAGTAACCACTCAAAGTTAAGGAGGTAATTTGACATGGCTAAGAAAAAATTTGAAAGGACTAAGCCGCATTTAAATATCGGAACAATCGGTCACGTTGACCATGGTAAGACAACACTAACGGCAGCTATTACCAAACATTTGGCTAAGAAAGGTTTTGCTGAATTTCGACCTTTCGATTCTATTGATAATGCTCCAGAAGAAAAAGAAAGAGGAGTTACTATCAATATTTCCCATGTGGAATATGAAACGGCAAAAAGGCACTATGCTCACGTGGATTGTCCCGGTCACGCCGACTATATTAAGAATATGATTTCCGGCGCTGCCCATATGGATGGCACTATCCTTGTTGTTGCCGCCTCCGACGGTCCTATGCCCCAAACCAGAGAACATATTCTCCTTGCCCGGCAGGTTCAGGTTCCTTATATTGTCGTTTATCTTAATAAAGTGGATTTGGTTGATGATCCTGAACTTCTCGACCTGGTAGAACTCGAATTAAGAGAACTTTTAAATCAATACGAATTCCCCGGCGACAAAATTCCCATTATTCGCGGTTCCGCGCTAAAAGCATTGGAGACGGACGATCCTGATTCGCCTGATGCCAAGTCCATCTGGCAGCTTATGGCTGCTGTAGATGATTACATTCCCCAGCCTAAACGTGATACAGAAAAACCCTTCCTTATGCCGGTAGGAGACGTTTTCACCATTTCCGGCCGTGGCACTGTAGTTACAGGCAGAGTGGACAGAGGCATTGTCAAGGTTGGCGAAGAAGTGGAAATTATCGGAATTAGACCAACCTTTAAAACGGTTGTTACCGGTGTGGAGATGTTCCGTAAAACCCTCGATGAAGGTCGTGCCGGTGACGACGTCGGTTTGCTTTTAAGAGGTATCAAACGTGAAGAAGTGGAAAGAGGCCAGGTAATTGCCAAGCCCGGTTCGATTACTCCGCATACGAAATTTGAAGCGGCTGTTTACATTTTAACCAAGGAGGAAGGTGGCAGGCATACACCCTTCTTTTCCGGGTACCGGCCGCAGTTCTATTTCCGTACAACTGACGTGACCGGCGTGGCTACACTGCCGGAAGGTGTGGAAATGGTTATGCCCGGTGATAATGTTAAAATGACAGTGGAGTTAATTACACCCATTGCTATGGAAGAGCAACTGAGATTTGCTATTCGTGAGGGTGGAAAAACAGTAGGTGCCGGAGTCGTAAGCAAAATTATTGAATAAACACAGAAAATAGGTTATCCGATTAATGAAAGAACAGAAGATAAGAATTCGTCTCAAAGCTTACGATTATAAACTATTGGATCGTTCTGTAGAAGAAATAGTGGAAACTGCAAAAAGGACTGGCGCACGTGTTGCCGGTCCTATACCTATTCCTACGGAAATCAATAAATATTGCGTAAACCGCTCACCGCACGTGGATAAAAAATCCCGCGAGCAGTTTGAAATCAGAACACATAAAAGATTAATTGATATTGTGGAGCCTACGCAAGCTACGGTGGATGCTCTGATGAAATTGGATCTTTCCGCCGGAGTGGATGTGGAGATAAAAGCTTAGGCATTTAGCATTATCTGTTGGAAGATGGTCAGAATCGCCGCCATTCCCCAAAATGGAGGTATATTTATTAAAAAGTTAGGTAATGATGAATAAGGGAATAATTGGAAAAAAGCTGGGAATGACTCAAGTATTTGCCGATGACGGAGCTGCCGTCGGCGTCACTGCTATTGAAGTTGAGCCGTCCGTTATCGTTCAGGTAAAAACGAAAGATAAAGATGGGTATGATGCAATTCAGCTAGGTTATGGTAGAAAAAAGCAGAAAAATGTAATCAAGCCTCTGCAGGGTCACTTCAATAAAGCAAACAAGGGTTATTTCCGTGAGCTCAAAGAATTCCCCGTGGAATCAGGTAAGCATGAAGTTGGACAGGAAATTACAGCAGATATATTTAAAGCCGGTGATTTTGTCGATGTTATCGGAACTTCTAAAGGCAAAGGTTTTGCCGGTGTTGTAAAAAGACATGGTTTCCATGGCGGCAGGGCTACGCACGGTTCCATGTTCCATCGAGCACCGGGATCTATCGGTGCCAGCGCTGATCCGTCGCGAGTATTTAAAGGGACAAAATTACCCGGTCATATGGGCAATGTTCGTAAAACTATCCAGAATTTGCAGGTATGGCAAGTCCGTTCGGATAGAAATTTACTCTTGTTAAGAGGTTCGATTCCCGGCAGTAAAAATGGTTTTGTGTTGATTAAGCAAGCCAAGAAAAAAAGCGCTTAAGTTACTGGAGACATAAAAATGGCAGTAGCAGATGTTTACAATATTAAAAAAAAGAAAGTCGCTAAAGTCGAGTTAAATGATGCCGTATTTGGCGCTGAAGTCAACGAAGCAATTGTATACGATGTTGTTAAAATGCAATTGGCTTCGCGACGTTCCGGCACCGCTTCTACCAAAACCAGGCACGACGTCAGCGGGGGCGGAAAAAGCCTTGGCGGCAAAAAGGAACAGGAAGAGCCAGAGCCGGAACAACAAGATCACCTATTTGGCGAGGCGGAGGAATTGTTTTTGGACCTCATCCCCGCGATTTTTCTTACAGCATACCGAAAAAGGTACGTAGAAAAGCTGTGATCAGCGCGTTGAGCATGAAGCTCAAACAAGATAAAATGCTAATCCTCAAAGATTTTCCGATGGAAAAGATCAGTACCCGCATATTTAAAAGTGTTGTTGATCTTTTCGATCTGAAAAAAGCGCTTTTTGTTTTAGCTGCTGATGATATTACTTTGCAAAAATCGTCACGGAATATAAAAAGTATTAAAATGATCAGGTCGGAGGGTATTAATGTTTATGATATCTTGAATCATGAGCATTTAGTCCTTCTGGAGCCTTCTATAAAGAAGCTAGAGGGGGCATTGCTTAAATAATGGAAGTGCATCAGATTATTAAAAAAATGTTAATTACGGAAAAGAGCACCGCGGCGCGGGAGAAAGAAAATAAATATTTCTTTGAAGTTGATCGTAGCGCAAATAAGATAGAAATCAGCCGAACGGTGGAAAAACTTTTTAAAGTCAAGGTTGCTGATATTCGGATTATGCATGTTTTAGGAAAAAAGAAAAGACTGGGCCGGACCATAGGACAGAAGAGTTCGTGGAAAAAAGCAATCGTAACTTTAGTGGCGGGTAATCGTATTGAAATTTCTGAAGGCGCATAGAAAGAGTTAAGGATTAGGCAAATGGGAATTATTAAATATAAACCGACATCGGCGGGAAGAAGATTTCAGAGTGTTGCCGATTTTGCAGAAATTACCTCGGCCGAGCCAGTGAAAAGCCTTGTGCAGCCGCTCAAGAGAACTGGTGGGCGCAATTGTTATGGAAGGATTACAATGCGCCATATCGGCGGCGGTCATAAAAGAAAATATCGCATCATAGATTTTTGCCGCAGTAAAACGGACATTCCAGCGAAGGTTGCTGCAATCGAGTATGATCCGAACAGGACAGCGAGAATAGCGCTGCTCAATTATCGTGACGGTGAAAAAAGATACATTGTTGCACCGGCGCAAGTCAATGTCGGAGATACTATAGTCAGTGGTGAGAAGGCGGATATCAAACCGGGTAATGCCGTCCCTTTAAAGTATATTCCTTTGGGATCACTGATTCACAATGTGGAATTGAAAGTCGGCCGCGGCGGACAGTTAATACGTTCGGCCGGAGCTTATGGCCAGTTAATGGCGAAAGAAGGCAGTTATGCTCAGGTAAGACTTCCATCAGGTGAAGTTCGCAAAGTATTTATTGAGTGCATGGCCACTATCGGGCAAGTTGGTAATAACGAACACGAAAACATCAGTATCGGCAAAGCCGGCCGTACCCGCTGGCTCGGTAAAAGGCCTCATGTTCGCGGCGTCGTGATGAATCCGGTTGACCATCCGATGGGTGGTGGCGAAGGTAAATCTTCCGGTGGTCGGCATCCCTGTACACCTTGGGGCATACCGACAAAAGGGCACAAAACGAGGAAAAATAAGAGAACCGATAAATATATTGTCAAGAGAAGGGATTAAAAAAGCGTGGCTCGTTCGATCAAAAAAGGTCCGTATATTGAAGAAAGGTTGCTCGACCAGGGTCAGAAAAATGGAGACCGAAGGCAGCAAGAATATCATTAAGACTTGGTCGCGGCGTTCAACGATAACACCGGAACTTATTGGTTACACATTCGCCGTGCATAATGGGAAAAAATTCATTCCCGTATATGTGACTGAGAACATGGTCGGGCATAAGCTCGGAGAGTTTGCGCCGACGAGGACTTTTTATTCGCATTCAGGTGACCGGAAAACAAAAGTCCGTACCACCACTGGTACCACCGCCGCCCCTGCACCAACCACGACTACCACTACTTAGTTATTTGAGCTGGGATGGATAAGTTTGGAGTTTATTTAACATGGAAGCAAAAGCAGTTGCAAAATATATAAGGATGTCGCCGCAGAAAGTCAGGTTGGTGGTTGATTTGGTAAGAGGCAAGAAGGTGCAGGAAGCTAATAAAATCCTTCTTTACACCAGAAAGTATGCGGCAGGTATTGTGGCTAAGGTTCTTAAATCAGCTCTGGCCAATGCTGCCCAGAATCCTAATATTGATGAAAATATTCTTTACGTAAAAGAAATATTCGTAGATCAGGGGCCGACATTAAAACGATGGAGAGCAAGAGCTCAAGGAAGAGCGGCAGGAATCAAGAAAAGAACTACACATATTACAGTTGTTTTGGATGAAATGTAAGGAGGTACGATATTGGGTCAGAAGGTTAACCCGCTAGGATTACGATTAGGATATATTAAAAAATGGCAATCAATTTGGTTTGCCGATAAGAATTACAGCGAAATGTTGCATGAGGATGTACAAATTAGAAAATACCTCAAGAAAAAGCTTTATCATGCCGGCATTTCCAAAATTGAAATTGAACGAGCAGCTAATAAGGCTAAGGTAAATATTTACTCGGCTAGGCCCGGTGTGATTATAGGTAAAAAAGGCTCGGAAATCGAAAAGCTGAAAGCCGATACGGAAAAATTTACAAAATCAGAAATTATAATAAATATTTTAGAAGTGCGTAAACCGGAAGTGGATGCCCAATTAGTTGCTGAAAATGTTGCCATGCAATTGGAAAGAAGAGTGGCCTTTCGTCGAGCTATGAAAAAGTGTGTTGGCTATGCCCTCAAGTTTGGAGCAAAAGGAATTAAGATTAAATGTTCCGGCAGACTCGGCGGTGCTGAAATGTCGCGATCCGAATGGTATAGGGAAGGTCGAGTGCCTCTGCACACTCTGCGTGCCGACATTGATTATGGTTTTATTGAAGCCCATACGGCATACGGGCTGATCGGGGTTAAAGTGTTGATTTTCCACGGGGAGGTATTACCGTCGAAGAACGAAAAACAATAAGTATCTTGCCGGATTATTTATCCGGCATATATGGAATAAGAAAAATAGTTGTAAGGACAAACCGGAGTTTTAGATTATGTTAATGCCGAAGAGGGTAAAATATAGAAAGATGCAAAAAGGCCGCATGGGAGGCAAGGCAACAAGGGGCAGTTCGATTGCTTTTGGCGATTACGGATTGCAAGCGGCAGAATGCGGCTGGATTACCGCCAGACAAATTGAAGCAGCACGTATAGCGATGACTCGTCATGTGAAACGCGGCGGTAAGATTTGGATCAGGGTTTATCCTCATAAGCCAGTTACCAAGAAGCCGGCCGAAACTCGTATGGGCAAAGGAAAGGGCGCGCCCGAAGGATGGGTAGCTGTGGTGAAACCCGGATCTGTTCTCTATGAGATGGAAGGTGTAACCAGAGAAGTAGCTAAAGAAGCATTTCGCCTGGCAGCACATAAGTTGCCCATTAGTACCAAGTTTTTAGCAAGGGAGATATCTGATGAAATTTAAGGAAATCAGAGATCTGGGAATTGAAGAACTAAAACAAAAAAATAGTGAATTGGTAGAAGAACTTTTTCGGCTGCGAATTCGTCATGCATCAGACCAATTGGAATCGACAGCAATTCTCGGGAAAATCCGTAAGGACATTGCTCGCATCAAAACGGTACTGAAAAAAAGGAGGCTGCGAGTTAACATGGGTGAGCATGGAACAAGCGCACGATTAAGGGCGTAGTAATAAGCGATAAGATGGATAAGACAATCGTAGTAAAAGCCGAACGTTTGGTAAAGCATTCTGTTTTTCACAAATATGTTCGCAAACATATGAAATACAAAGCCCATGATGAGCAAAACCAGTGTAAAGTCGGTGATACCGTGCTGATTATTGAGGCGCGGCCGTTGAGTAAAGAAAAGCGATGGCGCATGCTGGAAATTATGGAAAGGGCGAAATAGGGAGCGATTCAGCAAGTAGAGCTGATTTGGTGGAGTTTATTTTATGATTCAGATGCAGACCATATTGAATGTTGCAGATAATTCCGGCGCCAAAAAGGTTGCTTGTATTAAAGTGCTCGGTGGGTCAAAGCGCCGTTATGCTAGTTTAGGGGATGTTATTGTCGTTTCGGTAAAAGAAGCCGATTCCGAACTCCAAGGTAAAAAAAGGCGATGTGATGAAAGCAGTCATCGTGCGAACAATGAAAGAAGTGAAAAGGGCGGATGGCTCTTATCTAAAATTTGATGATAATTCGGCTGTTTTAATCTCCAACCAATTGGAGCCTATTGGAACGAGAATTTTTGGACCTGTTGCTCGTGAACTGAGAGCAAAACAGTTTATGAAAATTATATCCCTAGCTCCAGAGGTTTTGTAAGAGTCGGACGAGGAAGAAAATGAGTTTAAATAAATTTAAAAAGGGCGATATGGTTAAAGTTCTTGCCGGTAAAGATAAGGGAAAAACGGGCAAGATACTGAAGGCTATTCCCGAGAAGGACAGAATAGTAATAGAAAAAATTAATATGCTAAAGAAGCATAAAAGACCGGATCAAAAAACCAAAGGCGGTGTAGTGGAAAAAGAGGGCTCAATTCATATTTCTAAAGTTGGCTTATTATGCAATAAATGCAACACAGCCGTTAGAGTAAGAAATAAGTTGCTCGAAGATGGGAAGAAGGTACGCATTTGCAGTAAATGTAATGACGTAATCAACGTAGGTTAAGGGAAAATGGCAAGATTAAAAAATTATTATTTAAAAAAAGTAGTTCCGGCTTTGATTGAAGAATTTAATTACAAAAATCCAATGCAAGTGCCGAAGATGGAAAAAATTGTCAATCAACATGGGTCTGGGCGAAGCGACTCAAAACGCAAAAATTATTGATGGTGCCGTGCAAGAGATGGCTATGATTACCGGTCAAAAACCCGTAATAACTAAGGCCAAGAAATCCATAGCGACCTTTAAATTAAGACAGGGAATGCCGATCGGCTGCTCGGTTACCTTAAGAAAAGAAATCATGTATGAGTTTTTTGACCGTTTGGTAAATGTTGCTTTACCTAAGGTAAGAGATTTCCGCGGTATATCGCCTAAAGCGTTTGACGGCAGGGGAAATTTTTCCATAGGTTTGCAGGAACAAATTATATTCCCGGAAATTGAATACGATAAGGTGGAAAAGGTCAAAGGAATGAACATTACCATTGTGACTACGGCAAAAACTGATGAAGAAGCGAGGGTTTTATTGAAACTGATGGGTGTGCCTTTTAAGAATTAAAAGAGGAATGCTCCGGAGGAATTTAGTGTGGCAAAGAAGTCATTAATTGCAAAAGCGAAAAGAAAAATGAAGTTTTCGGTAAGAGAATATAATCGCTGTCCGATTTGCGGCCGGCCGCGAGCATATTATAGAAAATTTGACATGTGCAGAATTTGTTTGCGGAAACTTTCCCTACAGGGAGAGCTTCCGGGCGTAATAAAATCGAGTTGGTAACTTTGAGTTAAGGAGAAAAAGCATGGGGATGACCGATCCTATTGCCGATATGCTGACGAGAATTAGGAATGCGAATAAAGCGCGGTTCAAGAGTGTCAATGTTTACGTGTCACAGATGAATACCAATATTGCCAAGGTATTGAAGAAGGCGGGATATATTAATAGCTACGATAATGTGAAAGATGAAAAAGCGCAGCAGATGTTAAAATAACGCTGAAATATCCGGATACCAAGCGTGCCGTTATTACCGATATTAAAAGAATGAGTAAACCGGGACGCAGAGTTTATGTGGCCTCCGATAGTATTCCTAAAGTTTTAAACGGGTTTGGCGTCTCTATTCTTTCCACTTCGCACGGTGTGATCACGGATCAGGAAGCCAGAGAGTTGAATGTTGGCGGCGAAATTATTTGTAAAGTTTGGTAATTGGAATAAATGATTTTAAGCGGGAGAGCTTGTTAATGTCGAGAATAGGTAAAAAACCGATCACTTTTCCGAAAAATGTTAAAATCAGCCAAAGTGGCGGTATTGTAAAAGTGGAAGGGCCCAAGGGAGCGTTATCGTCGAAATTACCCGAGGGGATAACTATGGCCATTGCCGACGGCAATCTGGTCGTTGAAAGAAAATCGGATGAACGACTTGCCCGGTCTTATCATGGTTTAGCCAGAACTATAATCGGCAACATGGTAAATGGAGTAAGTAATGGTTTTGAAAAAAGATTGGAAATATCCGGAGTCGGTTATCGTGCTGAAGTAAGTGGAAACAATCTGAAGTTAGTTTTGGGGTTTTCCAGTCCGGTTCAGTATAATATCCCCAAAGGAATAGAGGTTAAGATAGATAAACAAATAAATATATTTATTTCCGGTATTGATAAGCAACTGGTTGGCCGCGTGGCCGCGGAAATCAGGGCGTTGAAAAAACCAGAGCCTTATAAAGGCAAGGGTATTAAGTATGTTGGTGAGTACATCAAGCGCAAGGCCGGCAAGTCGGCCAGCGCCTGATCTAATTTATGACATACGAAATTTTTATTGAGCCGTTGACGAGGTATTAAATTGGCTTCCAAAAAGACATTAAAAATTAGATTAAAGAGAGAAAAAAGAGTAAGAGGCAAAATCATCGGAACTCAGGAAAAGCCCCGTCTTTCCGTATTCCGGAGCGATAAGCATATTTATGCTCAAGCCATAAATGATGACTCAATCGGCTACGTTGGCAATAGCTTCAACTTTGAGCAAGGATTTATCTGAAAAAATCAAAGGAAAGAAAAAAGTAGAAGTGGCAAAAGAAGTAGGGAAATTAATTGCCGAGCGTTTGCTGTCAATAGGAATAAATAAAGTCGTTTTTGATCGAGGCAGGTTTCTCTATCATGGCCGCGTTAAAGCATTGGCTGATGCCGCACGGGAAAATGGTCTTAAATTTTAACTTTTGCACTATAATACTTATGATAAGGGAAGAATCGTTGGATAAAAGAGAAATGAAAGATGTGGAGCTCCTGGACCGGGTTATTACCATTAATCGAACGGCAAAAGTGGTCAAGGGAGGAAGACGGTTTCGTTTTAGCGCCATCGTTGTCGTTGGCGACGGCAAAGGCATGATCGGTGCCGGATTGGGCAAAGCGCACGAAGTGCCGGAAGCTATCCGCAAGGGCATGGATATGGCAAAAAAGACCATGGTCAAAGTCGCCATTACCAATAGAACGATTCCTTACGAAGTGATCGGCAGTTATGGTGCGGGGAAGGTATTGCTTAAACCCGCATCGGAAGGAACCGGTCTTATTGCCGGAGGCGCGGTCAGAGCAGTATTGGAAGTTGCAGGTGTCAGCAATATTCTGACAAAATGCCTCGGTTCTCATAATCCGCACAATTTAGTCAAAGCCACTCTCGAAGGTCTTTGCCAGTTAAAAGACCCGGCGGATATTGCCGCTCAGAGAGGCAAGTAATTTTGTTAATGACATATTAATGATATTTATTGGAGTAGCTTAAAGTGGCCAAAATGTTAAAGATTAAAATGGTGGCGAGCGAAATCGGCCGTCCCGAAAAACAAAGGAAAATATTGCGCGGACTGGGTTTGAAAAAGTTAAATAACACAGTAATTTTAGCCGACACTCCGCAGACCCGCGGTATGATAAATAAAGTTTCCCATTTAGTTTTTGTAGAAGAGTCGAAGGAGTAGGTTATGAATTTGAGTTCGCTTAAGTTTCCGGCTGGGTCAACGAAAAAAAGAAAACGAGTTGGCCGAGGTGACGCTTCCGGGCAGGGTAAAACGGCAGGCCGTGGCGAAAAGGGTCAAAAGGCTCGTTCCGGTGGCAAGGTGCGCGCCGGTTTTGAAGGAGGGCAGATGCCGCTTTCCCGGAGATTACCTAAGCGAGGTTTCCGTAATCCTTTTCGCGAGAGATTTATTGCGGTAAATCTAATCGATTTATGCCGTAAATTCAGTAAAGGCGCCGTCATTGATAAAGAAGCTCTTTTGGCTAGTGGTATTGTGAAGAAAAAAGAAGACGGCATAAAAATTTTGGCTAAAGGTAATATTGATTTTCCTATTATTTTAAAAGTAGCCAAAGTTAGTCAGGCTGCAAGAGAAAAAATAACCGCCGCCGGCGGTTCCATAGAAGAGGTAATATAATTTGTTAGAAGGACTAGGAAGCGTATCCAAGATTCCGGAATTGCAAAGAAGGATTTTATTTACCGTCCTTCTTTTAGCTGTTTATCGGATTGGTGTCTATATTCCGACTCCGGGAATCGATAATGTTGCGCTGCTCGCTTATTTCGAACATGCCAAAGGTTCTTTATTCGGCCTGATGGACATGTTTGCAGGTGGCGCTTTTAGTAATTTCTCGATTTTCGCCCTTGGCATTATGCCCTATATCAGTTCTTCTATTATTCTACAGCTATTGACTGTTGCTGTGCCTCATTTGGAGAGGCTTTCGAAGGAAGGTGAAACGGGACGGCGGAAAATTACGCAATATACTCGTTACGGCACAGTTATTTTGAGTACGATTCAGGGTTTTGGTATTGCTTATGGCCTGCAACAAATGGCCGGCCCTTCAGGCGCGCCGATTGTTTTACAGCCGGGATTGCCGTTTATCATCATGACGGTTCTCACCTTGACATCAGGAACAGCATTCATTATGTGGCTGGGTGAAACGATAACGGAAAAAGGTATAGGTAACGGCATATCTTTGATAATTTTTGCCGGCATTGTTTGTCGCATGCCGGCGGCCATTGGCAACACATACAGGCTGGTGACTGCCGGTGAATTAGGAATATTGGTATTGTTGTTCTGACGTATAACAATGATCTTGGTTGTGGGTGCGATTGTTTTTGTCGAAGGTGGACAGCGTCGTATTCCAGTACAATATGCCAAAAGGATAGTGGGACGTAAAATGTATGGCGGCCAGACCACACATTTACCTCTGAAAATAAATTCAGCCGGGGTCATTCCGCCGATTTTTGCTTCTTCGGTAATCATGTTTCCGGCAACAATCGCTAATTTTGCCCCAGAAGGTTGGATAAAGGATGTTGCCGGTTATTTAAAGCCGGGCAAGTTGGGTTATGAAATATTATATGTAGCTTTTATTTTTTTCTTTTGCTTTTTCTATACGGCAGTTACTTTTAAGCCCGATGATGTGGCGGAAAATATGAAAAAGTTCGGCGGCTATGTTCCGGGAATCAGACCCGGCAAACATACAGCCGAATATATAGAAGATATTTTGGAAAAGCTTACTTTTAGCGGGGCTATTTACGTTTCCATAATCTGTGTATTGCCCAGTATTTTAATTGGTCAATTTAATATACCTTTTTATTTTGGCGGTACCGCTCTTTTGATTGTTGTTGGCGTGGCTATGGATACGGCAGGCCAGATAGAATCACATTTACTGACTCGGCAATACGAAGGGTTTATGAAAAAAGGACATATTACCCGCAGGAGATAGGGGAAGATTTTTCCGAAGGATTATTTAAGGCTAATGGTAATTCTGAAGCTTCCGGAGGAAATTGAAAAAGCAAGGGCAAGTAATCGTATCGTTGCCGAGGTTTTAAGTAAGCTCAGAGAAAAAGTTAAGCCCGGCGTGAGAACAAAGGACTTGGATAAATTTGCTGAAGAAATTGCCGCAAAAAGGGGAGCAAAACCGGCTTTTAAAGGTTACAGAGGTTATCCCTCATGCTCTTTGCACTTCGGTAAATGAAGTAGTTGTTCATGGAATGCCTTCCGAACGGGTATTGATAGAAGGCGATATTGTCGGTCTTGATTTTGGTGTTTATTATAGAGGATTTTTTGGCGATGCAACTATAACTTTACCGGTTGGTAAAGTAGCTGAGAAGGCGGCAAAGCTTATTGCGGTTACCGAACAAAGTTTATATAGCAGGTATAGAGCAAGCGAAAGAAGGTAACAGGTTGGGCGCTATTTCTGCCGCCGTGCAGGTAACAGTGGAGTCGGCTGGATTTTCTGTCGTTAGAGATTATGTTGGTCATGGGGTTGGTAAAAATTTGCACGAAGACCCGCAAATTCCCAATTTCGGGAAGAGAGACAGGGGAATTGAATTAAAAGGCGGCATGATCCTGGCTATTGAACCGATGGTAAACGAGAGAAACTACAGAGTAAAAATCTTGCCGGACGGTTGGACTGTAGTTACCGAAGACGGAAGCTTATCGGCTCATTTTGAGCACTCGGTGGCAATTACCAATAACGGACCGGACATATTAAGCAAATTGAATTAATCATTCGATTGATTAAACAGGTAAAGCTTTCAAATTCGAATACAGAAAAATAAATTATGGCTAAAGAAGAAGCAATTGAAGTTGAAGGTCGGGTGATTGAGCCATTGCCCAATGCCATGTTTCGCGTAGAGCTGGAGAATGGGCATAAGGTATTAGCTCATATTTCCGGTAAGATGCGCATGCATTTCATCAAGATACTGCCTGGCGATAAAGTGACTGTTGAGCTTTCACCCTATGATTTAACCCGTGGCCGGATTACTTACAGGACGAAGTAAAAAATATTTTTATCGAGAATAGGGAGTAAAAAAGTGAAAGTCAGATCGTCTGTGAAAAAAATATGTGAGAAATGCAAGATCATCAAACGAAAAGGTGTTTTGCGGGTAATTTGCGAAAACCCGAAGCATAAGCAGCGTCAAGGCTAGTTTTTTATAGCAGGAGGTTAAATATATAAGTGGCACGAATTTCAGGCGTTGATTTACCGAAAAATAAGAGAATGGAAGTTGCCTTAACGTACATTTATGGTATCGGTCAAACTAGGGCGAAACAAATCCTCAGAGATGCTGGTGTAAGTCCGGACACAAGAACTGACGAACTTGCCGACTCGGAAATATCAGCAATTAGAAATATAATTGATAAAGATCATAAGGTTGAAGGCGACTTAAGGCGAGATGTGTCCATGTCTATTAAGAGGCTAATGGACATTGGTGCCTACCGCGGTTTGCGGCATCGCAAGGGGCTTCCTGTAAGGGGACAAAGAACTCATACGAACAGCCGAACGAGAAAAGGGCCGCGGCGCTCTATCGCGGGTAAGAAAAAATAATTTTAATACTCTGTGATCCGGAGGGAAAATGGTCAAGGCAGTAAGAAAAACGGGAAAGAAAAAGGAGAAGAAAAATATTACCGAGGGGGTTGCACATATACAATCCACTTTTAATAATACAATTGTAACAATTACCGATTTGAGCGGTAATGTGGTTGCATGGTCGTCGGCCGGTTTGCAGGGATTTAAGGGATCGCGCAAGAGCACTCCTTTCGCGGCACAAATGGCGGCGGAAGATGCTGTGCGCAAGGCGAAGGAACAGGGAATGCGTAAAGTGCAGGTATATATAAAGGGTCCAGGAGCTGGTCAGTGAGTCAGCATTGAGATCATTACAGCTTGCCGGTCTTACTATTACCGTGATTCGTGATGTGACGCCTGTTCCGCATAATGGATGCAGACCACCAAAGCGTCGTAGAGTATAATTAATAATTAGAAAATCAGGGAGGCTTTTTTGGCAAGATATATAGATTCCTCATGTAGGTTATGTCGCCGTGAAGGATTGAAACTATTTCTTAAAGGCGATAGGTGCTATTCGGAAAAATGCGCCTTTGAAAGAAGGGGGTATGCTCCGGGAGATCATGGTCAGGCGCATAAGAAGCAGCATTCTGATTATGGTGTTCAATTGCGTGAAAAGCAAAAGCTCAAAAGAATGTACGGGCTTTTAGAAAAGCAGTTTAGGGGGTATTTTGAAAAGGCCGATCAGCAAAAAGGTATTACGGGCACAAATTTGCTGGTGTTTCTAGAAAGAAGGCTGGATAATATGATTTTTCGTATGGGATTGGCGAATTCCAGAGTAGAAGCAAGGCAATTAATAACCCACAGCCATTTTTTAGTAAACGGTAAAGCGGTCAATATCCCATCATATTTGCTTAAGGCAGGAGATGAAATTTGCGTTAAGGAAGCCAGCCGTAAGATAACGCGGATAATGGGAGCAATGGAAACTGTGGCCAGACGCGGTGTGCCTCATTGGCTGGAATTGGATAAAGAAAACTTCAAGGCATCTATCAAAATGTTGCCGGTAAGGGAAGATTTAACCATGCCGGTGCAAGAACAGCTTATTGTAGAACTTTATTCGAAGTAAAATAATTTTTTATAAACCAGCTAAAGGGTGGGTTTGATTATGCAGAGGAACTGGTCGAGTTTAATTCGTCCCAAGCGCATTGATGTTGATAATGCTACGCATACGCGGTTCTATGGAGAATTTACCATTCAGCCTTTGGAAAGGGGCTTTGGCATAACTTTGGGCAATGCGTTGAGGAGGGTGCTGCTTTCTTCAATTCAGGGCGCTGCTATTGTTTCGGTGAAGATTGATGGCGTACTGCATGAATTTTCAACTCTTCCCGGAGTTAAAGAAGACATAACCGATATCATTTTGAACTTAAAAGGCGTTCGATTTAAATTGGGACAAGCGGACACAAAAGAAGTTCGCATCAATGTAGATCATGCCGGACCTGTTACAGCAGCCGATATAATCACTGATGGAACAATTGAAGTTTTGAATCCAGAACACTATATTGCCACTGTATCCGGTAAAGGAAATTTTAAGGCCGAACTTGTAGTTAAAATGGGGAAAGGATATCTTCCGGCGAAAAAAGAACTTGATCCTGATCAGCCTGAAGGGACAATCAATATTGATGCCATTTTTTCGCCGGTTAGAAAAGTAAATTATGTCGTTTCGCATGCGCGTGTCGGTCAAATAACCGATTACGACAAACTTGTGCTGGAAGTATGGACTGACGGCAGTGTGAATCCCGAAGATGCGATTGCCTATTCCGCAAAAATATTGAAACAGCAATTAGACGTATTTATAAATTTTGAAGAAGTTGAAGAAGAAGTTCAGCCGATAGCCGAAGATGAAAAAGGGGATATAAACAAAGTTTTGTTACGGTCAGTAGAGGATTTGGAGCTTTCTGTCCGATCGGCTAATTGTTTGAAAAACGCCGGAATAAACACAATTGGAGAGTTAGTGCAAAAGACAGAAGCGGAGATGCTCAAAACAAAGAATTTTGGCCGTAAATCGTTAAGTGAAATTAAAGATATTCTTGGTGAATATAATTTAACTTTTGGGATGAATCTTGATCTCAATCAGTCTGAAGAAAACGACCAGTAGCATAAGATATCATTATATCTCGCAATTTGATTGTTAGGAAAGGAAAATATCAGCAATGTATCATGGTAAAGCGGGCAGGAAGTTGGGAAGAACTTCCAGCCATAAGGAAGCCATGTTTCGGAATATGGTAACTTCCGTAATTAAACATGAACGTATTCGTACGACGGATTCCAAGGCAAAAGAGTTGAGGAAACTGGCGGAAAAAATGATTACCTTGGGCAAAAAAGGTAATTTGCATGCGCGTCGTCAGGCTCTGGCTTTTGTAAGGGATAAAGCCATGGTAAGTAAACTATTTGGGGAGCTTACGGAACGTTACCGCCAGCGTGCAGGCGGATATACGCGGATAATCAAGGTGGGATACCGTTTTGGCGATAATGCGCCTGTTTCCATTCTGGAATTTATTCCTGAGGAAAAAAAGAAAGAGAAAGCAGCAAAACCTAAAGCAAAAGGTAAGACAAAAGCAAAAGCGCAAGAGAAAGAAGAAGAGAAATCAGCTTTGGAATCTATGCCTGAGGAGAAAAAGAAAGAAAAAGCAACAAAAACTAAAGCAAAAGTTAAAACAACAGCGAAGGCGAAAAAGGAAGAAAAAGAAGAATCGGCTAAATAGGATAATCCTCTATTAGAAAATAACAAAAAAGGCAGGATTTTAATCCTGCCTTTTTTATGGTTGATATTGTCAGATCAATAGAGAATTTCGATTTATCTGAAGTGTACCTTTCATAAGTTGGGTTAGGACGAGGCTAGATTTTCTCCCTCAGCACATGAATTTCAATTGATGAGGCAGTAACTCTGCTTTTCCCTAGGTAGAAAAAGGCAGCTATCCACAAAGCCAGCAGGAAAATCAATACAGCAGGATTCCATATGGATGCAAATCCTAATACTAAATCCGGTGTGCCTGCAGGCGTCTCGTTAAATGCATAGGCAATGAATAAACCATATAAACAGGCAATCAAAGCTATGATTTGGTAGCCGGATATTTTCCCTTCTCCGCGGTAATCAGCGCGTAGAAATTCGGAAAGGGCCCGCCAGAGTTGTGTTACAGTCAACGTCAAAATAAACGCAGCCGCCGTAAAACCTTTTAGAAAAAGATAGCAACCGACAAGACCTGTTAAACTGTAAATTACGGCGGTCAGCGCCTGAATCGGGATGACTTGCTGGCCATCAAGTCCATGAGCATAAGCAATTTTCTTTGTTTTCCCGCTGAAAATAAAATTGTGTTTTTTAAATATTTTGTTGATCAAAGGGGAACATTCTGCCAGAGGTTTTCCGTAGCAGCAACCGAAGCTGATACAAGACAGTCTGCCGATTCCCTCGCCCAGCGCATAGGCAATCGACATAGCGGCCAGAACATTAATTGGGGTAATGCTGAAGCCCAGCCATTTACCTGCCGTTATATTGGTGAGCGCGATGATCCATGGGGCGGCAATAATTCCGATAAAGGATGCGCCACCGACAGTAAAAGTGTTCTGCTTTTTCTCAATCAAAAAAGCTATCATTTTTGCCGCAGGCAGGCAGATTGCGAAAAGCAGAGTAAATAAAGATAAGCTGGCAATAAGTGGTGTGGATAATGATCCCGCCAGAATTAGAAACATGCCGACGGCAAATACCATAGCCATGGCGCTAAAAAAACCATACCAGGTCAGATTCCATGCTTGCCAGTGGCCATTTGCTAACCGCTGATACGGAAGGCAACCGATGATTTGCCATCGTTCCTCAGGCAGTGTCTGAAATGCCCACCGAAAAGTAAACGCCAGCACAAGACATATGATTATTATAAAAATTTCATCAAGCATGATTATATGAGATTCTGCCAGCATATTGGTGTTTGCGCTTCGGTTTTATATGTTGGGATTCAATTTTCTCCTGACACATTACGCAAAGCTTGCTCATCGGTGCGGCCATCAGCCTTTTTTCCGATATTGGACGCCCACAATGGTCGCAAATGCCAAAGAGCCCGCGATCAATGCGCAAAATGGTTTCTTTGATATCGAGAAGTAAATTCCGCTCTTTATCTCGGCAGTTAAGTTCAACAGCTTTACTGGTCTCAACTGCGGCCTGATCAAAGGGATCAGGAAATTTATCGTTGTTTTTTTTAAGCTTGAGTATTGTATGATCAGCCGATGTGCGTAAATCTTCCATTTTTTGAACCAGAAAATGACGAATATAAGCTATTTTATCTTTGTTCATGATGATCTCCTGTTTCTTATGTTGAAAAATTATTAGATTGACTCTTTATGTGCATATGCGCTACCAATGTACGATCTGACTCTGACGTCGGTTTCCACCAGTGATTTACCGAAACCAAGGGAGAAGATACTTTGGGCGTCCGGGCAGAACATATTGGCGGCAATATCATCGGCAAACCTGACTCTGTCTTTTTGAAATATAAGAACAACCGTAGAGCTGCCGGGACGAAACAGGCTCTTGGGCATACCTTTTTTGATAAACATTCCCGTTCCTACCGACAGTGGGTGATCATATTCTTTTTCACTGTAACACTGGAGAACATCGCCGATCATTAAGGCCACTACCTCGATCATGGCAACAATGCCCGCCTGAGATCCTCCCTCTACATCGGTATCAATGATGGTCACGACCCGCTTGTTCTTGGAATATGGAGTTACTACCGATACTATGGCGTTGGGATTACAGGCATGGTAAGAGCCGGATATGTGATAGAAGTCAATAACTTTGCCAGCAACCGGTGTGTGATTGTAATGATATTTTTCCGGCGTCAAACGGAAGATGGCAAAATCACCATCCTGAAAAGCGGCAAGCCATGTTCTTTTGTTGAGCCCGAGCATTTCCTCGTAGTCAAAAAATTTTCCCTTAATAAATAAGTTGGATGTTTCAGCAAAAGATCCGAAGAGCATCCGGGAATCGGCAGGGGAAACAATTGCCTGTGGGTCATTAGGCATAGGACGGCATTGCCAGTAACGAATTTTCCTCTCAAATATTTTTTTTAATGAGTCCATTTTTTCGGGCGGATCAACACACTCTCCGGCATTGATATTCAGTATAGATTGCAGATTCAAGTAGTCTTTCATTCTGTCAGCCAGAATGCCGCAATAGTTTATATAACTCAAAAAGCGCGATACTCGCGCACTAGTCAGTTTGCGAAAAAGCCAGGCGGATCGTTCACGTATATTTGAATACAGAAACTGAATAGCCTGATTACCATATAATAGTTCAGTATTGACTTGTCCTGTATTGCGCTCAATATATTGATGGTTCATGCGAATACCTCATTGTTTATTTCCCCGGGATGAGATTCCTGAAATTTAAAATATAAATTGTTTTTGTAATATATGTGCGCCAGAATAAGATAGACAAGTTTTTCCAGAGTCTCCGGTGCCGCTTTTTCCTGCAGCACTTCACTTTGAACAACCTTAAGAAACGAAGGCAGATTTTTTTCCTGCAGGGTACTATGCAATAAACTTCTCATTTCCTGGCTGATACCGCTAGAGGCTTGATCCAGTTCGATGATATCTTCGCTCAGAAGATCAAACGATTCCTTGATATGCTGATTGCGTAATGTTGTGCGGTAGTATTTTTCTGCTTCCTCATTAAATGTATCGGCGGGAAGAGACATTGGCGATTGAGCGTTTGCCTGATCTAGAATCCCGCGGGTTAGTTTACCCGAAGCAGCAAAATGATCCGGTTCATCGATGCGGCATTCCAGATCCCGGATAGTCTCTCTCATGCCGAGCATTTCGATTAAATCGGCCGCATCATCGCGAATGAGTTCCAGCAGCGTGCGTCGATATTCAATGTTGTGAACTCTGTTATATCCGCTATAACGGCTGCTTGACCGGACCCTTTGTGTTTTTTCCATGATGCGCTTCAGGAAAGTGTTGCCAGTATTTCTATGCACGAAGAAAGTGGGAATGCCAATCGCGCTGCCAAAAATAATCTGTCTTCTTTCACTTTCAATAAACGGATCATCCGGTATGTCTTCATGGCTGATCTGGTCTGAGGCAATATATTTGAATGCCAGAAGGTAGATTAAGTTTTGCAGGCTGACTGCCTGGCCCATATCCGGCATAAAGCTATCAAACAAACTATAGTGGCGTCCCTCAAAACCGGAAAAGCCCATATTGTCGTATTCACGTAACTTATCGAAAAGATAGAGTGACATCTTGGTATCAAAAACACCGAGGTCGGCAAGATCTTGTTTAAGCTGCTGACTATTGTAAAGCTTGCCGTTAAGTGCCGGGCTTTTTTCCGTGCTCAGGATAGCCACAAGATAGTCGATCAAGCGAAAATCGGGTACGAAATCTCCTTTTAACTGAAAGACTGAGCTAACCAGCTCGTCAAGCCGACGGGGTCCAAACGGTGTCAGTGGGTATCCCAATACATTGAGGTTGGCTTTTTTTTGCCAGCGCCGCCAGAGCATGCGCAGATGAGTATAATCTAACTCGTGTGGCAGAAAACCAAGCGCCTTTTCGGGATGAAAATCAGTAAAGTCAAGCCGGTAGGGTGCTGCGGTATAAGTGCCGACAAAAAGTGGAATAAAGTGTTCCACAATTTTTACAACCAGATCGCCTAAATATTTCTCATGATGCCGGGTATAGCCGGATGATGAGTCGCTAAGTCGAGAGCTCAGTTTTAGGCTGCCCAGGCTGACATGAGTGCCGTTGTTGGCCAGGCTGATATTAGAAAGATTAGGCAGCGAAACCAGGTTATTGGTGATGATTCCCGCTTCCCGGAGTTTTAACACGGCGTTAAACTGGCTGCGGCTTAGCACTCGGTGACATAGATGCATGTATTCATGTTTTTCTTCTCCATTATTCCAGCCGGAAAGACAGGGATTCATAAAAAGTTCGCGATAAAATGAATCGGAAATACAATTACTTAAAACTTTCTGCCTGACGGGTGGGTGTGGCGAAAAAAACATCAATGCCTCCTGGCCATTTTCCTGGAGAGAAAATTTTCTGTTGGCATACATGATCAAAATCTGTCCCAGAAGATAGCGTATCGCCATCTCTTTGGCGACATTTCTGCCGATCTTGTTTGCGGACGGCATAAGTATGGTATAGAAAGATGATGTTTCCGGCGATGTATTATCATTGAGAAAATTATCCATGACCTTCAGACCGGTTTTACTAATCAATGAATTGGTCAGGCCTGATGAGCCGATTATGTCGGCAAGTGATAGTTTTAAAAGATAGCTGACGGGCATGCGGATAAAATCTTCTGAATTTTGTTGATATAGAAAACGTTCGATATCCGCGCGTTTGCCTTTTGCCGGATCATCTTTATCTGCTGAAAGATCATGCTGTAAAACTTCTTGTGCATATTTACCCAACTTTTCCCTGGGAAAGCGCACCCAGCTGTTCTCCCAGATACTTTCATTGTTGGCGTTTAAATATCTTTCTAGATCAGTCATGATTTTTGCTGATGTGTCACCGGATTTGGCTCGTCGGCGAATATTGGCCAGATAGTTGGATTGTTCTATAACAATCGGCAGATCGACATCTGGTCCTTTGCCCCTTACCACCGTTTGCATTTCGGATTCGCTTCCGGCGGTCACGTCCGCAGGTGCGAAAGGAAGAGAACCAATGTTTACGCCCAAGTGGTCATATTGAATACCGATCAAATGCATCATCTCCTTGGTTGACTTTGTTACGGAGGTGACTGTTTTGACCGGATATTGAACTACGCTGCTATTCATTTTACTCAAGGTACATATTCCCCTTTTTTTATGTTTCTTCCCATAATTGCGGTTGTAAGATAACACTTCAACATTTCAGTTTGATGACATTAAATGGAAGATTTGGTTAATATATTAAAGGGATAAAGAAAGAATGCCATAGGTTTTGATTTTAATTTGATTGACAGGCAAAACCTAATTTCTTATACTCCTTCGCAAAAGAAGTTTTGATCACCACCCCAGATATCAAAAAATGGAGGTACAGTTATGGCAGAAAAGAAAATAGGTGAAGTAGTAAAATTCTTCTCCAAACCTTCGGTAGCTGCGGTTAAAGTAGTAGAGGGAGAATTGGTCGTAGGCGACAGCATCAAATTTTCCGGTCACACTACTGATTTTATCGATGTTATCAAATCTATGGAAGTGGAAAATAAATCGGTGCAAAAGGCGGTAGCCGGTGATTTCATCGGTGTCAAAGTTTCCGATCGTGTGCGACCCGGGGACGAAGTATTTAAAATAATACCGGACTAATTACGTTATTTTTTCCATCTCAGATTCCTTCATTTGAAAAGTGTGTGAAATGATATTTTTGCACTTAATATCTGTCTGGGTACATTAAATTCGGCTAATTCCTTATTTTTTAGGAATATTTTATGGCTAAAATTCTTATTGTTGATGATGAAAAAGATATTGCCGATCTCTTATCCTATAATCTGGAAAAAGAGAGGTTTTCAACAGTAAAAGCCTATGACGGTGAAGCCGCCCTCAAACTGGTAAGTTCAGCAAAACCTGACTTAGTCATTCTTGATCTTATGCTGCCTAAAATAAATGGACTGGATGTTTGTCGGGCTATACGCCGTAATCCGGAGACAGAAAACCTGCCCATCATTATGTTGACGGCAAAAGGTGATGAAGTTGACAAAATCATTGGCTTAGAAATTGGTGCGGATGACTACATAACCAAGCCGTTCAGTGTTAAAGAGCTTATTGCACGGGTACGTTCAATTTTGCGACGTTTGCGTGATAGTGAGAAAAAAAATGAGAAAGAAAAGTTCAACTTTAAAGAGCTAGCAATAAATTACGCTTCCTGCCTGGTGCAGATCGGCGGTAAGCCGGTAACACTAAGCCCAACCGAACTCAAATTACTTTTCTTTTTTTCGCGCAATCCAGGCAGAGTTTATTCGAGAAGCCAGATTCTTGATCACGTCTGGGGTGATGATACTTTTATTACCGACCGTGCGGTTGATGTGCACATCAGGCGTTTGCGCAGTCAGATTGAAAAAGATATTGAAAATCCGCAGTATATTTTGACTGTAAGGGGATTCGGCTATAAATTCGCTGATAAAAAATAGCTTCATACTGCACTAAATTCATTATTGAACTATTGTTGTTTTTTTGTTGTTTTTACACTTTTATTAGCCTGTCATCAAATTGTAACATTACTTTATTATATGTAACTCCAAAATAATTTATTATGAGGAGGAAGTTAATATGTTAAAAAACTTTAAAAAACTTGTTTTCGGATTAACTGTGTTTTCATTGGTACTGTCATTTACGCAGGTATGGGCAGCAGAAACGATTAACGGCGCAGGGGCCACGTTTCCTTTCCCTATTTACTCGGCATGGGCCTTTGATTACAATAAAGAGACCGGCGTGCAGCTTAATTATCAGTCCATCGGCTCGGGCGGCGGCATCAGGCAGATTACGGAAAGGACCGTGGATTTCGGCGCCACTGATGCACCCCTGAAACCGGAACAGCTGGCCAAGGACAAGTTGCTGCAATTTCCCGCTGTCATCGGCGGTGTGGTGCCGGTGGTGAATATTGCCGGGGTGAAAGCGGGTGATATCAGGTTTGATTCCGACACCCTAGCCAAGATATTTCTGGGAGAAATAAAATACTGGGATGACAAAAAGATTAAGTCCTTAAATCCCAAGGTGAAGCTTGCTCATAATGAGATTACGGTTGTCCACAGATCGGATGGTTCTGGGACGACGGCCGTATTTACTGAATATCTAAACGGCGTCTCTCCCGACTGGAAAAACAAAGTCGGTGCAGGCACGGCAGTACAATGGCCTGTCGGCATCGGAGGGAAAGGAAATGAAGGCGTGGCGCAATATACGCAATCGACGCCAAACTCTATCGGTTATGTCGAGTTTGCCTATGCCGTACAAAACAAGATGACCTACACCCTTTTGAAAAACGGCGCCGGCAAATTTGTCACACCCAGCTTTGCTGCATTTGAAGATGCGGCCGACACCGGTACATTTAATCCGAAGAACCATTTTTACCTCTGGCTCGTGAATGCCCCTGGAAAGAATTCCTGGCCCATCGCAGGTGCAACCTTTATCCTCGTAGCACAGGAGAAGCCGGATGCCAACAGGAATGTCATCAAATTCTACGATTGGTGCTTTAAGAACGGAGACAATAAGGCCAAAGAACTGACCTACGTACCCTTACCGAAATCATTAAAGGATAAAATCAGGGCATACTGGAAGGTTAACGGCCTGCAATAGAAAGGTACGTATTTGACAGCAAGGCAAGTGATACACTATATTACTATTTGCCTTGCTGTCTTTTGTTAATGTTTGAATGAATCCATCAAGGGAAAGAATGTGAATGGCCGTAACATTTAAAAAAAATCCCGGAGATATCATCTTCTCTTTCATTACCGCCATTGCCGCCTGTACAGTTGTCTTTTGTATTATTGGTATTCTTTTTGTTCTAATTAAAGAATCTTCTCTGTCCCGAGAAAAGTTTGGTATCGTTCAATTTCTTACCTCAACGGCATGGAACCCGGTAACGGGAACCTTCGGCGCGTTGACAACTATTTATGGAACCTTTGTAACGACGGTTCTGTCGCTGCTCATAGCCATACCTGTGGCCCTGGGCATCGCCATCTTTGTAACGGAAATAGCGCCGAACTTTTTGAAAAGCCCGATTGGCATTGCTATTGAGCTGCTAGCCGCGATTCCAAGCATCATATACGGCATGTGGGGATTATTTACCCTTTCTCCGCTCATGAGAAATTACATTGAACCCGTCTTTCAAAAAGCCACCGCCGGCATCCCTCTGATAAATGTCCTCTTCCAAGGCACACCGATGGGCATAGATATTTTGACTGCCAGCATCATACTGAGTATCATGATCATACCCTTTACGGCCAGCATCGCGAGAGACTCTTTTAATCTTACTCCTGCGGTGGTTAAGGAATCAGCGTATGCCCTCGGGGCAACCAAATGGGAGGTTGTGAAGGATGTCGTCATTCCCTATTCAAAGCTGGGTGTTTTCGGCGGCATCCTTTTTTCC
Organism: uncultured delta proteobacterium; assembly: GCA_963730275.1. Classification (GTDB taxonomy): domain Bacteria; phylum Desulfobacterota; class Syntrophia; order Syntrophales; family Smithellaceae; genus UBA4810. Next base: position 504 of record CAVSRI010000022.1, on the reverse strand, counting down.
CTGGGACGGGCGATCGGCGAAACCATGGCAGTCGCATTTGTCTTGGGCAACAACCACAAAATATTTACATCCCTCTTCGATACCGCCGCGACCATAACCGTGACACTGGCCAATGAGTTTACCGAAGCGGACAAAGATATTTACCTCTCTTCGCTTTTCTATCTGGCCTTAGTGCTTTTTATGATGAGTTTCATTTTCCTGGCCATAGCCAAAATCTTTCTTCTGAAAGCAGAGAGGAGATATTCCCGGTGAAGAGGGAACAGATAAGAAAAATTGAAGGTTTTATCGCCCTATCTCTCAGCATTCTTTCCGCCTTTTTTGGACTATTCTGGCTTGTCTTTATCCTGGGAGATGTACTCGTGCACGGTATTGCAGCACTGAATCTCTCCTTGTTCGTCAACGATCCGGCACCGGTAGGTGTTTCCGGGGGAGGCCTGAAGAACGCTTTTGTCGGCCAGATGATGATAACGTTGTTTGCCACCTTGATTGGCGTGCCTATCGGTG
>CAVSRI010000021.1:0-48620 GCA_963730275.1 uncultured delta proteobacterium | reverse complement strand
CTCTCTCGTGTTATTACATATTCATCTAACTGTCATCAAATTGTAACATTACTTTATGTATATGTAACTCCAATTTATTTTTGAGGAGGAAGTTAATATGTTAAAAAACTTTAAAAGACTTGTTTTCGGATTAACTGTGTTTTCATTGGTACTGTCATTTACGCAGGTATGGGCAGCAGAAACGATTAACGGCGCAGGGGCCACGTTTCCTTTCCCTATTTACTCGGCGTGGGCCTTTGATTACAATAAAGAGACCGGCGTGCAGCTTAATTATCAGTCCATCGGCTCGGGCGGCGGCATCAGGCAGATTACGGAAAGGACCGTGGATTTCGGCGCCACTGATGCACCCCTGAAACCGGAACAGCTGGCCAAGGACAAGTTGCTGCAATTTCCCGCTGTCATCGGCGGTGTGGTGCCGGTGGTGAATATTGCCGGGGTGAAAGCGGGTGATATCAGGTTTGATTCCGACACCCTGGCCAAGATATTTCTGGGAGAAATAAAATACTGGGATGACAAAAAGATTAAGTCCTTAAATCCCAAGGTGAAGCTTGCTCATAATGAGATTACGGTTGTCCACAGATCGGATGGTTCTGGGACGACGGCGGTATTTACGGAATATCTAAATGGCGTCTCTCCCGACTGGAAAAACAAAGTCGGTGCAGGCACGGCAGTACAATGGCCTGTCGGCATCGGAGGGAAAGGAAATGAAGGCGTGGCGCAATATACGCAATCGACGCCAAACTCTATCGGTTATGTCGAGTTTGCCTATGCCGTACAAAACAAGATGACCTACACCCTTTTGAAAAACGGCGCCGGCAAATTTGTCACACCCAGCTTTGCTGCATTTGAAGATGCGGCCGACACCGGTACATTTAATCCGAAGAACCATTTTTACCTCTGGCTCGTGAATGCCCCTGGAAAGAATTCCTGGCCCATCGCAGGTGCAACCTTTATCCTCGTAGCACAGGAGAAGCCGGATGCCAACAGGAATGTCATCAAATTCTACGATTGGTGCTTTAAGAACGGAGACAATAAGGCCAAAGAACTGACCTACGTACCCTTACCGAAATCATTAAAGGATAAAATCAGGGCATACTGGAAGGTTAACGGCCTGCAATAGAAAGGTACGTATTTGACAGCAAGGCAAGTGATACACTATATTATTATTTGCCTTGCTGTCTTTTGTTAATGTTTGAATGAATCCATCAAGGGAAAGAATGTGAATGGCCGTAACATTTAAAAAAAATCCCGGAGATATCATCTTCTCTTTCATTACCGCCATTGCCGCCTGTACAGTTGTCTTTTGTATTATTGGTATTCTTTTTGTTCTAATTAAAGAATCTTCCCTGTCCCGAGAAAAGTTTGGTATCGTTCAATTTCTTACCTCAACGGCATGGAACCCGGTAACGGGAACCTTCGGCGCGTTGACAACTATTTATGGAACCTTTGTAACGACGGTTCTGTCGCTGCTCATAGCCATACCTGTGGCCCTGGGCATCGCCATCTTTGTAACGGAAATAGCGCCGAACTTTTTGAAAAGCCCGATTGGCATTGCTATTGAGCTGCTAGCCGCGATTCCGAGCATCATATACGGCATGTGGGGATTATTTACCCTTTCTCCGCTCATGAGAAATTACATTGAACCCGTCTTTCAAAAAGCCACCGCCGGCATCCCTCTGATAAATGTCCTCTTCCAAGGCACACCGATGGGCATAGATATTTTGACTGCCAGCATCATACTGAGTATCATGATCATACCCTTCACGGCCAGCATCGCGAGAGACTCTTTTAATCTTACTCCTGCGGTGGTTAAGGAATCAGCGTATGCCCTCGGGGCAACCAAATGGGAGGTTGTGAAGGATGTCGTCATTCCCTATTCAAAGCTGGGTGTTTTCGGCGGCATCCTTTTTTCCCTGGGACGGGCGATCGGCGAAACCATGGCAGTCGCATTTGTCTTGGGCAACAACCACAAAATATTTACATCCCTCTTCGATACCGCCGCGACCATAACCGTGACACTGGCCAATGAGTTTACCGAAGCAGACAAAGATATTTACCTCTCTTCGCTTTTCTATCTGGCCTTAGTGCTTTTTATGATGAGTTTCATTTTCCTGGCCATAGCCAAAATCTTTCTTCTGAAAGCAGAGAGGAGATATTCCCGGTGAAGAGGGAACAGATAAGAAAATTTGAAGGTTTTATCGCCCTATCTCTCAGCATTCTTTCCGCCTTTTTTGGACTATTCTGGCTTGTCTTTATCCTGGGAGATGTACTCGTGCACGGTATTGCAGCACTGAATCTCTCCTTGTTCGTCAACGATCCGGCGCCGGTAGGTGTTTCCGGGGGAGGCCTGAAGAACGCTTTTGTCGGCCAGATGATGATAACGTTGTTTGCCACCTTGATTGGCGTGCCTATCGGTGTGCTCGGAGGGACATTCTTGGCCGAGTATGCACGGGGCACAACAATTGCCAAAGTAATAAGCATCCTCTCCGATATCATGGTCAGCGTGCCCTCCATTGTCATCGGGACATTCATCTACGCGATTATGGTAAAGCCCTTGGGCCACTTCAGTGGATGGGCAGGTGCCGTGGCCCTCTCCATAATAATGATCCCCGTCGTTCTCAGGACCACGGAAGGGATGCTGGCCCTTGTGTCTTGGGAGCTGAGAGAGGCAGCCTTTGCCCTGGGAGCGCCCTATTACAAGGTGATCATCCAGGTGGTTTACCGTGGAGCTGCCACCGGCATCCTGACTGGCATCCTGCTTTCCATTGCCAGGGTAGCAGGGGAGACGGCGCCCCTGCTGTTCACATCGTTCAATAACTCTTTTTTCTCTTTGGATATGAACCATTCCATGTCTTCCTTGACGGCTACTATCTTTCAGTACGCAATGGGTCCTTATGCCATCTGGCATACACAGGCGTGGGCCGCATCATTAGTTATTACGGTTTTTATTCTTTTTCTTACCATACTGGGAAGAATCATCATCAAGTGGAGATACAAATAGTGTCTGAAACGATTGAGATAGAAGCCAAAGGCTTGAACTTTTATTACTCCGGAGACATCCATGTCCTGAAGAACATCAATCTGCCGGTGTATAAGAATACGGTAACCGCTTTAATCGGTCCTTCGGGGTGCGGCAAGACGACCCTTTTGCGTTGTTTTAACAGGATGCATGACCTCTATCCGAAACACCGATACGAAGGGGAAATACTCTTGAGGAAGGAAAACATCCTCAAGAATCCGATTGACATCATTAATCTTCGAAGCCGCATCGGCATGGTTTTCCAAAAGCCGACCCCTTTCCCCATGAGTATTTTTGACAATATCGCCTATGGACTTAAGCTGCAGGGCATTAAAAAGATGGCCGACCGCTACGAACGGGCGGAAAAGGCCCTTCGGCATGCGAATTTATGGGCGGAGGTTAAGGACAAGCTCCATGCCAGCGCCTATGAGCTGTCTGGCGGGCAGCAACAGCGACTCGTTATTGCCAGGGCTCTGGCCGTCAATCCCGATATCCTGCTCTTTGACGAGCCGACATCTGCCCTCGATCCACTGTCTACCGCCAAGATCGAAGAACTGTTGGAAACCCTGAAGAAAGAGGTTACGATCATTATCGTCACCCATAATATGCAGCAAGCGGCCAGAATGTCCGACTGGACCGGTTTTCTGATGCTGGGTGAATTGATCGAATTTGATAGAACGGAAAAGATATTTACTGCACCCTCGGTAAAACTCACTGAAGACTATGTAACCGGGAGGTTTGGCTGATATTAGATAGGAGGAACGGTTATGGAAGAAAGAAAGCACACTAGTTTGCATTATGAAATGGAGCTGCAGGAAATAAAAAATGGCCTCATTTATCTTGGCGTGCTGACCGAAAAAGCAATTCAGATGGCAATGCAATCTTTAACCGAAAGAAACTCGGATCTTGCACATCAGGTCATTAAAAATGATGATGAAATTGATAAAATAGATACGGATTTGGAAGAAAGGTGCATTCGGATTCTAGCTCTGCGTCAGCCGACGGCTATAGATTTAAGATTCATTACGACGGCGATCAAAATCACCGGGCATTTGGAGAGAATCGGCGATATGGCTGTTAACATTGCCGAGAAAGCGATCCAGTTGATCGAAGAGCCTCAACTCAAGCCCTATATTGACTTGCCACACATGGCCAATCTTGTGGGCGAGATGATTAAAAATTCTCTCGATTCGTTTATCGATAACAAGCTCGAGATGGCTGAACGAGTTCGCCAGGATGAACAAGTAGTCGATGATTTGAACGAACAAATATTTCGAGAACTGTTGACTTTCATGATGGAAGATTCCAAGACAATCCACAGAGCTCTTATGATTATGCAAGTGTCAAAGAATCTGGAACGTATTGCCGATCATGCCAAAGGCATTGCGGACATGGTCACTTATATGGTAACCGGTGAATGCGTGCGGCATCTAACCTGTAACTTGGATGAAAAAAAGGAGTAGGCATGAAACGCAATCTTTTTTTAAAAATATTATTCAGCTATCTGGTTGTTGTTTCCTTATCTTTTTTTGTTCTCGATCTACTAATTAAGGATGAGATCAAAAAAGTCATGACCAGTAAGATTGAGGCTGAACTATTAAGCTATGCCGAACTAATTAATTTGAATTCGGCTCAGAAAATTTCTGAACAGTTCAGGCAAATTGCCCGGATAACCGGTTCACGGGTGACGTTGGTGGACGCGCAAGGCAAGGTGCTTGCTGACTCGGAAAAAGATGTTGCTACGATGGAGAACCATTTTAACCGCCCGGAATTGCAGGAAGCTAGGTTGCGGGGCAAGGGCAAATCCATCCGCTTCAGTCAGTCCATTGGTGTGGATATGCTCTATGTGGCTATACCCATAAAGTCAAAAGCGCAGATCACCGGTTATATCCGGTTGGCGTGTCCTCTTATTGATGTTCAAAACGCTATTGAAAAAGTCTACCAATCTATATTTTTGGCAATGATGATTGTTGCGATCATCGCACTTATCATTGCACTGATCTTTTCTTATCGTTTGGCTGCGCCGATCAGGTCTATGGAAAAATTCACCGAAAGATTACGGCAGGGTGAGTCCGACCGGGACAATTATTTTAAAAACATCGGACGAAACGAAAAAATTGGCGGATAATATCAACTATCTTGTCGATGAACTAAAAAGCAAAATCAGGTTGGCCAATGAAGAAAAAAGTAAGCTTATGACCGCTTTCACCAGTATAAACGAAGGTGTCTTAATTCTCGATGCGGTCGATAAAATTGAATTTGTTAGTCCGGCTCTCAGCAATATGTTGGCGGCGCAATACGGAGATATAAACGGAAAGACATTGATGGAGGCCTTCCGTAGTATAGAATTGGAAAAAATTTTTCATCAGTTCAAAGAATCACACCAAACTGTTTCCCGGGAAATTACTCTGGAAGTGTCGAACCTGTTATTTTAAAAGTAAGCATCTCTGCCGTTCAGGATCATCCCGAAGAAGAAAAAACAATGATTGTCTTTCACGATGTAACGCGGCTAAAAAAACTCGAAAAGATTCGAATAGATTTTGTGGCCAATGTTACCCACGAGATCAGAACGCCGCTTACGGCAATTATTGGATATCTGGAAACAATCAAGGATGGCGCAATAAACAATATCGATGAAACAAAAAGATTTATTGAAATTATTTTAAAACAGGCTCTAATGTCTCAACCGCCTGGTCGAAGACTTGATGACAATATCGAAAATTGAGTTAAATGAAACAAGATTTAATTTTGAAAACGCGTTTTTAAGTGACGCTGTGACCAATGTAATTTCTATAGTCGAAAAGAAAGCAACATCAAAAAAAATAACCATTGAAAACGATATGCCGGAAAAACTGCGGCCGGTGAGAGCGGACAGAGACAGGCTAGCCCAAATATTGGTAAATATTTTAGATAATGCGGTGAAATTCACGCCGGAATCGGGCAAGGTCATCATTGCGGCAGAGGAAACTGATGCTTATGCCGTGGTATCGATAATTGATACGGGGATTGGTGTTCCCCAGGATGAAATACAGCGTTTGGGAGAGCGCTTCTATCGCGTAGATAAAACCCGTTCCCGGGATTTAGGTGGAACAGGTCTGGGATTGTCGATAGTGAAACATTTGATGATTGCGCATGGCGGCAGAATGGAGATCGAAAGCCAGTTGGGTCGCGGCACTAAAGTATCTTTATTTTTTCCCGTGGTAAAAGTATAGTGATCCAGTGGGGCAATTTTTTAAAACAAACAGTGTTCCCCAAAGTAAAGAGATTTAGCAATGGAAAGCGCAATAGTAAAAGCAATTCAGCTTAAATACCAAGCGGTGGCCTTGCTCTGGTCCAATGAAAAGCCGCAAGGTGCAATGCAGTTTCAGGAGGGCAAATGGGGCTGTGTTATGTGGCTTGCGGCTCATGCCGCAAAGGGGAAAACGGCTGTTGCCGATATAAAAACATTCGGCTGTTTCGGCGGGGGAGTCGGCCTGGGTTTCGGCGATCAGTATAAAAATTTCCCCAGCGGCAAAGAGGGTTTCTGTCATTTCTTGTCAGCGGGAAATGCCGCGCGAAAAGGCGGAAAGGATCTGGCCGAAAAGATTAAGCCGTTTATGCGCGGCGAAGCTTACGATAATTTTTTGCACGGGGAGCGCTACGTTAAAACGCCGGCGCTGGTCAAAAAATTTGTGGAAAACCTGCCGTTGACAAAAATTCCTAAACAATATGTTGTTTTTCAACCATTGGATGCTGTTGATACGAAGAAGGAAAAACCGCAGACGATCATTTTCTTTGTTAATCCCGATCAGCTTTCCGCATTAGTCGTTCTGGCTAATTATGGACGTGGCAATAATGAGAATGTTATCATTCCTTATGCTGCCGGATGCCAGACCATCGGCATTTATCCTTACAAGGAAGGAAAATCTAAAAAACCACGTGCCGTTCTCGGGCTGACCGATCTTTCCGCCCGCGTCTATATTCGCAAACAATTAAGCGATCCTAATCTCATGACCTTTTCTGCACCCTTTGCGCTTTTTGAAGAGATGGAACAAAACGTTCCCGGCTCCTTTTTAGAGCGGCATACCTGGCAGAGTCTGCTTTCTGAAAAAAGTTAGCAATGTCATTGCGATGATCCGCCAAAAGCGTAGAATAAGCGATCCCGCAACTATGTCACTTCAAACGAATGTGAAAGGTCTATAAATGGTTACAGAAGGGAGGATAAAAGATGAAAATTCCAACCATGCATAATGTCTTCAACCTGGCCATCAAGATTATCGTCATCATACTTACAGTGTTTATCATTGCCGTGCTAGTTGTCGGCCTGTTCCAGACGATTTGGGAGATTAAGGAATTTTTATTTACAAAGTCAATCGGTCAATCATTCAACGTTATCGTTGTCAATATTTTAACTTTTCTTGTCATCATCGAATTGTTCAGGAGCTTTGTCGTCTATTTTGAAATGCACCGGTTTCGCCTGAACACGATGATTGATCCGGCCATAGTCTTTGTCATCCGTGAGTTGATCGTCAAGCTTTACGGCGAACAAAACATGTCCTGGGAAACAATTACCGCTTTTGGATTCCTTCTATTGTGTCTCGGAATCATCCGCAGTCTTGCCGTCAAATATAGCCCCAGTGATGAAATGGGGGAATGTAAACCGCCTTCCAGACTTAATAATAATACAGGAATGAATAAGATGCGTAGCACATTCCACCTCACCCTGTCTTAGCCTAGCTCTTTTATTCAATAGGGAGTTACGATCTCTCAGCCTATTTCAGTCGCGCCGCCTCACTATCGGGGAGGATTCTTCCCAAATACTTTTTCTGTATCTCCACAATAGTACGGTCGTATCGCTTTACCCACTCATCTGCTCTACCATACCGATAGCCGACATAGGCGATAGGGCCACTTCCGAAAACCTTTTCCATCCCTTCAACATGCTTCTTCTTATCATCGGCAAAAACGATCTTGCCGGGCTTGAGTCCAGTCGCATCTAAAAAGGCTTTCAGCACCTCACCCTTGCTGTTGTGTTCTCCGACAAAGAGAATACCGTTTTCATAGTGGGCGGAATCTTTTAGAAGCAGGTTCAGCGGCTCACCTCGGGGAGGGCTCCGACGGAAATCTATGCCGATGGATGCGAGTTGTTCGGAAGTAAGAGATGAGTATCGAGAAGGGCGGGCAGTGAGACCCATCACTAGTATCTTCCGATCTTGAAAACCACTCACAAGTGCTGCACCGTCAGGTTGCACCGGAATGAACCGGCTGACCTTCTGTATAGGAAGCCAGATAGCGTACGCCTTATCCGTTGCCTCCTTTTCGGTCATGCCAACGGCGACAAATCCATTTGTCAGATCATCCCACCATTGATCACTTCCCAGCATCTGCTCCGCCCTGATCAGGGTATTGTCAAGATCAAAACAGACCAGCGTGCCGGAAGTCACTTCTCGCTGCATGTCCCGCAGGTTGGTGGTCTCTCGTACTTCTGCCAGCACGGAAAGAGAAAAAAACAGCATTATGCAAAAAAACAACATGACCGTGATGGCATATATTACGAAGCCACATGTCGACCTGTATAGTATTCTTCTGTCCGGTTTCATCTCCTTTTCTCCTTTTTAACCTGAGTCATAGTTTGACGAATATTAGCACTTCCTTTTTGCACCGTGACTTACGCCGAATAGCGCGGGCGTATGTCATCATAACTTGTGCAGGCACATCGCCTTAGGAAGGAACGGACACTGCAGCGAATTTACATATTTTTGCTGTTTATTTGAAAAACCCGATTTCTCTCGATATGTAGCTTGAGGTTAGTTATCCCCCATTATTCGCTTGGTTTTTCGGCGGTGCGACAGCATTTCAACAATATATCCGTTAGACCCCATTCTTTCACACTGCCGGTCACCATATCATAATGATAGTGAAAATAACACTATTGATGACCAATCGAAGTCTTGAATATTCGCTGAGGTTGACGATTTCCTGCCTCTAAAAAGAAGTTAATAGTCATTTTATTATCACTGGATTACTGCCTAGCCGGAAATTACGCAAATTGCAACTAACTCATCTCCAGCGCTCTGTCAATTAATTGCAATCATTCCTCTATAATATCTAATTTTCAAGATCTCTTGATGTCCCCTGTGGAGGTCATTTTCTTCATATTAATTTCATCAGATGGTAATGATAATGTAACAACAAAATGGGTAATATCACTTCGTGCCGGGCGAAGTTATTTCCATAATTCATGGTCATAATGAACGGATATCGCTCATTGCATAATCGTCTTAGGCCTGACAGTAGGGCACTGACATGTAAGGAAAAATGGAGGTCATTTATGAATGCACTGGCATTACAAGAGATGCCGCAGATAGAAAAAGAACGTGTAATGGGCGAGATATTCGTGAGTCCCTATCGCACTTTGTTCGACGAATTTGAACCCAGAGTAAGAATTAATATTGAGCGGGATGATTATGTCATCAAGACCGCTGAAACCAGCGCTGAACTGGAAGAAACGCTCCGTCTCCGGCACGATGTTTTTTATAAGGAGCTCATCGGGAAGAAACTTCCACATGAGATTGACATGGACCGCTTCGATACCCGTTGTGACCACCTGATTCTTATCGATCGGAAAACGGATGATGTCGTTGGCACCTACAGGCTTATCGCCAGCACCTTTTCCCCAGATTTCTACGCTGAAGCAGAGTTTGATATTCAAGCCATCAAGCGTCTGGAGGGCGTCAAGCTCGAACTGGGAAGGGCGTGTATCGGAAAGGGACACCGGAACGGACAGACCATCGTGCTTCTGTGGCAAGGATTGAACGAATATATGAATAAAATCCAGGCAAAATATCTCTTCGGCTGCTCGAGCATCAAGATCATCGATTTAGTGAAAATTGCGGTGTTGCAACGTTACATGCAACAATACCACTATACCCAGCCGCACATCCGCGTGACGCCGAATAAGAAATACCGTGTAAAGGATCTATCACACATTGTCGGTGTTCTTGAACAGTACACAGCAAGCGAGCCAAAGGCAGCCAGGCTTATCCCAAGCCTTTTGAACTCCTACCTTGCGGTCGGCGCACTGATCTGCGGAGAGCCGGCCTACGATCCTGAGTTCCAGTGCATGGATTACCTGACCATCCTCGATGTAGAGGCAATGAACCAAGGCTATGTCAACAAACTGTTTGGCGCCTGTTGATGTGCGGCAACTGCCTATAACAGGCGGAATTACGGACCATGCTAAATTTTTGTAATGCCCTGCGCTTTATTATCAGTTGTCAGTTTCCCGGCCATGAGAATATCGACGCGTTCAATATCGAAGTACCGATAGACGGGGATTTACTGGATGCTTTCGTCTATCAAAAGCCGATGAGCAAACCCCGGGGAACCATTCTTGCCATTCACGGCATGACAGTGAAGGGAAATCGCGATCCCCGGTTTGTGAGCGCTTGCAAAGCTCTTGCTCACTGCGGATATATAGTCGTTTCTCCCCTATATCGAGACATAGAGGAACTCTTGATTAAGGAGGAAACCGTAGACGCAATCGCCAAAACGGTTCAGTGTCTCACGGAAAACCGGGTCCTCTGCCCTTCAGGTAAGATTTCCATCTTTTCCGCCTCATTTTCGGCCGGCATGTCTATCATTGCCGCTTCACGACTGGAGATCAGGGAACTGGTAAGCGCTATCTGCGCCATCGGAACATACAGTAATGTAGAAACATCGGTGGAGTTTCTCCTGTCGGAGCAGGATAATGACGAATATGCGAGACTTATCATCCTGCGCAATTTTATCCATCATTCGCTGGGCCCAAGCGACGATCTGTCTGAAGCTTTGCGTGTCGCCATCCTGGATAATGGATATGGTCGAGCAAACCCGGAACTTCCTCAGTTACTCCGCAGGCTGCCGCGCGGTGTACGGCGGATATTTACCCGACTGCAGAAAGAGCCTTCGTATCGCTGGTATCACTGGAAGAGAATTTGCTCCCCAGTTAACGGTGTTAATGACTTGTTGAAACGGTTGTCAACAGTGTCAACTATCGATTCCCTGAGAGCTGCAGTCGCCTTGGTTCATGGAGCCGACGACCGGGTAATCCCGCCTACGGAATCGGCCATCCTGCACCGCCGTTTGTGTGAGAGCAATAAACAGTCTAGGCTCTCACTCACCCCGGCGATCTCACACGGCGACACCACCCTTACTGCAAGCATGATCCCCGCACTGTTTGACTTGACCGGTACCTTTGCGTTTTTCTTCAAGCACGTCTGATGGTATATAATTAAGAAAAAGCCAAAGTTGGTAAAAATGTTTTAGTATGTAGAACTGAATATGGTGGCTTTTTCAGTAACATCATCCATCTGTATTAGAGTATTCCCAGCTTTTTCATAAATTCATTGCCTGCTTAGAGAAGGTATGCTAATTTATAGTATACTCAATTATGAGGAGCACAAAATGAAAATCAGGGTGCTGGGTTGTCACGGCTCACAGCTTCCTAATTATAATACCACAAGCTTCCTCCTCGGGCAGAATGTTTTATTGGATGCCGGAACGGTTACTACCGTCTTAAATCTTCGGGAACAGTCAAAAATAGATTATGTTTTTATCACGCACGCTCATCTGGATCACGTGCGTGATATTACGTTTCTCGCCGATAATATATTTTTTCAATACAGGAAAAGAACTTTGGTGATTGTCAGCACAAAAGGAATTCTCGATTCCATTCACCGCCATTTATTTAACAATGTCATCTGGCCGGATTTTTCCAAAATACCCAGCGCCAAAGAGCCGCTGGTGAAATTTCAGGCAATTGTGCCCGGTAAAAAACAGACCATCGGTGATTTACAAATCAGAGCCATTGATCTTAATCATGTCGTGGAAACTGTCGGGTACGTGATCGCAGCCAAAGGTAAAACCGTAATGTTTTTAGGTGATACCGGGCCTACGAGGGAAGTCTGGCAAATTGCCCAAAAAACTAAAGGACTCCAAGCTGTCTTTATCGAGACCTCTTTGCCGGATTCTATGAAAGATATTGCCGATATGACAGGACATCTCACTCCATCTTCTTTGCAGGCGGAACTTAAAAAATTGAAAGGCAAAAAACCGGATATTTACCTCTATCACATGAAACTCAGCTATCAGGAAGTTATACGCAAAGAAGTAGCGGCAATAAAAGATAGAAAAATTCATATTATTGAAGATGGTCAAATAATCCGTATTTAATCCTCCCGTACGAACATGAAAAAATTTGATCCTTCCGCTTATCTTGCCGGCTTAAATATAGATGTCATGCATTTTGGATTGGAGTCAATTGCCGAACTTTTATCACGGTTGGGAAATCCGCAAAATGACTATAAGACAATATTAATTGCCGGTACCAACGGTAAAGGATCAACAGCGACAATGACCGCTTCTATATTGGAAAGTGCCGGTTATAAGACTGGTCTTTACACTTCTCCGCATTTGGTTAACGTTCGGGAAAGAATTGTTATCAACGGGAAAAAAATCGCCCGGAAAGATTTTGGCCAAATCATCGCGGATATAAAAGAAAAGATCAAAAATCCTCTTACGTATTTCGAATTGTTAACGGCTGTGGCCCTTGTTTATTTTCAGCGCCAGAAAGTGGATATTGTCGTCCTGGAGGTTGGTTTAGGCGGAAGGCTTGACGCCACGAATGTCTGCCGCCCGTTGGTTTCGATAATCACCAATATTGCCTTTGATCATATGGCCTATCTGGGCAATACTCTGGAATCAATTACCCGTGAAAAAGCGGGTATCATCAAACAAAACGGCATTTGTCTTACAGCGGCAAAGCAAAAAAATGTTTTGCAAGTGTTGAAAAATATTTGCGTAGAACGCAAAGCGAAGCTCTATCGACTGGGAGCTGATATAAAAATAGTAAAACAAAAAAACTCTTTTTTCGCTTACCAGGGACTGCACCGTAAATTGAGCGGGTTAACTATTTCTCTGCAAGGAGAGCATCAGTTGGCTAATGCCGCGTTGGCCGTGGCCGCAGTTGAGCTTAGTGATAAAAATGGTTTGAAGATAAGTAACAACGCAATTCGCGCCGGACTTAGAAAAGCATACTTGGATGCCCGGTTGGAAGTTTTACAGAAAGAGCCTTTTTTTCTTTTGGACGGCGCGCATAATCCGGCGGGAATTAACTCCTTATGCCGGGCTTTAAAAAAGGATTTTTCCTATAAACGGTTAATTCTTATTTTTAACTCGCTTCTTGATAAAGATTATTGCCGAATGCTGAAAAAAATAGCTCCGCTGGCCTGCAAAATAATTTTAACTAAATTAAAGACAACTCGTGCTGAACTGCCGGATAATATGCTGAATATATTAGAGAAAATAGGATATAAGGCGATAGTGACGGAAAATGTAGGGCAGGCGATTCAGAAAGCGCAATCTTTGGCCGGAAAACAAGATTTAATTTGCGCGACAGGCTCTTTTTATCTTGCGGGTGAAGTAAAACAAAAGTTTCCTAAAATTGTTTCTTGTGCTAAGAAACACTAAATTTTTAATAAATAAACGAGGTGTTTATTTTGATCGGGAAATTGAAACATAAATTTATAGTTACTTGTTTTGCGATGGGAATGTTACTGATTTCCTATACCAGAGTTTCTGCCGATGAAACCAAAGAAGATAAAAATCCTCTGGAAATTGAGGCGGACAGCCTGGAATTGGATAATGAGAACAATATTGTCATCGCTCAGGGCAATGTCTTGATAAAAATGGGAGAAGATACCCTGCAAGGAGACAAAATTATTTTCAACATCGAAAATAAAACCGGTGTTGTATATAAGGGCAAAGCTTTTTACGCTAAAAACCATTTTTATATTAGAGGCGACAAAATAGAGAAGACCGGAGAACAGACATATTTCATTGAGCAGCCGAGAGCAACAACCTGTGACGGAGATTCTCCGGATTGGGAAATAGACGGCAGCGAAATGAACGTAACAGTTGGGGGTTATGGTTTAATGGAAAATGCCCGGTTAGCCGCGAAAGGCTTGCCATTTTTTTATGCTCCTTTTGTTCCTTTTCCCGTAAAAACTGAACGTCAATCGGGCTTTCTTCTTCCTTATCTTTCTTACTCCAGAGAGCAGGATGGCCTCGACATAGAAATTCCCTTTTTTTGGGCGATTTCTCCTCAGATGGATGCGACATTATATCAGCGTTACATCGAAAAAAGAGGGTTTAATGAGGGTGCGGAATTCAGATATTATTTGGGGAATAATTCATTTGGTACTTTTTACGGGAATTACATGGAGGACAGGAAAAATGTAATCGAAACAACATCACAAGATACCCCGGGCAGCCGCGATTGGCAAGAAATGCACAAGCGCTGGTCGTATTATTTTAGTTCCCAAACGAGCTTTGATCCTCAATTCTATGTAAGAACTGATTTAAGCCAAGTTTCTGACAAATGGTATTTTGATGATTTTTCGGCGCACAACTACTTCCTTGACCATTATGCCCAAACAGAAGAAGATCCGTTTAAGAAGGTTCCTTTTTACGGCGATCAATCCCTGCGCTCACTGGAATCAACAGCCCGTGTATATAAAGGATGGTCTAATTACGATTTGACGGGGTTGTTCAGCTCCACCGACGATTTTGCGGCAGCCAATAATGATCAGACCCTGCAAAAATATCCGGAAATAATTGCTACCGGCATCAAACAACCTCTCTTAAAAACTCCTTTGTATTATGAACTCACCGGCACTTATGATTATTGGTATCGAGGAGAAGGACAAAAGGGACACTTCTTTGATTTATCTCCTAGTTTTTCTTTGCCTTTAAATATGTCCGGCTATGCCCAGATTACGCCGCAAATTGCCTTTAGAGAAACGACTTGGATACGCGATGACAGCCAAGCGCAAGGCGATCAAAAAAGCGGAAGTCGAACACTTTATACCGCGTCTCTAGATGTCAGCAGTCAAGTGTCGCGTATATTTGATTTCAACGTGCTAAACTGGGAGAAAATCAGGCATGAAATTAAGCCGGAAGTAACCTATTTCTATACACCTAATGTAGGGCAGAATAATATCCCTGATTATATGTTGGCAATAACTGAACAAAACGGAGTTATTTGGGCGCTAACGAACACTTTTATTGCTAAAGTAAGAGATGATGCAGGCGCATACAGTTATCTGGAATTTTTAAGGCTCAAGCTGTTTCAAACTTATAATATTAACGACGCTACGAGGGTTATAGAAGGGATTACTGCTCCTGCCACTGCCACTGTCGCAAGGCACCCTTTATCCGATCTGGGAATAGAGTTTGATTTTAATCCGCATAAGTATTTTTCATTTATGGCCCGCAATCAATACAGCCTTTATGATGGCTGGACACAAACAAATTATGATCTGAATATTAAGGACTGGCGCAACGATATGTTAACAGTCGGTTATCGTTATACCCTGGACTCTATTGAACAAATCAATATAAAATTAAAGGCAGAAATTACAAATCATATTACCGGTAACTTTGTGTCAAGCCGCGATTTGCTCAATTCCAGAACAGTAGAAAATACAGTGGGATTTATTTATCATCTTCAATGTTGGAGCTTTGGATTAGATTATACGCAAACCGATAACGATTCGAGGATTATGTTTAAAATATCATTAGCCGGATTAGGTAAAATGTAAATTTATGCTGTTTTGGGTGAGTTTGAATGGCGATTTAATGGTCGTAAAAATGAATACCTGTTTCGTGATACGCTCATAAGGTTGCTTGATACTCCTAAAATGAAATTTAAAGAACTCATAACAAAAAGCGCCTAGGGAACACCTATATATAATTCAAGCGTTTCAGGTGCCAACGGAGGAACCTCGACCCCATCTGCGGCAATACCAATCTCTTTTAGACTATGTTGCAAAAAGACTGCTTGCGGAGGAGGTGCCTTTATATCATGAACCTGTATCTTAACTCCGCGTCCTTGCCTTTCTTCTATCAGAAATATTGGTTTTTTAATTATCCATCCCGCATCCTTCAATGCAGAAGAAAAGTAATCTGAATAATTCTGCGCCTCAATGCTTCCTTGAGTGTGGCGAACTGCAATGTTAGTACCCGCAGATGCTTTTAGCAAAGCAACCAATTTATCGTGCTGTTCTGGCGTCAATATTCTTTGTTGAGGCTTTTCTTGAAATATCACCGTGGGAGGAGGGACATTGATTTGAATATTAGGCTGACCTGCCGAGGGTTCCTTTTTGCCCCTTTCCTGTCTTAAACTGCTGATTCTTGAAAGTAATGACATGTGATCTTTATATATGAATGTGATACAATGATAACAAATAGAATATAAGTACACAGACAAGGTAAACACCGACCGTTAATAAAACAGATTTTACAAAACCTTTTGCAAAAGCTTCCTTTATGGTCATCCCAGTTTCTCGCTCCTGTCTATATTTATAGAGAATCTGAGTAAAATATGATAAGATAAGAATAAGAATAGAAAAGACAATTCCGACGGTCGTAGTACCAAGAGCCGATACCATTTGGTTCCAAGAATAGTAAAGCAAATTAAAAAATGAATGAAGCATGTATTCATCTTATCACCATTTTTTCCTTAAAATCCACTTGCTTTTTACCCTGAAAAACATATTCTAAATGGGATGTTAAATATGAAAAAAATAATCATTTTGATTTCTTTGGCGCTTTTTCTGCTGTTCATTGTCGTCATAGTAGACATAAATGCTGAATCACCAAATAAACCAGAAAAAGATTCCACAAAAACCCAGCACGATACCAGTAATAATCATCGTGGCTCCGATCAATTGCCGCTTGTTGTCAAAATAATCCAAACCGAAAAAAATAAGATGGAAGCCGATAATGAAGCTAAAGAGAAAGAAGAAAAAAAGCTTAATGATAGACGAATCATCCGATTTAACGGTTTCCTCATTGTAATTGCTTCGTTGCAATTGATCGTTTTTGCATGGCAAGCTCACCGTCTCCGTCAATCTGTTACTGCCACCAAAGAAGCTGCCAATGCCGCTAAAAGAAGTACTGAATCGCTCTCCCGAGTAGAGAGAGCTTATATTCTCATTAAAGGTATTAGTTTTAATCTTACACCCGGCCTTGCGACAAGCCCCCACTTTTGTGCTGGCGGGATAGTCTCTCTCTATAATGCTGGAAAAACACCTGCATTCCCGCTTAAAATCCAAGCAATTATTGAATTGAGAGAAACTCTGCCGATAGAACCTCCCCAAAAAGAACAAAAAGTTATGCCTGGTACTTTTATAATACCGAATAACTCTCACAATTTTTCCATCGAAACGAATTCCCGGAATGTAGATATTGCAACGCAAGGCCTCAAATTGTTTTGTTATGGTATCGTCTATTATAAAGATATTTTTGGAGAACTTTGGGAAACTGGATTCTGTTGGCAATATATGCGTAACTATATTCCCGAGGGCCAAATGGTCGAAAGCAAGTTGAATTATTATACATGACAACAAAACTACAAGGAACTTTCTATTTTTGTTCATAGAAGCTCCTTTGTATCAAGTATATAATCCCGAAATATTTTACTTGACAAGTATAATGAAATTAAATAGATTCCCCTATTAAATTTTTTACCAAAGTGGTGATTTTATTATGAAGACTTATACGGCAAAAGCAGGGTCATCCAACAAGGAGTGGTTTATTGTTGACGCTTCCGGTAAAGTGTTGGGACGGCTGGCTAGTCAAATAGCGCTTCGTTTGAGAGGAAAGCACAAAGCTATCTATACGCCTCATGTCGATACCGGTGATTTTATTGTTGTAGTTAATGCTGAAAAGATTATGCTTACGGGAAAAAAGCTAAACGATAAGATTTATTATTCATATTCCGGCTATCCCGGAGGATTGAGAGAAACTAATGCCGGAAAAACATTGGCGGAAAAACCGGAAAATTTAATCCGCATGGCTGTTGCCGGTATGTTACCCAAAAACAATCTAGGCCGAAGAATGCTCAAAAAGCTGAAAGTTTATGCTGGGAATACTCATCCTCATGAAGCCCAGTGTCCCCATACTTTGTCCGTTTAGTTTGCCGGGAGATGGAAATAAGCTGGTAATTATTTAATATTGGAGTAACTATGTCAGAACAACGTTATTATGCAACTGGTAAAAGAAAAAGTGCCATTGCCCGTGTTTATATGAAAGCGGGTAATGGAAATATTGTAGTCAATAAGAGAAATTATGATGAATATTTTACTCGTCCCAGCTTGAAAATGGTCATCAAACAACCTTTAGAAATTGCTGGCAAAAAAGATCAATTTGATTTATATGTTAACGTCAGCGGCGGGGAAGTAGCCGGTCAAGCCGGAGCAGTAAAACATGGAATATCTAAAGCTCTCTTGGAATATGATGCCGAGCTCCGTGCAGTTCTCAAGAAAGCAGGTTTTTTAACCAGAGATGCCCGCATCAAAGAAAGAAAGAAATACGGGCAGCCGGGAGCAAGGAAAAGATTCCAATTCTCCAAGCGTTAATTTCATAAGGGGGGCTTCGGGCCTCCCTTTTTTTTGGAGGATTTTTTATGGTAAAAGTAGCAATTTTTGGAGCCAGCGGCTATACGGGTCAGGAATTAACCAGGATTTTACTGGGGCATCCGGAAGCAGAATTAATAGCAGTTACTTCACGGCGGTTTGCCGGTAGGCCTGTGGCCGAAGTATTTCCCGCGCTATACGGCTTGACTTCGTTAAAATATCAAAATGTAACGCCTAAAGAAGTAGCTGGAGCGAGCGATGTTGTTTTTCTGACTCTTCCTCACGGCGTTTCCATGGATATTGCTCCTGTCTTTATTCAGGCCGGGAAGAAAGTAATTGATTTAAGCGCTGATTACCGCTTGCGGGATGTAAAAACTTATGAAGCTTGGTATGGTAAGCATAGCAGTGACAAAATTTTAAAGAATGCTGTCTATGGAATTCCCGAAATTCACCGGCAAGAAATAAAAAAATCTGCATTTATAGCTAATCCAGGTTGTTATCCTACCAGCATCATTTTAGGTCTGGCACCGGCCCTGAAAAACAAGCTTATAGACGTATTCTCTATTATTGCTGATTCGGCTTCCGGTGTGAGCGGGGCGGGTCGGGAACCGCAGATCAGTTCTCTTTTTTGTGAAGTTGACGGTGGTTTTAAAGCATATAAAATAGCCCAGCACCGACATACCCCGGAAATTGAACAAGAGCTGAACTTACTGGCTGGCGAAAAATTTAATATCTCTTTTACACCGCATTTATTGCCCGTGAAACGCGGAATTTTGAGCACTATTTATGCGACACTAAAGAAAAAGATTGATTTGGCGGGGTTACATGCTCTTTATTCCTCGTTTTATGCCGGAGAAAAATTTGTGAGGGTTCATCCTGCCGGATCGTATCCGAATATATCTTCCGTTTGCGGATCAAATTACTGTGACCTGGGTTTAGTTCTCGATCCGCGGACAAATAGGATCATTATTATGGCGGCAATCGATAACTTAATTAAAGGCGCTGCCGGCCAAGCGGTGCAAAATATGAATATAGTCTGCGGTTTTGAAGAACACACTGGTTTGCAAAATATACCGCTCTATCCCTGATGAAAACAAGTTTAGGAAGAAAATGTCTCAGAAAATATTTAATACGGCTACAAGAAAAAAAGAAGTATTAAAACCGGTAAAAGAGGGAGCCGTAGGCATTTATGTTTGCGGGATTACCGCTTATGATGTTTGTCACATAGGGCATGCCCGTGCGGCGATAGTTTTTGATGTTGCGGTCAGGCATTTGCGGGCACGGGGTTATCGTGTTACTTATGTCAAAAATTTTACGGACATTGATGATAAAATTATTGACCGTGCAAAAAAAGAAAATGCCAGCATTACAGAAATATCCGAACGCTACATCAACCTGCATAATGAAGACATGACCGCTTTGGGAGTCGCCACTCCGACGGTTACTCCCAAAGCCACAGAACACATAGATGATATGATCTCTTTGATCAAGGTGCTGATAGCAAAAGGTAATGCTTATTGTGTGGATGGAGACGTGTACTTTGCGGTGAACAAATTTCCTCTATATGGCCGTCTTTCCGGAAGAAATCTGGAAGAAATGAATGCCGGTGTGCGTATTGACGTCAATGACAAAAAAAAGAATCCTCTGGATTTTGCGCTTTGGAAAAAAAGCAAAGAAGGCGAACCTTTCTGGGAAAGCCCCTGGGGAAAAGGCCGTCCCGGCTGGCATATCGAATGTTCCGCGATGAGCAGGCGCTATCTGGGTGAAATATTCGACATCCACGGCGGCGGCGAAGACCTGGTTTTTCCGCATCATGAAAATGAGATCGCTCAATCACAGGCAGCCACAGGCAAACCATTGGCTAATTACTGGATGCACAATGGTTTTGTCAAGATAAACTCGGAAAAGATGTCCAAATCTTTAGGCAATATCTCTTCTGTCAGAGAAATTCTCAATAATTATCACCCCGAAGTATTGCGCTTATTTATGCTACAGAGCCATTACCGCAGTCCTGTTGACTATTCGGACAATTCTTTAGCCGAAGCAAGATCAGGATTAGTCAGATGTTACAGTGCTTTGCAACTATTAAAAGAAACACTAAATGAAATGCCTGCATCCACTGCATCTGTTGCAGATAAAAATTCAGCAAAAGAGAAAAATTACGTAAATAAGATAAAAGAGTTGGAAGACAAATTCGACACCGCAATGGATGATGATTTTAATACAGCTCAGGCATTAGGTTATGTCTTTGATTTAGTAAGGTTCATGAATAATTTCATTGTTGCCGAAAAAAATACAACAGCTTTTAATAAGGCCGAGATTTTAAAGAAGGCGAAGGAATTATTCGATCATTTTGGTGCGGTGTTGGGTATTTTTCAGAATGAGCCGGACTATTTCTTCCAATCCGACAAAGAAAGGGAATCAAATAAAAGAGGCTTGGATATTGGGAAAGTTGAAAATTTGATTAAAGAAAGGCAATCTGCCCGAAAAGCAAAAGATTGGGCCAGGGCGGATGCCATAAGAAACGAGTTAGTTCAGCTGCATGTTATTCTGAAAGATTCCCATAATACTACTAACTGGATAATCGAATAATACAGAGTCTTTACATTTTGTCAAATATAACTGAAGAATCTTAATTTTTTTATTTTTTGTTTCCAAAAAATGTAGCAAATATTACAGAAAGTGATATAACTACAGTTACTATATCTTCAATATTGTGAGGAATATTATGAAAAAAATATCAACAAGTTTTTCTTTGCTGGTAGTTATTTGCCTGGGAGTATTTATCCTTCTGTGGCCATACAATGACAGCAAGGTTTCCGCACTGGATAAAGGTGCCTACAAAGATATTAAGATATTCAACGAAGTTTTCGACATGGTGAAAAAAAACTACGTTGACGAGGTGGATTCAGCGACATTAATACGGGGCGCAATCAACGGAATGATCAGGACTCTCGATCCCCACAGCTCCTTCATGACGCCGGAGTTATATAAAGAACTGGAAGTGGAAACTGAAGGACAGTTTGGCGGCATTGGCATTGAAATCACAATATTAAAGGATATTTTGACAGTTGTTTCTCCCATTGAAGATACTCCTGCGTTTAACGCCGGTGTAAAGTCGGGAGACCAGATAATTAAAATTGATGGTAAATCGACGAAAGATATTACCATTATGGAAGCTGTGAAGAAATTACGGGGGCCTAAGGATACAAAAGTTACTATTACAATAATGCGGGAAAATATGTCCAAACCCAAAGATATTGTGTTGACCCGTGCGATCATTCAGATCAAGAGCGTTAAGTCCAAAATATTTGAAGATAATATCGGATACATTCGTATTGCTTCTTTTAATGAAAGAACAGCCGATGATTTACGTAAAGCTTTACGGGAAATTAGCGAAAAACTCCAGCCGCTGAAGGGTTTGGTCTTGGATTTGAGAAACGATCCTGGTGGATTATTGATTCAGGCGATTGAAGTTTCCGATATGTTCCTTAAATCGGGAATTATTGTTTCCACTCGCGGACGTACGAAAAACATGGAGACAACGGCAATGGCCAAAAACGACGGCAATGAAATAAGTTGCCCGATAGTTGTTCTGGTCAACGAAGGAACTGCCAGTGCGGCGGAGATTGTTGCCGGAGCTCTACAGGATAATGGTCGGGCTTTGATCATCGGAACGCAAACTTTCGGCAAAGCATCTGTCCAAACTGTTATTTCTTTAGAAGACGGCTCTGCTCTCAAGCTGACTACGGCGAGGTATTACACGCCCAAGGGCCGATCTATTCAGGCCGAGGGTATCAAACCGGACATAGTTGTCAAATACATCAGGCCGGCGCCGGCGCCGCGAAGACGCGGAAAATAATAGCTTGCTGCGTGAAGATCGAATTAGAGAAAAAGACCTTCAAGGACATATAAAACCAGCGAAAGAAGATGGTACAAAGTTCGATGAATCCCCGGTTAAAAATACCCCAGATTCTGCTGATCTTTCCCATGATAATCAACTCAAAACAGCGGTGGATATACTAAAAAGCTGGGATATAATGAAAAAAAATCTTGGAAGCTGATTCTTTTTCTTAAGGAAGGGCTTTTATAATTGACCAGGAAAAGATTTAACCGTTTTTCCAACGGATTGTTGATATTTTTTATAATTGTATCGGTTGCGGCAATAATTTATGTGCTACAAGTTAAAGAAGAACAGCCGGTAATTATAGAATCGCAGAAATCAATTACCCCCCCAGCTCTAAAGTCAAAACCGGCGAAAGAAAAAAATTCAGCCTCGATTCCGATAGAAAAAAAAGAAAAGAAGAAAATAATTGTATCCAAAATAGAAAAGATGCCTTTGCCTCTAAGGCAAGTAGCTATCATAATAGATGATATAGGCTATGATCTGGTATCGGTTAAAGAATTACTGAAACTTAATGCCGATATAACGTATTCTGTTCTGCCGTTCTTAATTCATAGCCGGGAAGCAGCGGAAATGCTACATAAAGCTAACAAGGAGATACTCTTACATCTACCGATGGAGCCGGTTTCGTATCCACGCGAAAAGCCGGGTAGCGGGGCTCTTTTTACGGATATGAACAATGAAGAATTGGTTTTTCAACTGGAAAAAGATATTGACGCTGTACCTTACATTGTTGGCGTAAATAACCATATGGGTTCCAAATTTATGGAAGATAAAGAAAAGCTTATTTTGGTTTTTAGTAAATTAAAGAAAAAGAATTTATTCTTTATCGATTCACGCACATCAGCTAATAGTGAGGCTTTTGCTGCGGCTCAAGAAGTTGGGTTGCCGGTAGCGGCCCGCAAAATATTTCTTGATAACAACCGTAACTATAATGAAATTTATAATAATTTGATTAATATATCTAAGAACAATGGCGATGTATCGCCACTGATCGTTATCGGGCATCCGCATCCGGAAACAATTCAGGCAATCAAAGATGCGACCAGGGTTCTACGAGAAAAGGGAATATTGATTGTTCCGGTGTCGCAGATTATTAAAGCAAAAGCTGCCCTTGGATCTTCCTAGCATTGCACGCTAATAAAGAAAAAAAATATTAATAGAAATTTAAATTCAATATGCAGAAAAAAATAACTTATTCAGTATTAATAGCGGTTTTGATTGTCATAAATATTTCCGGCTGTAGCTATATAAAAACGGTTCGGTTTCCTTCGGCTGAATATACTGAAAGCAGCTCGGCAGATGCTATGACCCACTATTCATTAGGAGTCCTTTTACGTCTGGAAGGTAAAATAGACGAAGCGACTATTGAATTGGAGAAGGCTGTCGCCGCTGATCCGGACTCTTCTTATCTTTTAACCGAGCTTGTATCCCTGTATACGGAAAAGGGCGATCTCGACCGCGCGATTTCTTTGGGTGAAGAAACTCTATCAAAAGATCCGGAAAACATCGAACTCCATCTGATTATGGGCGGATTATATATCAGTCTCCGGCAATATGACAAGGCTATTCGAGAACACAAAAAGGTAATTGAACTTGATCCAAAAAATATGATTGCCTATCTTTATTTGGCGACTATTTACGCCGCAGAAAATAATTTCACCAAAGCCGAAGAAACCTTTAAAAAAATGCTGAAAATCGATCCGGATCATATCACAGGTATCTATTACTATGGCAAAATGTTGGTGGATATGAAGCGGTATGAAGACGCAGAAAAGATGTTTAAAAAAGTTTTATCCTTAAAACCATATTTTGAGTTGGCTGTGTATGATTTGGCTGCGTTATACGAAAAGCAAGAGAAAATCGATAAAGCTATCGAAGTCTATCGCAATTATATGGAAATAAACCCGGCGCGAGTAAATTTGCGGATTAAAATAGGAGAGCTTCTGGTTAAGGAAAATAAATATGAAGAAGCGCAAAAAGAATTTCAAGAAGTCTTGAAGTCCGATCCCGATAATCGCGAATTGCGAATTGCGTTAGGTATTTTATATTATGATCTACGCCGCTTTGATCTAGCTGCGGCTGAATTCTCCACAGTTCTGGAGAAAAACATTAATGATAATAGGATTCGTTACCTATTGGCCAGTGTTTATGAGGAAAAAGGCGATAATAAATTAGCTCTTGATGAATATAGGAAAATTCCTGCGACTTCATCCGAATTATACGCCAGTGCTCAAATTCATGCCGCCATGATCTTTAAAAAGGAAGGTAAAATAAATGCGGCTATCGATTTAGTAAACGGAGCCCTTGAAAAAAAGAAAGACCAGATTTCTCTATACCTTTATTTGTCTTCACTTTATGAAGAAACAAAAGATAACGTTAAGGCTGTAAAGATTTTAGATGATGGAATAACTCTTTTCCCTCAGAGTGTGGATTTACGTTATGCTTTAGGCGTGATTTATGAAAAAACAAATCGCTTTCCGGAGAGCATTAAAGAGATGGAGACAGTTTTGAAAATCGATCCGGAAAATGCCGAGGCGCTTAATTTTATCGGCTACAGCTATGCTGATCGCGGTATGAATCTGGAGGAAGCGGAAAAATTGATCATTAAAGCTTTAAAAATCAAACCGGATAATGGCTACATGATAGATAGTCTTGGCTGGGTGCACTTTAAACAAAACAAGATGGACAGCGCCGTAAAAAAGTTAAAACGAGCTTTGGAGCTTTTGCCTAATGATGCAAATATTACGGAACATTTGGGCGATGTGTATACGAAACTGGGTAAAATCAAAGAAGCGCAGGAAATGTATAATAGAGCGCTTAAGCTTGATCCCCAAAATAGTTTGTTGCAAAAGAAGCTGGAAGAATTAATCAGGAATAAGTAAAAGTAAAAATTTTTATCCGCATATTATTTTGTAAAATATCTCATCTATGCACAATAGATATTCCCGTTTGGTTAAAATAACGATTATTTTATTGATGGTAATGCTTGCCGGTGGTTGTATTCAGCGGAAAGTCATTAAACCCGATTCTCGAACAGAAAAAGTTCTGATGGCCGTTTCCGGTGCTATTGCCGAAAATGACGTATTGAGTGCTATGGCGCAAATTAATTTGGTTACACCTCATGGTTATCATCCAGTACGGGCAGCCATAGTCATGAAAAAGCCATCATATTTGCGATTGGAACTGCTGCCGGTTATTGGAACACCGGATTTTATTCTTAGCTCTTCACCGGCTGAAATGTCTATCTTTATTCCTTCCAGGGGAGAATTTTATCGCGGCAAGCCGACCGCCGCAAATCTGGCGCATTTCTTGCCGTGGCCATTTGATATTGAAGATATAGTCATGATTTTTACCGGTGTTTATCCTCCTATTAAAGATGGGGTTCTATCCTATCAAAGCTATCAAGAAAATAATTCTTTGCGCATAGAAATGAAATCGTCATCAGATAAGTCGCAAATATTATGGGTGGGGGAGAATAATCGTTTGTTGAAACTGGTCAGGTTAAATGAGTTTGGCCAAGAAATATATCATGTGAATTATGAAGACTATGGGCCGGAAAGCCCGGTTCCTGGGAAAATTACCATCAACATGGCTGACGGCATAACTTCCATTTCTGTAAAATATTCCGAACTTAAAATCGAAAAAGAAACTACTCCCGCAATTTTTGATCTGAAGATACCTGCTGGTATGAAATTAATTGTGCTGGATTAGGTTTCTTAAAACAAAAAAGGGGGGGGTAAGTCGCCCCCCCCCTTTTTTGTTTTTTATCTGCAAGAAATTAATTATTTTATTTCCTGCAGTTTCGAACGCGCTGCGCGTGCCTGACTGGTATTCGGATAATCTTTAATTACCTGTTGTAAAAGCAACTTTGCGCTCGTTTTGTCTCCCAAATTCAAGAAAGAAAGACCTTGCTTGAATAAAGCATAAGGGACTTTACTGCCGTTCGGATAGTTTTTAGTTACTTTTTCGTATTCCAAAATTGCTTGCTCGTATTTTTTTTCACGAAAGTAACATTCGCCAATCCAGAATTGAGCATTATCCGAATACTCGCTGTTCGGATAAGCAGTTAGAAAATTTTGAAACTCAGTTCGGGCCTTATCATAATTGCCGTCTTTGAAGATTTGATAAGCCGCCGAATAAGCTTTATCCTTGTCCTGTTTTTTCACCTGATCTTTGACAACCGCAGTCCCTGTTGGGTTACTGCTTTTATCGGGAGGAGTATCGTTGGCGTTATCCTTTTTCCCTATTTCCAAAAAGTTTTCGATAAAATTGATTTTCAGGAGAAGATTATCAAAGGCCTGTTCGTCCTTTTTTGTGTTTACAGCGAAATCCTTTTTCAACGCTTCAACCTGACCGCGCAGTTGCTGGATATTATCCCGTAAATCTGCAATATCCGCCGCTGTGTTAGCTTGTCCCTTGCGCATCGATTCCAGATTTGTGGCGGTCTTTTTTACGGCGGCCAATTCGGCATCCATAGCGTCTAGTTTTTCTTCCATTTTCTGGTTTAATTCAGAACGGACTGCCTTCAAGTCTTGAGTAGTTGCACAGCCAGCAACCGAAAATGCCAAAACCGCTAAAAAGAGATAAATAAAATTTCTCAATTCTTTCACCTTGGTAAATAATTTTTATTATGGAGTGAGGAGAAAATGAGCGCGTCTGTTCTTAGCCCAGGCTTCTTCATTGTGGCTGGGATCGAAGGGACGTTCTTTACCGTAACTGATAGTTTTTATTCTTGGTTCTTTAATACCCAGATTGACTAAATATTTCTTTACTTCCTGAGCTCGTCTTTGCCCAAGAGCCATGTTGTATTCGGCAGTTCCTCGTTCATCGCAATGTCCTTCGATAACGATTTTAGAGTTGCTATTTTTGAGCAAGAAATCGGCATTACCGTTGAGAATTTCGCGGGCATCGGGGCGGATATTGGATTTGTCAAAATCGAAGAAGATGTCTTTTACTGCAATTTCTGCTGTTACTGCCGGTTCCACTTTAGCAGATTGTTCCGAAGTTGTTGCGGTTGATTGTGCAGGTGCAGCCTGCTCCTGGGCAGTACCCTCGGTAACTACTGCTTTTTGTTCGGCGCAACCGGTAAATATTATTAGTGCAAATACAACTACGATAAACATCCCTACCAACATTATATTCTTTTTCATCATCGCTCTCCTTTCTTGGTTTTAAGTAAAACTATCATAATAAAAAAATGTTCGATACTTAAACACAATTAACACAGTGCCGTCAATAAAAAATTATTGCAAAATATTGTAAGTACTTGATAATATTATGAGTAAGAGCCGCTTTTCAAAATCCTCTCCAATTTAATCATAATGTAATTCATAAGGTAAAAAATTTATTTAAATCGTGGCGACCACATAGGCATAGTCAAAATATCGCTGTTTTCATAAAGAATTCTTATATTTAGACCATTGGCATTCATGATACAAATTCTGCTTTTGGAAGCTGTTTTCGAGCTGTAGACTATTTGCCTTCCGGAAGGTGACCATGATGGTGATTCGTTTCTCGCGGCATCAGAAGATAATTGCAGGAGGTTATTGCCATCTTCGTCCACGGAAAAAATTTGGTACTCGCCGTTGATCATTCCTTCATAAGCAATACGGCCTCCGCGTGGAGACCAGGAAGGGGATGTGTTATAATTACCTTCATAAGTTATTCTTTTTACATTATCACCATCGGCATTCATTGTATAAATTTGGGGTGAACCGGAGCGATTAGAAACAAAAGCTATTTTTTGGCCGTCCGGCGACCAGGTCGGAGATACATTTATAGAATAGTCATGAGTCAGTCTTTTAAGCTTTGCGGTTTCGGTTTCCAGGACGTATATATCTTCATTATCTTCCTTGCTGAGGGTCAACAATAATTTTTTGCCGTCCGGCGAAAAAGAACCGCATAAATTAAGTCCTTCAAAAGACGTCACTTTTTTTTCCGTACCGGTTTTTAAATTTTTAATATAAACTTTGGGTTGACCATCTTTAAAAGAGGTAAAAGCAAGAAAATTTCCATCGGGCGACCAGCGCGGCGAAAGTATAATTGTTTGATGATGGGTAATGTTACTTATATCCGATCCGTCATAGCTGATGGTATATATATCAGACTTGGAGGCTTTTTTATAAATAAACGCGATTTTGGTGTTAAATTCTCCTTCATCACCGGTAAGTGTAAATAATATATCGGAAGCTATTTTTTTCGAAAGTTCTTTTTGTTCGCCGATTTTTAAATCGTATTTTTTGTTAAACAAAGATTCTCCCCTGGTAACGTCGAAAAGACGGCACTCGGCAATAATTTTTTTATCGCTTGAGGCTATGTTTCCCCGGAGTAAATAGTCGGCTCCTATTGCTGCCCAATCAGAAAAACGGATGTTTTCTAATTTCTCGTTATTAACAGTATTTTTTTCTTCCAGAAAACTTTTTTTGCTTAAAATGTTAAAAATACCGGTCATTGCCAAATATTTTTTGATCTCGTCGGCAAGAGTAATGCCGATGTCGGCTGATTCCGCAGGGTGTATTGATAAGTTGTTGTAGTCGCAAACGGCTATAGGGAATTGCTGAAAGTTAGGGGAATCTATATCAATATAAATTTTTGCTATTGCAGTATTGTTGAAGATTAAAGATGCGCAGCAGAACAATATCCAAGACGCAGCTAAATATATTTTTTTCATTGGGAGTTGGATTTTACCTTTCTTGTTTTTGACGTAATTCTGCAGAATGAAAACGGAAGCCGATTTCGATGTAGCTATCTATAATAAAGGACGGAAATGGTGGGAAGGGACTAGATTTTTTAACTGCTTTAAGGGCGGAATCATCAAAATAACGGTTACCCGAGTTTTTTTCCAAGTCGATATATTCCAGAATGCCGTTGCGCGAGATTTTGACGTCAATTATTGTTTCTATATTTTCCTTAGGCATCAATGCCGGCGGCAGGCTCCAGTTTCCTTTAATTCGTGAACTGATAATTGCTATATATTCATTCTTTTGTGAATTTGCTTCTGCCTGTGGACCGCCTCCCTTAACAGAGGCAGAAACACCTGTTTTAGAATTTGCGGTAGAAGCTTTCTGCTGATTTAAATCTTTTTGTTTAATTGCACTGACAGCTTTTTCAATATTTAATTTGTTGGTTTCTTCTTTCTTGGTTGGTGTCGGGGTAAGACTCGTAACTTCCTTTTTTAATACTATTGGGTTTGCTGACTCGCTTGGTTGCAGAATGTCCTGGATAAGAGATGAATTTCTTGGGAAAGCTATGTCGGGACCCACAAGTTGAACAGAATAAACAGGCCCAAAAGTCAAATGACTCGACGATGAAGGGATCGAAATAAGGACCACGGTAATGACGACAAAATGGATTATTGCCGAGAGGAAAACCATGTTGTAAATGTTGCCGCCGGTATTGCCGCGAAAGCCGATATCAAGCATCCGGGGCTTCATTTTGCTCCCTCGGGCGGTTCTGTAATCATTCCTAGTTTATCCACGCCAGCCTTGCGTATTTCCGACATAACTTCAACAACAAATCCATAAGGCACATTTCTGTCGGCGCGGAGGAAAACCTCACGGTCAATCCTATTGGAAAAAATTGCTTCAAGCTTGAAATTCAGTTCCCCCAACTGCATCTTGGTTTTATTCAAAAATATTTCTCTGGCTTCGGTGATAGTTAAGACAAGTTTTTCTTCGGTGACATCGACGCTCTTAGATTTGACCCTCGGCAGGTTGACGTCGATGCCCATGGAAAGCATTGGGGCCGTAACCATAAAGATAATTAAGAGAACCAGCACGACATCGACTAAAGGGGTAACGTTAATTTCCGCCAGAGCTTTATTTCCCGTGTTTCTTTTACGTAAGCTGTGCATGACTGATTAATTCCTGAACATTTATTTACGAACAAAATAGCGCTCGACAATGTTTAAAAATTCGGCGGCAAAATTATCCATTTCCTGAACCATTGTTTTGGATTTATTCAAAAAATAATTGTAAAAAATAACAGCTGGGATAGCCGCGGCAAGTCCGGCAGCTGTGGCAATCAGAGCTTCCGAGATGCCTGGAGCGACAACAGCCAGAGTTGCTGAACCGCGGGCGCCTATCCCTTTAAAAGTATCCATAATCCCCCATACTGTGCCGAATAAGCCAATGAAGGGACTGGCCGAACCGGTTGTTGCCAGGAAGCCTAAGGCGCTTTCCAGCTTAGTCATTTCCGTGTTACTGGCGTTGTTTAGAGATCTCTCCACGTTATCCAGGGAGGAGAGGCTGATTTCATCGGCGGCATTTTCCGATTCCTTCAGCGGTTTATTTATTTTTGTGAGTTCCTCATAGCCGACACGAAAAACTTCTGCGACAGTAGAAGATTTATATTTTTTGGCGGCCAGATGAACGTCGGAGAGTTTGCTGCTCTTCATATAATCCGCATTGAATTCGTCATTTTCTTTTTTAATATTACGATAGTATTTGTATTTCAAGAAAATGATCGCCCAGGAAACAACGGAAAAAATCAGCAGTATCAATAGAACAAATTTAACCATAAGTCCGGCATCAAGGACCATGCCTAAAAGGCTACCATGAAAACTCCCGCCTAAATCTAAGGAAGCAATATCTTTCACTTTTTTATCTCCAAAATGTAATTGAAACTTGGAGCGTAACCTAAAGGAAAAATATGTACTTGTCAATAAATCTTTTTTGGGTTTGGTGTGTCTATTAGTTTTCAAGAAATATTCAATGAGTCATATAGCTCTTTAGAGGGATTTAGAATTGGCTGCAATAAAACCGGTTGCTGAATTTAGAGCATCTCCGGTGTAAAAGAGATGATATCGTCTATTTGTAAAACATTGGCAAAAATCATGGCCAAACGGTCAATGCCCAGGGCGATGCCGGCGCAAGGCGGCAGGTGTTCCAAGGCAGTTAGAAATTTCTCCGGCATAGCGTAGCGCGTCCAATTTTTCGCGGCGCGTAGTTTGAGCAATTGTTCGAAACGCTGTCTTTGTTCGCGTGTATCGGTTAATTCCGAAAAACCGTTGGCCAGTTCCAGTCCGCCGATGTAAAGTTCGAAGCGTTCCGCAACAGTTGGATCATTCTTTTTTATTTTAGCCAGTGCAGCCAATTTAGCCGGATAATCATAAATAAAAGTTGGCCGGTCACTGCCCAGGCGCGGTTCAATGTGCTCAACCATGATTTCATCAAACTTGCCCTGATGGAGGGCATCCGGCAAGCTAACCGGTGCGTATTGGGAGAAGGCCTCCGCGATAGTGATTCTTTCCCAGGGCGATGCCAAGTTTATTTTTTTATTTTGCCGGGTAATGTTTTGGGTATAGCCCATGTCGTTCAATGCGGTGATAAGCATTGCTTCGCATTGATCCATGAGTTGATGATAGTTGAACCCAGCCACATACCATTCCAGCATGGTGAATTCCGGCAGGTGCAGACTGCCTCTTTCGCCCGCCCGAAAACATTTGCTGATTTGAAAGATAAGCGGAAAACCGGAAGCCAGAAGCCTTTTCATGCAAGGTTCGGGCGAAGTTTGTAAAAACCAATTACCCGAAGGAAATGCTTCAATATGTTCTTCCGGTGCGGGTGAGGGGATTCTCAGCGGAGTTTCTATTTCTAAAAATCCATGCTCAATAAAAAAAAGACGGATATTTTGGATTAGTCGGGCGCGCAGGTGCAGTGCTTCTTTCTTTTGTGCCAGTAAAAAACTATCATCCAAATTTGATGGACTCAAATGTATTTATCCTTTGACGCGGGTTAGATATTCACCAGTGCGTGTATCGACTCTGATTTTTTCTCCTTCATCGATGAAAGTAGGAACTTGAATTGAGTATCCCGTCTGCAGCTTGACCGGTTTTGTGGCACCGGATACTGTATCACCCTTGGCCCAGGGTTCGGCTTCGGTAACAACCAAATCAACAAAGTTGGGTAGGCTTATTCCGATAGGACGGTCTTCAAAGAGTAAAATTTCCGCTTCGATATTGTCGATTAAAAAATTTTTGGCGTCACCGATTTGACTTTCCGTTAAATAAATTTGCTCGAAATTTTCATTATCCATGAAACAGTATTTGTCTGCATCCTTGTATAAATACTGCATCTTCTTTTCACGCAAATCGGCCGAATCAAAGGTGTCTACTGAACGGAAAGATCTTTCGAACTGGCTTCCCGTGATCATGTTTTTCAGTTTGCAACGGTAGAGTGCCTGCCCCTTGCCCGGTTTGACAAAATTGAATTCGGTAATGACATATGGCTCATTATCGATTTTCAGCCGCAATCCTTTCCTTAAATCGCTCGCGGTGTACATAAGATTTTCTCCCTATTTTATATGATTAATTTCGTTCTTACTAATCTATTTATATAAACTTGTCAAAATAATGTTGATGTGTTTGTAAATAATTATTTATTGTTGGCGACATTGTATTCAGCGGCATCTTTCCTGTGCTTCCCGGTAAATCAAGAACATATTGAGGCAGGCTCAGCCCCGAGCACTGAGACCATATTTTTTCCATCATGGTTATTCCTGATTTTAAATCGGTCTGGAAGTGCTCGCATCCTTTAACCGGGTCGCAGTGGAAAAGATAATAAGGACGTACCGATATCTTTTGCAGACCGTAAAGTAAGTTGCGCATTATATCCGGCGAGTCATTGACGCCATGGAGTAAAACAGACTGGTTGGAAACAGTAATTCCTGATTCCTGGATCATATTGCAGGCTCGTTTGGATTCGGGGGTGATTTCAGCCGGATGATTAAATTGCGTGTTAAACCATAAGGGCCGGTAGCGTTTGAGCATCCGGCAGAATTCTTTGGTTATACGCATCGGCAGGACAACGGGGGCGCGACTGCCGATACGTAAAACTTCAATATGTGGTATAGCTTTCAGCGAGGCCAGTATAGTTTCTATCGTTTGATCGTCAAAAATAAGCGGATCACCGCCGGAGATGATAACTTCTCTGATTTGCCGCGATGCAGAAATATAGGGGATAATTTTTTTAAGCCGTGCTTTTAGACTAACATGTGTTGATTGTGGCCAAAAACGCTTGCGGTTGCAATGTCGGCAATAAGCAAAACAAACTTCAGTAACAAGAGCAAGGCAGCGATCAGGATAGCGGTGTATCAGTTGGGGTACCGGCATATGGATGTCTTCTTCCAGTGGGTCGTCCAGATAGTCCTTATAACAAGAAATTTCCCGCAAATCCGGAATGCCCTGGACGCGGACCGGATCGTTTTCGTCACCAATTTGAATAAGTGATAAATAATAGGGAGTAATGGCCATTGGATAAACAACTGTTACGGCGTTTAACTTTTCCGTCTGCAGCGCTGCCCCGCCGGAAAAACGATCTAATTGGGCCACCTTGGTAAGGCGATTTTTGAATTGCCAGCGCCAGTCTTGCCAATCTCTAACCGTGGCATTTTTAAAAAAGGACAAAATATTTTTATTTTTGTTTATATTCATATATGCAATTTAGTGGAAAGCAAATTAAGGCGTTCCTATTAACATAATTTTAACTAATTGCAAAGGGGATCAATCCCGCGACTTGGAATTCCTTTGCTCCGACAGGGAGAGGAAAGAGCCGTGAATCGCGGGAGATCGCGCTGTCCTCTACTTTGCGGGATAATTCGACCTGCAAGCTCCAGTGCACTTTGTTTCTGAAGCTTGAGTCTCATTATTTTAGGGAGCTTCCGGCTCCTGCTAGGGGGGGCTCCATTTATCTTTGGGCGGCTTAAAATTTGCGGGAAATCAATTCCCAGCCGTGATATATTGAAATAAAGGCTTAAAAAAAACCATTTTAGAGAGTTAAATTGATGTCTCTGCAGCAGCGCAAAGAAAGAGTGGCAATATTATCAGTCGTTTCTAATTCTTTATTAGTTTTATTTAAAGTAATTGTCGGTATTTTAATTGGTTCCGTTTCGATAATATCCGAAGCGATTCATTCGTGTATGGATTTGTTGGCCGCAATTATCGCCATGTTTTCCGTGAAAACATCTGGTATTCCCGCCGATGAACGACACCCCTTCGGCCACGGAAAAATAGAAAATATATCGGGTTTGGTGGAAGCAGCACTTATCTTTGTTGCCGCGTTTTGGATTATTTTTGAAGCAATAAAAAAAATAAGTTCTGCGCAAATACTTGATGCGCCGGAATGGGGTGTTGCCGTTATGCTCTTTTCCGCTGCCGTCAATTTTATTGTTTCCCGAAAACTATTCCAAATAGGCAAGGAAGCTGATTCCATTGCCCTCCGGGCTGACGCCTGGCATTTACGAACGGATGTATATACTTCGGTGGGTGTTATGGTCAGCCTGGGGTTGATTTGGGTTGGCCATGGTCTTTTCCCCGATCCGAAGATTCACTGGCTTGATCCGATCGCCGCCATATTTGTTGCTGTCATTATCTTGCGTGCAGCTTACGAATTAACTGCAAACTCTATTCGCGATTTAATGGACGTCAAATTGCCGCCGGAAGAAGAGGATTGGATTCGCAATGTAATTATAAGTTGTCAGCCATCCATTCATGGTTTTCATCAGTTAAAAACACGCAAAGCCGGGCATATTCGTTTTATTGAATTTCATATTAAAGTTAATCCGCAAATGTCGGTGATTGATTCTCATAGCATTACTAAAGGATTAGAATTAAAAATCAGGCAAAGATTTTCCGATTCCGTTATTACAATTCATATTGAACCATGCGACGGTGAATGCGCGGATATCTGTGCTGCCGGTTGCTTATTGGCCGAGGATGAAAAGCCAAAGTTTTCAAAAATTTCACATTAGCTTATACCGGATATTTTATCGGTGAACTTATGCCTTTGCGGT
Source organism: uncultured delta proteobacterium (assembly GCA_963730275.1). Taxonomy (GTDB): domain Bacteria; phylum Desulfobacterota; class Syntrophia; order Syntrophales; family Smithellaceae; genus UBA4810. The sequence goes on along the minus strand of CAVSRI010000021.1, from coordinate 13,468 downwards.
AAATTTCCCTTTTCATTTTACCATAAAAAGCAGCATGCGTGGCAGAGTGAAACTTTTTTACATTGACACACAAGTACGCTTTTCTTATACTGCTTTCCGGTAATCTCAAAAAAATAAAACCGGTGAAACCCGGCGAATGTTGGGAACTTTATTGATAGAATACCATATATGGAAATAAAAAGGTTTCTCACCGAATCCCTGAAACATTACGAGACTATCCTCAACGAAATTGAAGATGGCGTCGGCGAAACAGATTTGCAGGGCAATCTGACTTTCATCAATGATGCCGGATGCAGAATGTGGGGATATAACCGGGAAGAAATTATCGGCTCCAATTATAAATCTTATATAGATAAAGAAGGAGCGAAGTTCATACAAAAAGCCTATAACACGGTATACAAAACAGGTCTGCCCAGCAGATTTATTCACGAAATAATAAGAAAAGACGGCACACGCAGGATTGTTGAAGATTCCGTATCCCTGATTAGAAATACTGATGAAATCATTACCGGATTTCGAGCGGTGCAAAGAGATGTTACCGATCGCGAGGAGGCGACAAAAAAGTTTACGGAGCATCGGAGGCGTCTGGAAGCTATCTTCGGAAACGTCAAAGATGCCATTATCATGGTTAACCCGGAGCTAAGGGTCATTGAAGCCAACAAATCGACGGAAAATATCTGCGGAATAACCGTAAATGAAATTACCGGCCAAATATTTCCCAAATGTCTCCACCAATGCAATAAAACGTGCTGTGATGTCCTGAAGCAGACGCTGGAACAAAAGATTACTATTACGGAATATCGAATCGAATGCGGTCACCAAAAGTGTGATCAACAACTGGTCAGCGTAACTAGTTCCCCTCTCACAGATTATCATGGTAAATTTACCGGAGCAGTTCTCGTCATCAGGGATATAACCTTGCTCAGGGATCTTGAAAGAGAACTCAGAGAAAGGCACCAGTTTCAGAATATCATCGGCCACAGCAAAAAAATGCAGGACACCTATGGGCTTTTGGAAGACCTAGCTAACCTGGATACTACCGTGCTGGTCACCGGGGAAAGCGGAACAGGTAAGGAACTCGTCGCCAAAGCCCTTCATTACAGCGGGCAGAGGGCATTTCGCCCCTTTATCACAGTAAACTGTTCGGCCTTGGCGGAAAGCCTTTTGGAGAGTGAAATCTTCGGCCATGTGCGAGGGGCGTTTTCAGGCGCATTCAAGGACAAGCAGGGACGTTTCGAAGCAGCCGACGGCGGGACAATCCTGCTGGACGAGATCGCAGACATATCTCCGCTCATCCAGTTAAAATTGCTGAGGGTGTTGCAGGAAAAGATATTTGAACGGGTGGGAGAATCCATTCCCCGTAAGGTGGACGTGCGGGTTATTGCCTGTACGAACAAAAATCTGAAGGAAAAAGTCAGGAGAGGTGAGTTCCGGGAAGATCTTTTTTATCGTCTCATGGTTGTTGAGGTGGCACTGCCGCCGCTGCGGGATCGTCTTGAGGACTTACCGCTTTTGGTTGATCATTTTGTCCATATTTATAATGAAAAGTTAAAAAAGAATATCGAAGGTATCTCGCAAGAAGTACTCGATAAATTTATGGTTTATACATGGCCGGGAAATGTGCGGGAGTTGGAGCATACCATCGAACATGCCTTTATCCTCTGCCGGGGTAAGGTGATAACGTTGGAACATCTGCCGATCACAATTCGAGACTCTAGCGAGGCAGATAAAATAAAAAACAATGAGAGACAATACGCCAAAAAATTTACCGGCGAAGAGAAGATTCTTGAGGCCTTAAACAAAACCGCGGGGAATAAGGCCAAGGCTGCTAGTCTTGTGGGCATTAACCGGCGTACCCTTTACCGTAAAATCAATAAAAAACAAACCCACCCTTCGGCTTAAAGCGTGGCATGTCACACATTGATGTAGCCGCACATGTGTGGCATGCTACAATCTAAGTAATCCCCCTTTTTTCTTTTTTAGATAATATATCGATATTATTATCTATTATTATCTTTCGACCCCGAATTATTCTGGCATGAGTTTTGTACTATTTAACTCTTTTAAACAATATTTTAAATCACAATTAGGTAGAAAGCAGTTCACTGAACAAGGGCCTGCTTTAATAATTTTAAAAGGAAGGAGTAAAGAGTATGCAATTAAAGTTTAGTGTCTTATTTCCACGGTTTCGCTGTGCACTTTTATTGATGATTTTGTTTTTGGGGTCAGCTGCCATTAGCGGTTGCAGACACCGGCGGTACTGCCAGCCCCGGCGTGTCGGAGGAAAAACTGTCACTACTGAGTTTGGCTCCGTAAGAGGCTATGCTTCCTCTGGCGCTTGGATTTATAAGGGCATTCCCTATGCGGCCCCGCCGGTCGGAGATCTCCGCTGGAGGGCGCCCCAGGATCCTGACACATGGAAAGGCGTACGTGATACCACAAAACCTGCCAGCGTGTGTACTCAGCAGATATACACTCAGCAATGGGTGCCAGCTTCTCCAGCTGCATCCGCTGCCAGTTATACCGGCAGTGAGGATTGTCTCTATCTCGATATCTACCGTCCTCAGTCTAAAAAAACGGACCTTCCCGTCTTTGTGTGGATTCATGGAGGAGCGAACAATTTCGGCGGCGCCACGAGTTATGATGGATCAACGCTTGCCGTCCGGGAGAACATGATCGTTGTTGTCGTTCAGTACCGCTTAGCCGCTCTCGGCTGGTTCTCTAACTACGCGTTGGAGACTATAGCTGCAATGGCTTCAGACTCTTTGGACTTCTCGGGGAATTACGGCACACTGGACCAAATAAAGGCCTTGACCTGGGTTCAACACAATATCGCTGCCTTCGGTGGCGACCCGTCAAAGGTGACAGTGGGCGGCCAGTCCGCCGGTGGCAACGCCACCCTGAATATGCTGGTATCGCCCCTGACGACGGGCCTCTTCAGTAAAGCTGCAGCCTTCAGCCCCGCCATGCCCCTGATTCCCCTTGACACTACGAATCCCTCACCCCTCACTCTAAGCAACCTTATGATCGACTGGCTCCTGCAAGACGATGGAACGGTATCCCCCACTGATTGGTCTGGCGCCGATACCTATCGGCTCAACGTGATGGCAGACCCAGAAGCCGTTACGTTATATCTGAGAAGCAAGACTGCTATAAAAATCCTGGAGGCCTGTATAGAGGCAAACTATTACATGACGGGTCAGGAGATCATGCCCTTTCATTCGCCCTATATGGACGGGCTCGTTCTTCCCTCCACAGACTGGATCACTGCGATCTCATCTGGTAATTACCACCCTGTTCCCCTGCTCGTCGGCAACGTCGAGTATGAAGATAAGTCTTTCATGCCCCTCTATGGTCCTGCTTTTGCTGCTTTTGGCGTTCCCAGTACTGCACCAACTTATAGCTGGTTGAATCTCCTCTATGGCGTGCTTATTCCTTCCCCTACTGCCTTGTCCCTGTCTGCTGTATTGGCCACGCCGACCGACCAGTATATTTACGATACCGTTGGCCTTCTGTCTTCCGAAATGTGGAAGGCCAAATATACTGATGCCGTCGCCGACGCCTTAATGACCAACAACTCATCCAACTCTATTTATGCCTACCTCTTCCGATGGAATGGCGGAGGAGACCCCGCCGTCGCCAATTTTGCCTTCATTTATGGCGCGGGTCATGCCCAGGATGTACCGTTCTGGTTCGGTCAATACAACAAGGATACGTTTGGCTTGTCCTTTACCGCTACAAACCGTCCGGGTAGGGTGTTGCTCATTGAACACTCATGATGGACTACCTGGGGGCCTTCGTTTACACAGGAAATCCGAATAAAACGGGCCTCGCCACCTGGTCCCCTTGGACGGCCAATACCGGTGGTACAAGCGGTGCCACGAACTTACTAACCCTGAATGCAAATACGACGAGCATCTTGCCGGTCTCTGATCCATACGGAAACGCCGAGCTCTTAGCGTCGAATGTCTCGGCGCAAGAATGTGCTTTACTCGGTGCTGCTGCAATTCTGTGCACCTTCTTGCCGTAAAATGAGCTGTGTCACACAGAAGGGGATGTCCGGTTGCTGCTATAGTCGCTCCCTCTGTGACTTTTTTACAATACCGGACGCTCATTAGATAGGGACTAACCATATCCGCTATGAGATGATACTGTTAACAGATAGACCGGGGCTTCCGCCGATAGGCGGAGCCCCCTTTTTTTATAGAAGGCGGTTCCAAAACAGTCGATCCAGTAATTAGTTCCAACTCATACCTAATACCAGTCCAACCTTTTATTGATTATCTTACGGGTAAAACAAAATAATTTCGGCTACAATAAAACAATTTGATATATAGGCAGCAAAAAAATTATATGCTATAAGAAGCAACTTCCTTCAAAGACATAAACAGTCGAAGCCAAATTTTCTGATTATGGGCGAAGTAGATAAATTTGGTTTAAGCTGTATTGCCGGTTGCTTATTAGCTGAAGAGAAAAGGCCAAGACGTGTGTAAAGTTTCCGACTATATGTGAATACAGCTGGCTTAGAGATAATGTTATTTTCACTTGAATACCAGAACCATCTAGGTTAATATTTTCACTATTGTGAGCGCAGTATATAAATTTGTTTGTAAAAGAAAGGATAATAACCATGAAGCTTGCCAAAAAAATCTTGTTGCTTACTTTTTCTTTGCTGCTAATTATTATTGCGGGAGGAGATTCAAACGGCCAGGGAAAAGGCAGCAGAGAACTGGTGATTTTCTTTACTCATGATTTGCATTCGTATTTATTGCCTCATAAGGTTTTGACTCCGGATGGTCAACAAGTACAGCAGGGGGGATATGCTAAGCTCGCTTATGTAATTAAAGAACAGCGGATATATAATCAGAATAAGACTTTGCGTGTAGATGCCGGCGATTTTTCCATGGGTACGCTTTTCCACACCTCATTTCTGAAAGAGGCATCGGAACTCGCTCATGGGGAAATGGGCTATGATGTAACAACTTTTGGTAATCACGATTTCGATTTCCACGCAGATGGTTTGGCAAAAATGCTTAACACTGCGCGATCGAAAAGCCAGCAATTGCCCGCTTTAGTTGCTTCCAACATTATTCTTAGTAGGAACGATCCCGAAGATGCGACACTGAAGCAAGCCTTTAAGGACTATCCGGTAAATGAATATATGATTTTCGAAAGAAATGGTATTCGCATCGGGGTATTCGGCATTATGGGCGAGGATGCCGGTGACGATACGCCCTTTCTCCAGCCTGTCAAATTTAGTGATCCGATTTGGCCAGCAGGAAGATGGTGGATATTTTAAAAAACAAAGAAAACGTTGATATGATTATTTGCCTTTCTCATTCCGGTACATCTCCGATAGAAAAGAAATCAGAAGATGAAAAATTGGCGCGAAAAGTGCCGCAAATCGATGTTATTATCAGCGGCCATACGCACACTATTTTACCCAAACCAATAAAAGTGGGCCGGACAATTATCGTCTCCAGCGGCTGTTATGGCGAGTATCTGGGTATTTTGAGAGTTTTTTACACCAAAGGCAAGGATATCAAAGTTGCTTCCTACGATTTAAGAAATATTACCACCGGTATTCCAGACGACAGAATTGTTTCGGAAGAAGTTGACAACTACAAAGATATTGTTAACCGGAATTTTCTTTCTCCTATCATTTAAGCTTTGATCAGGTGATTGCCGAGGCCGATTTTAACATGGAATCACTTGCTTCCGCTTATGCTAATCCCAGAGATGGGATTGGGAAATCTGATTACCGATGCTTACCGCTTTGCCGTACAAAAAGCCGAAGGAAACAATTATGAATATGTTCATGTTGCTTTGGAACCGCTGGGGCTGATCAGAGATTCTTTTCAGAAAGGGAAAATTACGACTGCGGATGTTTTTCAGGTGCTATCGCTGGGCATTGGTAGGGATGGAGTTGCCGGCTATCCGCTGTTGGCTTTTTATGTTACCGGCAAGGAACTGAAAGATATTCTGGAAATTGAAGCATCATTGGCGCCTTTCAAAAAAGAGGCCGCTCATCTGCAGGTTTCCGGGGTTAAGTTTGCTTTCAATCCCCATCGAATTTTGTTCGATAGAGTAACGCAAGTTTCCGTTCAGGATGAAAAGGGCGAATATAAGCCTCTTGATTTTAAGAAACTGTATCGAGTTTGTTCTAACTTCTATGCGGCGGAAATGATAAATTATGTAAGCAGAGTCACCTATGGTCTCCTCAGTATAAAACCGAAGGATAAGAAAGGCCGCGCTTTGCCGGATATAAATAAGGCGATTATCTATACCGATAAAGGTTCTTCCAAGCCACGGGAATTAAAAGAATGGATAGCCCTCATGCAGTATATGCGGTCATTTGCGGACACAAATAGAAATCACATACCCAATATACCGGAAAAATATCGCGTACTGGAAGGCCGTTATCAGGCGGAACCTTCAACGGATTTGAAAAAGATATTTGTCAACGGCAACGCTATCACTTATGGAGCTCCGATTATCGGGTTTATTCTCCTGTGCGCTTTGATTTTCTTAATCGTGTTTGTGATTAAAAAAGTTAGACCATTATTAGTCAAGATTAAATAAGAACATTGCTCTCTCCGGGTAATTTTGAGGTAATAAAACCACGGAAAAACAAATGCCTGCTTTATTCATCGGCCACGGCTCACCGATGAATATCATCTTGAAAAATGATTTTACCAGACACCTAAGTGAATTGGGGAAGAAGCTTCCTAAGCCGGAAGCCGTTATGGTTATATCCGCGCATTGGCTGATCAGAGGCACCTTTGTTACTTGCATGGAGAGGCCTCAACAAATTTATGATTTCTATGGCTTCCCCGCAGAGTTGTATGATTTTAAATATGACTGTGTTGGTTCACCAAAGCATGCGGCTATGGCGAAAAAAGCGGTCAAGAGTATAGAAATAAACTGTTCTGATAAATGGGGCTTGGATCATGCTTCTTGGGCAATATTAAAACATATATATCCGCAGGCCGATATTCCTGTGTATGAAATGAGTCTGGATATGACTAAAGATGTGGCCTTCCATTATAATCTGGGACAGGAGCTGGCGGATTTGAGAAATAAAGGTATATTGATTATCGGTAGCGGAAACATTGTCCATAATTTGAGTTTGATGGATTACGATACTGACGCCCCATCGGATTATTGGGTTGTGGAAATTGATGAAAAAATTAAACGAAACTTGTTAGAAAAAAACCACACTGACCTGATTGATTATCAAAAACTGGATACTAGAATAAGAAAGCCATTCCCACCTTAGATCATTATTTGCCTATGCTCTATATTTTGGGCATGCAACAAAAAAAGGATAAGCTTAGATTCATTCATGAAGGGTATCAAAATAATACTATCTCAATGAGGTGTTTTGTTCTGGAATAATAAGCAGCCAATAAGCTATTTACTGATTGGCTGCTTAGTCATTTCTTATTCCATTTTTCCGGTACTTGGATTGAAGGATTTTATCAAATCAGGGTCAGCGTCCACGTCCACTGTTGATTACATCTACTTATCAATATTTTTTGGTTTTGAATTTAATTGAGGATTAACAATCGAACTGTGGATACTGGTAATAGTACAAAATCTTGAGTATCGAACTATCTCTTCAAGGGTTTTCCGGATAACCCTTTCATTAAGCATGATTCTCATCTTTATGTTTCCACCATATTGATGCTTCTTCAATTTCTTTCAACACAAAAAAAGTTCAGATTAAATATCTTTTGCAGCATAGAAGGTGTATCGAAATAATTTTCCTATAGCTTTCACTATCGGTAGTTTACAAAAAATACAAATACGACAATAAGCATTGTTGCTCCTGGCTTTCTATTTTTCCAAATATTTTTATTGGTCAGGTCTCTTAACTTCATTTTGCCGCCTAATTTTTATTGCAATTTGATTGATTAAAAAGAAAAGTTAACACTTTATCCCATTCATCCCGTTACTTGTTTTTTCCCACGTATTCCGGACTACCGGGAAAACATATTGTATTTCAGGATGCACCAAAGTGCGCTGAAACCATCCCTCCAGCCAATCTTTTTTCCTTCTTCATAAGTGCGTCCGTAATATGAAATACCCACTTCGTAAACTCGTATATTTTTTATACTGGCAATTTTTGCAGTTACTTCAGGTTCAAAACCAAAGCGGTTTTCTCGAAGTTTAATAGGTTTAATAATTTCAGCTCTGAATAATTTGTAGCAAGTTTCCATGTCGGTTAAGTTTAAATTAGAAAACATATTGGAAATGTATGTAAGAAAACGATTACCGATACTATGCCAGAAGAATAAAATACGGTGCGGATTTCCGCCAATAAAACGGCTGCCATAAACTACATCGGCAAAGCCGTCTAATATTGGCTGTAGCATTAAATTATATTCTTGTGGGTTATATTCAAGGTCGGCATCTTGAATTATAATAAAGTCTCCTTTAGCTTTATCAATACCTGTGTGCAGCGCAGCACCTTTGCCTTTATTGAAGGAATGTTTATAATATTCAATATTCAGTTCAGGGTTATCTTGTTTGTATCGTAGTATCTCTTCTTCCGTATTGTCCGTAGAAAAATCATTAACGATAATTACTTCTTTGTCAACGCCAGCGAACAATTGCACTGCTTTCACTTTGTCTAAAATTATATAAATGGTTTTGCCTTCGTTGAATGCTGGAATTATGATTGATAGTATTTTTTTGATAATAACCCCCTTTTTGTGTGGGAAAGTCTAGGAAATCCTGTCTTCTTTGTCAATAAATTAAGGAATACCATTTGAAAGAAAGCATGTCCGTGAAAAATCATAAATGCTCACTTACAGGAAGAAGTGTTTGCTGAAAACACCTACAGTCAACAATCTTATAACATTAAAAGGTTGTTGATTACGGATTAAAAGCAGCAGAGATTGCAGAAAAAAGAAAATAGGTATTGGTGACTGTAATTTTTTCATTTTGCTGTTTCCGACAGAGTCGGCGGAAGCTAACCCCAATATAGACAAAATGCCAGTGCTATTTGTCCACTTTTTTCCTTGCATTTACCGGAAATTATTGTATAAGCGTAACCCAAAATATGTATGAGAGGTTTACAATATCACATCCCTATCGCATCCCTTACTCCGTTTAACCTCCATTTTATTATCTCTGCTAGTTATGATGCCGAAGGTTGCCTGGGCTGTAAACTTTTATGACGGCGCACGCGCGCAGGGAACTTATTTTCTCACCTATACTTCCGTTTATACCGCCGACGAAATGACCGATAAAAACGGAAATGCCGCCGTAAAAGATTTTGGATATTTCAACGCGCAGGAATTGCTGCGCCTGTGCTATTATTCATCCGATTTTGTCGCGACTGCTCTTGTCCCTGTTGGCTATACGGATATTCACTCCATGAGTCAGAACTCATCCGGTCTGGGCGATATCAATCTCGGCGCCGGTTATTTTCTGCCGTTTAAACAGATTGATATTCTGCCGATGCTATTCGTGGAATTTCCCACCGGAGAATACAACGCCTCAAAAGCGGCCAATATCGGGTCGAATCAGTATGATATCAAGCCGATGATTTTTCTTTACAAATCATTCGGCGATTTCAGTATTGATGCCGCCGTGAAATATTACTTCCGGTTGAAAAACGAAACTACCAATGTCCTGCCGGGAGATGAGTTATACGTGCAGTGCCTTCTGGGCTACAATCTAACGGACAAATTTAAATTAGGACCTTCGATCAACTGGATGATCAGCAAGGATAAAGAGCAAAACGGAGTAACGGTAAGCGGCAGCGCCAGAGAAACACTTTCCATGGGCGCCGATGTTTATTATCGTTTTTCATGGCTTAGTGTTACCTTCACTTATCTTTACGACGTGTATACCGAAAATTTGCCCAAGGGGCATTTCTTCCAAATCAAAACTGTTTACCTCTTTTAGTTATTTTCAGTCAAAAAGGTATAGGCGTTTTGGGAACAAAATCTGTTGATTTCCAGAAGAAATGTTGTGTCTACCGGCAGACTTGAGAAATCTTGTTTTTATTTCCCTTTATAAAGGAACCTTTCAAAAAAACGGTTATAGGCTGTCCAGTCGGAATCGGCATTGTTGGAATCGGCGATGAATGTTTGAAAAGCGTTTAGTTTGGCGTCGAGATCATCGATGTAATGGACGACCAACGCTTCCATAGTTTTCGGGCGTTTGGGAGAGCCGAATTCAAATTCTCCATGATGGCTTAAAAGTATATGGCGCAGTTCCAGCGCCAGATTGCGCCGGAAAATCAGGGATAGCGTCTATTTTTTTGTCGAGCATTTCTACGCCCATAACAATGTGACCGATTAATCTTCCTTCGTCGCTGTAATCAATAAGCTGGTTATAAGGAAAATTCATATATTTTGCCGATGTCATGAAGAATCCCTCCGGCAATAAGCATATCTCTATTGAGGTTCGGATAATGATCGGCGACTTTTTCCAGCAGACGCACAACCGATAAGTGTGTGCTCCAATAGGCCGCCTAAATAAATATGATGAAATCCTTTAGCCGCGGGCGCTCTTTTGAAAAGTTCGGCAGTTTTTTCATCTTGGAAAAAAGCATTAAGCAGTTCCTGCAAATGTTTGTCTTGGATTTTCCCGATGTAGCCGAGGATTTCATTGAACATGGCGTTAACATCGGCTTTAACAACGGGTAAATAATCGGAGGCTCGACTTCTTCCCACGCACTTTTTTTAATATTGACGATCGATATCTGAATGGAGTTTTTATAGCTGGCGGCTTTTCCTTCAATAGAAATTATATCGCCTTTTTTAAACTGGCGATCGAATTCGATGGCGTTATCCCAGACCTTGCTTTCGATTTCGCCGGTTTTATCTTTCAGCCGCACGGTTAGATAGGGAGAACCTTTTAGGGAAAAAGCCATGTTTTTTTCGGCACCAGAAAGGAAGAAGACAACCTTTCCCCTTGCTTGATGTCTTTAAGATAAATTTCTTTTGTTTTCAAATTTTTACCCGCCTTTCCTGAGAATAAATGTTTATCTTGCCACCTCGAATATAACCGATTAGCGTTATATTCGCCTTTTGTAAAAGCGCGATTGCTTTCGTTGTGGGCGCTCGAATGAAAAATGATTACCTGTATACCCAGATTCCATTGGTCAAAATTGCTCATCTTTTTCCCTTAAAATGCGATGGTCGCCTACTCTGACGGTAAGTCTGTTCATGTCAAAATATTCCATCAGCGGAATTATATATTTTCGGGAAAGGCCGGTTAATTCTTTGAAACTGGTCGGAGTTGCTTTACCGTCTTTTATGAGTAATGCCTTATAATCTTTACGCAATTGCTCCAAGACTCGCGGGCAAAACATAGTTCTTCATTTATTTTGATTAAATCCCGTCTTTAAGCATTATTTTAACGATGCTTTGCGCTTTTGCTTTCTGATCTTTAAAATCGCAATAACATCAGTGAGCGATGGCGGGGTAAGACCGGCTTCGTTATAAATCTTGGCAATGGCCTGGCGAAAAGAATCAAGCCCACCTGTCAACTGTATCTGATGTTTCTGCTAGCCGTACATTATTTTTATCGCTGACTATTATTTCTTTTTTTCCCAGCGAGCGCATGGCCATATTAAATAATTTTGGGGAGAGGACAGTCCCAGCGCTGCTTTGAGTTCTTCTTTAGATATGCCTTCGTGCAAAGGATTTTTCTTGTGATAAGCCGCAATATTTTTTGCAATCAGCTCTTCGAGTTGATGGACAAAGTATTCAGGAAATAACAGTTATATAGTCACTATCCAATAGAATACGCTTTTTGGCGGGAAAATAAATTTTCCAATGCTTCCTTAATTTTCCTGGCGTTGATACCTAGGCGAAAGGCCAGGCCGCGGAAATTGATGCCGGTAAAGCCAGTCCTTTCCAGAATCACAGAAATTTTCTCCGGCAATGATCCATTTTGCAATATATTTAAATCATCTAGGACTTTTTCGTTTTGTCTTTTGTGCTTTGCCGGCAGAGGATCGATTATTTGTCCGCCGCCAATAGTCGTTATCGGCGAGTAGCTGCGCAGAACGAAACGATCACCGGCTACGACAACATCTTTGTTGACCAAAACCAATTGGGCAAAAGCCTTTTTGACCGGGGGCAAGTTCATCTTTCTCCAAGAAGATTATGCGGGCAATAATTTCACTTGTGCCTGTGTGCAGGCGGCACCAGGGTTCTGCTTTTTAGATTTTTGGAATTTGCAGAAAGGATATTCGACAAAAATATCCAGCCGCTGAGACGGCCATACGGTTTGCGGACGCACCAGAACGTCACCGCGGTTGATAGCTGATTTTTCTGCCCTGCAGGTTTATTGCCGTGCGCTGCCCGGCAGGCTTCTTCCACCGGCTGATTATGGACTTGGATGCCCCGATGCGTGAGGGTAATTCTTTCCGGGAAGTATTTGTACTCTTCTCCGCACTTTAATGCTGATCGGAGACCAGTGTTCCGGTGACTACTGTGCCGAAGCCTTTCATCGTAAATACACGGTCAACCGGCAGAGCGGAATATGCCGTAGTCCGCCTTTCCGGATTTACTTGCCGCAGCTTCATCAGTGCCTCGATAGATCGGTCAAGTCCTTCCTGTTTCACGAGCGATAACAGGCACAATTGGTGCGTTCCAGAAAAGGAGCCCCGAAGAAATTCGTAGTTCCGATTTGACCATTTCCAGCCAGTCTTTCTCTACAAGATCAATTTTAGTCAGGGCAACAAGGCCTCGAGTATATTCCCAGAAGCGAGCAGATATGCAGGTGTTCTTTTGTCTGCGGCATGATGCCTTCATCTGCAGCAATGACCATCAGAACCAAATCAATTCCCGCTGCACCGGAAACCATATTTTTAATAAATTTTTCATGGCCGGGAACATCCACAATACCGACTGTTTGGCCGGAAGGAAGGATAAGCGGGGCGAAACCCAGCTCAATCGTGATGCCTCTTTCTTTTTCTTCTTTCAGGCGGTCGGTATCAATACCGGTAAGCGCTTTGATTAAAGCAGTTTTTCCGTGGTCGACATGACCTGCTGTGCCGAGAACAAAATGTTTCATACATTTAGAAAGTTAACAAACTCCTCACTTTTTCACAACATCATATAATATCAATTTTTGATGAAAAAAAAATGTACAAATAAATAAAAAGGATTCATGATTTAATTGTTGAAAATGGAACGGAGAATTGTTAGAATCTAAAATAAGAGGTGCCATTTGCGTATTCTTGGTCTGGATTATGGTGGAAAAAGAATTGGTGTAGCCATTTGTGATGAATTGGGGCTTACTGCTCAAGGTTTGCCGACGATAATAAGAAAAAATAAAAAACACGATTTGGAGATTTTAGAGAGTCTAATCAAAAACTATAATGTAGAGAAAATTGTCATAGGCTTTCCTGTAAGAATTGATGGATCAGAAGGAATCCAGAATGTGAAAAAGTCAATAGATTTGCCTCTCTGCTGGATACAACTTTTTCTCTTCCCGT
>CAVSRI010000020.1:0-43109 GCA_963730275.1 uncultured delta proteobacterium | reverse complement strand
CGGTATGTCGAGAATTGGAATTGAATTTGCCGACTATCAAAAAAGGATTGCTTGGCTTTTCCGGTGTGCAGAGACGTCTGGAAATAAAAGGAAAGGTGGCGGATATAATTGTTGTCGATGACTACGGACACCATCCGACGGAAATAAAAGAGACACTGACCGCTGCCCGACAGGTTTGGAAGGGTAAGCTGATTGTCGTTTTTCAGCCGCATCGTTTTACAAGAACCAAAGCTCTTTTTGATGAATTCACTACGGCGTTTAAGGACGCGGATATTCTGATTCTGAACGATATATATCCCGCCAGTGAAGAACCTATTTCCGGAATTAATTCCGCCGCGTTATGGGCAGCGATCAAACAAACGGGTCATCCACACGTGGAGTATATCGCGAACGCAAAAGAAACAATAGAATTTCTTCTAAACACGGCAAGACCGAATGATACAGTTATTACACTAGGTGCCGGCAGTGTTTATAAAGTAGGGGAAACTTTTTTAAAGGAATTAGCAGCAAAGGAAACAAGAAAATAATGGCGGATATTAATAATATTCAGGATGCTCTTGGCGGTATTGCCGTGGGGAAAATCTTATATGATGAGCCCATGTTTCGTTACGCGTCACTTTTAGTGGGCGGGAAAGCCGACGCTTTAGTGTTTATAGAAAATGAAGATCAACTGATTCAGATTGTAAGGAGACTTAAAGAAAAGAAATTAGATTTTCTGCCCGTTGGAAATATGACGAATATAATTGTTCGTGATGGCGGTTATCATGGAGCAATTTTACTCATGAAAGGTTTCAACAATATCAGTTATCTCTGTACTCCGGAGAGGCAGCATTATATTTCGGCTCAAGCCGGAGCTGCGCTGGCTTCAGTACTCAGCCGCGCGTTGACGGAAGAGCTGACCGGAATGGAATTTTGTGCTGGTATTCCGGGAAGCATTGGCGGAGCAGTAAGAATGAACGCAGGTGCTTATGGAAGAGAAATTAAAGACGTTGTCGAGACGGTATTCCTGCTCGACACTGATGGCAAGAAAAAAACACTTCGGCGGGAGGAAATATCCTTTGGCTATAGGAAGTCGGGCCTGCCTCCGGACGAGATCATCCTGGCTGCCCGCTTTAGGCTGGAAAAAGGGCAGGCTCAGCAAATTAAGAAGAGAACGAATGAAATTATGCAGTGGCGTCAGGAAAAGCATCCTATTGAATATCCCAATGCCGGTTCCGTTTTTAAAAATATATCGGGACAAACAGCAGGGGAACTCATTGAAGAGTTGGGGATGAAAGGCGTGAATTGCGGAGACGCACAAGTATCATTGAAACACGCCAACTTTATAGTTAACAGAGGCAAGGCTAAAGCTTCTGATGTTTTAGAGTTGATTGCGCTTATTCAATCCAAAGTGAAAAAAGAAAAAGGCGTAATTCTGGAACCGGAAGTTGTCATAATCGGAGAAGATTAATGTCGAAGAGATTGAAAACAAGCTATGGAGCAAAAAGGTACCGTCTACGCCGGAGGCTTTCCGGCGTATTAGGTGATTTTTTCCGGTCGACATGCTTGCTTTTTTCCATAGTCGCGTTAAGCTTTTCTTTCATTTATATTTACAATTGTCTTTTGAGTGCCCCTTATTTTGAAATAAAAGAAACTTCCGTGCGTGGTCTAAAAGAATTAACGGAAAAAGATATTCTGACTTTAGCGCAGATAAAGCCCGCACAAAACCTTTTAGCCGTCAATACCGGAGCTGTTACACGTAGGGTTATCACGAACCCTTGGGTAAAAAATGTCTATGTAGGCAGGGAACTACCTAACAGACTTGTTCTGGAGGTTCAAGAAAGAATTCCGCTGGCTTTACTCAAAAAGGCCAGTGATTTTTACCTGGTGGATGGTGACGGTTCCGTTTTTAAAAAAATGAGTAAAAATGATGAAATTGACCTTCCAGTATTGACGGGATTTGATGAGGAAGGTAAAACAAAATCCAAGCCGTTTTTAGATGCAATTAATTTGCTGAAAACTATTTCCAATTCCAGGCAGTACGCATATTTGGGGGCAATTTCCGAAATTCATATAGATGAGATTTACGGACTGTCGTTGTTTACTGAGACGGGCCTTTACCTGAAGCTCGGTGTGGACGGTTTTGAGAGCAAGCTGAAGCAATTAAAATTAGTCATGGCCGATTTGGAAGAAAGAAAGATGAAAAAAGGCTCTTTGTGCATTGATTTGTGTGATGAATCAAAAATTACAGTACAGCGTAAAAAAACATTTGTCCGTACGGATCAGGACAAAAAAAACAGGTATTATCGTATATAAAAAGAAAAATTTAAAGGCAGTGAAATCAAAAGAAGAGGTGAAAGTGCTGATGGGTAGAAAAAGTGATGTGCTGGTTGGACTCGATATCGGAACGACAAAGACTACGGCCATTGTCGGTGAGGTTACGGAAACCGGCATTGACATTATCGGCATCGGGACATCTCCGGCTAAAGAAATGAGAAAAGGTGTCGTTGTTAATATCGATAACATGGTGGAATCGATAAAAACGGCAGTGGAAGATGCAGAACATATGTCCGGCTGTCGTATTAATTCAACGTATGTTGGAATTTCCGGCAGCCATGTTAAAGGGCAAAATTCATTGGGCATAGTTTCCATTAAAGGCCGGGAAGTGGGTGAAGATGATGTGCAAAGGGCGGTGGAAGCTTCCCGAGCGATTGCCATTCCCATAGACAGGGAAATAATGCATGTTCTGCCTCAAAATTATGTGGTTGACGGCCAGGATGGAATTAAAGATCCAATCGGTATGTCGGGCGTCCGGTTAGAGGCTAAGGTGCATATTGTAACCGGATCATCCTCTTCCATTCAGAACATCATGAAGTCTGTCAGCCGTGTCGGTTTGGACATTGACGGTATCGTTATGGAGCAATTGGCGGCCAGTGAAGCGGTACTGAGCCCTGACGAAAAAGATTTAGGCGTTGCTTTAATTGATATCGGCGGTGCCAACACCGCGATCGCAATTTTTGCCGAAGGAAGCATTAAACATACGGCCATACTGCCTGTCGGCGGCAACTATCTTACTTCGGATATTGCTACGGGTTTACGTACTCCCTTAAATGAGGCGGAAATAATAAAACTTAAATATGGCTGCGCTTTGACTTCCATGATTCCCAAGGAAGAAACAATCAGGGTGCCCAGCGTCGGCGGCAGGGAAGACCGGGAGGTATCGCGTCAAATACTGGGGCGGATTGTCGAGCCCCGGATGGAAGAAATATTAAATTTTGTTTCCAAGGAAGTTATCCGTTCCGGCTTTGAAGATATGCTGGCGGCAGGAGTAGTTTTAACCGGAGGCACTTCGCTTTTGTACGGCATAAATGAACTTGCCGAACAGGTCTTTGATATGCCGGCGCGCAGAGGAAACCCGACCGGTGTCGGAGGATTAGCCGATGTAGTTAATTCGCCAGCTCATGTTGTAGGAGTTGGCTTAATCGTTTATGGCAGTAAGCAGTTGGCGGACGATTCTTTATATGGAAAGAAGAGTAGTTTATTCGGCAATATGACCAGAAGAATAAAAAAATGGGTTTCTGATTTTTTTTGAAAGAAAGGGATGACTATGTTTGAATTGACTCAAGTATGTAATGAAAATTCGGCAAAAATTAAGGTGGTTGGTATAGGCGGCGGCGGCGGCAACGCCGTCAATACGATGATCTCATACTGCCTGCGCGGAGTTGATTTCATTAACGCCAATACAGACGCGCAGGCGTTGGGCGCGTCGATTTCACCAATCAAAATCCAACTGGGCATGGAGATAACAAAAGGTTTGGGTGCAGGCTCCAATCCGGAAATCGGTAGACAATCGGCACTGGAATCCCGCGATGAAATAAGACCATATTTGGAAGGCTCGGATATGATTTTTATCACTGCTGGTCTGGGCGGAGGAACGGGAACGGGCGCGGCGCCGATTATCGCCGAAATTGCTCGTGAGTGCAGTGTTTTGACTGTAGCTGTGGTTACAAAGCCCTTTCAGTTTGAAGGCAAGAAGCGCAACATCCAGGCTGAAGAAGGCATTGCCCAGTTGCGGGACGCCGTGGATACACTCATTGTTGTTCCTAATCAGCGGCTTCTAAGTTTGGGCGGCCGAAGTTTATCGCTTTTGGAGGCCTTCAAAAAAGCGGACGATATTCTTTATCAGGCGGTCAAGGGAATCTCCGATTTGATTTTAGTTCCGGGCCTGATTAATCTTGATTTCGCGGATGTAAAGAATATCATGAGCGATATGGGTATGGCCATAATGGGCACCGGTGTTGCAGGCGGAGAAAACAGGGCTATTGAAGCGGCACAAAAAGCGATTTCTTCACCGCTTCTGGAAGACAACACTATCCAGGGCGCGCATGGAATTCTGCTCAACATCACCGGGGGGCCGGATATGAGCCTTTACGAGGTTAATGAAGCTTCTTCATTGATTCAGGCGGAAGCCCATGAAGATGCCAATATTATCTTCGGCACGGTCATTGATGAAAATATGAAAGACGAAATACGCATAACGGTTATCGCTACGGGGTTTGATGATAATGTGGTAAAGAAAAAACAATCTCCGGAGAATGTTACGCATCTAGCCGGTTTCCGGCGGGAAGATTTGGCGACACCAGCTTTTATGCGTCGGGAAAAGACGCGCAACAATGCGAATGTCGTGACTATAGGTATTAACGATGATACGGAGAATTTAGACTTGGAAATTCCTACATTTTTACGCCGCCAGGCTGATTGATTGTTTTTAGATTTATGACTGGACAGAGGTAATTTGATAAAGACAGAAGATGGGCCATGATAAAAGCATGGATTGGAAACTGAAAAAAAAATATAAAACTATTTTGAAGCGGGAAACCGGTTATGTAAAAAAAGTTTGGGGCACGTACAATACAGTTTGCTTGGCCTATCCGAATTATTACCGCACAGGCATGGCGAATTTGGGCTTCCAAACAGTTTATAAAATATTCAATGAGCAGCCCTCCTTTCTTTGCGAGAGAGTATTTCTGCCGTCGCCGGAAGACGAGGCCGAATACGTATCCGGCGCGGCAGAAATGGTTAGCCTGGAAAGCCAAAAGTCAATTACCGAATTTGACATTTTGGCTTTTTCTATTTCCTTTGAAAATGATTATCCTCACGTTTTAAAAATGCTGGCACTTGCCGGCATTCCTTTTTTATCAAAAGAACGTACGGAAGATTTCCCTTTAGTTATCGGAGGCGGCATCGCGTTGACGCTCAATCCCGAGCCTCTGGCCGATTTTTTTGATTTGTTCATTTTGGGTGAGGCCGAAGAAATATTGCCGCAGTTTACATGCTATTTTGAAGAGGCACGCCGTCTCGGTTATGACCGCCGGATATTACTGTTAGATTTACAAAAAAAAGTAGAAGGTGTTTATATTCCCAACCTTTATGAAGTAAAATATTTTGCCGATAGCAAAATAAAGGCAATCGAGCCGCTGGAGGGCGGATTGCCTGAAAAAATCAAAATAAATTCCATAAAAAATATAAATACTTTTAAAACCGAAGAGGTTATCAGCGCACCGCAAACGGAAATGGAAGATATGTTTCTGGTAGAGGTAAGCCGGGGCTGCTTCCACAGTTGCCGTTTTTGCGCGGCTAGCTTTGTTTACCGTCCGGCGCGCTTCCGCGAGAGCGATGAGATCATCGCCTCAATTGATCGTGGCTTGCAGAAAAAGAAAAAAATCGGTCTGGTCGGTACGGCTGTTTCCGAACATCCTGACCTTAGCCGGATTTGTGAATATATCGTTGCACAAAACGCGCAAGCGGGGGTTGGTTCGCTGCGGATAGATCAAATAAATGAAGAGATTGTTGATCTTATCAAGGCTGGCGGTATTGAAACAGTTGCCCTAGCGCCCGAAGCAGGCAGCCAAAAGATGCGGGATGTTTTACGCAAAGAAATAACTGAAGATGATATAATTCGGGCAACGGAATTGCTGATGGAAAAAGAAATTCCCAATTTGCGTCTTTATTTTATGGTGGGGCTGCCTAAAGAAGAAGAGCAGGATATCGACGCTGTAATTGAGCTTACCAAGAAAATTCAACATCATGCTCTGCAATATTCCAGGGGTAAAAGAAAGTTTCGACGCATAACCTTAAGCATCAATCAGTTTATCCCCAAGCCGCAAACGCCTTTGCAATGGTGCATGCTGGCAAATGTCAATATAGTCGGTAAGAAAATTAAAAAGATTGTCAATGCTTTCAGAAATGACAAGCAGGTAAAAGTTATCCACGATGTTCCGAAGTGGAACTATGTTCAAGCGCTGCTAACGCTGGGTGATCGCCGGGTTGGTGAAATATTGCTGGCCGTACAGCGTCTGGACGGCAATTGGGCACAGGCGTTAAAAGAGGTAAATATCAATCCTGATTTCTATGTCTATCGGCAAAAATCATTTGATGAATTCCTGCCGTGGGATATTATTGATTTAGGCGTATCTAAAAAATCACTTATCAGTGAGTACAAAAAAGCGCTTGGGGAAAGAGGTTAAATATCCTTTTGTTTTTTCATGCTGCCTGTATAGAGTTCGTATTCGAGAAGGCGGCATTCGAGTTCGCCGTTATAGAAAATAATACGTTGTTTGGTTCTCAAACCCACTTTCTTGACCATCTCTAAATTGCCGGTAAAAATATAGCCGCGGTATCCGCCGCCGATCTTTTTAAAAAAATCGCCAATACCTTGATAAATAGTATCCAGCCGTGCCAGTGCGCCTGAAGAGATGTGACTGCCTTTGTCGGATTTATCAAATGCTTTGCGGATTATAATTCTGCGTTCTCGTGGTGTTTCTTCTTTGTTGTTACGATATTCTACTTTATCACTTATGCCGCTCATGCGCTCGCCGTACGGGGGATTTAAAATGATTATACCGCCGTCTTCCGGAATGGGAGTTTGTTCATAAGAGCAGGTATTAAATTCGATCAAGTGTTCAACCCCGGCGGTTTGAGCGTTTTGCCTGGCTGCAAACACCGCCTTTTTGTCGATATCCGTGGCGATAATTTTTGCCGGTAATTTCTTTTTAGTATTCTCTTTGGCTTTTTTGCGCAGGGTCTGCCAAAGAGCTTCGGGGAAGCCCTTGATGAACATAAAGCCGTAATTATTCCGTATTAAGCCCGGCGCGCGGTTTAAGGCGATGAATGCCGCCTCAATGGCGAGTGTTCCACTGCCACACATGGGGTTGATAAATGCTCTTTCGCCCTTCCATCCTGTAGCCATAATCAGCGCCGCTGCCAATGTTTCCTGCAGAGGCGCTTGCAGGGGAATCTTGCGGTATCCCCGTAAGGAGAGTCGCTCTCCGGAAGTATCCAGATAAACGTAGGCCTGATCATTTTTCCAATAAACATGGATAACTGCTTTGTCTTTATCCGGGCCGGAATCAGGCCTTCTGCCGCATTTATTGCGAATCCGATCCACAATGGCATCCTTGACCTTGACGTTGACGAAGCGGGAATCGATAATAAGAGGATTATCAACAATCGAAGTTACACAAACATAAGCCGCCTTACCGGAATCGTGAAGCAGAGTTTCCCAGGGGATAGCATTCAGCTTTCCATAGAGACTGCCCGGTGTATTGACGCTTAAGATCTCCAATTGGTAGAGAACTCGCTGCGCGGTACGCAGATGTAGATTTAAGATCAAAGTATCTTCGAGAGTTCCTTCGGTTTGAATTGCCGTATCCAACTCCGCTAGAACAGGGAATCCCAGAGCTTCGATCTCCGTCTTCAAATAAGGCGAAACGCCCTTGGGGCAGTTTACCAGAATCTTACTTTTCTGTTTCCAGAGGGACATGGATTACCTGTAACACAGCCTTGCACCAATTCGCAATCATTTGTCTGTTATTTGAGAAATCTTTCAATATTATTTGCAACGCTGTTATTGCAGGCCATAAAAAACCCCCTTAAAGCATTTCAGCTTTAAGGGGGGTATATATTAGCAGATCATGATTTAATGTTACTGATGGAGGCTAAACATCCTTTCTCTTTTTCCAGGCTTCCTGATAGAGCCTCATCACACTGAGGAAAATGGCGAGGAAAAATAAACCCAGCATGAAGTTAGGCGCTGTTTCGAAAATACCGTCCAGTAAATGCCCAATGTAGAGGAACAGGAAAGAAGCAATCACCATCGCGAATCCCCAGGCCGAGAGCATCAAGATCGAACCGAAACCAATATATTGCTCTCATTGTGTTTTGTGTATCGCCTGCATTATCCGTCCCTCCTTCCGTTGGAAGGAATCTTGCTCAATCTGCTTTTCTTAGCTGACGATGGTCTTCACCGCTTCGATCACCGGATTGGTGAAAAGAGCCATCAAGATGGTATACAGAGCGAAGACACCGACTGCTTCCGTAGTATACATCTGTTCATATTTGCGTTTTAAAGAAACCACAATCAATCCACCGACGATCAGGCAACCCAGCTGGAAATAGGGGAAATTGCCTGCGGCACCTGCCGTATACTCGGCAAAGCAGAAAGTTGCGGTTAAAAGGACAACCACCGCCGCTACCATCATTGTTCCTAATGTCTTTTTCATGATCTGTTACCTCCTCGTAAGGTTATTTGCCTTTATATTAATGGAAGGATCATGCCAAAATATCACCAATTCTCCTCAATAATTGTAAATACCTAATAATAAATACTAATTAACGGAATTGCCCCCTCATATCCAGCAATCAAAACACCATCTTTCCCTCTCCTTCTTCAATGAAATATTAAAAACCGT
The DNA here is from genome assembly GCA_963730275.1 of uncultured delta proteobacterium. Classification (GTDB taxonomy): domain Bacteria; phylum Desulfobacterota; class Syntrophia; order Syntrophales; family Smithellaceae; genus UBA4810. Next base: position 34,380 of record CAVSRI010000020.1, on the reverse strand, counting down.
TGAACGAAATGTGAAAATATATTTATTGGCAGGGTCTATGAAAATGATTCATTCGAAAAAGAACTAAAGAAATGTCATTCTAATTATATACTTTTACAATTTGTATTTTTATCTTGTCAACGAGATATAGTTATGATAACCGTGTAAAAAGTAATAGCCAAAAGGCTAGTACGTTGCACAAAAAATGAAAATCACACTATTAAAAGGGGGGCTTTATGAAAAGATTTAATCTGGTTGTTATGTGTTTAGTTGTTCTGGGTTTGGTAGCTTCAGCGTCATTGAGCTATGCGGCACCGAAAAGCAAAGCGGCTGCTAAACCAGTTGCGAATGCCAACATAGATGGTAAGTGGTATTTTTCGGTTACAACGCCAACGGGTACAGGCAATCCTGTCTTTACATTTAAGCTAGACGGCAATAAATTGACGGGAAACTATGCAGGCAGATTTGGAGAGGCACCGCTAACAGGAACCATGAAAGGTGACAACTTTGAAGTGAAGTACGTCCTGGACGGTGCAACTACGGTTTACAAAGGCAAGATTAATGGTGACAAAGTATCCGGCACGTGTAATTTAGGAGGCCAGGTAGACGGTACTTTCGAGGGAGACAAGATAAAAAATTAACTGAAGTAGACTTGAGAAATACTCCAGTTGCCTTAAATGTTGTTAACAAATAGAAATTGGTATGATTTAAGAAAAGGGGCCAAAGGCGTAGCCTGAAGCCCCTTTTCTTCGTTTTTGGGCTTACCGGTGAATTGGAAAAGAAGCTTCTTCTGCCTCGCTGTGCTTTGCACACCGCCAAGCTCGTCTTTTTGCACCCACTCAACTTCCTACTTTCCCTACCGCTTGCCATTCCGGCGAATACCGGCTTGTGCCCTTTAGGGTAAATCCAAAAATCTTTAATAGCTTGAAAGCTAGAACTGGTGCAGGTTTGCGGGGTTTTTTAGTGGCAATTGTCAAGAGTAAAGATGCGACCCCGTTTCTTTTTTTGACTTTAAAAACACTGTCAAATTAATTTTCTCCACTTTTAACGAGTTCACCTACAAACAAACGACTTTGAAAAGTTTTAACATTGTGAATTACGACTTGAAAGGTGTAGCGTAGCAATCGCTGTATTGACTGGTTCTACCGTCATTTTCTGATTCGAACACAAAAATGGCGATTCAGCCCTTCATGTCGCAGCTTTATAAAATCATTCCATAGACCCCAAAAAACTGCCGTATTAATGAGCTAGTGCAAAAGTCATTAATGTCTTTTATGAACAGAGTCTTTCCGGAAAACTGAGGGTATATCTGTATCTAATCTGTCGAAGATAGCTTCAAAAGCTTTTACGACTTCGGGATCAAAATGCTTACCCGCATTCGCAATAATTTCTTTTCTTACTTTTAACGGCGAAAGAGCCTGACGATATGGACGATCAGAACAATAATGCATCATAATAATCCGCTACCGCAATAATTCTTGCTCCCAGAGGAATGTTCTGACCCATTTTACTATGGTATCCGCTCCCATCAAATTTCTCATGATGGAACAAAATGTATGGCAGAATCTGCGAGACTTTACCTCCTAAAGGAGCAAGCATATTCGCACCGAATTTAGTGTGATCCTTTATTCTTTCTTGTTCTTCTAACGATAACACTCCAACTTTGTTTAGAACATCGGCACTAGTGCCAAGTTTTCCCAAATCATGCAGTAAGGCTGCAATCCTAATATTTTCAATTTCTTCTTCAGAACAATTCATTGCACTTGCTATACTTTCAGCGACAATAGAAACTCTGTGGGAGTGACTTTGGGTTTGCTTATCTACGGCATCAATAAGAAGAGATAACATTTCAATAATCCCTTGATATGTTTTCTTTATTTCCCTGTTTGCTTCTTCCTTTTTTTCATAAAGAAGTCCCATGCAATACGCCATAATAAGCAGAAATCCTCCCCAGACCACGATATCTAATACCCGAAATACTTCGTAACCTAAGTAAGAGGGGGGAGAAGAAGGAATAAAAGTTTTAGGATAGATATAAGTAATTAATGAAATCAATAAAATGGACAGTAACGCCGCCTGTGTAGCATAACGTTTGCCGAAATAATAAGCACCTATAAGAACCGGAAAGTAAAAAAAATCTAGGAATGCTCGCTGATTTGAAACAAAATAGAAAACAAAACCTGTAACAGCCACAAGAAGGAAAACAATAATAACATCTTTATCAATTATGAAGAAATTTAATATATGCTGTTTAATTTTCATCATATATTCCCGCATATTTAAAGTCCCCGATTTTTTCCCCATGCTTTCTTTGTCAATACATATGATAAAGACCGCTGATTACATCTTTATCCATTTTCCCTGCTATAACGAGATTATCAAGTTCTTTCAGCGCATCTTTAAAATTCATTCCTGATCTATATGGACGATCCTCCATCAGGGTATCAAATAGATCAGCAATAGTCAAAACATGGGTGATTCTTGATATTTCTCTGTTTTCAAGGCCATCGGGATATCCGCTCCCGTCCAGCTGTTCATGATGATGTCTAATGGGATCCAAAAGATGCTTATATGTTGGCAGGTGGAATACAATACTCTCACCAATGACGGTATGATTTCTGATGACATATTTCTCTTCTACACTGATCTTACCTTGCTTGATAAAAAGACCGTACCGAATGCCTATCTTGCCGATATCGTGTAACATAGAAGCATCTCCCAGGGCTTTAATTTCTTCCCCTGAGAAACCTAATCTTTCTCCGATTTTTTGCGCAGTCTTGCCGACACGGCCTGAATGACCTCGGGAATAAGGATCCCTTGCCTCCACCGCCAGAGCCAGAGCTGCCAACGTTTCGAAGTAAGTTTGATCTGAATCTTTATTTATTTTTGCATTTTCAAAAGAAACAGCAAGTTGATGACTCAAATTTGACACAACAGCCAAATGCGTATTAGGAAACTGACTCCAATACCTATTTCCACAAAAACAAAGCGCTCCCAAGAATTTTTCATTGTAAACTAAAGGTGAAAATAGTAAAGGCGGGATAAATAATATATCTGATTGCTCGCTTTCTTCTGCAGTTATTAAAAATGACCTGTTTCGTACAGCCACCTCATCAAGGTAGGTTTGTGCTGCATCCATAACTTGTTCTGCTCTAACATCATACATGCCAGCCCACGCCTTCACGGTATAGCGGCCGTCATCGGCAGAAAACAATGCGCCCTGTTTCGCACCTAATGCATCAGCGGTTGTTTCCAATACGAGGTGAATTAAATTATCGTAATTATTTACTACAGCAAGAACCTCACTCACCTTTTTCAGAACATCAGATATTATTTGTTTTGTTTCTTCAGGTTTTTGCTCTCTTTTCTCAACGCGCTTCAAGTTACGAATAAATGATCTGGCTAATTCACCTAACTCTCCTTCTTCGTCAGCCAATTCCAATATTACCTTTTGATCTGATTTAAGTATTGCTTGTTTATTTACGGTCTCCGTTAATATAGCAATCTTTTTGATTGTCTTGCGCATCCCAAAAAAACCAAGTATGGAGATTACTCCAATAATAACTATTATCAGACTGAAATGAGCATCCCATATTTGAATAAATCTGTGACTTTCATCATAAAGTGAATAAAGATAATAAAGAACAATTAAGGGAATTAAGGAAACTCCAACAAATATAATGGAAAATTTACGGAATATTGATTTTGGTTTAATGCTCATCATTAGTGTACTAGTAAACCGCGAAACTTATTTATATTTTTTTACCAGTTTAGCATAATGATTGTAGCTACCCTAGTTCTGTTCAGAAAGATGACTTTTAATATCTTTAAAAAACAACAACTTAACTTTCTTTTATACCTATAAATATCATAAAAAGTCAAGAAGTAGATTGCATCAAATCAATTTCACCAAATGATGTGAATTGTGTTTATTACTGATTGAAATCATGCATATTGACCAACATTCATGATTTGTTGAGTACAGGAAGAAGTCGATTATCTGTTTCACCTACAATAATTTTCAATTTGGAATTGGAATGAGGATTAGTAGTTGTACTCAGTTTTAGAGTCCCCCACTAAATCAGCGGCAGCTTCCCTGACTTTTAGCAGATTTTAATACTTCACAGTTCCCCAACTTACACGCTTTTCGCAGATCATGACAGCCAACATCGTTTTTGTCTTGCAATAAATAAACGCTCCCTCGGTTGTTGTAAGCATCCGCATAATCCGGCTTCAGGCGTATGGCTTCATTAAAGTCTTCAATGGCACGTTGGTACTTGCCTAGGTCTTTGTAAGCAGTCCCGCGATTGTAGTAGGCTTTGGCATTATCCGGTTGAAAGCGTATGGCTTCGTTGAATTCTTCAATAGCCTGCTGATACTGGCCGAGTTTAGCGAAAGCACACCCCCTGTTGTAGTAGACAATAGCATCATGCGGTTTTTGACGGCCGGCCTCATCGTAGTCCTTAATTGTAGATAGGTTGCAAGAACAAAGAAAGGTTAAAACAAGAAAGATGGGGATGATAATTTTGCGCATAACACCTCCATTTATACGTTTACGCTTTTATCATAACCATCGAGAAAATAAAATCAATGATTGCTAGTTGAAATATTGCATCTTTATCGAGATTAAGAATTTGTGGATAACGGGAAGTATGATTTACAATCCATTTTACACTTGCTGTCAAAATAACTTCGTCCTTGTGCAGATGAGTCTTCTTCCCTTTGGCATACGCCAGACTATCGCCTCTAAAGGGGACATCAAAGGTAAAAAAATATATTTACCCACCAAGGTAGGCTTCTTTGACCCGGGGATTGCCCATCAGTTCTTTGCCTGTGCCGGAAAGGACAATGCGGCCGGTTTCCAGAACGTAGCCGCGGCGGCGATGTGCAAAGACATGTTGGCGTTTTGTTCAACGAGCAAAATTGTTTTGCCTGCCTTGTTGATCTCCACGATTGTCTGGAAAAATATCGCGCACCAAAACCGGCGAGAGTCCCATGGAAGGCTCATCCAGCAGCAGCATTTGCTGCGTCACTCATCAGCGCGCGGCCGAAAGCCAGCATCTGTTGCTCGCCGCCCGAAAGCATTCCGCCTAATTGCTTCTTACGTTCACGCAGGCGCGGAAACAAGGTAAAGATTCGTTCAAAATCCCGGGCAATCTGTCCTATGTCTTTGCGCTGCCAGGTGGCCAGTTTCAAGTTTTCCAGCACAGTCAGGTTGCCGAAGATGCCCCTTCCTTCCGGCACCTGGGCAATACCTCTGGCGACAATTTGATCGGCGGGAGTTTGTTTCAAATCATTATCCCTGTAAGTGATAGTGCCGCTGTAGGGGATCAGGCCGGAGATAGCCCGCAGGATGGAAGATTTACCCGCGCCATTGGCGCCAATCAAGGTGACAATCTCGCCTTCACCCACATCAAAAGAAACATCATGAACAGCGCAAATGCTGTTATAGGCAACGGTTAGATTCCGGACACGAAAGTTGCACTTTTTTTGCGCTCATGTTTTAACTTCCTCACCTAAGTAGGCTTCCATGACTTTAGGATTGTTTTGAATATCCGGGCACAACCCTTCGGCGATGGTCGCTCCGAAATCGAGTACGACCAGACGTTCGCAAATACCCATCACCAGCCGCATCTGGTGCTCAATCAAAATGATGGTTACGGAAAATGTTTTTCTAATCCAGCCGATAAATTCCATAAGCTGTATAATTTCATTGGGGTTCATTCCGGCAGCCGGTTCATCAAGCAATAGCAGTTTGGGGCCGGTGGCCAGCGCCCGCGCGATCTCCAGCTTGCGCTGCAAACCGTAAGGCAGGCTTCCGGCGGCAACATCCGCCAGGTCATCCAATTGGAAAATTTTAACAGTTCCATCGCCATACCGGCAATTCGTTTTTCTTCAGGGCGGAAACGGCCGATATGCAGCAGCGCTTCCAGCGGGCTGTAAATGATTTTTCCGTAATAGGCGATGCGGACATTATCCAGACACGGTCAGCTCCTTAAATAGACGGATATTCTGAAAGGTGCGGGCAATACCCAGTTTGTTGATCTGATGCGGTGTCCTGCCCGACAATCTCATTTCCGGAAAAGCAATGGTCCCCTCTGTGGCACGATAGACGCCGGTGATCGAGATTAAATAGCGTAGTTTTTCCCGCGCCGTTGGGGCCGATGATGCCGACTAGTTCCTTGGACGCAAGGGTAAAGTTGAAATCGTCAACAGCGCATAGTCCATCAAAACGATGGGTAACATTTTTGGCTTCAAGCAGAGGCATCGGCAGTCTCCTTTTTCTTTTGCCGCATAATCTTGATGCGAGTAGATCACGCAGCGGAATAAACATTTGTGCTTCGCGCAGGCCCATGATACCGCGGGGGCGGTAAATCATCAGCAAGACAAGCATCAGCGGCATTAAAACCATTCGCCAGATGCCCAGAGGCCGCAATATTTCCAGAAGAATGGTATAAATAATTGCGCCGATGATCGAACCGGCAATGGAGGCGATGCCGCCCAGATAAACCATAATCAAAATATCGGTGGATTTAAGGATATCGAACATGCGCGGATTTATGTATTGGAGAGTATGAGCGAATAAAGCCCTCCGGCAATTCCGGCGAAAAATGAGGAAACAACAAAAGCGATGATTTTCACCTGACGGGTGTTTACGCTCATCAGGTCGCGGCAATTTCATCTTCGCGGATAGAAAGAACTCCTCGTCCGAATTTGGAATAAACAAGATTGCGGATAATCCATACCGATAGGACCGTCCAGAAAAAAACCCAGGGCAGGGTGGTGAGCTTCTCCATGCCTAGAAAACCGCGCGGTCCGCCAATGGCATCGATATTTTCCATGCAGGATTTGACAATCATGCCGAAAGCCAGAGTGACAATAGCCAGATAATCGCCGCTTGTTTTAAAAGAAGGTATGGCCACCACAAACCTACCAGCGCTGCGCCCAGTCCGCCGGCTAAAACCGCAACGGGGAAAAGAAAATCATTGCTGAAGATGGAAAAATATTTACGGTTAAAATGCGAGCGATGTAAGCGCCAATCGCCATAAATCCGGCATGGCCGATGGAAAATTCGCCCATGTAACCGTTGATCAGATTGAGGCTGACGGTGAGAATGATGTTGATTCCCACGTAAATCAAAATCAGCTGTAATATATTGATCAAGGATATCAAAAGCTGACTGCGGCAATGGAAAATAACAATCCCGCGATAATAAAAATCGGCCAGAAAAAGCTGATTCGCTATTACGGCGTGCCATCGATCAAGCAGAGTGTGATATGCGGCGGTTAGTTTGACCACGATTACACCTTTTGCGGATTAGGTTTGCCGAGGATTCCGTAGGGACGGAAGATCAGTAAAACCAATAGCAAAGTAAAGGCGACAAAATCACGGTAAGTTGAGGGTAAAAATGCCGCAACCATAATTTCCACCGTGCCTAAAATAAATCCGCCGATCATAGCGCCACGGATATTGCCGATGCCGCCGACAACAGCCGAGATGAAAGCTTTCCAGCCGACCATTATGCCCATGTAAGGATCGATCACCGGATAGGCCAGGCCATACATCATACCAGCCGCGCCGCCCAGGCCCGTGCCGATGGCAAACGTCAGCGAAATAATTTTGTTTACAGGAACGCCCATCAAGGGGACAACTGTCTTATCCCAGGAAATGGCGCGCATGGCCATGCCTGTTTTTGTCCGCTGAACGATAAAATCCAAAACCAGCATCAGCAACAAGCGAAAAAACGATGATAATTATCTGCAAAGAAGAAATAGAAACATTGCCGTATTGTCCAGGTTTGATCGGCAATCAGCGCGGGAATATGCTGGGGATAGGGATTGAGGGCCAGAGTAAATTTTCCAGAAAAAGCCCGACGCCAAGTGCGGTGATTATGGCCGAAACGCGCGGAGCAGTGCGCAAAGGTTTGTAGGCCAGGCGTTCGATGAAAACACCCAGGCAGGCAACTCCCATCATGGATAAAAGAAGCGTCGGCACAAAGGATAATTTAGATAAACGGCAATAAGGAAGCAAAAGAAAGCGCCGACCATAAATAAATCGCCGTGAGCGAAATTAATCATGGTTAAAATGCCATAGACCATGGTGTAGCCCAGGGCGATCAAGGCATAAATGCTTCCCAGTTGCAGGGCGTTGAGAATTTGCTGAAAAATATAAACCATAGAGCCTGTTAAAAATCGGAAGATTTTACAGACCGCCCCGCAGATTTATGCGAGGAAGTCTGTATAGAGAGTGTGCGAAATCATGGTTTGGCATTGGCATACCAGATAAATTTTCCATCTTTTATCTTCAAAATGACGGCGCTCTTGATCGGATCGCCGGAACCTTCTTTAAACTGCATCGTTCCGGTCACGCCTTCGTATTTTGGGATTTTAGCCAGAGAGTCACGCACGGCCTGGCGATCGTTTTTGCCCGCGCTTTTCAAGGCCTGCCAGAGCAGACCGAAGGAATCATAAGTCAAGGCGGCAACATCATCGGGGGTGCTGCCATATTTGGCTTTGTAATTTTCAATGAATTTTTTGGTAACTTCGGTGGAGGAGTCGGCCGCATAGTGTGTGCTGAAATAGTAGCCATCGCAATCTTTGCCGCATAGTTTTAACAACTCTTCACTGCCCCAGGAATCACTGCCGATAAAAGGCACCCTGATGCCTAAACGCTTGGCCTGCTGGATTTGCAGCGGCACTTCACTGTAATAGTTGGGGAGAAATATTATCTGCGGCGCGGCTCTCTTGATTTTTGTCAATTGTGAAGAAAAGTCTTTATCATTGGTGGTGTAAGTTTCAAAAGCAACTACTTTGCCGCCATTTTGCTCATAGACTTCTTTAAAAATTTCAGCAATGCCTTTATTGTATTCCGAAGCAACATCGTAGAGCACAGCTGCTTTTTTTAATTTAAGATTATCCAGAGTGAACTTGGCTAAAACACGTCCCTGAAAGGGATCAATGAAACAGGAACGGAAGACATATTTTTTTGGAGCACCGGTTTTAGAATCCAGTGTAGCTTTTGGTGCTGTTGACCAGGGTGTAATGAGGACAACTTTGCTTGATTCGGCGATTTCCGCAGCGGGCAAGGCATAACGGCTGGCATTAGGCCCCACTATTGCTACCACATTTTTCTGGGTAATCAGCTTTTGCGCCGATGACGCAGATTGATCCGCTTTACCGGCATTATCTTCAATGATTAAATCGACTTTATATTTTTTTTCTCCAAGCTGGATGCCTCCAACTTTATTGATTTCGGCAACAGCCATTTCCGCCGCGTTTTTACAGGAAGCGCCGACTGCCGGGATATCGCCGGTCAATTCCGCAATAAGACCTATTTTAATTTTAGAGGAATCATTATTGCCGCAGCCTAAAATTAGAAAAGCAAAAAATGATAATACCGTAAAAAGGATATGTGATTTTTTCATAAAGATATCTCCTGCTTTTTATGCAATTTTTACATCGGTGGTTATAAGACATGGTCAGGTCGATGTCAACGAAATTGTATTGATCGGAGGAATGCGGGATTAATGAAAGTCATTTTCCAATAACGGAGGAAATAATTAATCCCGCGACTTGAAATCAACGGTTCCGACCGTGGAAGAAAGAGCGGTACCTCGCGGGAGGTCGTGTTGTCCTCTACTTCGCGGGATAATTCGACCTGCAAGCTTCAGTGCACTTTGTTTCTGAAGCTTGGGTCTCATTATTTTAGTGAGCCTGCGGCTCCTGTAACCTAAAGGTCATCTGCGACGGGAGGAGTCTCCACTTGTGTTTGCAATAATTTAAGATTATATTGAATCGCCAATGTTTTGGAGGAGCACAATGGAATCAAAGAAGGCGATTCGTATTTTTAATGATGCCACAGTGATTATTACCGGCGGCGCATCGGGTATTGGCTGCGCCCTGGCCGAAGAACTGGCCGGGCGTGGTTGTGAAGTGGTGTTGGCTGATCTGCAAATAGAAAAGGCGCAAGCTATTGCCGAAAGTATTAAATCTTCCGGCGGCAAAGCAAAAGCTCTAAAAGTAGATGTGACTGATTTTCCCGCTATGGAGAGGCTGGTTCGGGAAACATTGGAAAGCAATGGAAGGCTGGATTATATCTTCAACAACGCGGGAATAGCAATCGCCTGTCCCGCCGATCATTACACTATTTCCGACTGGAACAAAATTATTGATATCAATCTTCGCGGTGTTGTCAACGGAATTCAGGCCTCCTACAAAATCATGATTGAACAGGGTTTCGGACACATAGTCAATACTGCTTCCATGGCGGGACTTATGCCTAACCCGCTGGGTGTAGCTTACGCGGCAACCAAACATGCTGTGGTAGGACTTTCCAAATCACTGCGCGTAGAAGCGGCCCGGATGGGAATACGCGTCAGTGTGCTGTGTCCCGGTGTTATTCGTACACCTATTTTGCAGGGAGGGAAGTATGGCAAAATATTGATGGACATTCCCGACGAAAAACTGCGTGCTATGTGGGAAGAATTCAAGCCCATGTCTCCGGATATATTCGCCCGCAAAGTGGTAGATGCTATTGCGAAAAATAAAGCGATAATTATTGAACCTGGGCAATGGAAGTTGGTCTGGTGGCTGGACCGTTTATTTCCTTCTTTGGTTATGGCCATCGCTCAAAATAAATTTAAAAAAATTAAGAAAGAATTTAATTTATTATAGTCACGGTTATTGATAATTCGGTTTTTCCGCCTAATATTTTTTCTCCATATCGGGCAATGAGCGGAAAGGAGTAAGCCCGGTGATTCGATGCCAACCGGATTATTAAATCAGGGGGCGCCTTCCGCAAGGGCAGAGTAGCAAAAAGTCTTGAGCGCAAGCGCCGGTCATGATATTAAGCGGCAGCAATTAACGAAAGGCACAACCTGACTTGAAGATTGCCAGTTATAATGTAAATTCTATCCGCTCCCGTCTGCACATTGTTTTACCCTGGCTGCAAAAAAACAATCCTGATTATTTTTGCATGCAGGAGACAAAGGTCAGCGACGCTGAATTTCCCGCGGCCGAATTGGAAGCGTTGGGTTACCATGTAGTTTTCCAAGGTAATAAACAGTATAACGGTGTGGCCATTGCCTCGAAGCAAAAACCGCAAAAAGTAGCATTTGGCTTTGATAGCGAGCCTGCCGATTCCGACCGTTTAATTATTGTGACCTGTACTGACCTGACGATAATAAACACCTATGTTCCACAAGGGCAGGAAAGAGAAAGCCCGCAGTTCACTTACAAACTGGCGTGGTTTGAACGTTTGAAAAAATATCTGGAGAAGCACTTTCAGCCGCAAAATGCCATAATTTGGTGCGGCGATCTTAACGTCGCGCCGGAAGATATAGATGTGCACGACCCGAAAAGAATCTTAGGGCACGTTTGTTTTAATCCGGAAGTGTGGAAGGCTTATAACGAAGTTAAGGCCTGGGGTTTTGTTGACATTTTCCGTAAACATCACCCGGGGGTTGCCGGTCAGTATACTTTTTTTGATTATCGAGTAAAAGATTCTGTAAGCCGCAAGCTGGGCTGGCGTGTTGATCACATTCTGGCGACAAAAACACTCGCTATGAAGTCCAAAAGCTGCACCATCGATTTAGCCTCAAGATTAGCGGAGAAGCCATCGGATCACGTAATTCTTTTTGCTGATTGGTAGTTGTATTTAGGTATGGATAAAAGAAAAGATATTAACATCATTAATGCGGAAATTGCTGCTCGTTTCGAGAAGATTGAAACAAGGTTGCCGGAAGCCAAAAATATCGCCGGACTTTTTGAAATTCTGCTTGCCGGAATAGAAAAAGAATTTGAAGTTCCTTTTGTTTGGCTTACCTTAATTAATACTGTAAATACCGCGCCTATCATTGCGGCAGTAAAATCTTCCGCTATTTTAAAAGACAGGCTTAATGTAGTAGCACCGGAGTTGTTTCGCGAAATTCTTCCTGACGGACTAAACCCGGTGTTAGTCAATAAAGATTTACAGCCGTATTACAAACTATTGCCTTCGAGCAATAAATATTTTGTCAGATCCTTGGCTTTAGTTCCGTTCCAAGTGAACGATGAAATTATGGGAAGTTGGAATAATGGAGATGCTTCCAATAACCGTTACACACCGGAAATGGAAACCGGACTTTTACAAAAGCTTGCGCAGTCCTTATCGTTACGCTTGACCGAGCTGATTGATGCTCATTCATAGAAACATTCTGAATGACTTAAATCACTATAAATGGTGTCACTAATCCCGCGTCGCTTCGCTTCGGAGTTGGAGTCTCACAATAAAAACCCCGCCAGAGATTGCACGGGGTTTTTACGGTTATAGCTGAGAAGGAGAAGGGTTAGTTAATTAAAGTTTTCAAAGCGTCTACCACTGGTGCGGTAAAAAGAGCAACCAAAACAGTATATAGAGCAAATGATCCAATAGCTTCGCTCATGTATAATCGGGTATATTTTCTTTTTAGCGAAACAATAATCAGTCCACCGATAATTAAACAGCCCAGGTGGAAAAAGGGGAAACTATCATTCCCGGTAACGCTGAATTGGGCATAGCTAAAAGACGCTGTCGTCAAAATTACGAAAGCCACTAAAAGTATTGTTTGCATCATCTTTTTCATAACCACTTAGCCTCCTTGTAACCTGCTTTAAAATCTAAAAATATCGAATTTAATATATTTTTCTTTGAATCTTTTTTGATAAAGAAGTTTGCACTGTACATAAATGTTGAAAGAACGTTCAATGCTAAAAAGAATAATTATTTAATTACTGGACCCGGGATTGAATTGTTTGCCTTTTTTTAAGGTCAGAATAATTAGTGATATTCCTGCTAATACCACAACATTAATTACCCATAGATATTGATATGATCCAAGTTTATCATAAATGAAACCGCCCAAAATAGGGCCTATGCTTCCTCCGACACCGATAAAAAATGTAAGTAATCCATAAATCGATCCCAAAAAATGTCGGCCGAAACGGTCGGCGACAATTATGGGCAAAATAGGGGCAAGAGAACCGTAACCGAAACCGTAAATAATGGCGTAAAGATAGAGGATGCTGACACTATGCGCGTAAAAAAGCAAAATCATGCCGATAAGCAGAAATAATATACCAAGAAAATAAGCGTATTTCGGGTCACGCAAACGATCACTTAACCAGCCAAAGAAAAATTGGCCAAAGAATCCGATCATGCTTACTGCGGCAAGAGATGTTGCCGCGGTTATATTTTCGATATTGTTATCCATCGCATAAGCTACTTGATGAACAAATACAGACATCACGACCATAATAACCAGGCCGTGACATATGGCTAATGTCCAAAATCTTATATCGCGAAAAACAATCGCTGGGGAGACTCTGTTGATTGCCGGTACATTTGATAATTGAACAGGCAGGACTATTTTGTCTCCATCGGGAAGAAGACCGTATGCTTCAGGTTGAGTTTTACGCATCAATGTTTGAGAAATGGCAATTCCAACAATAAATGTGATGATTCCCAGTATAAGCAGGCCTGTTCTCCAACTGAAATATTCATTAAGATAACCCGCCAGAGGTGTAAGAGTCATAGTTCCAAAACTTATCCCCATTGTGGCAATGCCGAGAGCAACGCCGCGCATTTTGATGAACCATTTGCCGACCGATGAACTGCAGACGACAACGCCCATTCCGGCCGCGCCCAAACCGACGAGCAAACCGTATGTAAGATATAAACTAAGAGGAGTGTTGATAAAACCGGTTAAAATATATCCGGCCGCGGCAATTACGGCTCCGATGGTCATAATCCAGAGCGGGGCGATTCGATCCAGCAGGCGGCCGACGAAAATGGATCCTGTGGAATAAACAAGCATGTTGATTGTTGCGGCCAGAGAAATTACCGAACGCGACCAGCCGTGTTCATCCGACAATGGTTTGACGAAAACACCGAAACAATAGCGGGCGCCGTAATTGACTGCCATTACCAAAAAAGCACCGGCGACGATGTACCAGCCCCAAAATATTTTTTCTTTTTTTAGCATAACCAAGGCTCGTTCCTTTACCATTAAATCGGTTTGTGGTAAAATATATTTATAATGCAACCAAAGATTATCTTTAAAAAAAGGCCATTTAAGGTTAAACGCTCTTCTGCTAAACGTAACCGTAAAGAATTCAAAAGAAAAGAATACTCAGCATATTATAAACCGGAAATATCTCCGGATTTAAAAAATGTGCTGGCGCAAATAGGAAAACCCCAGCCAACTTCTTTTATTCCCGATGAGTTTCAGATAAAAGCGCTGGAAGCTATAAAAAAAACAGATTGTCTGGTTATCGCGCCCACGGGGTCCGGTAAAACCTGGATTGCCCGGGAAGCTATTTTATCCGTGCTGAAAAACGGAGGCCGTTCCTGGTATGCCTCGCCCCTCAAGGCGCTTTCCAATTCCAAGTGGGTGGAATTCGGCCTGCATTTTGAACAGGAAAATGTCGGCATCATCACCGGCGATACCAAAGAAAATACCGAAGCGCCGATTATTGTCGGCACTACGGAAATACTGCGCAATCAGCTTTACGATGCCATGCATCATGGGTATGACTTAAATTGTGATTTGGTCATTCTTGATGAGGCTCATTTTCTGGGTGATGCCGATCGCGGCGTTGTTTGGGAAGAAGTAATGACTTATTTGCCGGTGCGAATCAATTTATTGCTTTTATCGGCAACAATCGGCAACGGAGAAGAAATCGCGCAATGGCTGGAAACCATTCGCCGAAAAAAATGTGTTGTAATAACCGAAGAAAAACGTCCCGTTCCACTGTATCCGTTATTCCTGCACCCATCCGGCAGATTGCTGCCTTTTTTGGAAGGAAAAAGGATTTCCACACCGGTTACTGAATTTATGAAAAAAAATGATGCCGGCGGTTTTACCCGCAGGCGAATGCCTGATTACGGCGGCATTATCAGAATATTGGAGCGATTCGACCTTTTACCGGCCATCTTTTTTTTGAAATCACGAGCGGAATGCGATACCGCGTTAACCGCACGCGCGTCAATTTCGCCACTGCCTTATTCGACGGAGTTTATCGATACGTTGCGGGAACTGCTGGAGCGTTTCCCGGCATTGCAGAATCATCGGCAATTAAAAACTCTCCAGTCTTTCGGTATTGCCGCCCATCACGGCGGACAATTACCCGCCTGGAAACTGCTGGTGGAAGAGATGATGAACCGGGGGCATCTGCGGGTTATTTTTGCCACGACCACGATAGCTGCCGGGGTAAATTTTCCCGCCCGCGCGATAGTACTTTTCAATTCGGATTTGTTTGACGGGCATGATTTTCATCCTTTGTCGGCAACCGAATTCCGGCAAATGACGGGCAGGGCGGGACGCCGCGGTCAGGATAAAATCGGGTTTATGCTGCCCATGAGCGGCAAGTTTATGGATTTAAGGCACATCCGCCGTTTGCTCTTCAGTATGCCGGAAGATATTTTAAGCCAATTAAGAAACGATTTCGCCATGGTGTTAAATTTACTGTTGTCTCAGACGCCTTCCGATATTCATGGAATTTTTGAAAGGTCACTGGCCGCTTATCAGCATAAGTAAACGAAACCGGCAGGCATCTTTTTCCGCGGCCAAGTCGCTTTGGGAAGATTTTTGCCGCCATCTGAAATTTTTACAAGCGGAAGGTTTTGTTAATGAATCAAGTAGGCTTACGGAAGATGGCTACTGGGCGGCGCGATTACGACTCGATCATCCTTTGCTGGTAGCGCAATGTTTGCGTGAGCGGGCTTTTCCGGAAGAAGACGAAAAAATTATGGCGGCTATTGTCGCTGTTTTTGCCTATGATCGTGATGCTGAAATTGGGTTAATTGCCAAAAATTTGCCGCCAAAACTAATGTCGGCATTGAAAAAGGTGATGCTAGGCCGTCCAACCGCTCTCCCGCCGTTTGCAGGCGGCTTCGTTTATGACGGCAAAACTCTATCCGGCGGCAGGAGTGGCTATGTATTACTGGGCGCAGGGACGCAGTTGGGAAAATGTGATAAAAGCAACAGGAATCACTGAAGGAGATATGGCCACGCTGGTCTTGCGTACGGCGGATAATCTGCGGCAAATAACCGCGCTGAAAGATACGCATCCGGAAGCTGCTGCGTGCGCTTATCGGGCGAGGGAGGCGATATTGCGGGAGCCGGTACTTTTCCTATGATACCAATTTGCCTTCATACGGCTACCTTTCGTTGACAGCGTCGTCGGCTTCCTCAACGT
Source organism: uncultured delta proteobacterium (assembly GCA_963730275.1). Taxonomy (GTDB): domain Bacteria; phylum Desulfobacterota; class Syntrophia; order Syntrophales; family Smithellaceae; genus UBA4810. Next base: position 18,187 of record CAVSRI010000020.1, on the reverse strand, counting down.
ATTATCATATACGTCTGCGGAGCCTCCTCCTTGCCGTCTCGGTATCCTGATGACCGGTGGCGCCAAAACGACGCACAATTTAAAAACGGTTTTTCCTTGCCGGGAAGTGAGGCTGAGAAGACGGCATCTTCCAATCAACTGCGGTATATAAAGGCCACTTTCGTATCTGGACATTTGTTACTTCCTGTAAATGAGCATTTAAGATTTTTTATAGACAGACTTCCTTTCAATCGGTAATCAATATTAAATTGACTTATAAGATCGAAATTATTATAGCTCACCAATGAACAAGCTAGGTTTTATCAAAATTGAATGTAAAAGGAGAAATAATAAAAATGCGCTGGAATTATTACCTTTCTTACTTTTTCGGCGGTGCTTTTCTCGCTAATGCTATTCCACATTTTGTAAGCGGAGTTATGGGGCACCCATTCCAAAGCCCATTCGCTTCTCCGCCGGGTCAAGGGCTTTCTTCCGCAACGGTGAACGTGCTATGGGGCGCTTTCAACTTTATTATAAGCTACTTACTCGTATGTCGTGTCGGAACCTTTGAGTTACGCCGGACAAAGCATGTCATTGTTGCGGGATTGGGTGCATTGCTAATGGCAGTAATGTTGTCCCGTGCGTTTGGGCGGTTTTACGGAGGCCTCTAAGAAAATCTTTCCGATATTAATTTTTGTGCATGAAATATGGAACGGATTTTAGACATTCTATACACTATACCGAACCCTTTGTTGATTTTGCCTGCTGGTGTTGTTGTCTTTGTCATTCCGGGACTAATCGCCGGCTTTTGTTTTAAGTCCGTCAATCGATGTGAAATTATCTATGCGTGGACTTTCGCCAGTCCAGTCATAGCAACTCTTATTGCTGGTCTAGTGATACACTTATTTGTCGGCCCTTTTGATGAAGGCGAGACCGAGGGGTTGGCGATTCTTTCGCTAGATATCGGTATTCCTTGTGGATGGGTATTAGGTCTCATGGTTCCTATGGCTATATATTTGCTCAATGATCGTAAAGCACGAAAAAAGATAAATTCTGTACAACCAGCAAATTCATCATATTCGGAACCCGTTGCGTGGTCTCCTCAAGGCTGATTTGCACTGTTATCTTATTTTCTTTCAATCGTTAATTTTCACTTTTTTGGCTTAGAGCTTCCATTGAGTAGTGGGCGTTATAAGTAATATTTTCTTAAAAAAGGGTATATTTATGCTTATGTGTATTATCTTAAAAATGCCGGTTTGCATAGTTCTTCCTGTACTGTTGTTTTTCTTATTTTTTGAATTCATACACAATATTACAATCGGAAATAATCAAAAAAATAGCTGAACTCTAATAACATCTATTACAAGTATCAGGTCAGGTCAACCTGAAACAAGAGAAACAGACAAAACATTATAAAGTAATTTATGCATGTATTTATTATTGCGAAAAATGCTATATTGCGACAAAGGTTTATTGCCTTGCAATAACAAATTATTTTTAGCAGATAGTTAAACGTATGAATAAAAAATATAAATACCTTACGGCAGTTTTTTTAATTTTTTTTTCCCTCATCGCCTTCGGCCGGATTTTGGGCAATGGTTTTGTTAATTTTGATGACGGCCTATATATTACCGAAAACAATCATATCCAAGCAGGCCTTAATTCAGAAACGATCAAATGGGCGTTGAGTGCTGTTGTCGCCAGTAACTGGCATCCCCTGACGCTACTTTCTCATGCCCTGGACTGGAGCTTATTCGGTGCCAACGCTTCCGGCCATCACCTGATCAATTTATTATTGCACATCGGCAGCGTCCTCTTTTTATTCTTCTTTTTAGCCAAGACGACCAAGTCCCTCTGGCCTTCGGCTTTTGTCGCGGCCCTTTTTGCCCTGCATCCCTTGCGGGTGGAATCGGTGGCCTGGGCTTCTGAGCGCAAAGATGTTTTGAGCATGTTTTTCGGTATGGCGGCCCTCTACGTTTATGCCGGCTACGTTGAAGAACAAAAACTCTCCCGATATTTTCTTTGTTTAGCATTATTTGCTCTGGGATTAATGGCCAAACCCATGCTGGTTACCCTGCCTTTTGTGTTGATGCTCATTGATTACTGGCCGTTAGGCCGATGGCAGAGTGCTCCTGCTCCAATAAAAGTGCCGGGAGGAACTGGTGAAAGATCAGGAAAGAATAAAACTAAACAGCGCCGGGCCGATTATGTTAAAGAGCAGAAGATATCCACGCCGCTGGTGAGTCGTTCTTCCAATAATCCGTTCCCTTTTATGGGAAAAGGCGCCGTTCTTTTTATTACTATAGTATCGAGTATTATAACGCTTTGGGCGCAAAGCAAGGGCGGTGCGCTTGTTTCTGTGCAGAAGCTGCCCTTTTTAGAACGTGTCGTCAACGCGATAGTCTCTTATGTTTCTTATTTAGATAAAATTTTCTGGCCGGTTGACCTGGCTGTTTTTTATCCTTATGAATCTTCGTTGTCGCTGGGACAAGTTTTCGGCAGCGCTTTGATTTTAATCATAATCAGCGCCGCCGTTATTTACTACATCAAGAAAGCCCCTTTTCTCTTTGTGGGCTGGTTTTGGTATCTGGGAACTCTCATTCCCGTAATCGGTTTGGTGCAGGTCGGCGGGCAGGCCATGGCTGACCGCTATACTTATCTACCCTCTATCGGCATTGCCATTATGCTGGTCTGGGGCATTCCACTTTTGTTCCAGCGCGAAGACATGCGCAAAAAAGTTTTATTCCCAGCAGGGATAGCCTACCTGGCCATCCTGGCAGTTTTAACCTGGCAGCAATGTGGTTACTGGAAAAAAAGTGTCGAACTTTTTAATCATGCCTTGTATATAACAAAGAATAACGCTCAGCCGCATATCAATCTCGGCCTCGCCCTGGCTGCCGAAGGAAAAAGCAAAGAAGCTATTGATCATTATAACGAGGCCATCCGCCTGAAACCGGATTATGTCGAGGCCTACAACAACCGGGGGAATGCTTATAATAACCTCGGTCAATATCAGCGAGCCATCGAGGACTATACTAAGGTTATCGGCCTGAATCCTCATCATACAAAAGCCTACTACAACAGGGGAACTGCTTACGCTAAACTCGGCCGGTATCAGCTGGCTATCGAGGAATTCAATAAAGCAATCCTACTGCAACCTGATTATACCCTAGCCTATAATGGCCGGGCGACTGTTTATTTAATCCAGGGCAACAATGAGCTGGGCTGCAGTGATGCGCAAAAAGCGTGCGTATTGGGAAACTGCAAAGCGTTAGAATGTGGCTAAAAGTATAGGATACTGCCGTTGATTTGATGGGGAACTCTAAAACTGATTACAAATGGTAATCCTCACTCTATTCCCAATGCGAAAGTTGTTGACTTGTAGATAAAAAATTCAATTATTCTTTCGGAAGTCGGGGGACATAAAACTTAATTAAAAAGAAAAATACTGGATTGCCCAATAACCTGAAGGTCACGCGTCAAGTTGGGCAATGACATCTCTTCTGTGATTCCCTCGCGAATGACAATGAGACAAGGGAATACATGAAAAGAATATTGGATTACCCGGTCAGGCCGGGTAATGACACCACTTTAGTTATACGGCGCACAATTGAAAAATGATTTTTCCTTGCCGGGAAGTGACGCTGAGAAGGCGGGCATCTTCCAATCAAAATGGTATATACGTTTCGGGAGCCTTGCACCTGGTCATTTGTTTTTCGGAAACAAAACGGTTTGTAATTATGTCAAGCATTTTTTCTTTCAATCGGTAATGAATGATACGGTATAATTTCTTTTCTTAAAAAAACGAGAAATATTATCGTGATATTCAAATTATCTAGAAAAGCAAAGTTAGTATATTAATTGTTACACATATAGATATTAAAATTAGATTGATGAATCATTTATGGATTACAAAGTCTTAAACCGTCAAATAATAAATCTAAAAAAAGAGATAGACATACTGAAGAATAGAGAACTCCAACATCGACAGTGCCAAGCAGAAATAAATGAACTCCGGAATTTTATCAATGGTGTAAAGCTTTTTATGTTACGGCTATCACAAGGCAAAGTCCCATTCCAGGTGTTGAATGAGCATTTAGGCCATAAGATTAGTCATGACGTACTGCTCAAGCTCTGTAATACTATAATAAATCAACCACAACATTTGAGCAGAAGATCCCTAGTCATTATATATTACTTGTATGGAATTGGTAATAAGACTATTAGGGATTTTTTACACATCTCAAGGAATACAGTAAAAAGATATATCCATAAATTTAATGAAAGTGGTGTTGAAGCACTTCTTGATACACACCATAAGGCCATAAATGTTCTAGATGATCCTAAAATTAAAGATGTACTTCTTTCGATTTTACACACACCACCAAGAGAGTTCGGTTATAATCGAACATCTTGGACAATAAAGCTACTTACGCAAGCGCTCGATAATCAAGGATGTTATGTAACTAAAAACAATGTTTCTAAAATTATTAAAAAAGCTGGCTACAGGTTTTGGAAGGCCAAAGAAGTATTGACGAGTAATGATCCAAAATATAGAGAGAAGCTTGTAGAAATCAAAAAAATATTGTCAAATTTAAAATCATCAGAGAGGTTCTTTTCCATAGATGAGTTTGGCCCATTCGCTGTAAAACAGAGAGGCGGCAGAAGTCTTGTACATAGAGGTGAGTGCCCAACAGTCCCGCAGTTTCAACCAAATAAAGGGTCTCTAATTGTGACTGCGGCATTAGAATTATCAAGTAATCAGATAACACATTTCTACTCAAATCGTAAAAACAACGATGAAATAATTAAGATGCTGCATATTCTCATTAAGAAATATTCTGACAGTGAAATTATCTATTTATCTTGGGATCATGCTTCTTGGCATTCTTCAAAGGTTCTATTTTCTGAAATTACAAAAGTTAATAGTGATATATTTCGAATTAATTCAAAAACACCTATAGTTGGATTGGCTCCTCTTCCATCGATGTCTCAATTTTTAAACGTTATAGAATCTGTATTTAGTGGTATGGCTAAGTCAATAATTCAGAACAGTAATTATGGCTCCATTGATCAAGCTAAAGAAGCGATTGATAGATATTTTAGAGAACGGAACGAATACTATCAAGAACATCCTAAAAGAGCTGGTAATAAAATATGGGGTACCGAACTTGTAGAGCCAGTATTCAAAGATGGTCAGAATTGTAAAAATAAAAAATGGCGATAATATAACTATATAAATCATAGCTCGGTTGCGCTCTTTCGATCGTTAATCATCTTGGAAAAATGCTCTCTACTGAATAGTAGTAGTTACAAAATTTAAATATTTGGGGGTCATCAATTTGGTCATATCGTATAGATTTTTATCTGTTTTGCAGTTTTAAAGGCTCAATAAAATGGTAGAAAAGGATTTTTAGTTCAATCTTCACGTCTTTAATATGGACATTCGCGTGCCCTTTAGGGTATTTGAACAGTCCTGTAAAAAATATTTATGTTAGAAGGCACTATGGAAAAATTTTCAATGATAACGGATTTTGTCCCGGCAGGAGACCAGCCACAGGCGATTTCCAATTTAGTAAAAGGTTTGGAAAAGGGAAAAGAACATCAGGTTCTTCTGGGAGTTACCGGTTCAGGTAAAACCTTTACCATTGCCAATGTCATCTGCTCCGTGCAGCGGCCGGCGCTGATTATCGCGCATAACAAAACTCTGGCGGCACAACTGTATGAAGAATTCAAAGGCCTTTTCCCGAAAATGCCGTGGAATATTTTGTCAGTTATTACGATTATTACCAGCCGGAAGCCTATCTGCCGACTACCGATACCTATATCGAAAAAGATTCGGCCATCAATGAAGAGATCGACAAACTGCGCCATGCGGCAACTCATTCGCTTTTGACCCGGCGTGATGTAATCATCGTGGCCAGTGTTTCCTGCATTTATGGATTGGGTTCGCCCGAAGCTTATTTGGGGATGCTGGTGCAGTTGGAAACGGGCATGGAATTTCCGCGGGAAGAACTTTTAAAGCGGCTTGTGGAAATTCAATATGAGCGCAATGATATTGATTTTCATCGCGGCACTTTTCGCGTGCGCGGTGATGTCGTGGAAATATTTCCTCCTTATGAAGATGAACAGGCGCTGCGGGTGGAATTTTTCGGCGACACGATAGAATCAATGGCACTGATTGATCCCCTGCGCGGGAAGAAACTGGGCACGGTAACTAAAACGGCGATTTATCCGGGCAGCCACTATGTAACCACGCAGGATAATCTGAAAAGGGCGACTGCCGATATCCGGGCGGAACTGGCGCAGACGCTGGCCGAATATAAAGAGCAAAATAAATTGCTGGAGGCGCAGCGTCTGGAGCAGCGCACCAACTTCGACCTGGAGATGATGGAGGAGATGGGCTATTGCCAGGGCATCGAAAATTATTCCCGCCATCTCACCGGCCGTAAGCCCGGAGAGCCGCCGCCGACACTCATGGAATATCTGCCGCAGGACGCTTTGATTATTATTGATGAGAGCCATGCCACTTTGCCGCAATTGAACGGAATGTATCGGGGCGACAGATCCCGTAAAGAAACGCTGGTTAAATACGGCTTCCGCCTGCCTTCCGCGCTGGATAACCGTCCTCTGCGTTTTGACGAATACGAAGCTCTGTCCAATCAGAGATTGTATATTTCAGCGACCCCCGCTGTTTATGAATTGCAAAAAGCGCAGGGCAAGCGTGTGGAGCAAATCATCCGTCCGACGGGACTCATGGATCCGGAAATTGAAGTAAAACCGGCAAAACATCAGGTTGACGATTTACTCGAAGAAATCAGGCGGAGGATTAAAAAGAACGAGCGTGTGCTGGTGACGACTCTAACCAAAAGAATGGCGGAAAATTTAACTGATTACTACGCAGGCTTAGATGTTAGAGTGCGCTATCTTCATTCCGATATCCATACATTGGAGAGAGTGGAAATCATCCGGGACTTGCGCCTGGGAGAATTCGATGTCCTTATCGGGGTGAACCTGCTGCGTGAAGGATTGGACATTCCCGAAGTATCGCTGGTGGCGATTCTGGATGCGGACAAGGAAGGATTCCTCCGTTCGGAGCGCTCCCTCATTCAGACGAGCGGACGCGCCGCGCGAAACATCAGCGGCAAGGTTATCATGTATGCGGACAAAATCACCAAATCCATCCAGGCTTGCCTTGATGAAACAAAAAGGCGCCGGGTTATTCAAAACAAATATAATGAAGAAAACAATATAACGCCGGAATCAATTAAAAAATCGATCAGCAATGTTTTGAGTTCAATTTATGAAGCTGATTATATGACCGTGCCGATAGCGCCGAAGAGCAAGATTGTTCCTGCTACGGAAGAAGATTTACCGGCGTTGATTGGCAAACTCACAAAAGAAATGAAGCAGGCGGCAAAAAATATGGAATTTGAAAAAGCCGCCGAACTGCGTGACGAGCTGAAAGAGCTAAACAAAATTCTTTTGGAGATGGGTTAGCTTGCAGGGTCGTCTCTTCCTTGCCGCCTCGATAAACTTTTGACTACTGACCAGTGCAAAAAAAAGAATTGAAATAAAGAAAATTGCGAGTATATTTAAGCACATGGTTTTTGAATGTGGTGCTGTTCCTTATAACAAAGACAAGTTTAAAAGAGGACCATACGATAAAACGTAAATATCGCTTTTTCCGATATCGGAGGCTTACATGAGCGTTACAATTGTTCACTTAAGTGATAGCCACTTCTTGAATGGTAGTGAGAATCCATTGTTAACTAGATCCGCATTACTGTGTGGTGCTATCCGCTCAATGGTGGAGCCCGGTGATCACTGTGCGGTCGTCTTCACTGGTGATGTTGCTTATCTTGGGAGGCCACAGGATTATAGCTTGGCTTCAACCTTCATTCAGACTATTAGGGATGAAATTTATGAGCATATAGGAGAAGAACCTACATTTGTGTTAGTACCTGGCAATCATGACCATGACTTTTCCGTGCCTGAATTCGAAGAGCGTATACGAGAGATCATCATTAACGATAGTAGCCCAAGCAAGCCACCCACTAGGGCAATGGACGAACAGTTGTTTAAGTTTCAAAAACCATTTCATGATTTTATTGAAGAAATTTCATCTAAAAAAATTAAAGTTTTTGCTTCTTCTGGTCTTATAGGCGCTTTCACAATTCAATTCGATTCGATAAATGCAAGGTTATATCTTCTGAATACCACTAGGTTTACAAAGAAAAACGAAGTTCCCGGCACCTTATGGTTTCCGACTAAAGACCTCGCCGATAAATTCAATTACGACGAACAAAACGTCAATCTTAATGTTGCTATTCTTCATCATCCATATAATTGGCATCGTCCCGATAATGCTAAGGACCTAAGACATCTACTAGAATCTAGATGTGACGTCATCTTTACTGGACATGAACACGATCCGGATATGTTTGCAAAGACGAGCCGCCCGATTGAACAAAACCTCTATATTGAAGGAGGCATTCTTGAAGATCATGATGATTCTGGGAATAGTTCTTTTAACATAATCAAATTAATACCGGAAAATAAGACATTTTTATGTACGACCTTTCGATGGAATGGCTCAATTTATGAGCAAATAACTGAACCCTATGAACATAAGTATCTCCGTCTCCGACAACCGCTTCTGAACGAATTCGATATTACTGACGAGTGGCGAGTCTGGTTAGAGGAAGTAGGTACAGATTTCAGGTATCCACGTGAACGCGCGCTAAAGATGAGCGATATTTTTGTGTACCCGGATCTTCAGAAGCTTGACCTCCGCAAAGCATGTAGCCCGATGGGCTTTGTTCGCGACAGGGATGTTGTGGGTTACATTCAGGAAAAAAGAGAATATTTATAGCTGGTGCTGAGAAGATCGGAAAGACGTCTTTTTCTAAACAACTATTCAAGGATCTGCGGGAAGCCGGCTTTGCGCCACTACTGATAAGGTCTGACTTTGCAATTCCTAGTAAGGAAAAGAATCTGCCGGATTCGGCAAGAATACACAATGCGATTAACAAAGTAGTAGAAAAAATATATCGTGGCGATAGTATTGTAAAATTTTGGCAAACGGCGATCAAAGATCGAGCTGTTATCGTAGATGATTATAATAGACTAATTCTCGGTGATGGCGGGCGTGACAGATTAATTCGTTGGCTCGATAACAATTTTGGTTTAGTCATCCTCATCTCTTCGCCAGGTATCCGTATAACAGAGATTCTCCACAAAAGCGAAGGAGAAACCATCCTCTGGACATTCGAACATGTAGATATCACGGAATGTGATACAGAAGCATGTTTTGCCCTGATAGGGAAATGGTTGCTTGCGGGAAGGGATAAATACCAGATAGATAATGACGCGCTACACCAAGATAAACTTCGATATAAAGCGATCATTGACGGCCTTATCGGCAAGGGAGCTATCCCATCTCTACCTATCGTCATCCTGATGATGATGCAACAATTGGAAGCAGGCGCACCCGTAGAAGGTTCCACAGGTATGTATGGTACTCTCTATGAACTCATTATTAAGGATGTTATCAAAGGCGCAGCGACAAACCCGGCTGACTTAGAAGTTAAGTTGAATTACTTGTCTGAATTCGCATATGCGTTATTCCTTTCCGGTAACCGTGCCATTAATGACGCAGAGTTTAATATCTGGCATAATAAATATTGTACTGAATATAATAGAGAGCTTCAAGTTGGAAAGATAGTAAAAGATTTTAATAATATTGGAGTCTTTAATATATGTGGTACCGATATTGGATTTAAGTATAGATACTACTATTGTTTTTTCTTGGCTCGTTATCTGTCCGACAATATTCATGATAAACATATATTTATTATTGTGGAGAAATTATGTTCTTCGTTACATAATAATGACTTCGCCAATACAATGTTATTCCTGTGTCATCAGTCTAATGATCCGCGCATTTTAAAGCTTATAATATCTACCGTGAAGGGTCATCTCCGCGATACAGCAGAATACAATCTCGAAAATTCTCCATCAATCCTGCCTGCACAAACAATCAAACCTACGCGACTTGCCCTGCCGTCAGAAACTCCAGAAAGTGCAATGATTCATGAACTGCGAGCTCGGGATGAAGAAGAAAGACCTAATGTTCTGAAGGAAATAGTGAGTGCCGAGCATGCTCCAGAAAAAGAGGCAGCAGGAATAGTTGCTCTAATTAATACAGCCAATGCTGCGCACCACTCGATTAGGATCTGTGGCCAACTGCTTCGTAACTTTTATGGCAAGATGAAGGGGAAAATTCAAATCGAAATCATACGTGAATGTTACGGCCTCTCGCTGCGACTAATGTTTATGTTGTATGAACACTTGGAGAAAGACAAAGATAGCATAGCCCAATCTGTTGCTGATATAATACAACATCGATTCCCCCGAATGGAGTACGATGATTTGGATGAAAGTGTTAGGCGATCTATGAATACAATCGCCCTCACAATTGCATATGGACTAATAAAACATACATCACGCGCATTAGGGTTGGCAGATCTTAAGGCGAGTTATGATAAATATATCTCAACAAGCAACCAAGGCACAATTACAGTCTCGCACCGAATCCTCGATCTTTCCACCAGACTGGAATGCTATTTCAATGACTTTCCAGAGAGGTTTGTCAAAACGCTCGCCAAAGATCTTGAAGGAAAATTCATTGGGCGAGAAGTACTAAGGGTTATTGTCTGGGAGCATTTTAAATTGTTTAAAAGGGACATTCAAATGCGACAAAGAGTCTGCAGCCAACTAGAAATTGAGGCAAGCCAAGAACCAATGATAAGTGCTCCAAGAAAAGAACGGTGATGATTAAAGCATTTAAGTGGAATCAAGGTCAGAAATTTTCAGAGAATCCTTATGCCGGACAAAATAAAACTAAACGCAGTAGATAAAGTCAAAATCACAACAAGGACACCTCTCAAATATTAAATGACATTTGCCGATATTCTGGTAAAATACTCAAGTAAGTTGAAACGTTCCTTTATTTCTTACAGTTTTTAGGAGAAATTTATGCAAAGGCAAGTTTCAGTAAACATTGGCAATCTGTTACTATCTTTATCGGAAATTACGGATATAGCCAATCCCTCCATAGCCCAACATCAGCAAAGAACGGCTTTCATCGCCATGGAAATAGCTAAGCATGCCGGAGTAGAGGCGGATATTCTGGAAAATATTTTCACTGCCGCCTTACTGCATGATATCGGAGCCATCTCCATAGAAGAAAAGCTTGCCATCCATAGTAGTGTTGAGCCAATGGATTATACCCTGCATTGTGTCCGGGGGGAGTTGCTGCTGGAGCAAACTCCCTGGCTGAAAAAAATATCTAAAATAGTAAGGCATCATCATAAAAAATGGGAAGATTGGCAGGAATCAATCAAAAATCCGGATGTATTTGCCTCCCAGATAATCCTTCTGGCAGATTATATCGAACGCCTGATTGACCGGAGTATAATATGCCTTCATCAGGATCAAAATATTATCGAAAAAGTGAACGATGTAAAAAATAAACTTGTTCACGAACAAATTGTCAATTATTTTATGGAGACTTCCCAACGGGAAGAACTTTGGCTGGACCTCGTATCGCCCCGTCTGTATCCGGTATTATTCATAATGGACCGTATAGAAATGTGGAAATAGATCTTAAAGGAATTGCTTTAATTGCCGAAAGTTACAGGGATATTATCGACTTTAAATCCCCCTTTACGGCAACGCAACACAGGGGTTTCTGCGTGCGCGGAAATACTCTCCAAGTTGTTCGGCTTAGCCGAGTTAGAAGTAAATCTTATGAAAATAGCAGGCAATCTTCACGATATCGGTAAGTTAATCGTTCCTAATAGTATCCTGGAAAAGCCGGATAAATTAACCGTGGATGAATTTGCCGTCATGAGATGTCATACTTACTATACTTTCTATGTAATTAATACTATCGGTGGCCTGCAACAAATAGCGGAATGGGCGGCTTATCATCACGAGAAATTGAATGGGAATGGTTATCCCTTTCACTGCAAGGCAGATGAGATCGATACAGGGGCCAGATTATGGCTGTTGCCGATATTTTCACGGCGATATCGGAAGATAGACCGTACAGGAGCAGTATGAATAAAGAAGATGTTTATAAAACTATAAAAACTCAATCGGATAAAAAGTTATTGGATTCCCGGATAGTTGATTTATTATTTGATAAGTATGATACGGTAAATTCATATGTCAAGAAAGACAATCAATAGCAAAAGATTTTTACTCGAGCCGTTTTTTAAAAGTGTCGGAACAAATCAAATAATTTAAATATGGAGGGATAAAGATTGTCACCATCCGAGACGAGCTCAAATAAGCCTAAATATATATTTGGATTTTTTTTATAATAAATATATTTTATCGCCATCTTTGCTCAGTTTGGGCTATACAAAACGCAACTTTTTTTAGCGGGACCTTATGCCGGACAAAATAAAACTAAACGCAGTGGATAAAATCAAAATCATGACGTTGATCGATAACTACATTAAAAATTCCCGCTCATATCCGGCACTAAATTGACGTTTGTTTAATTTCGGTATGGTTTAAAAGCAGGATAGTGTGATATGATATGTCAAGGTAAATGAGGTGATAGTGTGAGAATAAAAAATAGAAGCCATACTTAGAGAATTGCGTAGAATAAAGCCTGACCTTGCGAAACTCTATGGCGTGACAAAAATGGGATATTTGGCTCTTTTGCCCGCAATGAAATTCGTGAGGACAGCGATGTCGATGTGGTTGTAGAAATGCGTGAGCCCGATCTCTTCTATATGGTTCACATCAAAGAGGCATTAGAGGAGAGTTTCAAAATGCCCGTTGACGTTATTCGCTATCGGGAAATGATGAATAGCCGATTGAAGGCAAGAATTGACCGCGAGGCCGTTTATGTATGATAAAACTCTTCTTAAAGATAAATTGGAGCAAATTAATGAGGCGGTGTCACGCATCGAAAAACGGTTTTCCACGATAAGCGCTCCATCCGATTTCCTAAAAACAGAGCCCAATCGGGACAAATTGGATGGCATAGCCATGCTCCTTATTGCTATTGGTGAGAGTTTTAAGAAGATTGATAAGGAAACAAAAGGCGAGTTCTTAAAACAATATCCGGACATCGATTGGAAAGGAATCATTGGTGTGCGGCACGTATTGGCTCATGACTATTTTGATATTGATGCTGAAGAAATCTATAAAATTTGTAAACAAGATATTCCGCACCTTAGAAAAACGCTTAATCGCATGCTGGGCCAATAAAATCCAATTCATAAAAAGCGACCAAGGCGATCGAAAAAGAATTCCCGGCAAAGTTTTTGCTCAATATGTCCGGCACTAAATTGACGTTTGTTTAAACGGAAAAAATCAAAGGACACTTCTCAAATATTAAATGACATTTGCCGATATTCAGAGTATAGATAGAAACCATGCAGAAAGAGCAAAAAAACATAATCAGACGCGGGTTCGATGTTGTGCTGAACTTTGTCTTGAATATGTCGAAAACCCGCGCCAATTACTGGGGTGAATTCGCTGTCGATATTCCGTTAGGTATTGTGTTGATCTTGGCGGGCTTGCACTATCATGATCTCAGTCCGCTCGCGGTTTTTCTGACTATCGTGTCTGGCACGTTTATTTTTAGTTTTTTCGAGTACTTCGTTCATCGCTGGCTCTTTCATGGATCAGTGCGGATTATTGCGGAAGGCCATCGCGCCCACCATTTGAATCCCATGGGCTACGATTCCATGCCTTTCTTCCTTCCTGCCTTGGTGCTGATAACAATGACCGGCATATTTGTATTGCTGATGCCCCCGGAGAATGCATTTCTGATTACCGGAACGGTAACTTTCGGCTATGCCACCTATGGGCTGAGCCACTACGCCATTCACCACGTCCATTTTCAACGGTCCTGGGCCAAACACTGGTCGGCTCATCATCTCATTCATCACCGCCATCCCACTAATAACTTCGGCGTGACCACGCCGCTATGGGATGTATTGCTGGGCACGCGGTTTGCCTACGAACGCGCAAAGTAGGCTGGTAGTATTCACCTGTCAATTTACATTGATTTAATCACTATTGCTTTTGGAACTAAAGTTTGTAATAAATATAGTATCAAATTCCTGGCGGTAAAACAGGAATACTAATCATTAGGAGGTAGGTTATGAAAAAAATTATGGTTAAGTCAAAATATTTGCCGGCTGTTCTTTTTATCTTTTTCTTCTTGTGTATAATTGCGCAGCCATCTTATGCGACGGCGCCGAAATCCGTAGACCTGGTTTATGATATGAAGACGCAAACACTGTCCGTCACCATAGATCACTACACGCTGGCCGCTAACATGCATTATATCGAATCTGTGGAAATCAAGAAAAATGGAGCAGACGTCAGCAAAAATGATTACAAAAGCCAGCCCACCGATGAGCTTTTCACCTATACTTATAAGACACCGGCGGCAAAAGGAGATGTTTTCGAGGTCACCGCGAACTGTAACCTCTGGGGTAGTACGACCTCAAAATTGACCGTAAAGTAATTAAGATTTTTTATTTCCTTTGATCGCAAATGTCCTGTTTAATGCCTGATTATGGTAAACCAATGCCAGCTCCCGCTTGCGGGTAGTCTGGGTATGTCCTGACGAGCATACCTTCCGGAGTTTATCTTGCGAACTGTGGGGATTGGAAAAGAAAAAGGTTAAGGTGGAACAAACGGACCCATAAGATTGCCACAGATGTTATTGTGTGCTCATAGCAACATATATGGAGAAAAGATTATGGATAAAAATTCAGTTGTATTGATTTCCGGTTGTTCATCAGGGATAGGGCTGGCGCTTTGTCGGGAGTTTACTTTGCGCGGTTGCAAAGTATTTGCCACAGCGCGCAAGCCGGAAGTGATTGATTATCTGAAAGGAGAATGCGCGGAAATTGGCGCCCTGGATGTGACCGACCAGAAATCCATTGACGCCTGCGTGGCCGAAGTAATGGCCAAAGCCGGGAGAATCGACGTACTGGTGAACAATGCCGGCTACGCGCTTATCGGGCCGGTGATTGATCTGTCCATGGATGATTTAAGGCTTCAGTTTGAAACCAACGTCATCGGGCTTGCTGCTTTAACCAAGGCTGTCGCTCCGCACATGATTAAACAACACTCGGGAGTAATCGTCAACATCAGCAGCGTGTCGGGTATCTGCGCCACGCCATTTGCCGGTGCCTATTGCGCGACCAAAGCCGCGGTCAATTTACTTTCGGATTCCCTGCGGGCGGAGCTTGCGCCTTTCGGCATTTCCGTAGTCACCGTGCAGCCGGGCGCGATTAAATCCGGTTTCGGGCATGCCGCCGCGAAAAGCATCGGGCAGTGTGAAAATTCCGTTTACGCTCCGCTGGCCGGTTACGTCAAAGCGCGGGCAGTTTCCTCCCAGAAAGATCCGACTTCAGCGGAAGAATTTTCCAGGGTGCTGATCGACAAACTTTTTCGGGCCAGGATTCCCAAAGTCATCCGTATCGGCAAGCAGTCCATGCGTCTGCCTATGCTCAAAAAACTGCCGATGGATATGCTGGATAATATGATGACGAAAACGTTTGGATTGGATAAATTACGAAACTAGGGAACAGTTCAAAATGATCAATGGGGCAAGAAAGCCAATAAGGAGGTCGTTATGAAAAAATCATTTATCGCCTTGGCCGCAACTACGCTGGTGTTAGCCATTTGTCTTCCTGCTTTTGCCGCAAACAGGATTGAAGGCAAGACTGTCACTTACAAAGCCGGAGATGTGGTTTTGAAGGGTTATCTGGCCTTCGATAAGAATATCAAAGGCGAAAGGCCGGGCGTGCTTATTGTTCATGAATGGTGGGGGCTTAATGACTATGTCCGCAAACGTGTGCAGATGTTAGCGAAGATGGGCTACACAGCGCTCGCTCTTGATATGTATGGACGGGGCATGCAGGCCACGCATCCGGACGATGCCGGGAAGTTTGCCACCGCAGTTATGAAAAATGCTTCCGTAGAGGAAGGCAGGTTTATGGCGGCTCTGGAATTCCTGAAAAAGCAAAAAACCGTTGACCCGGAAAGGATAGCCGCCATTGGTTATTGCTTCGGCGGCGGAGTCGTGCTGCATATGGCCAGGCTTGGCGTTAATCTCCAGGGGGTGGCGAGCTTTCATGGCAGCCTGGTTACGGCCAAGCCTGCCCAACCCGGGGTAATTAAGGCCAAGATTCTGGTTCTTAATGGCGATGCCGATAAGTTCACAACACCCGAACAAATCGAATCGTTTAAGCAGGAAATGAAAAACGCCGGGGCTGATTTTCAGTTTATTTCTTATCCGGGAGCAATGCACAGTTTTACCAATCCTGATGCTGATAAATATGCCGAGAAATTTAATATGCCGGTAGGGTATAACGCCGACGCTGATAAAAAATCATGGGCGGAACTGGATAAATTTCTTACCGGAATATTTAAGAAATAACGAAACTTTATCCGGAAGGCTATCGGCTGGAGTTTACCCCGCGCCGGCGCGAGCGGAATGACCGGGGTAAGCAGGAGTAGAGCGCCTGTTAAAGATGTCTACAAGATAGTGGAGAATATTATGCTGAAAAAAATATTTCTGTGTATCGCCATTGCATTGTGTTTTGTTTCTTCTGCAATTGCTGCCGAGTTTAGCCCGATTAAACTATTACCGCCCGAGCCCGATCTGAAGGGTGGGAAATCCCTGATGCAATCGTTACAGGAGCGACAAACTTCCCGGTCATTCAGTACTAAAAAACTGCCGCTGGAAGTGCTTTCCAATTTGCTATGGGCGGCCTGCGGCATCAACCGGACGGACAGCGGCAAGCGTACGGCCCCGTCCGCCCGAAACTGGCAGGAAATCGACGTCTATGTCGCTATGGAAGAAGGACTTTATCTTTATAAAGCAAAAGATCATGTGCTCGAGCCTGTGTTGAAAAAAGATCTGCGCAAGGACACGACCGCCTTCCTTCAACCGTCAAGAAGTTCGGTAGCGAACGCTCCGCTGCAATTGATCTATGTGGCGGACTATGCGAAGATGAGCTCTGCCGCGAACGATGAGGATAAAAAGGTCTATTCGTCTGCGGATACCGGTTTCATTTCCCAGAACGTATATCTGTATTGCGCATCCGTTGGATTGGCCACTGGTGTCCGCGGCATGGTGGATAGAAACGCCCTCGCCAAAGAGATGAAGCTGCGCGACCAGCAGAAAATTATTCTGGTGCAGGCGGTGGGCTATCCGGCGGAATAAAGTATAAATTGATTGCCCGGTCATCTGGCAGGTGTGATCTTCAGGTTATGCGCCGGGGCAGCTTGTCAGTCAGAAGAAAAGCGATTAATGCCATCGAAAAAGAACTTCCGGCAAAGTTTTTGCTCAATATGTCCAGCGCCAAATTGACCTTTATACAACCTTGACCAAAATCCAAATTTATTTTGTCGCCATCTTCGCCCAATCGTGCTATAGAAAGCGCAAATTTTTTAGAAGCAAAGGAGATTTTTATGAAAAAGTATTTATTTATGAAATCGATTCTTCAATTAATTTCCGCAGGTCACTTCTTTAGAAAAGCTTTTGCGGTTTTTCTGCAAATATTCGCTGCAGTCATTGCCGTCGCCGGTCTTGTGTCCTTGGTAGGCGTTTGGAGGTCTGTTGTGGGGCAAGATGCTTCGTTAATATTGGGAATTATTATTTTCCAGTTATTTTTTGTTGTAGCTGTTTACATGATGGTCTGTACTATTTTTATTCGCGCTGATGATATTTCCGCACTGCCGGATGCCGATTATACCGTTATCCCGGTAGTGTCTATCGCTCTTAAACTTTGCGGGGAAATATATGCCTGTTTCTCGGTGGTTGTTGCCATAGCCGGCGGCATACTTGTCTGGTTTATCGGCGGCAACGGCTTCTATTTTATCAGAAAGTCCAGCTTTTTTATGCCGGGTCAGGTTTTAGGTTTTATGCCGGGGCAGGGTTTCGGCGGCTATAATTCCGATTTTCTAGGCGGGCTAATGTTTATGGTGATGGGCTGGTTGGCAGCTTTCCTTGTACTGGTGATTTTTTATTTCTTCGCCGAGACAGTTGTTGTTATAACCGATATAGCCAAAAACACTAAAATTACACGAGAAGTCGCCGAGCAGTATATCAAGGAATAAATAAAGCCGTTATTCTCCAAACTTGCTTTTAGAT
>CAVSRI010000019.1:5000-54293 GCA_963730275.1 uncultured delta proteobacterium | reverse complement strand
TCGTTAATTAGAAAGAAGGTGATAGCCATGACAGTAGAAATACACATTTGCGGTCTTTGCGCCTGGCGGAGGAAATGTCAAAAAAGGTTTACAGTTTCAACGGATGCTTTTCTTGGAAGCCACTGTCCTGATTACACGAGGGATTTGTCTATCAAGACAAAGGCCGCCGAGGAAAATGAAGATGAAAAAGTGATCATGGACCGAATGGTTCAGGGGCAGGTGGACAAATGGCGTAAACTACTGGCTAGGGCTTCAGAACAGGGACTCAAAACAGAGAGTTTCAAAGGAGGGCCGATAATTACTATTTCGAGAGAGCCTGGAGCCGGGGGAAGTGAGATTGCCCGAAGACTGGCTAAAGCGCTGGATTTCGATTTGATAGGCGGTGAAATAATTAGCACATCGCTGACAGCGCCAAAATGAGCAGAAGAGTAATTGAATCCCTTGATGAAAGGGAAGTGACTTTCAGGGAAACTCTCCTCTCGTCTTTGTTTGGTGAAAATCGTCCGTGGCCGGGAGAGTACCTGCATCATCTGCAAGAGTTATCGGCACTATCGGTATTTTCGGCAATGTCATTATTGTCGGCAGGGGAGCTAATTTTATACTGCCTAGGGAAAGGGTATTCAGAGTTAGGATAATCGCCCCCGTGGATTTTCGAATCAAATATTTGATGGAGGACAGAGGATATACTAGAGCTGGAAGCGGAACAATTTTTGGTCAAAAAAAGAGAATAACCGCAAAGCGTTCGGAAGAAAATATTTCAATGCCGATATCACTGATCCCGCACACTACGATATGATCCTCAACACGGAAAAAATAACAAATTACAAGCAGCGACTGAATCTATTATTTCGGCCTTCCATCAAAGAAGGATGCGAAAGCGAAGCGAATCCTGATTTGTTGAGACCAAACTTTGAGAAATAAAGTGAATAACCTGAAGGTCACTGTAGGGTCATCTGAGACTGAAGTTTGCTGGTTGAATGCAGAAAGGAGGGTTTTTTATGAAAAGAAAAACGGTTGAAAAAATTGACGGCGGCGGAAGCGGCAAAGCCTCAAAAAGCAAACGGGACGTATCGAATGAGTCCCAGGAATCAGCCCACCTGCTTCACAGCATAGTCCAGGGCTTTTCCATCCCCGCCTTTGTCATCGGAGTAAATCATAAGATCCTCTACTGGAACCGCGCCCTTGAGCGGCTGACGAATATTCCCATGAGCGAGGTGGCCGATACCAACCAGCACTGGCGTGCTTTCTACGCCAGCGAGAGGCCCTGCATGGCAGACCTCCTCGTCGATGGTGCTGAGAATCGGATTCCCAAATGGTATGCCGGCAAATACCGCAAATCAGATCTTCTGGAAGAGGCTTACGAAGCAACAGATTTTTTCCCTGATCTCGGCGAAAAGGGGCGCTGGCTGCGCTTCACGGCCGCGCTGATTCGGCAAGCTAACGGTAATATTGCCGGTGCGATTGAAACCCTGGAGGACATTACCGAACGCATGACTGCAGAACTTACGCGGCACGAAAGTGAGCAGCAGGTCTTCAGCATCATCGAGGGGTCGCCTATCCCGACCTTCGTCATCGGTCTCGATCACAACGTGATTTACTGGAACCGCGCTCTGGAAAAATTGAGCAATATCAGTGCTAAAGAGATGATCGGTACAAATCAGCACTGGCGCGCTTTCTACGCCAGCGAGAGGCCCTGCATGGCAGACCTGGTTGTCGATCAGACCATGGAAACCATCCCGGAATGGTATGGGGGCGTTGCCAAATCGAAACTGTTAGAAGACAGCTACGAGGCGGAAGGATTTTTCCCCGACCTAGGAGACAAAGGGCGCTGGCTACGGTTCACAGTGGCGCCCCTCCGTAGTTCCCGTGGCGCCCTCGTCGGTTGTATCGAGACGCTGGAAGATATTACGGAACGAGAAATGACGGAACGGATCATCTTCGAAAGCGAAAGGATTCTGCACAGCATCCTTGAGGGATTTTCCATTGCCGCTTTCGTCATCGACAAAAACCATAAAATCCTTTACTGGAACCGGGCATTGGAAAAACTAACTAGAGTGAAGGCCGCCGATGCTAGAGGGACCGATCAACAATGGCGGGCCTTTTATAAAGAGGCAAGGCCCTGCATGGCCGACCTGCTCGTTGATAGTGCCGTGGAAAAGGTTCCCAAATGGTATTCCGGAAAATATCAAAAATCAGATCTCATCGAAGATGCCTACGAGGCAACGGATTTCTTTCCCGACCTGGGAGATAGTGGGCGCTGGCTCCGGTTTACAGCCGCCCTCATCCGGGATTTTCAGGGAGTGCTCATTGGGGCTGTTGAAACGCTCGAAGACATCACAGAACAGAGGTTGGCTGAAGACGCTCTGAAACGAAAGGGCAAGAGCGCGTCATAGCCGACACTGCGGCAAACCGGTGGATCCGTGTGTCCCCCTCCATTATGGATGAAAGGAAGGAGTTAGGTCATGACAACAACACAGACAACAAAGATGATTGAGACGATCGAGTATAAAGCCCAAGACATTGTCGAACAATGGTATAAGAATGTGAAGATCAACCCTAAAACGCCCATTTTTCATAAAATGCCCCAGAACGAGGCCATAGATCTGGCCCTGAATTTCCTCAGCAACTATAGGAAACTCTTCAAAACGGATAAACCGTTTGAGGAGGCCAATGTCCTTTTCTCCAAGTACGCCGGGGATTGCTACCAGAAGCAGATTCCTCTTCCCCAAGCTATCTACTCTCTCATCCTGATGAGACGCCACATGTGGTTGTTTGCCGAATACCAGGCGGTATTTGAAACGGCCGTCGAGCAGCGTCACGCCCTGGAAAGCCAGGGCCATATGATTCTCATGTTCGATTACGCCGAGTACGTCGTTATCCTGACTTATGATGAACTGATCAGAAATGAGATCGAAGATAAATTTAAAGCGTTGAAAATCAAAAGACCGCTTTTTGTGCTCTGGCCGGGCGAGTGGAAGGAAAAGGCAAAATAGCCATTGAAGTTATTACATAGTGAATTTTGTTATGCGACATTCTTAATTAAATAGAGTAGAATCGAGCCGAAATTTTAGAAAAACTAACTGACCACGAATATTAACCGTGCATAATGACACGTAATCTAAACCTCGATAAGGAGACAAAAAGATGGATGCACAAAGCTTGATACTATTTCTGGTAATTGGACTCGCAGCAGGTTGGCTTGCCGGTCTCATCATGAAGGGCGGTGGGTTTGGCCTGGTGGGGGATTTGGTTGTGGGGGTGATCGGAGCTCTGCTGGGAGGCTGGTTATTCAGCCTACTCGGTATCTCACTGGGCGGCATCATCGGTTCACTGGTGATGGCGCTGGTCGGTGCGATGGTGCTGCTATTTCTAGTACGGTTGATCAAGAAAGCCTGATTTTTCTCTGTGTGGATCGTGCGGAGTATACGAGTATTGCCATGGCTGAAGGCAGTGTAGTTGTTTCTCTTATACTCGTTTCCACAAAAAGCAAGTTCTTATCAATTTAGAAAGGATTAAGGGTAAAAAGATGATTACAACAACTACCAAAATTGGATCAACCACTTCCATGATTATTTTGATCATACTGGCCTTTTGCTGCCAGACTGCTATTGCCGGGGGCAAACCGTTAATCGAAACAAATAAGAAAATATATTATCATGGCGAAAATATTAGGGTGCATTTTTACAATGCGCCTGGCTATGCAGGAGATTGGATATGTATAGTACCGGCAGGCTCCCCGGACACTACAGCCGGGCACTATCAACACATACACAAGAGAGGGCAAGGTGTCCTGATTTTTAAATCTCCGCGACCGGGAAGATACGAGGCACGGGCCTATTATAGCTACAGCCCCGCACGATATGTGGTATCTGCCCGTCATGGTTTTACCGTTAAATGAAAGCTTTTCTGCTCAATTTGGGCAGAAAAAAGAAATTTAAATATATAGAGCTCTGATATATTGCAACCAGTAATCTTCAGACTTATTTATTCTATTATATTGTGGATAAATAAGTGCAGTCAGTACGCATGCTTTAGAAATGATATTAAAACACTCTTTTCAGTTCTGTGATTGTTGAATAAATCCTCAACATCTGGGGACTTATTCCCCACTAATTTCTTTAAAAGCAGCTTCCACTATCTTCTTGAAAATAATTAATCTAAGTATTTCCATTATATACACTTATTTATAATAAATGATTTGAATGGTACATTAGTTGCTGTATTAGGGTATTACGAATATTACGGAGTTTGAGGGCTATGAAGAGAGCTTTGGTGTACATAGTTAGCGTTGCTTTTCTTTTGTCAGCTCTGGCGTTTGCTGCTGACAAGTCTGCAACCGATACAACCAAGGTTGATCCGGCAAAAACTAATGTCGTTAAATCGGCGAAGATGAATGCAAGGGGAAAAGTAATCGACATATCGGATAGCTCACTTAAGATTGAGCGCACCGTACGAGGCAATGTAGAAGTAATGCAATTTGCCTTGGAGAACCCAACTGAAAATGTTACTGTAAACGATACCGTAAAAATAGCCTATATTAATCAGGGCGGTAAATTAGTCGCCCACAGAGTGGCAAAAGTCAACTCGAAGAAAAAAGAAGCCAAACCGGCTGGGGAAAAATCCACGTCGGTCAATAAGTAGGGGTACTGGGGTGTCTATTTGAATTAATTTGGAGTCCCTTAAATTTTTATAAGGGTGGTATTAAATAAAACAAATTTTAAGAAGGAGGATTTAAGATGAAACGTTTAGTATTGTTTGTTGTTGCATTGGTTTTCGCATTTTGCACCACCGCTATGGCAGCTGATCAACCCATGGCTGCCGGAACAGCTGCACCCGCGAAAAAAGAAATGAAAGCAAAGAAAGCAAAAAAAGAAATGAAAACAAAGAAAGAAATGAAGGCCGATAAAAAGGCCGCTCGGATAAAGAAAGAAGAAAACGTTCCTGCAGCTGCTCCAGGTTCTCCAGAGGCAAAATAAGTTTACTAAAAACTTTATTTACCCGCAAGAAGGGACAGGCAAAAACCTGTCCCTTCTTTTTTTGTCTGGTTATGGTTTGTTTTTTCTCTTTCTGCTATATTTACACATATTATGTTCGACAAAATAATTGCTTACAATAAATAATGAATAACCTCTCGGTAGAATCAGGGGCGTGGATAAGCAGATGTTTTCAGCAAGCACTTCTTCTTGAAACAAAGCATAAAGTAATTTTGACGAGTATGCTTTGTTTTAATCGATAATCAATATTTAATTGACATACAAGGCCGACAATTTTATAGTTTATTTAGGAACAAGCAAAGTCTTATCAAAAAATAGATGACATTGGGTCAAAAGGACACACAAAAAAATTGGAGGTAAGATGACTGCAAAGATTTCCAGTAACTACGATGTTATTATTGTCGGCTGCGGGATAGCCGGTTCAGCTATCGGAGCCCTACTATCAAAAATGGATCGTAAGAAGGTTCTTATCCTCGAGGCTTCATCGCAGATTGGGGGAAGGGCTACGTCATTCCGCGGAGAAGCTATCAACGATGCCGACCGGTTTCGCAAAACGCTCGCGCAATCCGCCCATTCCTGGGTTAGCGATAAGACAGAGCCGAACCTTGAGACCCTGATAAAAAAGAAAATGCTCGACGGTTACGTTCTCGAAGCCGGCGGACGCGGTGCCTGGTTTACCAACCGGGGACGCGTAAGCCAGGCCCTGGCAGTGTTTAACAAGGCTTCGATTTTTTATCCTAATGAAGGCTTTGTCTGGTATGACCATGATTGGAAGCCTTACATCCTCGGCCGGAGGGACAAATACGGCTGGATGAGCGACGAAGATTACGCGGAAATGGTGAAAGTCCATAAACGCAAACTGCAACTGCACACGATAGCGGACGCGGAAAAATTAGACCATGTAACTTTGAAAGATTGGGTGGAAGGGATAACCAAAAATGAACTGGCGCAGGAATTCCACTATGCCATGGGGACTTTCCAGACGATCATTAATGACCCGGCGCTGAATTCCGCCGGAGAGAACCTGAAAGTATTTCTGCAGGTTCAGGATACGGGAGTCCATATAACCAACGGTTCCTGGGCTTTTGCCGGATCGCCCGGGCATCGTTTCATTACCGAAGGTTTTGCGACAGTGGTCAAAGATAAAGGAGGGGATGTCGTTACCAATGCCACGGTTAAAGAGGTCATCATTCGCAATGGAAAGGCGATTGGTGTGGTAGCTGAAATTGAAGGCAAAGCCGTGGAAATAAAATCCCCGGTTGTCATCTGCACTCTCCCGCCGAAAGTCTTGTTGAAACTCATCCCGGAAAATTTACTGCCGCCGGATTTCGTCAGCTTAACTAAAAAAATAATTCATACGTCAATGGTTGCCGCCCAGATCGGCATGACCAAACCTCTGCATGAATTTTGTGAGCTTAAGGTTGATCCCCGGTCTTTCTACCATACTTCCATGTTGATTCCCGAGAGCGAAGGGCTTTTCCGGGGCAGTGTGCCGCTGGATATTATTGCTATGTCGGCTATTGCGCCGACCAGCGCGCCGGAAGGCAAACATCTGATGGGTATGGCGAGCAGTATCCTGGATAGCGAAGCCCATGATAAGAAGAAGGTGAATATAGTAATTGATCGGATGCTGAAGTTTCTGGATAGCGCCTTTCGGGGCTGGCGAAAATCGGTGGAATGGATGTTATTTACCGTGGGAGATACCTGCATACTTTGGAGACACCCGGAAGATGAATGGGTGGATATCAAATGTCTCACTGTGGAGGGCTTGTATTTCGCCGGTGATACTTACGGGAAGCGCATTAACGAAGGCGGCATCGAGGGAGCTGCCCACTCCGCATTTATTTGTGCGGGAGCTGTAACAGGCAAGGACTATCTACAGCTCCTGCCGCCGGTTTTCCGTTAACGTTGACGAGCTTCTCGGCAAAACGCGTCAGGCGGCCATGGCGAATTTCGATCCCGAGTACATACCCTGATAACCTAATAACCTGAAGGTCACACGAGGGCACACGCACCGGAATCCAGAGAATGAAAATATCATTGCAGAGAAAACTGCTTCTTGCCAAAATAAAGTTATAATTGTATATAAAAGAAGGAGTAAAAAAATATGACAAAATCATTCAATGTTATAATAGAAAAAGATGAAGACGGTTATTTTGTTGCCACCGTTCCTTCTCTGCGAGGATGCCATACTCAGGCAAAGTCACTGGATAAGCTTATGGAGAGGACAAAAGAAGCTATTGAGCTTTGTCTTGAAGTAGAAAAAGAAATCGTTACAAATGAGTTTATTGGTGTCCAGCGTCTGTCGGTATCCTTATGAACAAGCTTTCCTCCGTTACCGGAAAAGCGTTGATAAAAGCATTGAAACGTGCCGGGTTCGAGGAAATTAGAATCAAAGGCAGTCATCATTTTCTGAAGCATTCCGACGGGCGGTGCACAGTTATTCCTGTGCATAGCAGTGAAACTATCGGTAAAGGTCTGCTGTCTCAAATTCTCAAAGATTGTGAAATTTCCAGAGAAGATATTCAAAGATTATTGTGAACGACTAAACACGGTTTACGCCCGACGGACAGATTCACGAAAACGTTGACGAGTTTATCGACAAAAAGCGTCGGGCACTCATGGCGAATTTCGATTCCGAGTATATACCCTTTCTCTTTCATCGACACCTCACCTCATATTTTGTGGCCAATATTTAATTGACATACAATATTGACAGTTTTATAGTTCACTTATAAACAAAAATGCCTTATCAAAATGCTTTTAACAGCGATTATGAAAAGGTATTACATTAGTCTACATAAATACCGCTGTAAATTTAGAATATACTGGGACCTATTATATGACTCGTAAAAACAACCAACAAACGGATGAGAAGTCCTCTCGAGTTTCCTCCACCTCCTAAACGTTCCGAACTTCTATCTGTAACTGAAATCTATGACATGGCTGATCAACATCTTCTTGAAGAACTGAAAGAGGACAGAAGAATTGAGCGAAAGCCAGTTGGCGTACATAGTCAGAATCTTGGGGATTATTTTTCCATGTGGGCTAATACAAAACCTGATGGCGGTATTATCATTATTGGCCAAGAGAATGACGGTACTATCTCTGGTTGCATCAAAGGTGGTCAAAATCATATTAACGAACTTGAGCGAACGGGTGATGTTTACTGCCCCGACGCCAGATCTGATATAAAACATGTCAATGTCAAGCTTTCCAATGGACAAAATGACTTTGTAATATTGCTTCGAATATTTTACCGAGATAACAAAGTGGTTCGAACCGTTCGCCACGAAGCCTTCATTCGGAGTGCAGACACGAAGAAAAAACTATCGCAAGAAGAAGCGCACGAACTAGAAATTGACAAAGGGCAAATTGCTTTTGAACAAGAGCCTAGTGGATTAGAATATCCACAAGACTTTGACATGAATTTAATAACCCAATTTGTCAATGCTTACAAAGAAAACAGGCAACTTGATTCAAAACATACAACTGAAGATATTCTTCAGCTTAATCATTTAGGAAAATCAGTGTCGGGGAAATTTATTCCAAATAATGCATGCACATTGCTGTTTGCAGATGACCCCAGAAGCTGCTTTCCTGGTTGTAAAATTCGTTTTTTACGTTTCGATAGCGAAACGGAAGGAACGGGAGAAAAATTCAACGCGATAAAAGATGTTATTGTAGATCAAGGTCCTATTCCTACGCAGATCGTCGACTTCGAAAAAGTGATGGATGGACAAATACGGGAATTTAGTCGTCTTGGTAAAGACGGACTTTTCTATACTGCGCCCGAATATCCAAAACCAGCATGGTATGAGGCCATTGTTAATGCATGTGTACATCGTTCGTATAGTCAAAGGAACATGAATATCTTTGTGAAAATGTTTGATGATCGTCTCGTTATTGAAAGTCCAGGCGGATTTCTACCTTTGGTTACGTCAGAAAACATTTACGATATGCACGTTCCAAGAAATCCACACTTAATGGAAGCAATGTACTACTTGAAATTTGTGAAATGTGCACATGAGGGTACAAGACGCATCAGAGACACCATGACTGGGTTAAATTTACCCATGCCAGAATTTAAACAGAAAGAAATTGACTATGCTCTCGTACAAGTTACTCTCCGAAATAATATTGCTGTTCGAAAGGTATATGTTGATAAAGATGCCAGTTCAGTTATTGGTACGGTAATCGCTAAAACTCTGAGTGAAAATGAATTGCGAGTAATAAATTTCCTTGCCGAGAATAAGATAATTAGCGTTAGCCAAGTCCAACGATTAACGGGGAAAAGCTGGCCTGCATCTAGCAAACTACTTCAGGGACTTAAAGGAAGGGGAATCGTGACAGATGTTCGAAAATCTAAAAAGAAGAAGGATAGAGACCCAAGTGCCCGCTATATCCTTCTAACCAGAAATGAATCGGAGCCTTCAGGCGAATGAATATTTGCCCACTGTGGTTAGTCTGTCGCGTCTTTCTTGTTCTACGAATCATTTCAAACGCAAATCATTAAAATGTCTTATTTATCATAAAGGAGAAAATCATGACATTGCCGGGATATGTAACAGCCCAAAAGGTCGAAAGGGGAAAATGAACCACAAATTGTTTAAGATTTTAGCGAATATATACATTCCTTATTTAGGAACAGGAATTTACGTTAAGAGTGTTTCTCCGGATTACAGAAAAGTATGCGTGCAGATGAAATTGAGATGGTACAACCGCAATTATGTTGGAACTCATTTCGGTGGATCTCTATACGCAATGACAGATCCTTTCTTTATGCTAATGTTGATATCCATTTTAGGGGAGGAGTTTGTTGTTTGGGATAAATCGGCTCATATTGATTTTATCAAACCGGGTAAGGGGACTGTAACCGCAAGATTTCTCATCACGGAGGAACAAATCGCCGACATTATTCATAACACTTCTGGTGGTCAAAAATATTTGCCTAAGTTTTCGGTTGATATTGAAGATGAGGCAGAAGAAAAAGTAGCACGAGTGGTAAAAACTATATATATAAAGAAAAAGAGTTTAAAATAAGAAATTAAATAAATAATCTTTAAAAATATTGAGGACTGTTCTAATTAATCGACAAAACGCATCAGGCGGTAGTATTTCAACCCGTAATAAATGATGCTCTGTTTCCCTCCTTTCTTAAAAAAAATAATGTGCTATAATGATATTCAACGCATCTGGAAAAACTAAGCTTGTTAAAAGAACACAGGGTTTTGAATTTTAAGGAACAGCTATGAAAATATGCCCATTCTGTGATGGAGAGCTTCGAGATGATGCAATAAAATGCTGGCACTGCACTATGGCCTTACCTCCGGTTAAAGTTGCCAAACAAAATATATTAGAAGAAAAAGTTTCGCCGCGAGAAGTTTCAAAGATAACCGAGGAACCACCTCCGAGACCATCATTACAGCAAAGTGCAGTCAGCACACCTCACATAGAAGAAAAAAAGGTAAAAACAGAAATCCTTTCGGGACCATCGCCACAGCAAGGTGCAGTCAGCACACTTCAGCTGGAGGAAACAAAGGTAAAAACAGAAATCCCTTCGAGACCACCACTACAGCAAAGTGTTGTCAGCACACCTCACATGGAAGGAAAAAGGGCAAAAGCAGAAATCCCTTCGGGACCACCACGACAGCAAAGAGCGGTTGGCAAACCTCATATAGAAAAAAATAAGCTAAAACCTAAAACTCCTTATAAAGCTGTCATTATATCTATATCAATTATTATCGTACTTGCCGGCATTCTGTTCATAATTGCAGACCTAAAAAAAAGGGAAGGGCTAGTATCGCCTAAAGTCGAAGCACCCGTTGCTCAACCGGCACCAGCACCAGCTCCAGTACCGGATCAACCAACAGCTCCAACCTCAAATGAAGATTTAGAAAGAATTGCTAAAGAAAAACGTTTTAATACCATAAAAAGCGCTCATCCAGACTTTGATAATTTAAGGGATTCAGGAAGAATTGTGGCGTGGATACAAAAACAACCAAGCCGTTTGAGAAATTCACTGCTGAAGACTTATAACGAGGGCGATGCTGATTCTGTGATTACCCTTTTAAATCAATTTAAGAAGGACAAAAGCAGTGCGCGGCTACACAAAAATAAAGTAAAAGTTCCTAAGAAGGATATCTCAATTACAAATCGTCCAGTGGATTCAGAACAGGATTACCAGGCAATAGAGGGGCTAAAGGGAATAGAATTACAGGACGGGAATGTCATTGAAGGACAAATAATCAGTTTTAAGGGTGACACAGTAGAGATTCGCACAAAAGACGGAAAAATATTAACATATTCGTTTATGAAAGAAGTTAAGATGTTTATTTATTAATCCCGCTACTTGCAATCCCCCGGCTCTGGTAACCTAAAGGTCATCTGCGACCGGTGGGGGAAAGCACCGTGACCCGCGGGAGGTCGCGTTATCAAGGGGAGCCTCCGGCTCCTGTAACCTAAAGGTCATCTGCGACCGGAGGGGGCTCCACTGGGAAATACAATCGTAGAAAAAGGGTAGAATAGCTTCTTTTACGATATTCAAATCATCGGGGAAGGGGAAAGTGAAGTTCGTATATTAAATGTTAGCACCTTATAACCAGTAATTTTCAATTTTAAGAGCCACGTAAAACTGAAACTTAGTGGGTGAAACCATTTATAAGCGAGGCCACGTGTTTATTCAGAAAGGAGAAAATCATGACATTGCCGGAGTACAAAATAAATAGAGCCGTACCTAATATACATACTAGAATATTTGTTATAGGAGAATCAAAATCAAATGCAATCCATTGGGAAATCAAAAGGGAAAAACTGCACACGCGAAACATCGAAGTAACGACATACGATTATGACGAACAAAAAATAATTGTCGAAGGTTTCCTCAAAGATGATCGTTTCCAAGAATCTCGCGTGATAACCGGTGAAAAGTTTCCGAGTGGCGTCATTCATCACATGGCCATACGACTGCTGGTTAATTGCTCTAATCTTTTGATTGAAGATATTGATGTGGACATGATATCTGTACCCAGGGAAGCGTGCCGGGAAATTAGCGGGTGCCTCGCCCCCATAAAGGGATTGACTATTACCAAAGGCTTTACGGCGAAAGTAAAAAATTTGGCCGGAGGCAAAAAGGGATGCACCCACCTGGTGGAGCTCCTTCAGGCAATGGCCCCGGCTGCGATCCAGGGATATGCGGCATATCAATCAAAGAAGCCGGCAGTTTTCGATCCTGATCGGGCCAAGATGATCTTAGAGTTTCTTATCAATACTTGCCACGCCTGGCGCAAGGATGGTCCGCTTGTGGAAAGGTTCAAAAAGATGCTCGATAATTAGGGATAACTGTCAATGCTCAGGAAAATAAAGGGGACAGGTACAATTTAGTCTCGGAAAAAGCGAAGTTCGTATATTAATTGTTATTTGCAAAAAATGACTGCAAACATATGATACAACAATGGCACCATGCCCATAATCTCTGCACGTCAAGGAGGGAATAATATGCGCTTTAGCCATTTCACTGCGATGACCCTTATCGTAATGCTTCATCTGGTCGTTCCGCTTGCTTTGATCCTATGGACGGGGGCAAGAAGCTACACGAGTCTAACGACATGGGGTTTCCAGATACTGGTCCTCATTTCTTACATAGCATTTTGCTTTCTTCTGGGATCGTGGGTGTACGCAAGCTTCTATCTGCGCTACGCGATTCTCATCCTTACCATAGTGGTCACCATACAGTCCTTCATGCGCGTAAAAAGTCTGCCACTGTTTGTCACACCTCATTTCTTAGGATGGGTTGGATACGGCGCCGGACTTATCGTCTCAGTAGTGCTGGTTTATTTCGTGGTAGGCGCGGTCCGGTCTCACTTCTACGATGAAATGCCCGTCAACCTTGCATTTCCATTCAAGCATGGCACGTACGCGGTCTTTGAAGGTGGTAACGGCAGAGTGAGCTCTCTCATGAACTATCACTACGGTGCATCGATTCACCGGGGCGCGCGCACAAATCTTTCTATGAGATACGCGGTGGACATCGCAAAGGTAACACGGTGGGGTAATGACGCCGATGGGTTTCTGTCCCTGCAAAATGACAAGTACGCCATATTCAATCAAAGCGTATATAGCCCCTGTGATGGTGAGGTCTCTTACGTCGAAGACAAATGGCCTAATGAGACTCCGTGGAGCGGCAATCCTCCGTACAATGTAGGCAATCATGTTTTGATCAAGTCAAACGGCTTCGGTGTTCTCATGGGTCATCTGCAAAAGGGAAGCATATTGGTGAAGATAGGGGATAGGGTCAAGAAGGGACAGCCAATTGCAGAAGCGGGTAATTCCGGATGGACGGGCCATCCCCACCTGCACATACAGGCGATGAAAATATCGACTGGCTCATTCTGGGGGTGGGACGGAATACCTATTTTCTTTGACGGCAAGAATCCAGTCAAGAATAGTCTCTTCTTTGAGGATTGACACTCGATAATTAGGGGCAGTGCTTTGTTTTCTTTAAAGTGGGCGCCGTCCTCGCAAATAAAGGAGAAAAACTATGACAACACCGGCGGAGATCGACTGTGAAATAGAAAGCATCATCAATGCTTTTCATCAGAACTGGAATCTTCACCCTTATCCTGTTATGCTGATCAAAGCGGACAGGACAATTTTAGCGGTAAACGTACCGGGCAGAAAATTGGGAATACTCGTGGGCATTAAATGTTTCCAATTGACCGGAAAAGACAAGGTATGCCCGTATTGCCAGGCAAACACCGCCATGAAAGAAAAAAAAGGGATTCAAGTGGCGAGCTATCAAGCGGCCCTCAAACAATTTGTTGAAACCTTCTGGGTCCCTCTGGATGGCGAAGAAACTATTTATCTGCACTACGGCAACGATATCACCAAATGGGTGAAGGAAGATCTGCTGGTAAGTCCTTTATCGAAACAAAAAACGTGAGGAACAGAATATCCATCCAACAAATAACACACCTTCAAGTTATAACTGGAAAGGACAATTTACACGATGTCTGATCGCAATGCCAGCAACACGGCCTTAGGAACATTATTCCTGCGAGGAGTGCATCAATTGCTGGACGCTCAGCCTTTGATTCTGGATGATCCCGCCGCCCTGACAATGCTGGGAGAGGATGCCTGCCGTCAGATTGAAAAATATAGAGATCACCACCAGACATTGGCCGCGCGCGCGTTGCGCGCGCACGTTGTCCTGCGTTCGCGTTTTGCCGAAGACCGCCTGACGGAAGCGGCTGGTCGGGGAATCACGCAATATGTGATCTTAGGAGCGGGTTTTGACACCTTTGCCTACAGACAACCCGCCTGGGCGAAAGCGCTGAAGATATTTGAAGTGGATCAGCCGGCAACCCAGGCTCAAAAACGGCTGCGGTTGGAGAAAGCCGGCATGGAGCTACCGCCGAATCTCCGCTTTGCGGGTATCGATTTTGAACATGAATCGTTGAGCGATGGACTCCTGCGCAATGGGGTATCGCTAACGGAGACATCTTTTTTTTCCTGGTTGGGTGTTACTATGTATCTTAAAGAAGAGGCCATTGATGCGGTGCTGCGGACTGTTGCTCAATTTCCGTTGGAGAGCGAAATCACATTCACTTTCAGCCAGCCGCCGGATTCATTATCCGGCCCGGCGAGCATTTTTCATTCTACATTGTCTAAAGTTGTCTCCGCTGTTGGAGAACCGTTTGTCAGCTTCTTTACCCCCGCGGCAATCGAAATAAAGCTGCACGGAGCAGGTTTTAAGACCATTGCGTTTCTCTCCAACGAAGAAGCCGAAGAACGATACTTCCGTCAACGTCCCACGGACCTGCACATCCCCAAACGTTCCGTCATTGCCTATGCAACTCTTTAATGGCGAGGCTGTTACTGGTCAGCTGAAGTAAGGCGGTGATAAAGGCTTTTCAATAATGTTATTCTCTGCTTTATTATCTCTTCAGCCTTTTGGTAATTGGGGGGATCTTTAGAAGCCAACATAAAATTCAGCCGGGCATTATCCAGCAAGGCATCGCTGCCGGTATAGGAAAGGCCGCCAAACTCGCTTAGTTCCTCATTGATGTATGGGTCGGAGGTCAGAGACGGATAGGAAGGCAGGCCGATGAGATTAATCATCCCGTCATAGGCATAATAGATACCTACACCGAGCAGGTTCATCAGTCCGGTTTGGATATATTCAAATTTGCCTTTCATGTTTAACATTCTCATTTCCCATAAAACATTGCTGTTTTGCTTCAAAAGCTTCTGTAATTTCAGGGAGGTCTTTTTTTGTCATTGATTGCCAATCCTGCGGAACTTCCAGCCTGGACGACTTGGCCATGGCGCTATAGGTCAGATCAGGGATAACGATACTTTTACTATCGGTATTGACGAGATCCATGGTGATGCGCCGGCGAAAGTCATAATCCAGGTAGGATAATGAGGCTCGCTGGACAATTTTACTTTGAATGAAAACTCTCTGATCATCAGCCATGACGGAAAAAGCAAATGCCGCCAAGTTAAAGCGCCGGAAGTATCGATCAACTGTTTTTTTAATATCGTGGTCTGGCGAGTTCAGCACCTTCTCCGGAATCTCCAAAGTGCCCTGCAGGAGTTTCGGTTCGCCCGCCGGATTTCCCACCAATTCCGGATGACCTTTTTCCTGGGCGGTTGGTCCCCACTGATCCACGGTATGGAATTTCATATCGAATTGTTTGCCTTTGACATGTACCCGTAATGTTGCCGGCGAACTGAAGTAGTAAAAATCGATTAGTTCGACCTGTAATGATGGGGCGAATATCTGCTTGAGTTGGCCGGTATATGTTTTGTCCAGCTTCCGCGCCTTTGCGGGCCTCTTTTAAATAGTTTCTGATGATGATCTTATCATCGAAATGTTCGTTGGTAATTTTAAAATTCCAGGACGAATCAAATATCTTTTTGAAATAATATCCGTACTGGCCGGCACGGTTTCGTCCCTGAACCCGCAGCTCGCGGGCCGCATTGCCTTCTCCGGTCTGGATGATCGTTATGTTCTTCGTAATGACCGCCTGTTTCATTCGATCATCGCGTACTTCTGCTATCGGTTCCTGCTCGCGCCAATCAGGAAGCGGCAGGGAACGCAGGGCGTCCATGATCGGAACGATTTCATCAGCCTTAGTTCTTTTTCCCCTTTTATAGGTGAACAGCAGCGCCGGACCGCCCCCTTCTATTTCCGCATCCATCATCCTTGTGTACATCTTCCCTGTTTCGTTAATTACAAAAATGGTGGAAGCAGCGCTGCTCATATTTTCAATAATAAAAGCGCCTCTTTCCGGGGAAGTAAAAGCCCTGTTGAATGTTGCCGGCAAGCCGGTATCAGTAAAATAGATTTTTTGCCCAGCGGGGTCAACGACATAAATGGTGGCGGTGAGTCCAAACTGGGTTTTGTTTCCGTCGATGTCCTCCCAGTAGGTCACGATATCATGCATCGGGGTAAGTCTTTTCCACGGCGCACGCAGGATGCTAAAACTAAAGCTCCATGATTTATTTTTGGGCAGATAGAGTGCATCGGAGAACGGTGAACCGATTTCTTCATCCCAGGTTGTTTTTTCCTCGAGGGTAGGCTGCCAGAAATAGAATCTGCCGCTTTCCGCAACGGCTACGATCATCGTACCATCAGTGGAAAAGGCGATAATTTTATCATCTGGCTTGAACGATAGGACATCTTTTCCATAGGGCACACCGGTACTGTCAAAAAGTTTCCATTCTCCCTTGATACCGGTGGTACTTTCATTGGGCTTAATCCAAATTTTTCCGTCTTTCAGAGCATAGTAATTCTCATAGGATATTCCCTGTTGAGAGTTTTTCAAATAGACATTTTCAGGAAGTCGATCGAGGCCATAGGCGGTATGACCAAAACCGATAAGAACAGCTATAATAACGGGTAGGAAACCCCAAAGCAAGCGGTGAAAACTTATTTCCGCACCAAGCTGCGGGGTATTCAATCCTCTTCCTTTGGCGGGGTTGTTCGATTTACAAATTTTAATGCGTTTCACTTTTAGAATATGAGTCTCACAAATAAATATTAATATTACCATTCAGAAAATTATGACACTTTGTTTTAATCACGGGCATACTGCCCTCCGCTTCGCGGGATAATTCAACTTACAGATATTACTTCGTTGCGCTTGTAATATCTGAGTTTCATTGGAATTGGAATTTCACAATAAAGGTACTGTACATATTGAGGGGTATGATACCTCATTTTTCAGAATTTATGAATATCTTAAAGGTTAATACTTGTTTTTTAAAGATAATTGACGTTTTCTTGAAAATATTGGGTTAATTTGCAAACTGGTTTTCCGCGTTACGACGATTTTTTTGATAGTTACTTTTCCTAAAAATCACTCGCAAGAACTTGATTGAACAATCTCAATAAATCAATTATAAAAAACAACGGCTATATTTATAATGAATCTATGTCAGAAAATAACAGTTTAAAAGAAAAAGTAAATACTGCCCCGCGCAGTCCCGGTGTTTATTTAATGAAGGACTCGGCGCAGAAGATTATCTACATCGGGAAAGCCGGCAATTTAAAAAGCCGTATCAGTTCTTATTTTACCGGTAAAGACACACGCCCGATGGCGCCTTTTTTGATGTCGCGCATAAATGACATTGAGTTCATCACGACCGCCACGGAAAAAGAAGCGCTGATTCTGGAAAACAATTTAATCAAGCGTCACCATCCCCGCTATAACGTCAACTTGCGCGATGATAAAACTTATTATCATTTATCCATTGATCCCGCGGAAAAATTTCCTCGCCTGCAACTTGTTCGCCGGAGGCTTAATAATGCCGTGCTGTATTTCGGCCCTTATCCTTCCAGTGCGGCGGCCAAGGAAACTCTGAAGTTTGTGCAGCAGATATTTCCTTTGCGCAGTTGCCGCAATCGCGATTTTCAACTGCGTTCCCGACCCTGTCTGGAATATCAGATCGGCCGCTGTTTGGCTCCCTGCAAAGGTTTGATTGGTGAAGAAGATTACCGCAAATTAGTGGAAAACTCCATTTCCTTTTTGCAAGGGCGCCGAAAATCATTGATTGTCAATCTCAAAGCGCAAATGCAGGAAGCGTCGCAAAATTTAAATTATGAAGAAGCCGCGCGTCTGCGTGACCGCATCGGCGCAGTAGAACAAACTTTAGAAAAGCAGAATGTAGATTGGGCAAAAAGCCAGGACATAGATGTGCTGGGTATTTATGCCAGCAAAGATTATTTTCAAGTATGTATTTTATTTATCCGCGGCGGAAAACTGTTGGGCAGTAAGTCTTTTACGCCGCTGAAAATCAAGGCGGATATAACCGAAGTTATTTCTTCCACTCTTGCTCAATATTATGATGGAGAAGCCGGTCTCCCGGAAGAAATTATTATTCCCTGTCACCTGCCGGATGAAACAGTCATCACCGAATGGTTGACAGATAAGAAAGAGAAGAAGGTTGTGCTTAGTGTTCCTAGCCGCGGGGCAAAGAAGAAGTTATTGGACATGGCTTGCGCTAATGCCGAGAGCCTCTGGAAAACCGGGCAAAAGAAGGAAGAACAAAAATTAGCTGCCCTGCATATTCTTCAAGAAAAATTATCACTGGAGAAATTGCCGCAAAGAATTGAATGCTACGATGTCTCCCATATCGGAGGCAAGCATGCCGTGGGTTCCATGGTTGTCTTTCAGGATGGCGAGCCCGATAAAGCGAGTTATCGCCGCTTTCAGATAAAGACCGTAGCCGAAGCGGACGATTATGCGATGATGTATGAGGTACTCTCGCGCCGGTTTGCGCCTGGAGAAAATCTGCCGAATTTGGTTGTTGTTGACGGCGGCAAAGGCCAGCTCAATGTGGCTCTTTTAGTGTTGAAGGATTTAAAAATTAAAATAGATGTTATTGGTTTGGCCAAGGAAGAGCGCACTATATTTTCCCCTCAAGGCATCATCAAAAAGAGAACAGGAAAATCCGAAGATCGTGTTTATCTACCGCGGCGTAAAGACCCTGTTTACCTGAAAGCATATCCCCATGCTTTGGCGCTACTGCAACGTGTGCGGGATGAAGCGCACCGTTTTGCTTTGAGCTATCATCATCAACTAAAACAAAAAAGCGATCTCTCTTCGATTCTGGATGAGATTCCCGATATCGGCAAAGCGCGCCGGAAAATACTGCTGAAGCATTTCGGCTCGGCGAAGCTGGTTAAAGGCGCAACGCTGGAAGATTTGCAAAACGTGCCGGGAATTGGTAAGGAGCTGGCTGAGAAAATTTACTCTTATTTAAGAAGTGAAGAGCGAGAATGATTATCCGATATGGATTTGATCACTATTTTGATTGCAATTGGTGTAAAGATTCTGATTGGCATTGGAGGTAAAGTAATATGTATTATCAAGTTGTTAAAGTAGGAAAAGAAGAAATAGGGCTTGTTTGGGACTATGCCGGAAAGAAGCCGCGGGTGGAATATATTTATTTGCCCAATCCGAAAAGGAAATTGAAAGCGCGAATTATAAAAGATTTTCCTGAAATCAATAAAATCCCACGTAAGATTCCGGGTAGTATTGATGATCGAATTGCAAAATTATATTTTGGTAAAAAAGAAAATGTCGATCTTTCTCTTTTGAATTTATCTCAGCTCACAGCTTTCTCAGCCCAAGTATTAAAACAAGCATGTAAAATTCAGCGCGGCCAAGTAGCCACTTATTCGGGGTTGGCGGTAAAAATAGGTGCTACGGGCGCGGCGAGGGCAGTGGGAACGGCATTGGCCAATAATCCATTCCCGTTAATTATGCCCTGTCATCGCGTTGTCCGGGCGGATGGTTCTTTAGGCGGCTTTGGCGGAGGTCTGGCGATGAAAAAAGAACTGCTCACAAAGGAAGGTATTTCTTTAGATAGAAATAGACGCGTTCCCGCGAAATATTTCCGGAAGTAACGTTATAGTGGTGGCGGCCGTAGAGTTCTTTATGTCAGACACGAATCGGCAAAATGACGGTTTCTATTCCATCCCATTGCAGACGGCGTTGAATCGCGTAAGCCGTTTCGTTATGCAGCAGTCTTTGAAATAAATGTTCCTGGCGAAACATTAATTTCCCAGTGAAAACCATAGACTTGTGGAATTCCTTTGCCAACGATTCACACAACTCAGTCGCTTTTTCCACAACATCTGTTCCGGTATCAATTCTATAATCTGCGGCCATCCCGTAAGAGCGGACAAGATGCACATATTTTTTAAGGCCGTCTTCCACCGAAGTAGTTAATTGTTGCATTTCCTCGGTTCCCTTAAAAACTCCCTGATCAACTTCGGCAATCGATACAAAAATAAAGTTTTTATAAAAGTGCGGGAATTTTCGGTTAATCGAAAGCCACGTATGCAGGCCAAATCCGTTGAAACCGCTAACCAGCATAATTGCTGTGGGCTCTTTTGGGTTTAATGGTTCGTTATTAAAATTTTTACCCGGACGTATCTTTTGTAAAATATCTTCCAACTGGAGTGCCGCCTGTCGGACCTTATGATAATGTCTTTTAATTAAATAACATGAACCAATGAGAACGGACGTTATTACTAATGTAGCCCAGCCGCCTTCCCCAAATTTTTCATAAACAGTTATGCAAAGTATCGTCACGCAGAGAATAAAACCGATTACATGGATGATTATATGTCTTTTCCAGTTTTTATCTTTTTCTTTATCCTGAAGAAAAAAGCGGATCATGCCGAACTGAGATAGGGAAAATGTTAGAAAAACATTGATTGAGTACATAACAACAAGAGCGGAAATGGAGGCATGCGTATAGAACAGCAGTATAATCGATGCGCCTCCCATCAGTAAGATGCCGTTTTGCATGGTAAGCCTTTCGGAGAGCATGGCGAAGCGATGCGGCAGCCAGTAATCAGTTGCCATGTTGGCCATAACACGTGGTCCATCGACAAAACCTGCTTGAGCGGCTACAAAAAGTAAAGCGCCTTCGGAAAGTATGGTTATTAGTGCAAGCTGTGCTCCCCAAGACCAATTGGCGAATACTCCGCCGGCAAGAATGGTATTTAATGTTCTGCCTTCAACCGGTTGTATATGAAAGAGTGCATAACAAATCAATAAGCCGGCGGCGGTGAAGGCGAGCGATATGGCCATGTAAGCCATTGTCCGCTTTCCCGTCTGAACTTTTGGCTCTCGCATAATCTGCATTCCGTTCGATGCTGCTTCTATTCCTGTATATGTACCGCCCCCCAGAGAGAAGGCGCGTAGAAAAATTGCCAGTATGCCGACAAAGCCGATTGAGGCAATATCCTGACGGAAACTGCTGTTAAACTGGCTGGAGACGGTCCTAAATTGATCGACATGAGTGAATAAACCATAACCAATCAGCAAAATATGGGTTAGAACAAAAACAAAGAATATAGGCGCGAGAATCATGACGGATTCCTTGATGCCCCGCAAATTCATGATGATGAGTGCAAAAATAAGAAAAGCGACGAATATCAGTTTGTATTTTTGATAAGTGACCGGCAGAAAACTGAAAATAGCATCGCCACAGGAAACCAGCGAAACCGTAATTGTCAGCATGTAGTCAATAATCAATGCGCTTCCCGATATTACGCCGGCGCTATCGCTGATGGTTTTTGTCGATACAATGTAACCGCCACCGCCTTGCGGGAAATGTTCAATTATGCGCGTATAGGCATAAGCTATAATAAAAACGGTAAACGCCGTGGCGAGACCGATGAGGATGGCAATATAGGAATGAGCGCCAAGAGCCTTGAATGCTTCTTCCGGGCCGTATGATGAAGAAGATAAACCATCAGCGCCCAAGCCGATCCAGGCCAGGATGGGAATGAGGGATATTTTATGAAAGATGGATGGCTCATTTACATTACGCGGTTCGCCGACAAGTTTGTGCCAGAATCTGTGCGTTAAGCTATTCTTATGTTGTGAATCAATGGTCTCCATTATGGGTCACACTCTCTAAAAGACTATGCGTAAATGATTACTTTATTATCATTTTTTAAACTTAAAGTTATTTTCTGAAATTTTGTTTAGTTATAGCCAGATTATCGCGGTGGATGACTTCATCGTAATCTTTGTGCCCCAGAACCTGGCTTATTTGGGAAGTTTTTAAACCCTTGATTTTGCGGATTTCAGCGGAATTATAATTGACGAGACCTTTGGCTAGAGATGTTCCTTCGCGGTCAACGCAGCTTACCGGATCGCCCAAATCAAAATCTCCTTCTACATCAACAATTCCTGAAGGGAGAAGACTTTTGCCTTTTTCCAGTAATGCCTTCTTCGCGCCATCGTCAATAACTAATTTACCGCGGGGATCTAAGGTGAAGGCAATCCAATATTTCTTGCTGTTTAGTCGATCAGCCATAGGAAGGAAAAGCGTTCCGATTTCTTTTCCTGCCAGAATGTCAGCTAAAACTTTTTTCTTTTTACCGGGAGCGATAACGCAGGGAATGCCGATGGAGGCAACTTTTTTGGCGGCTAAAATTTTACTTTTCATACCACCCATTCCCACTGCTGTAGTTTCTTCGGTGGCGGAGGATTCAATTTCGCCGGTGAATTCACTGACTAGAGAAATAAGCTTGGCTTTCTTGAATTCCGCCGGATTGCAATCATAAAGTCCGGCAGTACTCGTCAAATTGATAAAAAGATCGGCTTCGATGATATTGGCGATCATCGCGGCAAGATTGTCGTTGTCGCCAAATTTTATCTCGTCCACGGCGACAGAATCGTTTTCGTTGATAATAGGGGTAACGCCCCACTCCATCAAAGTGGAAAGAGTATTACGGATATTTAAATATCTCTGGCGATCGGTGAGGTCGGAAAGTGTCAGAAGAAGCTGGGCGACGTAAAGGCCGTTTTTTTCAAAAGATTTGGAATACACCCGCATTAATCTTCCCTGGCCGATGGCCGCCGCGGCTTGTTTTTCAGGAATGCTTTTTAATTTGCCGGTTATATTCAGGCGATGTTTTCCTGAAACTATCGCGCCGGAAGTTACCAGCACAACGGAATAACCATGACGCACCAGATCGGACATCTCTTTAACAAGTGAATGAATAATCTTGAGGTCGAGACCGTCAGTGCCGGACAGTACTGCCGAGCCTACCTTGATCAGTATTTTTTTTGCGCTCGAAAAAGTTTCTTGGCGGATATTCTTCATTGTTGCATTAGTGTTTTACTTGATTTAGTATAGTGATTATATTTTTTAATATTTCCTGTATTCCTTCTCCGGTGACAGCGGAAAAAAGATGAAGTATTATCCGCTTTTTTTTGAATAGCGCAACTTCTTTTTTAGCTATCTCTCTAACAAAGGGAAGGTCAATCTTGTTTAAAGTCACTATTTGCGGCTTATCCAATAATTGCGGATTGTAATGGCCCAGCTCCTTATTAATTGCAGTATAGTTAGACCAGGCGTCAGTTTTTGGTTCGATGGAGATATCAATTATATGCAGCAGCAGTGATGTTCGTTCCACATGTCTCAAGAATTGTATGCCCATGCCTAAACCCTTATGCGCGCCGGAGATAAGCCCGGGTATATCGGCGAGAACAAAGCTCTTATGGTCTGCATACTGGACAACACCCAGGTGCGGCGTGAGAGTGGTGAAAGGATAGTCGGCAATTTTTGGTTTAGCCGCGGATACGCGGGAAATAAAAGTTGATTTGCCGGCGTT
Organism: uncultured delta proteobacterium; assembly: GCA_963730275.1. Taxonomy (GTDB): domain Bacteria; phylum Desulfobacterota; class Syntrophia; order Syntrophales; family Smithellaceae; genus UBA4810. Next base: position 30,647 of record CAVSRI010000019.1, on the reverse strand, counting down.
GGGAAAACCGATAATGCCGACATCGGCCAGAAGCTTAAGCTCCAGTTTAACCCAGCGCTCTTCGCCTTCCATGCCTTCCTGGGCAAAGCGCGGCGTTTGATGGGTAGAAGTGACAAAATGAGCATTGCCTTTGCCGCCGATGCCCCCGTGTGCGGCAACATAAATTTGACCAACCTCGGATAAATCGGCAAGTACCTCGTGAGTTTCGGCGTCTTTAAGGATCGTTCCTACCGGCACTATAATCTCTAGGTCGCTTGAGCTCTTCCCGGTGCGATTGTTTCCTGAGCCATGGCCGCCGTTTTTAGCAACATGGTGTTGTTGGTATTTTAGATCCAGCAGAGTGCGGCGGCTTTGGTCGGCGCGAAAAAAGATATCTCCGCCTTTGCCTCCGTCACCACCGTCAGGGCCGCCGCGAGGCACAAACTTTTCCCGCCGAAAACTCACGCATCCGCGGCCACCGTGTCCGGCTTTGATATAAATTTTTGCTTCATCAACAAATTTCATAAATCTTCACAAAAAAAAGGCGCTTGTTTTATCAGCGCCTTTAAAATAAAAAATATTTAGACCATCTTTCATGATGCGTAAACGCTTACTTTTTTTCTAGTTTTGTCGAGTCTCTCGAATTTTACAATCCCGGTAATCAGGGAGAAAAGAGTGAAATCCTTACCCATTCCTACGTTGTTTCCCGGGTGGATTTTTGTTCCCACCTGCCGCACGATGATCGATCCCGCATGGATATTCTCGCCGCCAAACACTTTTACGCCGCGCCGCTGCGAATTACTGTCTCTACCATTGCGGGAACTTCCTTGACCTTTTTTATGTGCCATTACTTCCTCCGCTAAATCGAAATCTTCTTTATTTTCATGCTGGTTAATTCTTGGCGATGCCCTGTTTTCTTGTGGAAACCCTTGCGGCGTTTCATGTGGTAAACGTGAATTTTCGGACCTTGCTTTTGCGCGATGATCTCGCCTATGACTTTGGCGCCACCCACAAAAGGTTTACCGATTTTCATGCTCTTATCGCCGGAGACCATTAGAACTTCTTTAAAAACTACTTCCGAGCCTTTCTCGCCTTCCAGCCTTTCTACGGATAAAACATCGCCTTCGCTGACTTTGTATTGTTTTGCCCCTGTTTTTATTACTGCATACATTAGGCTATCCTTGATTATGTAATTGAGGTCGAAGCTTATAAATAATTTATGTCTGTTTGTCAATATAATTTAATTAACCAGATATTTTTTGGCCGACATAATGCATTAATATTAAATAATCTTGCGTATAAAGCTTAGAGGATGTAAAATAAGACTGTAATTTCAAAAATGATTGAGTGAAAATAAGGTTGCGGTAAAAATGGTTAAGGTGTGAAAAAGGCAATAGCGTATTTTATAATCATAATGATTTTTTTGTTATTCTCCGTCTCGTCATGGGCAGCAAGCGAGTTATCGAGGCAGTTCATCGAAGAGCGCCTGGTGGAAGAGGGATTGGATAAAGCACAGGTTAGGAGCATGATAAATGATCCCCGAATAACTCTTCAACCGGATATAGTTATCCAGAACCTTTTCTACGCGAGTCCCAAGGGAACCGAAGAAGAACCGGTGATCATGCGTATTGACCCCAAATATATCGAAGACGGCCGGGCTTTCATTAAGGAATATGCCGAATCATTGTCTTACGTGGAGAAACGTTTTGGAACATCTCCCCGCATCATCACGGCAATTCTCATAGTAGAATCGAGACTGGGAACCTATCCCATGCGTTATAATGTTGTTACAGCTTACGCCAACCTGGGTATGTTGCTCGACCCGGACTACTTCAGTCAAATACAGCAAGCATATGCTGATAAGTATCCACTGCTCCATGATCAAGCCACCATTGCCAGGGCGTACAAAAGGGCGCATTGGGCATTATCTGAACTCTACCACCTTGCTCTTATAGCCAATAACTTGGGAATTGATCCCTTGAATATAATGGGATCATTTGCCGGAGCTTTGGGGCCGGCCCAATTTATCCCTTCTACGTTTCGGAACTACGGTGTTGACGGAGACGGTGACGGCATAATCGATCCATTTAATATGAAAGATGCAATAGCAACCATGGGCAATTACCTGAAAAGCTCGGGCTGGTTTGAGTATGCTTCCACCGAGAGAAAACGCGATGCAGTGTGGCATTATAACCACAGCGAGGTGTATGTGAATACCGTCATGATGCTCTATGAAGAACTGAGCAAACACGAGGAAGAAAGCCAGCATTATTTAGCCGACATAGAAGTTCGACTTTATTAACAGTGATCAAGCATTTTATGACCACGCCATATTAATATCAAGGCGCTCTTTTTCCGAGGAATAAGGTCATTAGCTCTCCCAGTCTGTTTGATTCCCTATTGAATAAAAATGGTTCAAGGGGAAGGTAATTAATTGCTTAGTTGCTAAGTTAATGTCAAAAAAACAAAGTTTTTATTTTAGTAAAATAGATTTGTCCGGCTTCTTCTTTGTTGTAACCCAGAACATGGATAATAATATCAAAAGGCCTTGCCGATCCTTTCTGCGTATATAGCACTGTGGCTTCAATTCTTTTTTCATCGGCATTAAGATTCATGCTTTCTACAAAAGAGCGGATGTCTTTAATTACGGGTTTTCCCTTGGATATCCTTTGAATTTTAAATGATGCTGCTGCCAGAAATTTTTTTATGTTTTCTTTAATTTTATTAAGCCGGTCATCATCGATGTCTGCCGGTAAATATAGTTCGTAGATAAATCCGTATAGCGCTTGGGCTAGCGCTTTTGCGCTGGCAGAAAGCAGCTTGATTTCGATGACTTCAATGCCCCGGGGCAGGGCTGAATTAATTTCATTTTTTAATAAATTTAAATCGGCCGGATATTCCATCGCGGTTATGTCCATGTATTCCTCCCTGCTTTCCATTCCTACTGGGGTAGCTGTGGCAAAAGATATTTTAGGATGCGGATGATAGCCGGAAGAATAAACAAGAGCAAGACTACTGCGGCGCAAGGAGCGGATCAAGGCCGTGGAAAGTTCACGATGAGATAAAAACCGTGCTCTTCCCAGTTTGTTAAAGATAAAACGGTAAATTTTCTCATTTGCGGCAGTAGTGACTTTTGGCGGTGATGGGATAATCTCTTGAGTTCCCTCTGCCTCGGCAAAGATATTTTTTGTTGTCGAGAAATCACAAACCCCGCAGTTTTGACAATTGGCAAACCGGCAATCTTCAGTTGCCGACGCTTGCGCCGATTTTTTTCTTTCTTGCAACAGAAATCGTCGGCTCACGCCGCAGTCAATGTTATCCCACGGAAGATTTTCGTTTATCTCGCGTTCGCGCAGGTAGTCTTCAGGATTAATGCCCAGTTCAGCCATTGCTTCCTGCCAGATATCAAAGCGTAAAAGCTCGGTCCAACCATCGAAACGGCATCCTTTAATAAAGGCTTTTTCCAAAAGCTCTCCCAATCTTTCATCGCCGCGTGAAAACATTCCTTCCAGTAAGCTCATTTTTGCGTCATGCCATTTCAAGCTGAGATTGCGGTCTCTTACCCGCCGGCGTAAGAAGTCCTGCTTGCTATAAGTTTCTTCCAAAGAAATCTGTTTTTCCCATTGAAAAGGCGTATGCGGTTTAGGTACAAAGGTGGAAAGGCTAATGGTGACCTGTCCACGTTTTTTTGCCGCCTTCAGAACCTGATGGCTCAACTCTATAATTCCTTCCAAATCTTCCTGCGTTTCATAAGGAAGACCCAGCATGAAATAGAGCTTGATCGATTTCCAGCCGGCGGCGAATATTTTATCGACTATAGAAATCAAATCGTGGGCGGTGTTGCCTTTATTTATTATCCGGCGCATTTTATCTGTTCCGGCTTCCGGTGCCAGCGTGAAACTGGTTTTACGGGTTTTCTTGATTTCTTCAATTAATATTCCGGTCAGCGACTCTACGCGCAACGAGGGCAAAGCCAAAGCCACTCTTTTGGAATAATGCTGTTTCATCATGGTTTTTATCAAAAATTCAAGGCAGCTATAGTCCCCTGAACTCAAGGATAAAAGAGATATTTCGTCATGACCGGTTACCGCTAATAATTTTTCGGCCATCGGCACAAGCAAAGAGGCGTTTCTTTCCCGGTAAGGACGCCAAATCATTCCCGCCTGGCAGAATCTGCATCCCCGCGTGCAGCCGCGCGCTATTTCCAAAATGATGCGGTCGTGAATCGTTTGCATAAGCGGAACAACAGGATTTATGGGATGCGGCCATAAATTAAGGTCGGCAACTATTCTTTTTTTGATGAGCTGATTTCTCCCATGAACGGCAGGAACATAAATGCCGGAAATTTGTGCCAGTTGCTCGATCAAATCATGCTTGGGGATTTTTTTCTTTTTGCCGGTGCGGATTGCTGCTGCAATTTCTGAAACGATTTCTTCTCCTTCACCGATGACAAAGGCATCGATAAAGCTGACCAGAGGTGCCGGATTAAAACAACAAGGGCCTCCGGCAATTATCAGGGGATGGTTATCTTTGCGTTCGACACGAGCAAGTGGTATCCCGCCCAAATCCAGCATGTTCAGCACATTGGTATAGGATAGTTCATACTGAAGAGAGAAACCGACAATGTCAAAATTTATTATGGGTGTTTGTGATTCTAAGGATGTCAACGGTAATCTTCGTAAGCGCAGTTGACTTTCCCTATCCGGCCAGGGCGCAAAACATCTTTCCGCCTGCGCATACGGAATTTCGTTCAAAACGGAATATAAAATTTGCAAACCGAGATGCGACATGCCTACTTCATATGTATCCGGAAAGGCAAGAAGGAAGCTCACTTCTTTTTTGTCTTTGTGAATGGCATTTACTTCGTTGCCTATGTAACGGCTGGGCTTCTCGACGTTAAGTAAAAGCCCGTCGAATTTATTATCAGTCATGCTTCGGTTTCCGGTTTACGTTTATATTTGTAAGGATTGTTTTTGATATCTTTGAGGGTAGCCAGGGCGAACTTTTGTGGAAAATTTACGGAAGAAAGGTAATGCAAAGAATTGCTTTTAAACGTACAGAGTAATTCCTCGCGGATAGCCTCTTGATTTTCTTTAGCCACAAAAGATCTTTCCATTTTGTATTCGTAGTAAAAATTATCGCCAAAGATTATTTTTACCTGATGATAATCGCGGGAGTTGGGGAAATAAGATTTTTTTAAATCTATTTTGGACTGAACGGAAATTTCCACCTTAACCGTGTCGGCAGCTATGGGACGCGATAAATCAAAGATATCCAACTTCAGGCCGTTGGGCAGGTTTATTTCTTCAATTAATTTCATTTGTTTTATATTCCGAGCACGATTCCATACAGGGGTGCTGTTCTTACCATTTTTACTCTTGACCTGCAACGCTAATCCTTCTATATTTAATAGATAACTGCAAGTCTCAAAATTAATGAAAATGAAGCCGTTGTATGAATGATGTCAATGCCGTTTTACTTTTATCCTGTCCCGATAATAAAGGGCTTGTTGCCAAGATTTCCAATTTTATTTTTAATCACCATGGAAATATTGTCCATGCCGATCAGCATACCTCTAAAAGAGGAAAACTTTTCTTTATGCGGATCGAATGGGAACTGGACGGTTTTAAGCTTAGCCGGGAAGAAATTCCGGCGGCTTTTGCACAATTAGCGAAACAATTACACATGAAATGGAATTTGCATTTTACGGATTACGTGCCGTTTATTGCCGTATTTGTTTCTCGCCATCTCCATTGCCTTAACGATTTAATTCTGCGTCAGCGAATGGGGGAAATGAATGCTAAAATACAAGTTGTTATCAGTAATCATCCGGATGCTCGTGAGTCGGTCGAGCAATTTGGTCTTAAATTTTATCATTTCCCGATTACGGCAAAAAATAAGAAACAACAAGAAGAACGGGAATTAGGATTATTAAAGGATTTGAAAATTGATTTGGTAGTTCTGGCGCGCTACATGCAAATTCTCTCCGGAAAATTTATTGGATATTATCCCCATAAGATAATTAATATCCATCATTCTTTTTTGCCGGCTTTTACCGGGGGTAATCCTTATCAGCAGGCTTATGATCGCGGCGTGAAAATTATCGGTGCGACGGGGCATTACGCGACGGAAAATCTGGATGAAGGGCCTATTATTGCTCAGGATGTGATTAAAATAAGCCACCGTGATGCGATCGCCGATATTCAAATGAAGGGCAGGGATTTAGAGAGAGTTGTACTGGCGCGGGCTTTGCGATTGCATCTGGAAAACAAAATACTTGTTTATGGATCAAAAACTATTGTGTTTGAGTGAGCCGTTAAATAAGGAAGTAGTATAAGGTATTTAGCTGTTTTTCCGGCCATTATTTGTCCGAAAAACATAAGGTGTTTAATTGAAAGCGGATAATAATTTAGTCATCCTTTGTCAGCCTGATGATAAGAAATCATGCGGTGCTTGTTGCGGTTTGTATAATTATGTGAATAGCTCTCGTTCTTCTCTTAAAGAAAGGTTACGTATACGTACACAGCGTTTTCGTAAATTCGTGAAAAGACCGGGCGATATAGAATATTATGCCGGCGAAACATTAAACAACGAAGATTTTAAAAAGAGATATGAGGTAATTTATTGCTGCGAATATCTTGGTTTTCTGGATAGCGAGGAGAGGAGGGTAGGCTGTCTCTTGCATCCGGCGCAAAACTCAGGAATTGATTTGCGCACTGTTTCGTTTTATGGCCAAGAACTTTGTGCCGGGCATCTTTGTCCCAGCCATCATTTTATCTCCACGTCTCAAGCTCAAATGCTGATAAAAATAATTGATGATTGGTATCTTTACGGCCTTTGTCTGACAGACATAGACCTGGTAAAAACATATTTTCGAATACTCGCCGATAAGGTTGGCGGGGAACTTAAACCGGAAGTATTTGATAACGCGGCGCTAAAAAGTATTGCCCGTCAATATTTTGATTGGAAAATCACCTGGCCGTTTCGTTCTCCGGATGTGAACAGGCTGGGCAAATATTACTTTGATGGATCGCAATACATGATTAGTTATATTGATTATGCAAGGTTAGGTAAGGAAATATCAAAATTTGATAGAATATTCTTGAGTTTGTCTTCCGCCTTTAAAAATACTCAGGAAATTAAATTGGCGGAAAAACTGGTTTCATCGAATATTGAAAATTTTATTTCCACTTATCAGAGCGCTTTTTGATTTTTATTGACAGATAATACTCATATTGGGTAGTGTACGGCCTGAAATAATTAAAAGAGAAACGTCATAATGAACGAGATGTCCAAGGAAATCCTTTTTCCTGATAAGGTGATTCAAAAGCGCGTAAAAGAGTTAGCTAATCAGATATCCGGTGATTACACCGGCCGTGAATTGATCGTCATCGGCATTCTTAAAGGGGCGTTCATTTTTATGGCTGATTTAGTCCGAGCCTTGAGCATTCCCTGCAGGATCGATTTCGTCCGCGTGGTCAGTTATGGCTCAGGTTCAGAAAGCTCAGGCAAAACAGTAATGACAAAGGATATAGAAACTTCCATTAGCGGTAGAGATATACTGATTGTAGAAGACATAATTGACACAGGTTTGACCTTAAAATATCTGGTCGAATGGCTTAAGGAAAGAAATCCCCATTCACTTAAGGTATGTGCTCTGTTAGATAAACGCAAAAAGAGAAAAGTATCCTTTGAAGCTGATTATGTAGGCTTTACAATAGATGATGGATTTTTAGTTGGTTATGGATTAGACTTTTCCGAGCGGTACCGCTTTTTGCCCGAGATTTATGTTATTATGCCGTAAAAAAAGGATAGTGAATGATCATTCAGTGCAGGCAATGTCGGACAAAATTTTATTTTGATGATGCTATGATGCAAGGCGATGGCATGTGGATGCGCTGCAGTCGTTGCCAGCACGTTTTCTTTCAGGATAATCCGCTCACTATAAAGCAGGAAATAAAAACACCATTAGTCCCTGAGTCTGTTTTTTCGGAAGAACGCATGCCGGCAAAAAGAAGCACTGATTTGACTAAGGAAGTCCCTCCGGTCTCCGATCGGGATGAAGATGTTGTTCGTTTTCTCGATAATGTCATGGAAGTAAAAAAGACGGTGAACGATAAAGTAAACCTGGAGATAGAAAAAACACGCAGGGAAGACAGTAGTAAAGAAAATTTCATGAGCGCAGAAAGAAACGCAGCATTTCGTGATTTAAGGGAAAAAGTTGAAGATTTTGAGCAAAAGCCGTTATCCAGAAAAAGTTCACGAAAAACATGGAAGGTTATTGTATGGGCTGTTTTGGTGATCGTAATCATCCCCGTTGTAATTTATTTCGTTATTTTCCCGCAACTGGGCGACCGTTTCATCAAAATTGCCAATAAGTATATTGGTGAACAGGAACCAGTGCGGCCGGAAATTGTTATCGGACAAGTCAAGTTACAAGACATTCGGCAACGAATGATGAATAACTATGTTCTGGGACAAATTCGAGTTATGGAAGGTACGGCAGTAAATCAGGCCGATTATCCTATTTCCAGGATAGTCATTAAAGGGGCGATTGTTGATGACTTTGCCGTGGTTTTAGGTGAACGCACAAGTTATGCCGGAAATGTTCTGACCGATGATGAACTCATGAATTTGCCTGAAGAAGAGATTTTAAGAAGGCTTTCGAGGCCGGAAGGCAATAATAATTCCAATGACAAAATTGTGCCTAACGGACAAATCCCTTTCATGATCGTTTTTACCCATGAACCTCCTGGTGTCATTAAAACCACGGTAACTACAATTGGTGCGGAACGGCTTCTTTAAAAAACAAGTCAGTTAATTGATCTGGCCTTAATCGCTGTTAAAAGCCTTCGATATTCCTAAAATATTTTGAATTGATTGCCGGGTTATTGTTCCTTCGCGCAGGATTTCCGGGGGATCACAGGTAACATCGATAATGGTGGAAACTTTATCGCCGGTTGTGGGACCAAAATCGACAATAGCGTCAATCTTGGTTCCGATTTGTTGGGCAACTTCAGAAGCTCGCGAGCATTCGGGTTTGCCGGATAAGTTAGCGCTGGTGGCGGTAAGAGGATGTTTCAACTTTTGCGCAATTACCTGAGCAGCATAGCTTGCGGAAACACGCACTCCAATTTTGCCCGTGCCGGCTGTCAGAAGCGGTGATATTTTATTCGAAGCCTGAAAAATGATGGTCAGCGCTCCCGGCCAAAATGCTTGGATCAGCTTTTGGGCGGACGGGGGGACACTCTGGACCAGAGGATAAAGATTTTCAGTTCGTCCAATAATTATGGATATGGGATTTATGAAATTTCTGCCTTTAATTTTATAAATTTTATTTACGGCTTTTTCATTTGTCGCATCCGCGCCTAATCCGTAAAAAGTTTCGGTCGGATACGCAATAACGCCGCCTTGGGCAACAATTTGCGCGGCCTTGGTCAGTATTTCCTCTTTTGTGTTTTTGTCACTGACTTTCAGGATTTCCGGCATGAAAGGTTTTCCTGCTTTTTTTCCACTTCCAACGCCATCTTCTGAATATGAGCTGAGAGCTTAGAATCAATTGATTTGTCGGCAAGAGCGAGGATACGGATAGCAAACAAAGCGGCGTTCTTGGCTCCAGCTTTGCCGATGGCCATACAAGCTACAGGCACGCCGCCGGGCATTTGGATGGTGGAAAGAAGAGCGTCGAGACCGTGCAAAGAGGTAGCGTCAATAGGAATGCCGATAACCGGCAAAGATGTTTGTGCGGCAATTACACCGGCCAGATGAGCTGCAGCACCTGCTCCGACGATGATGACCTGGACGCCTCGCTGGGCAGCCGCTTGGGCAAACTTTGTTGTCCTCTCCGGTGTGCGGTGCGCCGATGTCAGGATGAGCTCATATCCAATCGCAAACTCATCGAGAATTTTAACCGCCTCGGTCATGATAGGCAAATCGGAATCACTGCCCATGACAACACTCACTAAAACTTTTTCCTTTTTGGCGTTTTTTGTTTTCACGATCAGCTCCTTATTTAGTGTTTGAAATGTCTTACACCGGTAAAGATCATGGCGATGCCGTGTTCGTCCGCCGCCTGAATCGCTTCTTCATCACGGACGGAACCGCCCGGCTGGATAATCGCGGTAATTCCGGCTTCAGCGGCTATATCAATACCGTCGCGGAAAGGGAAAAAAGCGTCCGATGCCAGCACACAGCCTTTGGTGGGTAGTACAGCTTTCATTTTGGCGATTTTCACCGAATCCACCCGGCTGGTCTGACCGGCGCCGACGCCGACCAGTTGATCTTTGGTGGCATAAACGATAGCATTGGATTTAACATGCTTGACCACGCGCCAGGCAAAATCGAGCGCTTGATATTCTTCATCAGTAGGTTTTCTTTTGGTGACGACTTTGGCCTGACGGATATTAAACGGGATAGTATCGCGTTCCTGAACCAGCAATCCCCCGGCCACGCGGCGAAAATCAAAGCCGGAAACAAATTTGCCTGATGCGGTAGGTATCTCGAGCAGGCGGACGTTTTTCTTTGAGCTCAGAATTTCGACGGCCGCAGGATCAAAAGCCGGTGCCATGATGACTTCCAGAAATATTTTGGCCAGTTCTTCCGCTGTGGCTTTATCCACCGGACGGTTGAAGGCGACAATGCCGCCGAAGGCGGAAACAGGGTCTGTAGCCAGGGCTTTTTTGTAGGCCTCCACCAGGCCGCTGGAACTTGTTGCCGCACCGCAAGGATTGGCATGTTTGATGATAACGGCGGCGGGCAGTTGAAAATCAGATATGGAAAGCCACGCGGCATCACTATCCATAATGTTGTTATAAGAGAGTTCTTTGCCCTGAAGTTGTTTGGCGTTGGAGATGGCCGCCAGTGTCGGGTCGTTTTCCCGGTAAAATGCCGCTTTCTGATGCGGGTTTTCTCCGTAACGCAGACTTTGCGCCAGGGAATACTGAGCCGTAAAGGTATCGGGGAATTCCTTTTTGGTACCTTCCGGTGATATTGTTCCTAAATAATTAGAGATGGCGCCGTCATAGCGGGCCGTGGTCTGAAATGTTTTTACCGCCAGATTGAAATTTGTGATCTCCGAAATCTTGCCGCCTGTTTTTTCCATTTCTTTCAGGATTAAACTGTAATCCGCCGGATCGGTAATGACGCTGACAAAGCGATAATTTTTGGCCGCAGCGCGCAGCATGGTCGGGCCGCCGATATCAATATTTTCGATGGCCGCCTCTAATGTGCAACCTTCTTTGGCTACGGTATCTTCAAAACGGTAGAGATTGATGACAACCATATCAATTGGTTCAATTCCCTGTTTCTTCATGGTTTTTATGTGTTCGGGATTATCGCGCAAGGCAAGCAAACCACCATGAATTTTTGGATGCAGAGTTTTCAGTCGTCCATCCATCATTTCCGGAAAACCGGTATATTCGGAAACATCTTTTACTTTGATGCTGCTTTTTCTGAGCTGGGCTGCTGTCCCGCCGGTAGAAAGGATTTCCACGCCAAATGAGGAGAGTTTCCTGGCAAATTCCACAATGCCTGTTTTATCGGTGACGCTGATCAGTGCCCTTTTGATTTGGTTCATAATTGACATTTCTCCTGTAGACAAAACTTTTATAATATAATTGTGCCTGTCCAATTAGCGCATTGGAAATGTAATTGCAAGACAGTTTTTACCTTGACAGATCAACACGTAATATCTAAGGTCTCGTTCACCCGAAAGAGAAGGAGAATGTTATGACAAATAAGCTGATTGCAGTTATGGAGACCGAAAAAGGAACAATTCGCTTAAAATTATTTGCCGACAAAACGCCGATCACCGTAGGTAATTTTGTTAATCTGGCGCGACGCGGCTATTATAATAATTTAAAATTTCACCGGGTTATTCCCGATTTTATGATTCAGGGCGGCTGCCCGGCAGGCGATGGCCGCGGCGGTCCCGGGTATAAATTTCAGGATGAATTTGTCAAGGAGTTGCGCCATAATAAACCGGGTATTCTTTCGATGGCCAATGCCGGCCCACAAACCAACGGCAGCCAGTTTTTCATTACCCATATCGCCACGCCCTGGCTCGACGGTAAGCATACCATATTTGGCGAGGTAATGAGTGATGCCGACCAGAATGTTGTCAACCAGATTGCGCAGGGAGATAAAATAAAATCTGTTACAATCGAGGGCGATATTTCCGCATTGATGGAAAGCATCAAGCCCACGATCGAAAAGTGGAACGTTGCGTTAGATGCAAATTTTCTCAAGCTGTCGAAAGTGATGGCGTAAAAAAGTTCAAAAGTTCAAAGTAAAAAATAGGGGGTAAACAGTAATTGCGCCGGATTTTTTTGTCATTACGAGACGCCTCTCAGGCGTCGTGGTAATCTCATGTATTCTGCTTTCAAAATTCAATAATTAATATTTCATTGATTTTCCAAGATATATTCTGTACAAAATAAACCATTCTCAAAAGAGATTTCGCACCAAGAACAAGATTCTAAAGATTGCGTATATTAATTGTTAGCTGCAAATAAAAATGATGAGACCAAAATTTTCAAAATGGGTAAGCTGGTCAAAAAGAGATAAACTAACCGGTATAAAAAATCCCGGTGTTTATGCACTTGCCGTATCGGAAAAAGATTTGTCCAATACAAAATATACATTGGTTGAAGAAATAAAATATTTTGGCATGACAAATTCAGGTGGTGGCTTGAAATCAAGGTTGAAACAATTTGACAACACAATAATTGGAAAAAGCGGACATGGTGGAGCTGAGCGCTTTTTATATGAATACAAATACTATAAAAATCTCACCCCAAAATTGTTTGTTTCAGTCTGTCCGGTTGTGTGTGACGTAAAATCAAATGATCCAAAAGATTTATTAAAAATGGGTGAAATTGCATGGCTGGAATATTATTGCTTTGCTGAATATAAAAAGAGATTTAAGGAGCTACCCAAATTTAACGACAAGAAAAAGTCACCAAAATTGAAATAGAAAAGCTAACAAAATCAATACAGCCGATCGCTTCACTCCGGCTGATTTTTTCGTTATTGGGCAAGGAGAAATAATGCAACCAATATTTACAATTCATGCAGGTGAGTATCTTGTTGGTTCTCATATCGAACAAAATCTAAAAAATAAGTTTAATGTTTGGATACCATCAAAAGACACAGGGGTTGACCTACTTATTACGAACCAAGACAACACCAAAACAGTATCTATCCAAGTAAAATTTTCTAAGGACTTCCTTATTACACACGGAAGACCAGAATATCAGAATAAATTGATTTCGTGCGGTTGGTGGACACTAAACAGAGAAAAAATTGAAAAATCACTAGCTGATATTTGGGTTTTTGTTCTACATGCTTTCGACCAGAAAAATATGCAGTATGTGATTATTTCTCCCGCTGAATTAAAAAAAAGATTTAACATTTTACATCCTAAAGATAAACTAATCCAGACCTATCTTTGGGTTACTAAAAGTAAAAGTCCGCAATGCTGGGAGACTCGAGGGTTAAAGAAAAAAGATACAAATTCAATCGTTGACGGAAATTATAACGGACCGGATAAAGGTAGCAGGGATTTTTCAGAGTACTTGAACAACTGGGAGCCAATGATAAAAAAGCTCACATAACCAGTCGCTAAAGCCAATCACGGCCCTGCTGGACGCTCCAGTTTATATATATGCTGTTGCCCAAAGCTATCCATTTGAGCGGCCATTGAAAGCGTTTTGCCTAATAATCTTGGCGAAGCGGAAGATCAGCAATGACAACTGTTTGAGCCGAAGGCGAGTTTTGTCGTTGCCTGAAGCAAGTCTTAGCTTTATTCAAAGCGCTCTCAGGCAAGTGAAAAGGGTATTTGGGCAACACACCGGTTAGTCCTTCCGTATCTTCTTCATGTGATCAATGCGCTTCTGAATCAGTGAATCAGTGCCGATGTCGGTGCGGTAGGCAACCGGCCCTTTGACAGCTTTAACGCCTTTCTCGGCAATTCTGCGGGCTTCTTCTAAGGTGTCGGCAATGCCGACAATACCAATGGCGCGTGACGAACTCAAATACAGACCGTCTTCTTTCTTATCCACGGATGAATAGTAAAGCCTTGCTTTGCCTACGTCGCCCACTTCAATCTTCGCGCGCGATGATATGGCATCGGGATGATCAGCGGGCAGGCCGTAGCCTTTCGGTACAACATATTTGCAGACGGTTGCCTTGGGCTCAAATTCTATTTTCAATTTATCCAATTTTCCATCAATAATATGACGGCAGATTTCCACAAAATCTGTCTTTAAAAGCGGCAAGATATTCATCGCCTCTGGATCACCGAAACGCGCGTTATATTCCAAAAGCTTTACGCCAGTTTTAGTAGCAATAAATCCGCCATACATGACGCCTTTGTATGGGCTGCCGGTTTCTTTCAGTAGCGCCGCCGCGACATGACGTGTTATTTCCAAGCCAGCCAAAGTGTCTTCTGGTTTTAAAAAGGGCAATGAATGATTAGCCAGGGAATACGAACCCATGCCGCCGGTATTGGGGCCGCGGTCGCCATCAAATCTTCTTTTGTGATCCTGCACCAGCGGTGTTGCCACAACAGTTTTCCCATCGCACAAACATTGTAGCGAGAATTCCTCGCCGTCAAATTTTTCTTCAACAATCACCGATGAGCTGTCCTTTAATATTTGCGCGCACAATTTTAGCGCCTCATCCTTAGTGGCGAAATGATCGCCCTGAACCAACACGCCTTTACCGCCGGTCAGTCCATCCGGTTTAAGGACAATGCCTCCCAATTTATTTAAGAAAGTTTCTACGCCATCCATTGATGTAAAAACTTTGAACTGCGGATTGCCGGGAATACTGTATTTACTTACCAGATTGCGGGTAAACGATTTGGAAGTCTCCAGCCGGGCCAGACTTTTGTTGGGGCCGACCGCTGGAATGCCGATTTTCACCAGAGCATCGACCACGCCATTGTTGAGCGGATCTTCCGGGCCGATGACGGCAAATTCGATTTTGTTTTCTGTGGCAAAGCTTGTGATAGCTTTGAGGTCAGAATAACTACCAAGTTTAACTTTTTCGGAAAGAGAAGCAATTCCCGGATTATTAGTTTTCATAAAGGAAAATAAACGCGGTTTTGACGCTGAGCGTGAAATTGCTTCGGCGATGGCATGCTCGCGGGCGCCGTTGCCGATGAGCATTATATTGGACATTCCCTAATCTCCTAAAATTATTAAAGCGCTTACAGCGTTATTCCATTTCGTAAACTATTTAAATACATCTTGTAATAGCGCTGTAACTCTTGCCTTGGGGTTAGTACGGATATTGGCTTCTTCCTGTCCGAGCATATAAAATAATCCGTCAAGCGCTTTGGAAGAAACGTATTTATCCATGTCTATGTTTGGAAGCTTGTTCACATATGGCACACTTTGAACTTTATCATTAATTGCTTCAAACTTTTTGGTAACTTTATAATCATTCATTGCCTGGCGAACAGCCGGCTGGAACAAGTCAAACAGTTTGATGTACGTTTTATTTTTAAGATAATCGGTGGCCGCGGTATTGCCGCCTTTCAATATTTTGGCGGCATCATCAAAAGATATTTCCGTAATGGCCGTCAAAAAAATATCAGTAGCCAGAGGCGCAGCTTTTTCCGCCGCTCTATTCATGCTGAGGGTAAATTCATCTAACTTGGGACCTAAACCAATATCGCGTAAAACTGTTTCTGTCTTTCTTATGTCTTCCGGCAATAATATTTTTACGTTTTGATTCGCGAAATAACCGTTATTTTTCCCTAACGACTTAATGGTCTTTTTAATTCCAACTTTAAGCGCTTCTTTAAGTCCCAAGTCAACCTTACTGGTACTTGACTTTGTGGCAGAAGGTTCATTTGAATTATCCTTCAGCAAATTCAAAAGATCCGCATAGCCGTAATTACATATCAAAAAAATAAATATTGTGACAAAAATTAATCCTTTTTTCATAAAAAAATCCTTTCACTATATGATAAGGGATCAGAATTAAATGTTACTAGTATTTAGCGCAGACAATTATGAAAAATTATGATTCCCCAAAGTTTATATTGATAGAAATTATATTTATGTCGGGGAAAGTATAAGAAGTAAGGCCTTGTATGTCAATGGAATAATAACCGCAAAATATGCTATATTAAAGATAATAATTTACGGACAGAAATATATCTTTTTTTTGTCCGATCTGATAAGTTGTATTATATAAGAAAATTTATCAATGGTGCTAAATATTGAATATAACTTCTGATATTCTAATGATCGTGGTTCTTTTTTTGTTTTCCGGGTTTTTTTCCTCGGCGGAAGCCGCCTTGCTTTCGCTTACTGATTTGCATCTGCATAAGATGAAATTAGACCGCTACCCCTTTTTGACTTTTGTCGGTAGGTTACTCGAAAATCCCCGCCGTCTTTTAATCACTATTGTTACAAGTAATGAAGCAGTTAATATCAGCATCTCCATTTTAGCGGCATCTCTTTTTATCGGTTTATTGGGCGCGAATGGGCAGTGGGTTTCCATCGTTTTTATAACTGTTGTGCTCTTGATTGCCGGCGAGGCTATTCCCAAGACTTTTGGAGTAACTTATCCGATGCAGGTTTCGGTCCTGGTTTCTCCTTTGATGATCGGTATTTCCCGTCTGGAATATCCTGTTGTTGCCGCATTGGAAAAATTATCCGGTTTTATATTAAAAAAACACGGCAAGCATATAATCCTGGATGCCGACGCTTTAATGGAAGATGAATTCAAGACTTTGATCGATGCCGGCAGCCGTGAAGGCGTGGTGGACGAATCTCAAAAAGAATTAATCAAAAGAATATTCGAATTAGGCGATAAACCGGTCACCGATATTATGATTCCCCGCGTGGATATGTTTTGTCTGCCCTTGGACATGTCTGTGGAGGAAATTATATCAGCGGTCGTTAAACGAAGACACGAAAGGGTGCCTATTTACACCGATGACCGCGACGATATTACCGGGATACTTTTTACCAAAGATCTGCTTAATGACGCGCAAAGAGTTAAGGAATCGAAAGGCATCGAGAAATTACTGGCGAAACCTTATTTTGTGCCGGAAGAGAAGACTCTTAACGGCCTTCTCCATGATTTCCAGGAAAATAGAACACAAATTGCAATTGTTGTTGATGAATATGGAGGGGTATCCGGCATGGTAACTCTCGAAAATATTCTGGAACACTTATTTGAAGAAGCCTATGGCAATAGCGAATTGGTAAATAACGGTTGCGAAGAGATTGACGAAAATAAAATTATTATTCCCGGCAAAATGCCGATGGAGCAATTAAATAATATACTGGATGCTCAACTGCCGGAGGAGGAATTCGATACTGTCGGTGGTTTTGTCTTGCATTTGTTTGGAAAACTGCCCACTAAGGGTGAACAAATAAATTTCAATGGCTACATGTTTATCATAGAAAATGTGGATCGGACAAGGATATTGAAAGTTAGGGTAGAAAAGCAATTGCCACCGGAGTAGATTAAAGAAAAATGAATGCCTATTTGATCATTGCTGTAATTTTTATTTGTCTTCTATTAGAAGCGCTTTATTCCGGCGGCGAAGTAGCCCTATATTCTTCGGATATAAATAAAATGAAATTTTTAGCTGGCCGCGGATCTTCTTCGGCCGGACAGGCAGTAAAGTTGTTGGAAAAGCCGGAGTGGTTTATTTCGACAACACTTATCGGGACTAATCTTTCCATAATTACTGCCTCTACTCTGGCCACAGGACTATTCATTTCTTCTTTTGGAGTAGTTCGCGGCGAGCAAATATCGCTTATTGTTATGCTGCCCACTTTATTCATCATGATTATTGTCCGCAGCGTTTTTCAGCACTATGCCGAGATAATGGCCGTCAAAGTGGCCTATTTTATCCGTTTGTCATCAGTGGTTTTTTATCCGGTGGCCTATATTATCGCCGCCATATCTAAAGAAACAGTGCGCATTTCCACCAGTCAGAAAGTAAAGCAAGCCTCTTATATAACCAAAGAAGGTTTAAAGTTCATCTTGGGTGAGAAAATTAAAGGCAGTGATATTCTAAAAACAGAAAGGGAGATGATCGGCCGCGTGTTCGATTTTTCCGAGCTTACCGCGGATAAGATAATGGTTCCTATTTCGGCGCTGACGGCTTTGCCGATCGGAGCAAAAATTGAAGAAGCGGTTCAAGTTTTTACCAACAAAAAATATTTGCGCATTCCGGTATATCAGGACAGGGTTTATAATATTATAGGTATTTTGCATTACTTTGATCTTTTGGAGACTTTGATTAAGAATAAAGATAATTCGGATGATAATTATGATGCAAAGACAATTTCTTCCTGTGTGCAAACAGATGTATTTTACGTACCGGAAACAAAAAAAGCCGGTGAACTTTTAATGGATATGCAAAGAAGGCGTGAACATATGGCTGTTGTTGTTGATGAATATGGAGGCGCCGTCGGTATCGTGACAATAGAAGACATAGGAGAGGAAATAGTCGGCAGCATCGATGATGAATATACAACCGGTGAAAAGTTATATAAAAGAATCGCTCCCGGGCGGTATCTGATCAACGGCCGCATGGAAATAGAAGATTTAAATCAGGTACTATCAATGAAATTTCCTGACGGTAATTATGAAACTCTAGGCGGTTTTTTAATGAATAGAATGGGCAGAATCCCGCAGAGGAGAGAAAGGTTGGAGTATAACGGCATCACGTTTATTATAGAAAATGCCGACCAGAAATCCATTAAAGAAGTATTGGTTATTTTTCCGGCGCAATGGGATAAACTGGCGATTAAATAATATTGGGGGCTGTTGAAAAACGCTCATCTGCTGTGTTGCGCTGCAAACCGCATCGCTCAACGTATATCTATATACGCCTCGCGATACGGTTCTTGCGCGCCTTGCACCTGAGCATTTTTGAACAGCTCCGAATTGATCCATGTTTTTGTCATTCCCGTGAAGGCGGGAATCCAGAAAAAATGTATGGTGATATTTCAATAGTTGAAACCATCGTGCTAAGGAGGGCAGCATAGTGAAAAAATCAATAAATAGAACATTTCCCAATTTTATTTTATTTCTAACTACTATTTTATTATCATCAATAATAGTGGGCTGTGCGACGGCGCCTATCTATCCAGCAGTGCCGTTTGCAGTTCAGCATGCCGGCGCAACAATGGTACAGGATGTGAAGCTAGTTCATGATCGAAATTATGAGTTATATCTAAAATATTATATTAAGGATGCAGAAGATGGCAAACGTCTCAGAAGATTGGTCGGTAGTGGAGCATCCCGAAGAGATGAATCCGGTAAACGGATTCCTATTAATGATGGTGTCCCTGTTTACTTAGAACTTAAAATCATGGGATTGGATGAAGCGGTTAAGGGATTTTATTTTGCAGAAAAGCTTTTTGTGGGTGAATTAGTTGGAGGAAGCATTGAGTGGGTTAATGGTAAGCCGAACAAGGATACTGACAAAGCATATTATTACAGAATAATAAAAAGTATCCGACTGAAGCCGGGGCTGTATAGGATTACCTTAAAAAGCCTGTGGGATATACCTGAACTGGAGGGTACTTCTCTAGCATTTCAGCTCGGCTGGTACTGGAATTCAGGAACTTTTGATTAATAGTAGAAAAAAATGACGGTTCTTTTTATTCGAAAAAATAGTGCGTGTAAATTTGGGTTACACAATTAAATAAATTTTTCAGATAAGGATTAATAAGGTGAAAGGTAAAAAATTTTGTGCATTGATTTTAGCGGCCGGTAAGGGCATCCGCATGAAATCGGATTTGGCTAAAGTACTCCATATCCTTGCGGGGAAGCCCTTGCTGCATTATTCCATAGAAGCCGCCAGCAGAGCCGGTGCCGAAAAAATTGTGGTCGTCATCGGTCATCAGGCGCAGAAGATACGGGAGAAATTTCACAATAGCGGATGCATCTTTGTGGAACAGAAACCGCTGTTGGGAACGGGGCACGCCGTTTTACAAGCAAAGGATGTGTTAGCTGCTTATCAGGGTTTAACCGTTATTCTCTGCGGAGATGTGCCGTTGCTGAAACCGAGGACAATTAAATCGTTGCTGGAAGGTCATGTAACTGCGGGTGCAGCAGTTACTGTGCTTACAACAATATCGGCAGAGCCTCAAGGATATGGGCGCATAGTTAAAAGTGTTGACGGCAATATAATGAAAATAGTCGAAGAACGCGATGCGACGGATGCTGAAAAAAAAATCAGTGAAATCAACACGGGTATTTATTGTGTAAATACACCGTTCTTGTTTTCGGCGCTTACGAAAATTGACAATGACAATAGTCAAAAGGAATACTATTTGACGGACGTAGTCGAAATAGCTTGCCGCGAGGGTGAGATAGCAAGATCACATGTAGTTCTCGATTATATCGAGGTAATGGGCATTAACACACCTGAAGAGCTTTATCGCGCCGGGCAGTATCTTCAAAATAATAGAGAGTATCCGGATTAATTTGTGTTTGCTGGCATTAATTCATTAAAGGGCAAAGTTCTGCTGGCTCCCCTAGCCGGGATTTCCAATTTGCCGTTTAGATTGATAGCGCGTTCTTTCGGTTGCGCTTTAGCCTTTACCGAAATGATTAGCGCCAACGGAATTATAAGGAAATCTGGTCGAACTCTCGATTACTTAAGAACCTGTGCCGATGATAATCCTCTTGGTGTGCAAATTTTTGGGGCAGATCCGGATATAATGGCGGAGGCTGCCGGCATTGTTGCGAATCATGGCGTTGATTTAATCGAT
Source organism: uncultured delta proteobacterium (assembly GCA_963730275.1). Classification (GTDB taxonomy): domain Bacteria; phylum Desulfobacterota; class Syntrophia; order Syntrophales; family Smithellaceae; genus UBA4810. The sequence continues at coordinate 9,909 of CAVSRI010000019.1, read as the reverse complement.
ATTAATATGGGTTGCCCGGTAAAAAAAGTAATCAAGGCCGGAGCCGGTGCGATTCTCATGAAGGATCCCGATCGTGTAAGCAGGATTATCAAGGCTGTAAAGAAAGCTGTGCGCATTCCTGTTACAGTGAAAATCAGATCAGGATGGACCTATAGTTCGATTAATGCCGTGGAGATTGCGCGAGTTGCTGAAAAATCAGGAGCTGATGCAATAATTGTTCATGGCCGTACGGCTGATCAGGGTTTTGGCGGCGTAGCTGATTGGAAGATTATAGCTGAAGTAAAGAAAAAGGTTAATATTCTGGTGATTGGCAACGGCGATATTTGGCAGCCGCAAGACGCAATAAGAATGCTGCAGGAAACTTATTGCGATGCCGTGATGGTCGGAAGAGGGGCATTAGGAAATCCTTGGATATTTAAAGGTATTGTTCAAGCATATTCCGGCCAAATAAAAAATTATTTACCCAATCTGGACGAAAGACAAAAAGTAATAAAAAAACATTGGGAAATGGAAACAAGAGATATCGGCGCAAAGTTAGCGAATAAAAATTTTCGTAAACACCTATTATGGTATACAAGGGGATTAGAAAGCTCTACTCGGTTCAGAGAATTGGCAGGGAAATTACAAGATGGGGAAAGCGTGATGAATGAATTAAATGAATATTTCAGGTCTTTAGAGGAGTTACGTTCTGCCGGGTGTACAGCCTAAAATAATGCCTTGACAATAAGAGCATAAGTTGTCATAAATTAAACGTAATTGAGAAGTTTAAGTGAATAATTTTTATGTCCTTGGGGAAGGATAAAAAATTTATAGTGGAATTGGAAAAGTTCAAAGAATTAGAAGATAAAATCAAAGGAATTGTTGGTGAAAAAGGTTTTTTAAAAAAGCAAATTCTAATATTGGAGGAAGCATTAAAGAATAAAGAAGCGGAGTTAGAAGGATTAAGCAATAAACTAAAGGCATTAGATGAGGAAAGGAACAGCGTACGCGCGAGGGTAGATTCACTACTCGATTTACTTGCGGATATAGATTTGGCAAAATAAGCTTCCAGGTCGTGTGTTTTGAAAAAAAGTTACAAAATCAGGATATTAGGACAGGAGCTTTCGGTTTTAAGCGATGCAGAAGATGAACACGTGGCCAACGTTGTCCAATTTGTAAATAAAAAAATTGAAGAGGTTTTGCAAGCCCGGGATGGGCTCAAAACCTTGAACGTTGCCATCCTGGCAGCTTTAAACATTTCAGAGGAATTATTAAAATTAAAGGGAATCAATAGGGAGCTATGCGATCAACTGGAAAGCAGAGCTGAAAAATTAATTCAACTGATTGAAGATACAAATTAGCTAATTCATATTTGCCCCTGCGATGTGCGTGATTAACATTTGTTTTTGAGCCAACATTTTGAACCTGGGGCCTATCCTTGTTTGCGGTGAGCAGGTCAGCCTTTATTCCGCTGGTCGGAAGGCAGAAAGCCTAAAGCAATCAATACCGGGCACCCACCTTGTAAAAAGGTTCAAAAAGGTGATTAACACGGCATAGGCGGGGGTTTTTTGTACCCAGCCTAGATAAAATAAAATTGACTCCGCATTCAAAAAAATCAACAAACAATGAATCCTTCGGTGAAGTGCTATAGGTATTAAGCGCTTGCTGAAAGGTTTAAATATAGCTCTGCAGGAAACATTTTGTGAATCGATTACGATATGCTCAAGTAAATGTTTTGTAAAAGTTGGTTTTCCCGCAGAGCAACAGGAGGCAAAATTAAATGTTAAACGGCAGTTTATTTGTGCTGGTTATATTGATGGCGATAATTGCCGGTATCGTTATCGGCTTTATATTAAAGCAATTATTGGCCGCAAAAAAAATCAAGTCATCGGAAAGCTTGGCGGCGAGGATTGTCGAAGAATCAAAGAAAGAGGCGGAGACAATCAAGAAAGAGGCTATTCTTCAGGTTAAGGAAAACCTTCTGAAGATGAAGGCTGATTTTGACCGGGAAACGAAAGATAAAAAAAGTGATCTTGACGGTTTGGAAAAACGCATTCGTTCCAAAGAAGAAAATCTGGATAAGCGGATAGATGTGCTGGAACAAAAAGAAAGAACTATCGAGGAGCGAGAAAAAACAATAGTTAATAAAGAAACGGCAATCGAAGAAAAACACCATAAATTAGACAATATTCTGAAAGAACAAAAGGACAAGCTCGAGAGAATAGCGGGAATTTCTTCGGAAGAAGCAAAAAAAATATTGATCCAGTCTATGGAAGCGGACGCTAAACACGACGCAGCGCTGATGGTCCGCAAAATTGAAGACGAAGCAAAATTCACTGCGGATAGAAAATCGCGGGAAATCATTGCTTACGCCATTCAGCGGTATGCGGGAGATTTTGTGACGGAAAATACGGTCTCAGCGGTTAACTTACCGAGTGAAGAAATGAAAGGGCGCATTATCGGCCGTGAAGGCAGAAATATCCGGGCTATTGAAGCCGCTACAGGCATAGATTTAATTGTGGATGATACTCCGGAAGCTGTTGTTCTGTCCAGCTTTGATCCGATCAGAAGGGAAGTGGCCAGAATTTCACTGGAGAGATTGATCCAGGATGGACGAATTCATCCGGGACGTATTGAAGATATCGTTAAAAAAGTAAAAGTAGAGGTCGACCAAATTATCAGAGAAACCGGGGAAAAGGCATCCTTTGACGTCGGCGTTCACGATATTCACCCGGACATCATCAATATGTTGGGCTCTCTTAAATACCGCAAGAGTTATTCGCAAAATGTTTTGCAGCATTCCATTGATGTTGCTTATCTTACGGGTATGATGGCTGCGGAATTGAAAATGAATGTTAAGGAAGCCAAGCGCGCCGGATTATTACATGACATTGGCAAAGCAATAGACCACAAAGTCGAAGGAACGCATGCGGCTATTGGGGCTGATTATGCCAAACGGTTTGGCGAGAACCCACGCATAGTTCAGGCTATTGCTACTCATCATGATGATGGACGCAATAACACCCTGCTTGGCGTTTTGGTCCAGGCGGCAGATACACTGTCGGCGGCCCGTCCGGGCGCACGCCGCGAAATGCTGGAAACCTACGTAAAACGTTTGGAAGAGCTCGAAAAAATCGCCCAGTCATTCAGCGGGGTCGATAAATGTTTTGCTATCCAAGCTGGCCGTGAAATCCGCATTCTTGTGGAAAATGAAAAAATTTCCGATAACGATGCTGTAATGTTGTGCAACGATGTTATCAAAAAGATAGAGGCGGAGCTCACCTATCCGGGGCAGATAAAAGTGACTGTAATCAGGGAAACCCGTGTTTCTGATTATGCAAAATGATTTCTTTTCATGCAATGCAGGAAAAGCTTTGAATGAAGATACTTTTTATTGGCGATATAGTGGGAAAGCCCGGCCGCAAAGCGGTAAGCGAATTCGTGCCGTTATTGATTTCCGAGCGTAAAATCGATCTCGTCATTGCGAACTGTGAAAATGCGGCTGCCGGATTTGGCGTGACTAGGGAAATAGTCGAAGAACTTTATGGAAGCCGCATTGATGTGCTTACTTCCGGCAATCATATTTGGAATAAAAGGGAAGTGTTGGAGTTCATCGGAGATTATGAAACACTTTTACGGCCTGCTAATTACCCCGCCACAACTCCAGGCTCAGGCGCGGTACTCATACCGACAGCAAAAGGAGAATATGTAGGAGTTCTCAATTTAGCAGGCAGAATATTTATGCATCCGATTGATTGTCCTTTTGTGACGGCGAAAAATAAAATCGCCGAGTTGAAAGCAAAAACAAAAGTCATTGTTGTTGATATTCATGCTGAAGCAACCTCCGAAAAGAGAGCTCTGGGCTGGTATCTTGACGGTGAAGTATCTGCCGTTTTGGGAACGCATACTCACGTGCAGACCGCGGATGAAGAAATACTACCGCAAGGAACCGCCTACATCAGCGACGTAGGCATGACCGGACCTTTTGATTCGGTGATCGGCGTAAAAAAAGATCTCATTATTGAACGGTTCTTAACTCAAATGCCGAATAAGTTTGATGTAGCCAAGGGAGATATTAGAATGCAGGGGGTCATATTGGATATTGATTCAATCAGTGGGAAAGCAAATTCTATTGAAAGGATCAGCATCAAGTTAAAAGAATCACGGGTACTATAGTACCCTCCGCTGTGCGGGATTGTTCGACTTGCATATTTCAATGCACTTCGTTTTTGAAATTTGAGTCTCACTAATAAACAGAGGCATATTCAAATGAAAAGCGCTTACGATATTTTAAAGGAAAGAGGCTTCGTTGAGCAGGTAACAGATGAAGCTCTAATCAAGAAGCTTTTCGCAAAAGGCAGCGTTACCTGCTATATCGGCTTTGATCCTACCGCTGCCAGTTTGCATATCGGCAGTTTGGTACCCATCATGGCTCTGGCGCATGTGCAGACAAACAGGAATAAAGTAATTGCTCTTGTCGGCGGGGGAACCGGCCTCATCGGCGATCCTAGCGGCAAGACCGAATTGCGCCAGATTCTCACGAGAGATCAAATTGACTACAATGCTCAGTGTCTGGGCAGACAGCTTTCTCAATACCTCGATTTTTCGGATAAAAAAGCGCTATTGCTCAACAATGCCGATTGGCTGACAAAAATTAATTATATCGACTTTTTGAGAGATGTGGGCCGGCACTTTAGCGTTAACCGGATGTTGGCTGCGGAAAGTTATAAAATTCGTTTGGAAAAAGGGCTGAACTTTATCGAATTTAATTACATGGTCCTGCAGGCGTATGATTTTTTGCATTTGTTTCAGAATTACGGCTGCGCATTGCAAATGGGTGGTAATGACCAGTGGGGCAATATGCTGGCCGGAACCGAATTGATCCGCAAAGTTGCTGGTAAAGATGCTCATGCTGTAACATTTCCGCTGA
>CAVSRI010000018.1:0-27398 GCA_963730275.1 uncultured delta proteobacterium | reverse complement strand
CTCAACTGCCGCGTCTGTGGCATCAATTAACCAACTGTGTGCGGTTAATTTCTTCAAGGCCGATTCAATTTCATCCAAAGATGGATAAGTAAAATCTCCGGTTATGACCCCGACGGGATAAACCACTCGGGAATTGGACAAAACCGCAACAGCGGGATTGCCATACCTAGCTAATACCCGGAGGGCTTCCACCGGCTCTAAAGCAATAATTATGTTCGCCCTGCCCAGCGGAATTTGCGGGCTGAACACGGACTTGGAAGATATACGCAAATGACTCATTACCGATCCGCCGCGTTGGGACATCCCGAAAGTCTCACCAATCGTAACAAAATACCCCGCCGAAACCAACATTCCGGCCAGTACGCGGGAGGCCAGGACATTGCCTTGCCCGCCGACACCAGTTATGATAATATTTACAGGTTCTTTCGCTAAAGACATCTTCATTAGCCCGCTGCCTCCGCCTCAGTTCTCATTATCGCTTTTTGCGGACAAATCGAATAGCAGACGCCGCATCCGGCGCAAATTACTTCATCAACTGCTGCCTTCTTTTTTATCCGATCCCAGGTCAGGGCGGGGCAGCGGAAAATACGAGTGCATAAGCGATTACAGCCGCAATTTTCGCCGAGGCAGAGTTCTTCATTCACCTGTATCAGATACTTCTTTTTACCTTTTTTTTCAGGACTCAAAGCGCAGATTTGTCTTAAAATCAATACTTTTAAAGATCCGCTTTCCGCCATAAAAGAAGTAAGCGTTCGGCTTGTTACCTTCTAAATCAAAAGGATCGCTGATAGCGACTTTCGCCCCTATTGCCGAGCAAATTTCAGCAATGTCAACAGCCGGAACAGATTGACCCATGCCGCTTACGGCTAAACCCGGATGGGTTGAAATCCGGTCATTGCCGTTCCGGCGTTATCTAAAACAATGAAAGTTATGTCCGCCCGGTTATGCTCAGCATTGATCAGGCGGAATTACCGCGTGATAAAAAGTGGAATCGCCGCAAACCGCCAGAACTGGTTTTTCAAACCGAAAACATTAAGTTTGGAAACCCGCTGGCCAGACCTGTTCCTGATCCCATGGAATGAAGAGTACGTACGGTATTGAAACCGATAGCCGGAAAAAGCGCCGCCATCGCATAGCAACCTATATCACCGCAAACAAAGCCTTCGCGGCCGTCTAGTTGCAACGCGGTGTTGATACTCCAAAAGGAAGCACGATGCGGACAACCCGGGCAGAAAGTCAACTCCCGTTCAGGAATTAATCGGTGCAATCTTTTTTATCTCTTTCGTATAGCTTTCAGGCAGGGGTTTATACTGGACTTTCATTATTTTACCCAGAGCATGAACGACAAGATCGGGATTCAGCTTCTCCAACCGAAGGCAACGTCCCATCCATTTTCCCATAAAAAGTCTTAATGCCGATTTCTTTAAGCATACCAACGGCTACAATCTTGACGTTCTCTTCCAAAAAAGGCAGGACTTCTTCCACGATCATAATCTTATCTGTTAAGCGTAAGTATTTTTTTAAAAGCTTTGCCGGTAGAGGCCAGGTGCAATCAAGTTTTAAAATCCCGACACGTTTCTGCAAGCCTAGCATGCTGAGAGCTTCCCGGCTGTAAAGATAACAAACACTGCTGGTGATTATAAGAAGTTCCGGATGCCTGGGGCCGGAGTAACTGTTAAACGGGCTATCTTCAAAAAGCTCTGCCGCTTTCTTTAATTTTTCCTGCTGGAGAGTGTGTTTAGCGACGACGGGAGTGCTGATTACCGGTCCTCTTAATGTGTCTGTAATTAAACCGTCGTAAACAAAGCGAGCGGCTCTGAATTTATCCGGCAACCTGCCGCAGATAACATTGCCACTGGCGTGCGACATGCGCGTCACGGAACGTAAAATGACAACATTCCTGATTTTTTCCGACAATGCAAACGCCCATTTGGTAAGGTCTTTGGCTTCCTGAAAATTGGCCGGTTCCAATAAAGGGATTTCGAGCATCCGGGCAAAATACCGCGATTCGCCTTCATTGACGCTGGAAAGAGCGCCCGGATCTTCACAGGTAACCAGAACTATACCGCCGCGCGTTCCGGAAGCGGTGAGGTGCAATAGAAAATCGGAGGCGACATTGACGCCGTTTTGTTTCATCACGCACATCGAACGCAAACCGGCAAAAGATGCCGCAGCCGCTACTTCCAGAGCTACCTTTTCATTTGTCGACCACTCCACGTAAAGTTTTCTTTCCTTAGCAACAGCAGCAAGGGTTTCGATCACTTCTGATGAAGGTGTCCCCGGATAACCCGTGGCAACAGAAAGCCCGGCTTCAAGCGCGCCCCGCGCGATGGCTTCGTTACCCATAAATAAAACCTCGGTTTTGGCCGGACTTAGTAATTTGGACATGATTCTACCTACTCTTTTTGTCAGAAACTTTATTTTTCAAAAACTTTTGCACTATGGGATCATGGCGATCCAGATATAAAAGATTTTTTGCCGATCCGCTTTTTCTTATAATATTTTTCAGCGCTGTATTCTTTTTCTCGATCGCGGCTTTTTTCAATTCCTGTAAGCTTTCCACCGGAGCTTCGCGGATTTCCAGTGCTCCGTTTTTTACAGCAAGCTCGACCAATTCTTTCCCCTTTGCCGTTCGGACAATCAATTGATTCCAGTGCCGCATTTCTTCCCAATCATGGCCAAAGCGCGCCGAACCTACCGAAATATCGGCATTCTCTGCTGTGCTGTCTAAACAATAATGACAGGCTTCCCGGACACAAGCTTGCACATCATCAAAAGAAATTGCTCGTGTACCGTTATTAGTGTAAAGCTCCAAAATGTTTTTTCCTGCCGGAATATCCATGCCTTTTAGTGAATTCAGTGCTATATTATTTTGGGCGAGCAATTTAGTAAACTTTTCCGTTGAAAGAGTCCAGCCGCAATACAAACCGATGACCAATTGCAATTGATTAATTTTACCGGATTCATCTTTTTGAGGATGAGTTTTCATTTTGGCCAGCGCCAGCGCCTGACAGGGCGTGGCTATAACGCCTATCTTGCCTGACTTATCACTAACCAATTGATTAAAAGCGGCAACTGTCGGCGATACGGTAAATTTGCTGCCTGCGTTGTTTCGTAGGGCCGCCTTTTCGTTCACCGCAGTGCCTTTCGATAAAAATTCTTGATTGCGAGAAGAGACTATCGCGGAATCAATAAACCCAGTAGCTAACGCCAATTCCATCAATGCCGTCACTGTACCCCCATGCTGACTGCTTTCGCGCAACCGGGAATCGGCTGCCCGGGAAAAATAATAGCTTTTCACTGCGCCTATTTCCGGCGTCAGATCATCGGAATTGAAAAGAAGCTCGCGTAATGTTTTGAGATCAGTCGGCGTTCTTGGACAAAAAGCATAACATTTACCATCTTCCAGATCACAATAATGCAACTGCACTGCTCGGTCATGATACATAACTTGATAGGGGCAAAGGCCGACACAAGCGCCGCAACTGGTGCACAATTCTTTTTCCAGCACGCCTTTTTTTAATAATTTTTGGCTGCTTAGCCTTTTAACCGGAAAAGCCATTCGAACCACCTTGGTAAAAGTTTTGTTTTTATATATCATTACAGTTCTTGAGGCAAGACAATGATAAAATGATGGTAAATAGTGTTTCTGATAGCGATTTTTGGAGGGATTGCAAAGAAAAAGCAAAGATGTTGATGCTGCAAAAGCTGCGGAAGGTTGTTGACATCCGTCTCGACTTGTATTATGTAGCCGCTGAAAAATTATTCCCCAGTGGTTCAGTCGGTAGAGTCCCACGGCGGCGGGATTAACCAGCGAAACGGGGAGGCATGATAACTAATTTCGTTCTTTTAATTTATGTTCCCCAGTAGCTCAGTCGGTAGAGCAGGTGGCTGTTAACCATCGGGTCCGTGGTTCGAGTCCGCGCTGGGGAGCCAGTTCATAAAAGCCCGTTTCTAAAACGGGCTTTTTATTTGCAAGCTTAATCGGTTTAGTCCCGCCGTAGCGAGATTAATCCATCGGGTCCGTGGTTTGAGTCCGCGCTGGGGAAGCATAAATTAACAGATTTCGTATAGTTACGAAACCTCTTTCTATATTTTTAAACCTTACAGAATCTAAAATTCAATATCCTAATGCTATTTAGTTCTTCCTGTAGTCAATAAAACGTCACTATTGAAAATAATGCACGATTTCAACCAGAAATAAATACATTTCATGCTCGACGACAAACATCACATAACAACGCTCATTTCGTGGTCAATAATGCTGCCGGTAACGTCAAGGCAAAATTTACGCATGGCTCCGGAATAGATGAACCGCTGGCAATAAAAAAAGGTGCTAATATTTATTATTACCATGCCGATGGTTTGGGCAGCATAGTCGCTTTGACAGACACCACAGGCAGTGTAGTACAAACATACAGCTACGATTCTTTTGGTCACATGACCAAAACCACCGATGTAAGCCAGCCTTACACTTATACCGGCAGAGAACACGACCCAGAGACCGGTCTTTATTTTTACAGAGCAAGGTATTATGATCCCCATGCAGGACGCTTCCTAACCAGAGATCCGATTAGCTTCGCGGGCGGGATAAATCAATATGCTTATGTCCTAAATAATCCGGTGGGATATCGTGATCCATTTGGATTATTGTTTTGGATATCAGGGCCAGGTGGACTAGGGGCTACTATTGGAGGTGCTGCTGGCGGTGCTGTAGGATCCATTGCAGGAACTGCATTAGGAAGTCAGATAGGAATGGATATTGGATTTGCAATTGGAGGAGCCTTAGGCTTAGGCGGCGGACCGCTAGGTAGTTTGGGTGGTGCTATTGCAGGTGAATTTGTTGGAGGATGGGTTGGTGGTGCAGTTGGAGGCTTGATCGGAGGATATTTAGGTAGCTCAATAGGATCGTATTTTGATAATCCATGTGCTGGACAGTTGAACTGCGGAGAACCGACACCACCAGTGGCTGAACAGTCTTGCCAATAGTGATTAAAAAACTATAGAAGGGAAAATATGGAAGAAGAATTTAGAAAAAAAATACCCGAAACCTATAAAAAAGTGCACATGATAAGTGTTTTTGGAGCTGCTGTGGGTGGAGGCATCGGTGGTTATATTTCTGCATTGAAGGGAAATTACATCTATGCAGGAATCGGCGCAGTTATTGGATATATATTAGGGGCTATGATAGGCTTGCTTACTAGAAAGAAAACCGGTTTGAAATCTCTCTCCTTAACCGCAAGCAGCGTGAATTTAGTTGCAGGAATTATAAGTATTGCCATAGCAATTGCGGGTATTATAGCATTTATAGGGACAAAAAAATGGATAAATGCTGTGGGTGTGGTGTTTTTTGCGGCTTGTGGCGTGTATCTTTTAAAAAGGAAGATTAGGGCTTGAGACCCCTTGGGAGACAAAGAACAATAACGGGATAACGGTTTTAATTTATTCTAATTAATTGACAGCATCCACTAACTAGTACCATGCCGAGCATTTCGGTGTTCAGTGATTGATGATTTTTCTTCAATCGCCATTTCTATTTTTGGTTTGTGCGGCTCACCTTAGTTGTCTGTGTCCGTAGATTCACAACTGAACTGATCTTAATATGATGCATTTTTGAAGATTTCAAGTGGTAATCCTCAATTTTTACAACTGCCCACCACTGAACAGTAGTAGGTGTAAGATGTGCAAATGTATTTTATCTGCTTGTTAATATAAACCTTTTAGAATTAGGATAGACCTTATATTTGCGTTTCTCAATGGCCATGAATAGTGTGGCCATAAAGTTCTTGCAGTTGTACGTTCTTTGGAATCAGTTTAAATTAGGCTGTGATATGGAAAATACATCACAGCCTTTTTTTGGATAACTTTGGAAAAGCCAGCCTAAATACTTGAACTTTTGAAGAAAAAGTAATAGACTTAGATTAAACATCAGGAGATTACACTATGAGAGACGTGGTTATTGTTTCGGCCTGCCGCACGGCAGTGGGCACTTTCGGCGGAAGCCTGAAAGATTTAAACGCGGCAACCCTGGGGAGCGTTGTGATGAAAGAAGCGGTCAAGCGCGCGGGTATTGATCCGGTTACCATCGATGATGTCCGTTTCGGCTGCTGCCTGGAACCGGTAGATACACTTAATGTTTCCCGTGTCGCGGCGCTCCTGGCCGGAATTCCCGAAAGTGTCACGGCTGTCACAATGAATCGCGTCTGCATATCCGGTATGGAAGCCGTTCTTTCCGGCATGGCCATGATTCAAAGTGAAATGGCGGATATAATCCTCGCCGGCGGAATGGAACACATGTCCGGCGCTGCTTATTCCCTACCGGGAGCCCGCTGGGGTTACCGTCTGCAGGACCAGGTACTCGTAGATAACATTATCCATATTCTGCATTGCGGTTCATATATTATGCCTGGCCCGGAAAAGGGCCCTCTTAAAGAAGGCGCGCTTATTGATATGTACCGAGGCAAACCTTACATAATGGGTGTCACCGCCGAGTTTGTCGCCGAATTATATAAAATCAGCCGCGAAGAAATGGATGAAGTAGCGCTGCGCAGTCATAATAATGCCGAGAGAGCTACGCTGCAGGGAGATTTCAAAGAAGAAATCGTGCCGGTGGAAATATCGCAGAAAAAAGGAAAATCGCCGAAAATTTTCGATAAAGATGAACATTTCCGCCCTAAATTGACTATGGAGGAACTAAAAAATTTGCCTCCGGCGTTTGTTCCTAAAATCGGCAAGGTTACCGCCGGTAATGCTTCGGGAATCAATGACGGCGCCAGCGCGATGGTGATCATGTCGGCACAAAAAGCTCAAGAACTTGGGTTAAAGCCTCTCGCCCGGATTACAGCGGTGGGACGCGGCGGATGCCATCCTTCAGTGATGGGTTTAAGTGTTGTTCCCGCCGTACGAGATCTGGAAAAAAGATCCGGTTTGAAGGTCAATGATTTCGAACAAATCGAACTCAACGAGGCTTTCGCGGCTCAATACCTCGGTTGCGAAAAAGAGCTGAAAATCAGACGCGAAATTACCAATGTTAACGGTTCGGGCATTGGCCTAGGGCATCCGGTCGGCTCCACGGGCTGTCGTATTATGGTTACGCTGATTAATTCCATGAAAAAACGCGGAAAAACGCTGGGAATGGCCACGCTTTGCGGCGGCGGTGGGGTTTCGATGGCGTGTGCCATTGAAATAATATAAACAATCGCTTCCACAAAAAACCGGAAAATTGTTTTTAAAAAAATATCGGCAAATTTCTTCCGCAATTTCCATCAATGGCTGTTGCCGTTCTTTTCTCCAATAACTTCGTCATATTCCGGAATAACTATGCCCTGGCGCACCATAATCTGATAAATTCTTTCCGCTTGATCCTCTACGTATCTGGACTCACCATTTGGTTTTAAAAGGCGGGGGTTGGGTAGAATTGAGGCCAGCTTTGCCGCCTGACGGGCTGTCAATTGAAAAGCATGTTCCCCGTAGTAATTTTGCGCCGCTGCTTCAATTCCAAAAATTCCATCGCCCCATTCGACGACGTTCAGATAAAGTTCGAGAATTCTTCTTTTGCTTAATTGATTTTCTATACGCCAGGTAAGTATAGCTTCCTTGAGTTTTCTAATGGGGTCCTTATCCGGAGAAAGATATAAATTTTTTGCCAGTTGCTGGGAAATAGTGCTGCCGCCCGCCTGAATTTTATTTTTTTCGATATCTTTTTCCAGCGCTTTTTGCATTGCTTCAAAATCAAACCCATCATGCGACCAGAATTTATGGTCCTCCGCAATAATTACAGCCTTCATCACATAAGGAGATATTTCAGAAATCGGCACCCAGATTTTCTGAATTTTCTTCTTTAACTTCTTTTGCTGCCAGGTTCCTTCTCTGTATTCCATAAAAGCGGTTTTCCCGGGATCGTGGTTTTTCAAATAAGCCACATTGGGATAAAAAAGATAGCGCCCGACATCAACAGCAAAAATAATCGCGAAGAAAAAAAATACCACTAAAAAAACTTGCTTCCAGATCTTCATAGCCATCCTTGTCGCAATTCTGACGAGCTTTCAATCCCGCGACTTGGAATCCCTCGGCTCCGGTAACCTAAAGGTCATCTGCGACCGAAGGAAGCTCTACTAAACTTTAAATTTTTGAGAGTCGTTTCCTATACCTTTTTATCACATATTGCAAAATAAATTTGATAGATAATTTTATTTTTAGCACGTAACCGCCCCCAAAAGTTAAAGACACTTTGCCGGCAAATAATCTTCGTTTTTTTTGCAGCAAATTATCTCTTACATTCCGGCACTTATGAGTCAATACCGACTTTTGCGTGTCTTTAACAGGAAAGGGTACCGCATGCTAAAAGGGAGTATTTTAGGTTTTTGCCAGTTGATTATCCGCCAGGTTTATTATATGAATTTACCTCTATTAGCTATTTGATTTGCTTACGGCTTCGATTAAATAGCGTGGCAACACTTGACAAATAAGGAGGAATTATTATGAAAAGAAAAATCTATGTTTTCACCGGTATTTTTATCATGGCCCTGTTTTGCAGCGGCTGCGTGGTTTCGGAAGATAAATACATGAAAAAATCGGCGGAGGCCGACAATTTGAATAAGGAACTGGCCTCCCAACAAGAAAAAAACAAGGCGCTTGCTGATGAAAATGCCGCTCTCAAGGAAAGCACCTCTAAATTAGAAAAGAAATCAAAGGAAGCAGAAGCAAAAAGCAATACCTATAAGGATTTGCTCCAGGAGATGAAAGGTGAAATTGCGAAAGGACAAATTACGATCACCGAACTCAAGGGAAAGCTGACCATGGATGTCGTAGATAAAATTCTTTTTGATTCCGGCGAGGCGGTGGTAAAAGAAGAAGGTCTCGCGGTGCTAAAAAGAGTAGTGGACATCTTAAAAAACGTAAAGGATAAAAATATCCGTGTTGAAGGACACACGGATAATGTCAAGATAATAGGCAAACTGGCCAAGACATATCCGACCAACTGGGATCTTTCCTATGCGCGCGCGATTAATGTCACCAAATATCTGCAGCAGGAAGGCATTGATCCCAAAATTCTCTCCGCGACAGCGTTCGGAGAATTTCAGCCTGTAGCGGATAATTCAACTCCCGAAGGCCGGGCTAAAAATCGTCGTATTGCGATCATTCTCCTGCCCAAGGAATAAGTTGATGGGGAAAAATTTAGTTGAAAAAATTCTCGCGCAACATCTGATTTCCGGCGATCTTGTGCCCGGGGAAGAAATAGGCATTCGCATCGACCAAACTCTGACGCAGGATGCCACGGGAACTATGGCCTATCTGCAATTCGAAGCCATGAATGCGCCCCAGGTGAAAACCGAATTGTCCGTAAGCTACATTGACCACAACACGATTCAAGTCAGTTTTGAAAACGCGGATGACCATCGTTATTTGCAGAGCGTGGCACAAAAATACGGCATAGTTCTTTCCCGCGCGGGAAACGGCATTTGCCACCAAGTCCATTTGGAAAGATTCGGCAAACCAGCTAAAACGCTTATCGGTTCGGATAGCCACACTCCTACCTGCGGCGCGTTAGGTATGATTGCCATCGGCGCCGGAGGTCTTGATGTCGCTCTGGCTATGGCTGGCGAACCGTTTTACCTTACTTGCCCCAAGGTCATTAAAATCAATCTTATAGGTAAACTTCAGCCCTGGGTTTCCGCCAAAGATGTTATTCTGAAAGTACTGGAAGTTTTTACCACCAAGGGAAACGTCGGCATGGTATTCGAGTATGGCGGAAAAGGCACTGCTACTCTTACCGTGCCGGAACGCGCCACGATAGCCAATATGGGAGCGGAATGCGGTGTGACGACTTCCATTTTTCCCAGTGATGAAATGACGCGACAATTCCTTAGCTCTCAACAACGCAAAAAAGATTTCACGAAACTTAAAGCCGATGAAGATGCGACTTATGCCAGAGTAGTTGATATTGACTTATCCCGGATCGAACCACTAACGGCCAAGCCCCACAGCCCAGATAATATCGGCACGGTCAAAAGCATGAAAAGGATTGCTGTGGATCAAGTATGTCTGGGAAGCTGCACCAATTCTTCTTACAAAGACTTAGTGACCGTGGCTAAAATACTAAAGGGCAAGGTGGTTCATCCCGATGTTAGTTTTATTTTAGCGCCGGGATCGAGACAGGTATTGGAAAACCTCGCTCGTAACGGTTACCTTACCGACTTGATCGCTTCCGGAGCACGAATCATGGAAAACGCCTGCGGCTTTTGCATCGGCAACAGCCAAAGCCCCCAATCAGGCGCCGTATCGCTGCGCACATCCAACCGCAATTTTCTGGGGCGCTCGGGGACGGCGGATGCCGACATTTATCTGATCAGTCCGGAAACCGCTGCGGCTGCATTAATCACGGGAAAATTTACCGATCCGCGTGATTTAAAAATCCCTTACCCCAAAGTTAAAATGCCGGAAAAATTTTTGATTGATGATTCGATGATAATTTGGCCGGATAAGAAAAAAGCTGCTGGGGAAACTTATCGCGGCCTGAATATCGGCACTCCGCCCAAAAATTCAGCGCTTCCGGAAATTATTCAAGCCCAAGTTACAATAAAGGTAGGCGATAAAATTACGACCGACCACATTATCCCCGCCGGTGCGCGGATGAAATACCGCTCGAACATTCCCAAATATTCCGAGTTTGTCTTTGAAAATATCGATGCCGACTTTGCGAAACGTGCTTATGAAATAAAGGAGGCGAGAAAACAAAATATCATCTTGGCCGGTTTATCTTACGGTCAGGGCTCCTCGCGTGAGCATGCCGCTTTGTGCCCCATGTACCTGGGCGTACGCGCGGTAATCGCCAAATCGTTCGAAAGAATTCATGCCGCTAATTTAATCAACTTCGGCATCTTGCCTTTGACTTTTGTCAACGAAAGTGACTACGATGCCATCACCCAGAACGATAATCTGGAAATCGCCGGCGTCAGAAAAGACATTACAGAAGGCAAAAACCTAATTGTACAAAACAAAACTAAGGGAACAGCATTTGAGGTAAGCTGCTCTTTGTCGGAAAGACAAAAACAAATTATTCTGGCTGGCGGCGCGCTCAATGTCCGCAGCCAAAAATAAATTTTCTCAATCAATCTGGAGTAATTTGTTCATGACAAAAAAGATCAAGGTGAAGACTACTGTCGTAGAAATGGACGGCGATGAAATGACCCGCGTTATGTGGAAAATGGTCAAAGATAAGCTGCTCTTTCCCTATCTGAATATGAATATCGATTATTACGATTTGCATATCAAACATCGCGATGATACCGATGACCGGGTTACTGTTGATGCTGCCCGCGCAATTATGAAATACGGCGTGGGTGTTAAATGCGCAACCATCACGCCCAATGAAGACCGGGTAAAAGAATATAGTTTGAAGAGAGCATGGAAAAGCCCCAATGGAACTATTCGCGCCATGCTCGACGGCACGGTTTTCCGAAAACCGATTTTAGTCAATAATATCAAACCGGCGGTTTCTTCCTGGATAAAACCTATCACCATAGGCCGCCATGCTTACGGCGATGTTTATAATAACTTGGAGATGCCGATTCCGGAGGCGGGAAAGCTGGAAATTATATTTACCCCGCAAGACGGCGGCAAGCCGCAAACAAAACTGGTGAAAGATTTTCCATCAGCCGGTATTGTTCAAATCAACCATAATCTTGACCAATCCATTTTGAGTTTTGCCCGAGCTTGTTTTACTTACGCCTTGAGTGAAAAAATTGATTTGTGGTTTTCCACCAAAGATACTATTTCCAAAATATACGATGCCGGTTTTCGCGAAATCTTCAATCAAGAATTTGAGCGAAACTGGAAGGAAAAATTTAAAAAAGCGGGCATTGAATACTTCTTTACCCTGATTGACGATGCCGTGGCCCGCATTATGAAAAGTGCAGGAGGTATGCTGTGGGCGCTGAAAAACTACGACGGCGATATCATGTCGGATATGATCGCCTCAGCCAACGGCTCGCTGGCCATGATGACATCCGTATTGGTTTCACCTAACGGCTGGTTCGAATTTGAAGCCGCGCACGGCACTGTGCAAAAGCACTACTACAAACATTTAAATGGCGAAGAAACTTCCAGCAATTCCATGGCGTTGATTTTTGCCTGGTCAGGCGGCCTGCGCAAACGCGGAGAGTTGGATGGAACACCAGAAGTGATAAAGTTTGCCGATAAACTTGAAGAAGCGGCCATCGCCACTGTGCAGGGCGGCACAATGACTGGTGACTTGCTGGCACTTGCCGAAAAAAAAGCTTCCAATAAAAAAGTGAGCACGGAAAGCTTTATTGACGCTATCGCCGCTACCTTGCAGAAAAATCTCAATGGTTGATGTCACCGTAAAGAAGTCCATATGCAGCGTTGTACTTCATCTCGTGTCGTTGCGGCCTACGCAAAAGTAGGCCTCACTCCGCGAGAATCGCACGCCTTGGCTATGGCGCTTTTTACGGCGCCATTCCATAATCAACACTTTTTATATGTTCTTGAGTTTATCATGTTAAATAGAAAAGAAATTCATTTGCCCAATCTGCTGGATTTCACTTTGGAGGAAATGGAGGCCTTCATCTCCTCTCTGGGCAAAGAAAAATTTCGCGCGCGGCAAATAATAAAATGGCTGCATCAGAAAGGCAGCGCTTCCTTTGCCGACATGACCACTCTTTCCCGCGATTTCCGCGACAAACTTGCTGAAATCTCCCGTATCCAGCGGCCGCAAATCGTTAAAGTCCAAGAATCCAAGGATGGAACGAAGAAAGCACTCTTCAGGCTGGAAGACGGCCTTTTTATCGAAAGTGTTTTAATTCCCGGTAAAAATCACTGGACGATTTGTATTTCCACTCAAGCCGGCTGCGCGATGGATTGCCAATTTTGCCTGACGGCGCGCCAGGGCTTTAAGCGCAATTTAACACCTGCGGAAATTGTCGGACAACTCATTGCCCTGAGGCAGGAGACGCCGGAAGGAGCCAGCATAAAAAACATCGTGATGATGGGCATGGGTGAACCTCTGGCCAATTATAAAAATATGCTCAAGGCGATAAATATTCTTACTGGCGATTTCGGACTGGGCATCTCCAACCGCAAAATTACGGTTTCCACCTGCGGGCTGGCTCCGCAAATAGTTCAGTTGGGAAAGGATATTTGCATCAATCTTGCTGTATCACTCAACGCGCCGGACGATGCAACCAGAAACAAACTTATGCCGGTAAATAAAAAATATCCTCTGAAAGTTTTGCTGGACGCTTGCAGGCAATATCCCATGCCCGGCCGGAGATTACTTACTTTTGAATATATTTTAATTGACGGCATTAATTCTTCCGTGCGTGACGCGGAAAAATTAGCCAATTTGCTCCAGGGCCAGCGTTGTAAATTGAACTTGATTGTCTTTAACGAAATCCCCGGATCACCTTTTAAATCGCCGCCGCAAAAGGAAGTAGAGGTTTTCCAGAAGATGTTGATAAAAAACCACTATACAACTATGATCCGTGCCAGCAAAGGCAGCGACATTCTCGCCGCCTGCGGGCAATTGAGCGGCGCAGCGAATATGTAATTGCCGGTTTCATTAGGTTGGACTATTTTGTTTCTTTTCTTTTGCTCCTTTAGAGAGTAAACTTTTGATTAGTAACAAACGGTAACTGATATTGTTTAATGCCTGAGGAAATTTGTCCATAGCTATGAGCAACAGACGCAACATTTTTATAATAATGACCGTATTTTTAATTTTGATTCTCATCCTAGGAATTAAATTATTTATTAATTATAAATTATATGATCTGGTTGCCTACAATACGGAAAAAATAATTAATTTCATCAATTCCTTTCATCCTTATGATGATTTTGTTTTCATCGCTATTCAAATTATTCAGGTACTGCTGGCAGGGGCAATACCGGCAGAAATATCCGGATTTGTTGGCGGTTATCTTTACGGACCAATAGTGGGAACAATTTATTCCACGATAGGGTTGAGCATCGGTTCATGGTTAGCTTTCATTTTGTCCAGACGCTTCGGCTTGCCGCTTGTCAAAAAAGTGGTGTCACCGGCAATTTTAGAAAAGTACGATAATTTCATGACAGAGAGCGGTTCTTTAGTATCTTTCACTCTTTTTTTAATTCCCGGTTTTCCTAAAGCTGCACTTTGTTATATTATAGGGTTAAGCCGAATGAATGTGTGGATATTTATAGTTGTTTCAACTTTCGGGAGGTTATTCGGGACTATTTTACTTTCACTAAGCGGGAGTTCCCTCCGGACTATGCACATTGTGACGCTTTCAATCATACTGGTTACTATTACGATTATTTATTTATTTGCTTACTTGTATCGCAAAAGATTGATGAAAATGCCAAAAAAGTAAAATGACGGCAAAGAAAGAAAATGGGTTTCACTTACAGAATCGAGTATTGGTAAACAGAAACGAAAGGAACTTTTTCAACTGTTGCGTTTTTTTAAAGGAAATTTGCTATCCTTTTTCGATCGCTGAGGCGGATTATATTTTTTTTCGCGCAGTAGCCGCGAGATGTCTTTTTGTCTGTTGGTATTTTTCTGATTAGCCATAAAAGCGTAGCCTTATGTATGACCTTCTTCACTCACCCCCGCCCAATACCTTATAGAGCGTAACCGTATTAACGATTCGGGCGAGGCGAAGGGCGATCAATCCCTGCTCAGCGCCGTAGAGGGAGCGTTGTGCATCGAGGACGCTCAGGTAGCTGTCAATTCCCTTGGTATAGCGCGCCTGGGAGAGGCGATAGGTTTTCGCAACAGCTTCGACCAGTGATTGCTGCGCCGCTATCTGTTGGTTCACCGTACCCCGCACGGCAAGGGCATCAGCCACTTCCCGAAAAGCCGTCTGGATCACTTTTTCGTATTGAGCGATGGATATTTCCTTTTCCACTTTTACTACATCGTATGCCGACCATGTACGGGCATCAAAAATTGGCATAACGACCTGCGGCGCGAAAAGCCACGTACCCTGTCCGGATTTGAAGAGTCCGGATAGATCTGCGCTGGCAGTTCCGATGGCGGTCGTCAGAGAGATGTTGGGAAAGAAAGCCGCACGGGCAGCGCCGATATTGGCGTTGGCCGCCTTGAGCTGATGTTCTGCCGCCAGTACATCCGGCCGGCGCAAGAGTACTTCCGAGGACAGACCGGGAGAAATTCCTTTGGGTGGATTGACACTGCCCAGTTCCGAAGGCAAAATCTCTTGTGACAGCGGAGAACCAACTAAAAGATTCAAGGCGTTTTCATCTTGCGCAACCAGTTGCGTATAGCGGGCGACGTCTCCTCTGGCCGTATCCGCCTGGCTCTGCGCTTGCAGCAGGTCCAGTTCGGACGAGAGCCCCACGTCATAGCGTTTCCGGATCAATTTGTACGAGGCCTCTTGAGCCTGCAGGGTGGAGGTCACGATCTTCAAGTTTTCCCGGTCCGCAGCCAGGGTCAGATACGCCTGTGCTACGGCGGACACGAGCGAAATTTGCGCACTTCTTCGGGCATCTTCCGTAGCCAAGTACTCCTCCAACGCTTTGTCTTTTAAGCTGCGAATGCGGCCGAAAAAGTCAATTTCCCAGGAAGTGATGCCGAGATTGACACTGTATTGTACGGCGGTCATCGCATACCCGGTAGTCGAAAGATCGGCCGGAATACCTTGTTTACTCATCATCCCAACCGCATCGACCGAAGGCAACAGCTCGGCTCGCGAAATGCCATACAAAGCGCGCTCTCTTTCGACATTCAAGGCCGCCACCCGCAGATCGCGGTTGTTATCCAGGGCAATCCCAATAATTTTTTGCAGACGCTTATCGGTGAAAAACTCCCGCCACGGCAACTCCGCTGCGGCCGGAGCAGATGCCGCGAAGTTCGTTCCCTCGTAAGCCGCACCGCTCGGCCATTGGGCAGCCACCGGTGCATCCGGTCGCGTATATTTCGGGGCCATCGTACAACCACCCAGAGGGAAGACTAATATAACCAGGAGAAGAAACCATTCTCTATTCATATCATTTATCCCTTAATGGATTTGCGCTATTTGCTTTGGCTGCTTTATCCTTCCTGCGTTTACCAAAGGTTTTCTCGATCAGCACATAGAAGAGCGGTGCCAGCAAGGTTACCAGGAAGGTGGCGGTCACCACCCCACCCAGCGCACCGGTGCCGATGGCTTTTTGCGCGCCTGCACCCGCGCCGCTTGCCAGCACCAGCGGCAAGATCCCGAATCCGAAAGCCAGTGATGTCATAACGATGGGACGCAGCCTCAGTTTTGCCCCTTCCAGAGTCGCCTCAATCAGCCCCATTCCTTGTTCCACTCTGGCCTTGGCGAACTGGACGATTAGAATAGCGTTTTTCGTGGTCAGACCCAGGATGGTCAAAAGGCCAATCTGAAAATAGATATCGTTGGGCATCCCCCTCATATTCGAGGCGATAGCGCCGCCAATCGCCCCCAAGGGGAGGGCCAGGAGGATCGAAATGGGAACGGTCCAACTCTCATACAGGGCAGCTACGCACAGGAAGATAATTAGAATAGAAAAGGCATAAAGCGGGGCGGCCTGGGTGCCCGCCTGCCGTTCCTGATAGGAAAGCCCCGTCCAGTCAAAGCCGATCTCTTTGGGTAGCTTCGAGGCAATTTCCTCCATGGCCTGCATCGCCTCACCGGAACTCCTGCCCGGTGCCGCCTCTCCCCAGATATTTATGGAAGAAAACGCGTTGTAGCGCTCCAGTTTGGGAGAACCGAAGGACCAGTGCCCGGTTGCAAAAGCGGAATAAGGAACCATTTTGCCCGCGTTGTTGCGCACATAGAGTCTTTCCAAATCACTGGGCAACATGCGGTAGGGGGCGTCGGCCTGAATATCCACGTGCTTGACCCGTCCGCCTTTAATAAAGTCGTTGACATAGGCGCTGCCAAATTCTGCCGAAATAGTGTTGTGAATGGCAGAGATAGGAACCCCCAGGGCGCCGGCCTTTGCCCAATCCACATCAATCCGGTATTGGGGGCTATCTTCCAGCCCGTTGGGCCGCACCCGGGTCAATCGCGGATCTTTGGCCGCCATGACGAGGAGTTGGTTGCGAGCCGCCATCAGGCCCTCGTGGCCCAGGCCGCCACGGTCCTGCAATTGAAAGTCAAAACCCTTGGCATTGCCCAGTTCGATGACCGCCGGCGGCGTGAAGGCAAACACCCTGGCATTGCGGATCTGTGCAAACGCCCGCATGGCCCTGTCGGCCACGGCGTCAGCTCTTAGCTCCCGCTTGGAGCGTAGCTTCCAGTCCCTGAGCTTGACAAAAGCCATTCCTATGTTCTGCCCCCGTCCGGCCTGATTCTGACCGCTCAGCGTAAAAAGGCCTTCCACCGCGTCTTTTTCTTTCACTTGAAAATGATTTTGGACGACTTCCATTACTTCCTTGGTCTGTTCCAGTGTGGAACCAGACGGAAGAGTAGCCATGACATACATCGTCCCCTGATCTTCATCCGGGAGGTAACTCTTAGGCAACTGCAGAAGCAACAATACCATCACCGCCACGATCAGGAGGTAGAAAAACAAATAACGCACGTTTTTGTTTAATGAGTGACCGACAATTCCCACATACAGATCTCGGGATCGAAAAAAGACGCGATCGAACCATCGGAAAAAGGGGCGCAGGAAAGATATTCCGCCTTCTGCCGGTTGATGCCCCTTGGGTACCGGCTTAAGCAGCGAGGCACAGAGGACTGGTGTCAGGATCAAGGCCACCAGCAGCGAAAGGAGCATGGCGGCGATGACGGTAATGGAAAACTGGCGGTAAATAACGCCGGTGGAGCCTCCGAAGAACGCCATGGGACCGAAGACTGCCGAGAGCACCAGCCCGATGCCGATTAGCGCGGGAGTAATTTGGTCCATGGACTTGGCAGTGGCCTCTTTGGGCGAAATTCCTTCCTCGCTCATGATGCGTTCGACGTTTTCCACCACGACAATGGCGTCGTCCACTAAAAGGCCGATAGCCAGCACCATGGCGAACATGGTCAGCATATTGATGGAGAATCCGAACAGTCCCAGCACCGCGAAAGTGCCGAGAAGCACTACCGGTACGGCGATGGTTGGAATGAGGGTGGCCCGTATGTTGCCCATAAACAGATACATCACCAGGAAAACCAGCAAGATCGCTTCGAAAAGGGTCTTGACCACCTCCTCAATTGCCACCCTGGTAAAGGGGGTGGTATCGTAAGGATAAATGGTTTTCATGCCATGGGGAAAGTACCGGCTCAACTCCGTCATTTTGGCCCGGATCGCGTTGGCCGTATCCAGAGCATTGGCGCCGGGTTCTTGCCGGATAGCCAGACCAGCCGACGGCATGCCGTTGTAATAGGCAAAGCTATCGGCAAGATCGGTCCCCAGTTCCGTCCGTCCTATGTTCTTGATCCGCACTATGGAGCCGTCCGTATTGATGCGGACGGGGATATCGGCAAACTCCTCGGGGGTCTTGAGCAAGCTATGGACGACGATAGTGGCGTTGAGACGCTGGCCCACCACCGCCGGCGCCCCACCAAACTGGCCGCCGGAGATTTCCACGTTGTAGTCATTAAGCGCCTTGATCACATCGTCCACCGTCAGGCCGTAAACTGTCAGCTTGTTGGGGTTGAGCCAGATCCGCATGGCATACTCACCACCGAATCCTTCCACCTCCCCGACACCCGGCACCCGCGACAGCACCTGCTGCACGGTGGTCAGAGCATAATCTCTCAAATCAATATCAGTCATGCTGCCGTCTTCGGAAACCAGGCCCAAAATCATCAGGTAGTTGGCGGTAGATTTGCGGACAGAGACACCCCGCTGCTGAACCGTTAGGGGCAGTCGCGCCATCGCCAGTTGGAGCTTGTTTTGCACCTTGGCCCAGGCGAGGTCCGGATCGGTTCCCGGAGCGAAGGTCAGCGTGATCTGAGAGATGCCAGACGAATCACTGCTGCTGGACATATACAGCATTTTGTCCAACCCGGTCATCTGCTGCTCAATAATCTGGGTTATACTGTCTTCCACCGTCTCCGCCGAGGCCCCGGGATAAAGGCAACCAACCCTGATGGAAGGCGGAGCGATGGGGGGATACTGCGTGATGGGCAAGTTGTAAATCGCCAAGCCGCCCACCACCATAATAATCATGGCAATAACCCAGGCAAAGACCGGACGGTCCAGAAAGAATCTTGATAGCATCGTACGTCTCCGTTATTTCGCTTTTGCCGGCGGCGGGATTTCCTTTTTACGTTCCCCGCTGCTTGCTTCACCGCCGATTTCAAAAGGAACAACCTTTACGGAAGCGCCGGGTGTCACTTTTTGCATTCCCTCGACAATTACCCGCTCGCCGGGCACAAGACCCGCTGAAACAAGCCACTGATCGCCGATGGTGCGATCGAGCGTGAGCATGCGCAATTGTACCTTGCTCTTAGCGTCCACAATCAATGTAAGCGGGTTCCCCTTCGGATCGCGGGACACGGCCTGTTGGGGAATGAGAATGGCTTTCTTATTGATGCCTTCCTGCACCACTGCCCGGATGAACATGCCCGGCAGGAGAATCCCCTTCGGATTAGAGAAAATGGCCCGCAGATTAACTGACCCCGTCGTGGGATCGACCGTGACGTCCCGGAATTGAAGAGTCCCCGCCAATGGATACGCTGTACCATCTTCTAGAATAAGTTTAACCTTTTTCTGATTTGCTCCATTTTGATTCAAACGGCCTTCCTTCAAGCCGCGCCGCAAGCGCAGCAGTTCGGCCGTGGATTGGGGAACATCCACATATATGGGATTAAGTTTTTGAATTGTTGCCAGGGCTTCGGGCTGCTGCGCCGTCACCAGGGCACCCTCCGTTACACTGGATTTTCCGATGCGGCCCGAGATGGGCGCGGTGATCGTCGTATACTTCAGATTGATGCGTGCCGTCTGTATATCTGCCTGAGTCTGTTTCAATGCCGCAGCTGCATCGTCGTAGTCCTGTTGGCTCACTGCTTTCTCGACCAGCAATTCCCGCAAGCGATCGACCCTTAACTGGAGGGCCGTGAGATTGGCCTCGGCCTTGGCAAGTGCCGCCTGATACAAGGCGGGATCTATCTGGAATAGCACCTGACCGGCCTTGACATCGGAACCTTCCGTAAACAGACGCTTCTGGATAATGCCGTCCACCTGAGGACGCACTTCCGCTACTAAATAAGCGGACGTCCTACCGGGCAATTCGGTCGTGAGAGCTACCTGCTTCGGCTGTATCGTCACAACGGCAACTTCAGGAGGACCTTGAGCTACTGGGGTCTTCTGTCCGCAACCGCCCAGAATCAAGCCCGTAGCGAAAACACCAGCGGCGGCCATCAGCCCGGCTCTGTTATTGTTTTTCATTCGACACCTCTGTTATTTTAATCAATTGTTCCTCGTAACGAGCATTTCGTACAATAATATTCACTTCATCCTTAAAGCTTTGCAGCCATAAGCTTCCTGCTATAGATTTACGGCCAAATAGTTCCCATGGCTCTTTGCAGCCTGGCATAATTTATATTATAATCACCCAAAGCATTGGCGTAGTCGGATTTTGCCCTTGTCAAAAGTGTTTGAGCATCGAGAACTTCCGTGGATGTGGCCACTCTTTCTTTATATCTTTCTTCGGAAATCCGGAAATTTTCTTCGGCCTGTTCGATTACTTTCTGAGAGACGACAATTTGATTTTGTGCTTCCTGCAAAAGCAGATAAGCGTTTTTAATTTCCAGAGTAATTTGGTCACTTAATTCTTTGGCTGAATCTATGGCTTGATTCTCTCTGGCTTTGCTGGCATCAACCCGAAATTTAGTTTTGCCCCATTCCCAGAAATTCCAACTGGCCACCGCCATCACATACCAGCTTTCCGCGTTTTGATAGTCAGAGCCGGAAACCGAAGGATTATCACCATACCTTGCGTAATTACCTACCAAACTCAAAGAGGGCAGATAATCACTTTGCGCTACGCGGACTAATTTCCCCGCCTGTGCCGCTTTGAGCGAGGAAATCTTCAGCTCCAGTCTTGACTCCTGGGCGATATTCAGACATTCTTCGAACGACTGTTTCAGGGGTTGATAATTTAGAATATCAATTATCTCTACCGGCGCGAATATCTTGCGCTTCAAAACTGTGTTGAAACGAGCTTTGGTCAAATCGACAGCGTTTTGGGCTTTGACCAGAATTTGTTTGCCATTGGCCAGCTCCACTTCGGCGTGCAGTAAATCATTTTTGGGAATCATACCCACCTTGAAATAATTTTCGGCAACATCCCGATGCGCGCTAAGCATTTCCACAGATTGACTGGCCGCAGTGAGAATCCTTTGCGCGCGTAAAATATCAAAATAGGCGATTTTTACTTCCTGTACTACATCTTGATTTTTAGCTTTTTCCTCCAAAAAAGCCGTGTCTTCACCAATCCGACTTGCCTGGTAATTAGCCAGAATACCGCCCCCGGCAAATAGCGGCTGCTTTGCTTCGATTACCCAGTTATAGTTATTTTGTGTGCCTGACACAAGTTCCGTGCCCGCAGGTATTAAGGGTGGAAGTCCTTGCGGAAATTTAATGGCTGGCTCCTCGTTCAATCGTTGATAACTGTAAGATGTGCTAAACTTCGGCAAAAATCCGGTAATGGCTTCCCTTTTCTGGGCAGTGGCACTTCGTGAACCTTCCCTGGCAATATTTATAACTGTGCTGTTTTTTAAAGCGATTTCAATACTTGCTTCCAGAGTTAACGGCTCCTCGGCGGAAACAAGATGCGGAAAAAGAATAATTGTCAAAACAATCAAAAAGGGTGAATAATAATTTTTACTAATCATACTTTTTTCACTCCATTTAAAAAAATGTCCAGAATAAAATCTTTTTTGGAAAGAAGGGGCTCTTTTGTCGGTATTAACAACCACTCGCTTGCTGCCGACCTGATCAAATGAATTAATGCCGAAGCCATTTCGTGCGGCGGGAGCAGGCGCAATAAGCCGCTCTTTACGCCCATTTTTAATAGATTCTCAACAAAAGTTATGTGCTTAAAATAATCGTCGATAAGTTTTTGGCGCAGGGCAGTCATCATTTCCGACAAGGCATCGTTTTCTCCGCGGAGAAATATACGGCAGAAATCCTTGTTCTTTTCAACAAACTTTAAATGTGCTTTAATCAACGTTACAATTTTATCGGTGAGATCCTTTGCCGTGTTTACCTCTTGCCTGATTTCAGCGTACATTAAGTCGAGTTTTTCGCTGATCATTGTCGTATAAAGATGTTCTTTGCCGTCAAAGAACTGATAGAGGGAACCGATGGCAAAACCGGAAGCGTTGGCAATTTCAGCGACGGTAACGTTATGATAACCTTTGGTGGAAAATATTTTTTCCGCCTGTTCCAGGATATCCGCCCGCCGCGTATTGAACTCACGCTCTTTTCGTTCCAACCTTTCCATTAACCAGGCCTTTCTATTTTTGAACAATCATTCAATATTTGAATGATAATTCAGACTATAGAATATTTATTACTTGTCAAGAGAAATTTTTAGTCTTTCTTCAAAGGCAAATAATTTTAATGTTATCTATTATGTTGCTTCACTTGAGGATGAATTCCAAACGTGCTATAGGACAATTAAGAACGTTAAAGGGCTAATTTATAAATTCGATATTTGGAAATTACGGCACCTACTAAAAAAAGTAATTCCAGAAACATTTTTCATTTGCAAATACACAGCATTATGTAATACTAATCTTAATTACGCATTTATATTTACTCTAACATTAGAGGTACGAATATGAAAAAATCATATATATTAGCCCTTGATCAGGGTACCACCAGTTCGCGAGCCATTCTTTACGACCGCGAAGGAAAAGTCGTAAAAATTACCCAAAAGGAATTTACCCAAATCTATCCCAAAGCTAGCTGGGTGGAACATGATCCCATGGAAATCTGGGGATCCCAGAGCGGCGTGGTGAGCGAAATCCTGGCGACGACGGGTATTGCGTCCGAAGAAATAGCGGCCATCGGCATCACCAACCAGCGGGAAACAACGGTTGTATGGGAAAAACAAACGGGGAAGCCGGTTTATAACGCAATTGTGTGGCAGTGCCGGCGCACCTCTGCCATATGCGATGAACTCAAAGCCCGGGGTCTGGAAAATTATATCCGGGAGAACACCGGGTTAGTACTGGACGCCTATTTTTCCGGCACCAAAATCAAGTGGATACTGGATAACGTGGAAGGAGCCAAACAGAGGGCAAAAAACGGCGAACTGCTTTTTGGCAATATTGACACCTGGCTGATCTGGAACCTGACGCGGGGGAAAGTTCACGTTACGGATTACAGCAATGCTTCACGCACGATGCTTTACAATATCAAAGACCTCAAGTGGGATGAGCGAATCTTAAAAGAACTCGACATTCCGGCTTCCATGCTGCCGGAAGTAAAGCCATCCAGCGCGGTTTATGGCCATACGGATGCCCGGATATTCGGAGCGGAGATACCCATTGCCGGAGATGCAGGCGATCAGCAGGCGGCGCTGTTTGGACAGGCCTGCTATACGCCGGGGATGGTTAAGAACACGTACGGCACCGGCTGTTTCATGCTGATGCTAACCGGTGAAAAGCTGGTACATTCGGAAAACGGCCTTTTAACGACCATTGCCTGGGGCGTAAACAATAAAGTCGAATATGCCCTGGAGGGAAGTATTTTTATCGCCGGGGCAGCTATTCAGTGGCTGCGCGATAGCCTGAAAGTAATTTATGATGCGAAAGACAGCGAATATTTTGCCACAAAAGTTGACGACTCCCTAGGTGTTTACGTTGTTCCGGCCTTTGTCGGACTGGGCGCTCCTTACTGGGATATGTATGCCCGGGGCGCTATTTTGGGCTTGACCCGGGGAACAACGAGAAACCACATCATTCGCGCCACTTTGGAATCTATTGCCTATCAGACCCGGGATGTTCTGGAACTGATGCACAACGAATGCGGCATTGAGCTGTGCGAGCTGCGCGTGGACGGCGGGGCTTGCGCCAATAATTTCCTGATGCAATTCCAGGCTGACATTCTTGATGTTCCCGTGGAGAGGCCGGAGATCATTGAAACGACGGCACTGGGGGCGGCCTACTTGGCTGGTCTGGCCGTAGGTTTCTGGAAAGATCAATCCATGATTGCCGAGCGGCGGAAGGTCAATCGGAAGTTTAACCCAGGCATGAACGAAGATAAACGGAAAGAACTCTATGATAACTGGAAAAAAGCGGTTAAACGCGCCATGCATTGGGAGGAAGAAAAATAAAACAACATGATTAAAACTGATGTCATCATCATCGGCGGGGGTGCCACCGGCTGCGGTATAGCCAGGGATCTGGCCCTGCGTGGTATTCCTCATTGTCTCGTAGAAAAGGGAGACTTCGCGGCGGGAGCTACCGGCGCCTGCCACGGCCTCCTGCACAGCGGCAGCAGATACGTAGTCTCCGATCCGCTAGCAGCCAAGGAGTGTTACGATGAAAACATCATTTTGAGAAAGATTGGCGAAAAATGCGTCGAGCAGACGGGAGGCCTTTTTGTGCGTCTTCCCGGTGATTCCAAACTTTACCGCGAACGTTTCCTTCGCAGTTGTGAGGAAATAGGAATACCCACGGAAGTCATTTCCTCGACCAAAGCTCTCGATCTCGTCCCCAACCTGAATCCGGAAATCGAAGAGGCAATCAAAGTTCCCGATTGTTCTATCGATCCCTTCCGCCTGTGCATGCTCAATATCACAACGTCACAGCGAAGAGACGGCATCATCTTTATTCGCCACAAGGTAACAGAAATCGTTAAATCGCGCGGCCGCTGTATTGGCGTTAAAGCCACCGATCAGGTCACCGGTGAAATTCGAGAAATCCGCGGCAACGTCATTGTCAATGCGACCGGAGCCTGGTCTCATCTGGTCGCCTCTCTTGCGGGAAATGAAGTACCGCTTACTCTATCCAAAGGAAGTATCGTAATAACCAATCACCGGCTGACCAATATGGTGATCAACAGGCTCCGTCCGCCTTCCGACGGTGATATCGTCGTACCCAATGAAGCAGTCTGCCTGGCCGGAACAACATCGCTAATGGTGGAAGATCCGGATATTGGCGAAGCGGTTTCTCGTCAACTCACGACGGGCAATCGGGTCCTTTGCCGGTACCTACCCAGGGTGTCTTCGGCGTGGGGCCGCGCCCTCCATTCGGTCCACGAGTCGGTGTACGGGTCGTAGCCGCACTTGAGCGGCTTGCTGTTCAAGGCCTCCGGATCCTGGAGGAACGCGCGACAGTCGGTGCATGCGTAGCGGTACGGGCAGTCCCGACAGACCTGGATGTCGTCCTTGCGCACCCTCCAGGCCCGCTGGAAAGCGCTCGAGAGAGCCACCTCGGCAAGGGAGGTCGACCGGTGATGGCCGAAGGAGGTTCCCATGGCCGGGCAGTTCCGGACGCAACCGTCCTCGTCGATCGAGATCTTCCGGTTCAGGCACCCGTTGAAGAGGCGCAGCTCGTTGGTGGTGCGGGTCGACGGCGCGAGGAGCTCTCCCCGGGAGATGGTGCCGCAGTCCAGGCAGGATTCGATCCTCCCCTTCGTCATCCGGATCTCGACGGCGATGAGCTGTGCGGAAGAACCACCGGTGCCGTAGTCGACCCGAATCGTCTTGTCCGCCTCCGCCGAGTGCACGATGAGGCCTGGCAGGATGCGGTTCGCGCTCACCGTCCTGACGTAGTCGTCGTCGGAGAGCTCCGGCTCATGGTGCAGCATCCCCTCCAGGCTCTGGATGGAGGTTCCCCGGCACAGTCCCGCGAGTTCCGCGAGATGACGCAGGCCGAACAGCCTCGAGTAGCTTCGAACCTGGAGGTGCTGGCAGCCCAGCCGATCGAGCGCCTCGACAATCTGGCGATAGTCGTGGTGCTGCGAGCGCACGTCGATGATGGCGTTGTTGATGAGCCCCGGCTCATGGAACGAGGTAGGAATCTGGGGAAACCGGTCGAACCCGTCCACCATCATCGCGTATTCGTTGCCGAGCAGGAATTCGAGGAGGTCGAGGACGTTCGCCCGGTCCTCCGGGGAGAACTCGCTCAGGATCTCCCCCAGCCGCTGCGTCCGGAACGACTCGAACAAAGGATAGTACTCCGACGGAAACGTGGAGATGCTCCTGCGCGTCAGGTCGTAGATCGCCGACACCCGGCTGCCCTTGACCGGTACGCAGTCCGGGAACACGAGGACGTACTTCTCCCGCGACTCGTTCACGATCGCGTCCATGTTCATGGCAACGGCTCCGGCTTGGAGATGGGCTTGTCCGAGGGCCGGACGAAGGTCGAGAGATGGCGGTACCGGGGCTGGTCGAGTGTCAGCTGGCTCTTCTTCGACTCGTCCAGGATCGCGTGGCTGACGAAGATCCGGGCGAACCCGAGCGGCAGGCGCCGCCTTAGGGCCGGGTCCAACAGGAGGATTTCGAGTTCACCATTCATGTGCCAGTAGCCTTTCTGCGATCAATCGCTCAATCGACAGGTTGCAGGCCTCGGAGAGCGGACCGAACTGCCCCACCGGGTTCACTTCGAGAAAATAGTACTCACCGCTCTTGTCGACGATCAGGTCGATCGAGCCGGTGTTGAGACCCAGCCGGTCGGCGAGGCGCGATAGCTTGTCCTGGATCTCCCGGGGTAGCTGGAACGGGATCACCCGGTTCGGCCTGGCCAGGTTGTACTTCCGGTAGTCGACCTGGGTCTGCTCGTCGCTCTGGGAGAAGATCCCGACGGACCGAAAGACCCGGTCGAGGAAGAATTTTGGAATCGATTAAATTATCTGATAACGATATGCCATTATAAATGACATCGATTCTTTTTGAATAATTGAAAATATCCTCAACCATCTTTTTTGCAAAACAACTTACAGCAATAACTTTCGTTGCATTATTGAAATGATTTAATTCTTTTTGATACAGAGTTTTATCAATTGATATTTTTGCTAAGAGGTCGATAAAAGAATAAGTTCCATGAACTTTTACAACGATGGGAATTCCTAAATCGGGAAACCCGATTATTTTCGGACCTGAATATCGAAAGCTCTCATTAAAATCAGGGATCTCTAAAATATCAATCTTATTTTCAATAATTAATTGCCTGATAAATTTCAAATAATTGCTGAATTTTTTTTCTATATTTACTATTCTACCTAAAAATTTTTGACGGGATAATTTTAATGTGATCTTGTTACCATAAAATGACCGATAAACTTTTACTCCATTATCATCCTCAAAAGCTAATGCTTTCCTGTAATATGGATAAAACCCACAAATAAATATATTATGGCCTTTTTTAATTAATTCCCTTGCAAGCGTTTGCGTGACAGTTCCGATACCTCCATGTCTACAGGGTGGATATTCATCACAGAGATAAAGAATGTTCATTCTCAAATTTTTAAATAATTGGTTG
>CAVSRI010000017.1:0-80415 GCA_963730275.1 uncultured delta proteobacterium | reverse complement strand
ATCATCGGTAAAGAGCATGCCAAGGGGCTGGAGCCGACCATTTTCTATATGGACATTCGCGCTCACGGCAAGGATTTTGACCGTTTTGTCAATCGTGCCAAAGAAGAATACGGCATTCGTTACATCCGTTCGATGCCGTCAGCGATCAAAGAACTACAACAAACGAATAATTTGCTGATCAAATATGTCAATCAGGACGGGACATTCACCGAAGAAGAATTTGACATGGTTATTCTTTCTGTCGGTTTGATGCCGCCTAAAGAAGCCAAAAAGCTTGCCGGCGGTCTGGGGATCGAACTGGAAGAACATGGATTTTGCAAAACACAGTTGGAAAACCCAGTGCAAACATCACGCCCCGGCATTTTTGTCTGCGGCGCATTCGGCGGTCCGAAAGATATTCCCGAAACAGTTATGGAAGCTAGTGCCGCCGCCGCCTGCGCGGAAGGACTTCTGGCGGCCAAACGCGGTACGCTGATCACCGCGGTGGAAAATCCGGAAGAAAAAGATCTGCGCGGCACGGGAGTGCGTACCGGCGTGTTTGTCTGCCACTGTGGCATCAATATCGGCGGTGTTGTCGATGTTCCTGCCGTCAGAGATTATGCCGCAACATTACCCACAGTAGTTTATTCCACTGACAATCTGTTTACCTGTTCGCAGGATACGGCCGTGAAAATGGCCGAAGTCATCAAAGAAAAAGATCTCACCAGAGTTGTTGTGGCCTCCTGCTCGCCTCGTACACACGAAGGTTTGTTCCAGGAAAACTGCGAGAAGGCCGGTTTAAACAGGTATCTGTTCGAGATGGCCAATATTCGTGATCAGGATTCCTGGGTGCATATGAATGAACCTCAGGCGGCGACGCAAAAAGCTAAAGATTTGATACGCATGGCTGTAGCCAAAGCGCAATATCTAAAACCCTTGAAACCGGGACAACTTTCCGTCAATCATCAGGCCTTGATTATTGGCGGTGGTTTGGCTGGTATGACGGCGGCACTATCTCTCGCCGATCAGGGTTTTGCCTCGTTCATTGTGGAAAAAGAAGAACGGTTGGGCGGCAATTACAATCACCTCTATAAAACTCTGGAAGGTCTGGATACTCGCTCCCACTTGAAGAGTCTTTTGGAAAAAATTTACAAGAATCCTTTGATTCAAGTAGCCACCGGCGCGAAGATTGACAAGATCGAAGGCTTTATCGGCAATTACAAGACCACGGTTAAAGTTAAAGAAGGCGAAAAAGTTTTCGAGCATGGCGTGGTGATCGTGGCGACGGGCGCTTATGAAAACAAGCCTAAAGAATATCTCTACGGACAAAATGCCAAAGTGAAAACGCAAAGAGAGCTGGAAACTTTGATTTATGAAAAGGATCCGAAGCTAGCTTCCGTGAAAAACGTGGTCATGATTCAGTGCGTAGGCAGCCGCGATAAAGAAAGACCTTATTGCAGCCGTTACTGCTGCTCGGAAGCGATTAAAAACGCGCTCGAACTCAAGGCTGCCGATCCTTCCCGTGATATTACCATTATATACCGCGACATCCGCACCTTTGCTTTCAAAGAAGACTATTACAAAAAAGCGCGCGAAGCCAATATCAAATTTGTTTCTTACGAAGAAAACCGCAAACCGGAAGTGGTGGCGACAGGCGACAAAGTGGAAGTAAAGGTATTTGATCCGATTCTCAATGAAGCGGTTAGTCTGCCCGCGGATGTTGTGGCTTTGAGCGTTGGCGTTGTACCAAATCCCGAAAATGCGGCCATCGGTCAAATGTTGAAGGTACCCACCAATCAGGATGGTTTCTTCCTCGAAGCGCATGTGAAATTACGTCCGGTTGATTTCCAGACAGATGGGGTGTTTATGTGCGGCATGTCTCATTCGCCCAAGTTCAGTGACGAATCGATTACTCAGGCTAACGCCGCCGTATCGCGCGCCTGCACAATCCTTACCCTCGATTTCATTGAGGCGGAAGGAAAAACCGCCTATGTCAATAAAGATAGATGCTCGGCTTGCGGTCTTTGCGAAATCAATTGTCCGTACAGCGCAATCCAGGTTGATGTTCAGGAAGGTTGCGCGGTCGTCAACGCTGTTTTATGCAAAGGATGCGGCGTCTGTACGGCCTCCTGCCGCATGAATGCTGTTGATCTCAACGGTTTCAATAACGAAGAAGTATTGGCACAGATGGAGAATTTAAACTAAGGCAAGCGGCTCGTAAGTGAGTCGTAAGATGGAGAATATATGGCGGAGAATGTAGCAAAGAAAGATTGGGAACCGAAAATTGTTGCCATTGTCTGTAACTGGTGTACTTATGCCGGAGCCGATCTGGCGGGTATCAGCAGAATTCAGTATCCACCAAATGTAAGAATTATCCGCGTTCCCTGTACCGGAAGAATTAATCCTTTCTATATCGTCAAAGCCTTGCAAGGCGGAGCAGATGGCGTTCTGGTTTCCGGTTGTCATCCGGGTGAGTGTCATTACATCTCCGGAAATTTAGTGGCGCGCCGGAAATTTGCTGCCCTGAAGAGCTTTTTGTCATATATCGGCATGGAAGGCGACAGAACCATGTTTACCTGGGTTTCTGCATCCGAAGGCGACAGGTTCGCGCAGGTAATCAGAGGCGTCACTGCCAAAGTTAAAGCTTTGGGACCGGCAAATAAATTAGTTAAGAAGATCGGATAATATAAGTTCATAAAAGATAATTAAATTAAACGGGGAAACAATTACTGTGGAAAACATCGAAACAAAATTGCGGGAAGCAAGCAAAAAGGCTGCTTTTGGAAAAAAAGGCCGACGTGATCATCGGCTATGAAAAAGGCACGCTTCCGTTGACGGCAACACCTTGTTTTATCACCACGCCGGAAGAAGCCGACAAGCTGGTATGGAATGATCTCTGCACGCAGAATCTGGCTAAATTCGTGCATGACCTGATAACGGCGCACAAAAACTCACAAAAGAGAGTTAAACCGGAAGACCGGAAGAAGAAAGTTATCGGTGTTGTTGCGCGTGGCTGTACTACTCGCTCGCTGATCATTCACCTGCAGGAAAGACAATATGGCCGCGATGAAGTCTATATTATCGGCGTTCCCTGCACCGGTTATGTGGACGGCAAAAAATTAAAAGCGGCTATCAATGGCGCAGATATAGTGGATGGATCAATTGAAGGCGGGCAGATTAAACTTAAAACATCAGCTGGCGATAAATCAGTAACTCTCAAAGATGTGCTAGCCGATAGCTGCCGGACCTGCCGTTTTAATAATCCGATAATCTCCGGATGTCATGATCGGCCAAAATGCCCCTGCCATGAATCCGGAACATGAATATGATGATATCAATGAATTTGAAAAGAAATCGGTAGAGGAACGCTGGGCATACTTTACCAAGGAAATGGAAAAGTGCATACGCTGCAATGCCTGCAGACAGGCTTGTCCATCCTGTTACTGCCCGACTTGCTTTGTTGAGCAGAGTCAACCGCAGTGGGTGGGCATTGGTGAAGACAAGACCGATACCCAGGTATTTCAATTGATGCGTCTTTATCATATGGTTGGACGCTGTGTCGATTGCGGTTCCTGTGTTGCTGTGTGTCCGATGGGCGTTGACCTGCGCAAATTCCTGAAAAAGATCGACAAGGATTGCTTCGAGCTTTTCGGCAACCGTGCCGGTTCTTCGATGGAAGATATGCCGCCGCTCGGTAAATATGATGAACATCATGATAAAGAAGAATTTATCTTCAACCCATAATTAGTTTGAGATAATGGAGTTCACATGGAAAATTTTCTGGAAGAGGTAAACAAAAAGATCAACGGTGTGCCCCTGCAGCGATGTTATCACTGCCGGAAATGCACAGCGGGCTGTCCCACGGCGCCGTATATGGAATATAACCCGAACAAGGTTGTTAAAATGATACAGAACGGTAAGCGTGACCAGGTGCTGAAAAGTTCGACAATCTGGCTTTGCCTGTCCTGTGAAACTTGCATTACGCGTTGCCCCAATCAGATCGATATCGCCCGCATGATGGATGTATTGAGACAAATGGCCATTGAAGAAGGCATTGGCGCCCGCGAGAAGAATGTATTGAAATTCCATGAAGCGTTTCTTGCCGGAATTGAACGAGGCGGCCGTATCAATGAACCGATGATGATGGCTGAGTATAAATTAAAATCCCTGGACTTGTTTTCGGATGTTTTAATGGCTCCGGGTATGTTTATGAAGGGCAAGTTGTCGCTTCTATCACCGCGAACGAAGGATATGAAGTCGGTAAAAGATATTTTTGAGAGAACAAAGCACTTGTAAGAGGTAAAAAGTTTTTAGAAGTCCAGTATATGTAAATGGACGGCTTTAAGAAAAAGCTCCAGATGCAAGGCGCGCGAGTCACGAGGAATGAGGCGTATTTTTGATATACGTCGCAATGACGAGTGATGAAGCGCAACACAGCAGATGGACGTTTTATAAAGCCGCCGAATAAGGAGGCAAGAGTTGAAAGTTTCATACTATCCGGGCTGCTCGCTGCACGCGACGGGAAAAGAATATGATCAGTCCATGAAGTCGATAAGTCAGGCTCTGGGCATCGAACTGAAAGAAGTTGATGATTGGTCTTGCTGCGGAGCTTCCTCCGCGCACAGTACAAATTTTGATTTAGCCATTGCCCTGTCGGCGCGTAACCTGATTTCCGCCGAAAAAAATGCTCTGGATGTGATGGTTCCCTGTGCCGCTTGTTTTAATCGCTTCAAAATGGCCGAACATCATTTAAAGGCCGATAAGAAATTAAAAACAAAGATTGAAGGTGTGATTGGCGGCAAATATCAAGGCGGCATTGCTATCCGCAATCCTATCGATATCATTTTTAATGAAATTGGTGTGGATACCATGGCAGCAAAAGTCGTCAAGCCCTTGACCGGGTTGAAGCCGGTTTCTTATTACGGTTGTTTGCTCTTAAGACCACCGGATGTTTGCGAGTTTGAAAATTATGAAAATCCGTTTATGCTGGATAAAATATTGGGCACAATCGGCGCCGATGTGAAAAAATGGTCTTATAAGACAGATTGCTGTGGCGGATCGCTGGCCATCAGCAAGACAAACATTGTTGTCGGTATGTGCGATAAGTTGATGAGCGCGGCGAGAGAAGCGGGCGCCAATTGCGTGGTCACGGCCTGTCCTCTTTGCATGGCTAATCTGGATATGCGGCCCAGCAGAAAATTAAAACTTCCGGTGTTTTATTTCACGGAATTAATTGCTCTGGCGATGGGTTTGGAGGGATCAAAGGAAACGTTTAAATCGCATATATTTAATCCACAACTATTGCTGAGACAGTTGCAATTGATTTAATATTGGGCTTTGCGAAAACATTAGAGAAAATTCTTAGTTAGGGAAAATTATGGAAAAACGTTTGATAAAAAAAGATGCCCTAGCGGGCATTGCCAAGAAAATGGCCGAGAACTTCCTGGTCTGGGCGCCGGTAAAAAAAGAAGACAATGTTCTTTTTAAACCCCTGCAAAAAAATGCCGAGCCTTTCTTTGCTTATTTGA
Organism: uncultured delta proteobacterium; assembly: GCA_963730275.1. Taxonomy (GTDB): domain Bacteria; phylum Desulfobacterota; class Syntrophia; order Syntrophales; family Smithellaceae; genus UBA4810. Next base: position 74,908 of record CAVSRI010000017.1, on the reverse strand, counting down.
ATTCCAAGAACGCGCCGAAAAATGTTTTCTTCCCGCATACGGAAACTATGATGAAATATACCCGTACGGGAAAGGGCATGGTCTTTTCCTCAGACGAAAACAAGACACAAGAATCGGTATTGTTTGGTGTTCGCCCTTGTGATGCGCACAGTTTTCTTCTGCTCGATATGCTTTTTGATCAGGAAAAATATCAAGACGGTTATTATGTAGCCAAAAGACAGAGCACGACGGTTATTTCTCTGGCTTGTTCGCAACCTCCTTATGCTACCTGCTTCTGTACATCGGTTGATGGTGAGCCGGTTTCCGCAGACGGTGCAGATGTTCTTCTCACGGATATCGGAGTGACTACCTTGTTGAGTTTGTCACTCCGAAAGGTGAAAAGTTAGCTAAATACTTTGGTGAAACCAAAGCGGACGCGGCAGCCGAAACAAAGAAAAATGAAATTGTAGCCAAAGCCAAAGCAGCCATTACATCGAAAATTCCCGCTAATGAAATAAAGCCTATTCTGGATAATAACTTTGAACATCCTTTCTGGAACACGATTCACGGCAAATGTCTGGCCTGCGGAACCTGCACCTATCTGTGTCCCACCTGCCATTGTTTTGATATCAGCGATGAAGTGAAAGGCAGCGACGGTATTCGCATTAGGTCGTGGGATTCCTGCATGTTCCCGCTCTTTACCAAAGAAACGTCCGGCCATAATCCCCGTCCGACGCAGAAGGAAAGATGGCGTCAACGCACCATGCATAAATTCAAGTATTATGTCGATAATTTTAATGCAATCGCCTGCGTCGGTTGTGGTCGGTGCGTCATGTATTGTCCCGTTAATATAGATATTAGAAAAATTGTTGAAGATATTTCAAAATTATAATTAGGGAGTTAGTAATGCAAAATCCATATATACCGTATCCCTGTCAAGGTAGACAAAATCATCACAGAAGTGGATACGAAAGACATCAAGACTTTTCGTTTTACCTTCGTAAACAAGGAAGATGAAGAAAAATTTAAATACATTCCCGGACAATTCGGCGAACTTTCCATCTTCGGCAAGGGCGAATCGCCCATCGGGATCGCCTCATCTCCGACGCAGAACGGCTACGTGGAATTCACCGTCCAGAAGGCCGGTGTTGTGACCACAGCCCTTCATGAGATGGAAGAAGGCACTCTGATGGGCGTCCGCGGACCGCTGGGTAATTCCTGGCCGCTTGAATTTCTGGAAGGAAAGAATATTGTTATTGTCGGCGGCGGATTTGCTTTCACGACACTGCGCTCTCTGATCAATTACATGATTCACGGAGATAACCGCTAACGTTTCGGCAAGATCACGGTTATTTACGGCGCAAGAACTCCCGGACTTTTGCTTTACAAAGATGAATTGGCCGAATGGGGCAAAAGAAGCGACATGAATCTTAATGTAACGGTAGATAAAGGCGATGCGACATGGAAGGGCAGGGAAGGATTTGTTCCTACGGTATGCAAGGAAGTTGCGCCAAGCACCGAAAACGCTGTGACGGTTATCTGCGGTCCTCCGGTGATGATCCGGTTTACTCTGCCGGTATTCTTCGATCTCGGGTTTCTCCAAGGAAAACATCATCACTTCTCTCGAAATGCGGATGAAGTGCGGTATCGGCAAATGCGGCCGCTGCAATGTCGGCAGCAAGTATGTCTGTAAGGATGGCCCGGTCTTTTCGCTGGCGGAGTTGGATAAGCTGACCAAAGAATACTAATCAGTTCATGCTAGGCGACTTGATGAAGCCGGAGATCTTGTGATAAATGAGGGAGCCATTGGACTCCCTTTTTTTGTATGAACTTCAAGGAGAGATAACTTTGAATAAGATCATCGACAATAAGCAATTTTTCTGAAAATGTCGTCAAGATGGTTCTCGACAGCGCCGGTCATCGCCGCAGAAGAGCAAAGCCGGACAATTTATCATTCTTAAGGTCGATGAAAAGGGGGAACGCATTCCGCTGACCATTGTGGATTCCGATGCGCAAGCGGAACCATCACCATCATTTTCCAAGTTGTCGGCAAGACGACGGCAGTAATGGCGAAGCATGAAAGTCGGAGATTCGATGCAGGATGTCCAGGGGCCCTTGGGAAATCCGACGGAGATTGAAAATTTCGGCCATGTGGTCTGCATTGGCGGCGGCGTAGGGGTTGGCGTTGTTTATCCGATTGGCGGGCCCTGAAGAAAGCGGGCAATCAGGTAATTTCCATCATTGGATCGCGGACGAAGGATTTGCTCATTCTGGAAAATGAAATGGAGAAATGTCAGTGATCAGCTTAATTGTGACTACGGACGACGGAAGCTATGGTGTGCATGGATTTGTCAGCACCGTCTTGCAGGAAATGATTGATAAAGGCGAAAAAATCGACCGCGTATTTGCCATTGGCCCGGTGCCCATGATGCGGGTGCTTAGTGATGTTACCCGACCGCACGGGATCAAAACAATAGTCAGCCTGAATCCCATTATGGTGGATGCAACGGGAATGTGCGGTGCGTGCCGGGTGGCTGTCGGGGGAAAACAAAATTTGCCTGTGTGGATGGGCCGGAATTTGATGGCCATGAAGTGGATTTTAAGCTTCTTGTCAAGCCGGCTGAAAATGTATTGCGATCAGGAGAAGTCAGGCTTACGAAAAGCACAAGTGTGGATGCGATGGAAACTAAAGACCAAAAGAAAAAAAGGAAAAAGTGCCGCGGCAGAAAATGCCGGAGCAAGATCCCGAAAAAGGAGTATGCAACTTTGAGGAAGTTCCGCTTGGATATTCCGAGGAGACGGCAATGCTGGAGGCTAAGCGGTGTATCCAGTGCAAAAAGCCGGCTGCATCGCGCGGCTGTCCTGTGGATGTCCACATTCCGAAGTTCATCCAGCAGATTGCCGAAGGAGATTTTATGGAAGCTGCCCGGAAGCTTAAAGAAACGAATAGCCTGCCGGCGGTTTGCGGCCGGGTCTGTCCGCAGGAAGACCAGTGTGAGAAAGTATGCATTTTCGGCGAAAAAGGGCGATCCGGTGGCCATCGGCCGTTTGGAGCGTTTTGCTGCCGATTATGAACGTAACAGCGGCAAAGGTTCGATTCCGCCGAAGTGAAATCTCAACGGCAAAAAAATTGCCATTGTCGGTGCCGGTCCCGCCGGGACTTACCATTGCGGGCGATCTTGGTCAAACTGGGTTATGATGTGACAATTTTTGAGGCCTTGCATAAGGCCGGAGGTGTTCTTGTCTACGGAATTCCGGAATTTCGTCTGCCCAAAGCCATTGTCGAAGCGGAAGTGGAATATCTACAAAAGCTGGGTGTCAAGATTGATACTAACTGCTGTCATCGGTCGGACCAAGACAATTGACGAACTTTTTGCCGAAGGGTTTGATGCCATTTATATTGCCGTAGGCGCCGGAGCTCCGGTATTTATGAATATTCCCGGTGAAAATCTTAAGCGGCATCTATTCCGCCAATGAGTATCTGACCCGATCCAATTTAATGAAAGCCTATCTTTTCCCTGAATATGATACCCCGATTGTCCGCGGCAAGCATGTGGCCGTTATTGGCGGCGGCAATGTGGCCATGGATTCCGTGCGCACGGCGCTGCGCCTAGGCGCCGAGAAAGCCATGATAATTTATCGCCGCACCGAAGTGGAAATGCCGGCACGGAAGGAAGAAGTCCATCATGCAAAGGAAGAAGGCGTGCAGTTCATGACTGCTGACCAATCCGGTGGAATATATCGGCGATGATGACGGGTGGGTGACAGGTATGAAATGCATCAGGATGGAACTGGGCGAACCGGATGCTTCCGGGAGAAGAAGTCCCGTGCCCATCAAAGGATCCGAATTTGTGATTGATGTAGATACCGTTGTTGTGGCCGTAGGGACCATGGCCAACCCCATTGTTCCGGCCACCACGCCGGGACTTGAGACAAACAAGCGCGGTTATATTATTACAAAAGACGAATCTGGACATACCAGCCGCGAAGGTATTTATGCGGGCGGCGATATTGTCACCGGCTCCGCGACGGTAATTTTGGCCATGGGCGCCGGACGCAAAGCGGCCAATGCCATTCATGAATATCTGTCTAAAAAATAATCTAAATGTCATTCGCGTCCTAAAAGTCAAGCATTAGGAAGCTGCTAGTAAATTATTAATTTATAAGCTTGGTGTAAAAAATAAAAACCAAATCCAACAAGAAATACTCCGGCGATCAGAGAAATGTACCCAGTTATTTTTTCGCTGATGATTTTTCTGCCCCAATGCAGAGCAAGGGTAAAAGAAGCCACCCAAAGAAAACAACCCAGCAAAATAGAAAGACATGATAAGAAGGCGGATAAGTTTGTTTGCGCATGGGTTTGCGAGGTCAGTAGCGCGCCGAAAACTCCCGTCCACCAGACAATCGTCATCGGGCTGGAAATAGCCAGAACATAGCCGGTGATAAAGGAATTACTGAACAGCCGTCGCGGCTGATTTTCCGCAATAGCAGCTTTATAGAAAAACTCTTTTGCGCTGATTAAACCGAGATAAATCAAAATAATGCTTCCGGCGCTGCCTAAAATAATTTTCATTAAAGTGATATTCAAAAAGGAAGTAAGGCCGAAAAAAATAAGTGTCAAGTAAGTGGTATCGGCACTCATCGCACCCGCGCCGGTGAGAAATGCCTGCTTAAAGCCTGAATTCAAGCCACGTTTGATTATTTCCATGTTTACCGGTCCGATCGGAGCGGCCAGCGAAAGTCCCAGAAGTATGTTTTGCAGCAGAGAATATTTTTCCAAGGGATACCCTTTCCTTTGAACCGTTACAACTTTTTGCCTCATATACCTTGCTATATTATAATCTTGCATAAATTTTTATATTTGTCATCATACTGAAACAAATTGCGCTTATTTATAGTAAAGAAAGAGACCTCCAACCCCACGGCTTGTAAAAACATCTAAATATTTTTAATGAACTTGTCTGGCGTTTAATGATAAAATAAATAGGTAAAATTATTCATATTAAACTTATCGGATGATATAGTAATGGGGAAACCGTATTATTTATTTAAATATAACTATATTAAAGGCGACGAATTTACAGCCATTGCCCACCGCGGCGCTTCCGCCTATTACCCGGAGAACACCATGGAATCATTTCAGGGAGCAATCTCGATGGGCGCCGATATGATTGAGCTCGATGTTCAACTAACTAGAGACGGAGAAGTAGTGGTATTTCACGATGAAAAACTAACGCGCTGCACGAACGGTAAGGGCAGGATTGCCGAATACGCCCTTTCCGAGCTAAAAAAACTGGATGCGGGAAGCTGGTTTGGCGAAGAGTATAAAGGCACAACGATACCAACTCTGGAGGAGGTGTTAAACCTTTGCCGGAATAAAATTGCAGTAAACATTGAAATCAAGACCGAAGCAGTTGATGAAAAAATCCGGAACGGCATTGAAGAAAAGAGCATGAACATTGTTGAGATGAGAGGAATGCGGGAGCACGTAGTGTTTTCCAGCTTTGATCCGCGGGCCATTAAACATCTCAAGGAAATAGACCGCACTGTAGCGGCTGCCGTCAAAATGGCTGCAGCCGTGTTATTTGAAAAAGAGTATTATGGATCAAAGTTGCCTTCAGAGATAATTGAATTACTCGGAGCCGATGCCTTCAACTGCTCCAAAAATGAGCTGAGCAAGAAATGGCTTATGAATCTTAAATTAAATAATATTCCAGTAAATATCTATACTGTAAATGATAAAAAGAACATGCATCGTTTTATCGATTCGGGTGTCAGCGGGATTTTTACTAATAAACCGGACATATTAAAGGCAGTATTGGCGGATATAAAACAAACTCAAAAAAGCAAAGGTAAAAACTCATGAATATATCAAATACTCTGATTAAAACCATTACGGTTACGCTCGACGCCATAATTAAAGCATCGGGTACGGACATACGCATTCATGGAGCCGGTAATGTTCCTGATCAGTCTACCCTCTATGTCATCAATCACTTTACGCGGATGGAAACAATTTTGATGCCCTATATAATCAAAAAGAGCATAAAAAAATATCCCATTTCTCTGGCGGACAGCTCTTTTTTTGGCGGGAAAATGGGCGAGCTTATGGACAGATTAGGTGGAATTTCCACTGCGGACCCCAACAGGGATACATTGCTTATCAATGCGCTTCTCACCGACGATAATCCGGTTATTATTTTCCCGGAAGGCCAGATGATAAAGGATAAGAAGATTATCGAGAAGGGCAAGTATATGGTCTATAATACCGGGATCAGGCGGCCGCCGCACACCGGGGCAGGGCGCATTGCCCTGCGCTCCCAGTTCATTCGCGAAGAATTACGCCTGCTGCGCGACAGAGGCGATGATTCGTCCATTACTCAAATTGCGAAACATTTTGGTTTTGATCCAGCTAATTTAGACCAAATTCTTCAGAAGGAAACATATATTATCCCTGTAAACATCACTTATTATCCGATCCGGGCGAGGAATAATGCCATCAGTAAATTGGTCAACTACTTTATCAATAATATTCCGGCGCGGTTGGAAGAAGAAATGCAAGTCGAAGGTTCCATGATTATGGACGGCGTGGATATCGATATTAACTTTGGGCAGCCGATATCAATGAAAAATTATATTACGGAGAGCGTGGGAGTGAAAAAGATGCTGGCCGATAATAATCTTTATTTGCATCCGGGAGAATTAAAATATGTTTCTCCATTTAAAAAGCTCTATATCGGAATTATGTATGATTATATGGATGCCATATACTCTATGACGACCGTTAATCATGATCATCTCTTTTCTTATATTTTGACGAAGTACAGTAGAAACAAAATTAGCGAGGACGATTTTAAAAACCGTGTTTTTCTGGCGATCGAACATTTGCGCGCCAGCGGTTTAACGAACTATCATACGTCTCTGAATAAAAAGCAGTTCTATCTTCTTACGGATGATTGCCATGAAGAATATGAGAGCTTTATAAAAGCCGCCTTATCCGAAAACCTCATAACCGTGCGGGATGGAATTATTGCTAAAAATCATGAACGTTTCAGTAAAAAATACGAATTTCATACTATTCGGAAAGATAATATTGTAGAGGTATTGACCAACGAAATAGAGCCTCTGCAGAATCTTACAAAAGCACTTAACCGCTTGATGATGTTACCCGCCGCTTATGTCAGGCAAAAGATTAGAAATCACTTTATCGAGTTGGAGAAACAGCTTTTCGAACAAGATTATCAACAATATTACATAAAAGGTGAGAGTAAGCCCAAAAATATCGGAGCGCCTTTTTTTAGGAAGCGTTTCTTTGGTAAGAAAGGAATTATTCTTGTTCATGGATACATGGCGGCGCCCGAAGAAATTAGGCCGCTGGCGGATTATCTCTATAAGAAGGGCTACAACATATACGGCGCGCGTCTGCGGGGACATGGTACATCCCCGGAAGATTTGGCAGGCTGCAAGTGGCAAAAATGGTATGATTCCGTAAGCAGGGCGTACATCATCATGAAAAATTCCCTGAAATCTTTTGCCGTTGGCGGCTTTTCCATGGGCGCGGGAATAGCCTTATTGCAGGCGGCGAACAAACCCGGCAGGTTTGTGGGAGTAATATCAATTAACGCGCCTTTAAAACTTCAAAATATCTCCTCCAGGCTTTCCTCCGTGGTTGTCGCCTGGAATAAATTCCTTTCGAAAATGAACACAAACAAAGGGAAAATGGAATTCATCGCCAACGACCCGGAAAATCCGGATATAAATTATCTGCGCAATCCCGTTAGCGGCGTCAATGAACTGGAGAAGCTCATGAATACCCTTGAAGATCGACTTAAATACATCAAAGACCCAACGCTGATCATACAAGGCTCGGAAGATCCGGTAGTGAATCCGGTAAGCGGACGGGAAATATTGGAAAAACTCGGCGCCCCCAAAAAGGAACTTATCCGAATCGAAGCCAATCACCACGGGATATTGCGGGGAAAAGAAGCCGAGCAAGTAAACGCAAAAGTTTTGGAGTTTTTAAAAAGCGTTTTTTAAATTCGGGTATTAAGACTTTTTCATTTAGGCCGAAGCAACAAAGATATCCTGGATTCCCGCCTCTGCGGGAATGACACGAAAGGTAATATGAGCAAAATTTCCGACTTATTCTTTTTTAGATTTAAGCACGTTTGTCCGCGCTGGCTGTGTTTTACCTTTGACAATATCTTTCGTAAATTATTGCAAAACCAGTACAAAATTCTTCGGCCTTACATAAAAGAAGGAGACACCGTCCTGGATGTTGGCCCCGGGATCGGCTATTTTACGATACCTCTGACTGAACTGGTTGGTGATAGCGGACGGGTGATTGCCGTCGATATTCAGCAGGAAATGCTTAACGCCATAAAAAAGAGGGCTGAGCGCGCTGGCGTATTACAGCGCATTGAACTTCAGCTGGCATCTGCAGATTCGTTAGACATTAAAATGAAGTTGGATTTTATTTTGGCTTTCTGGATGGTGCACGAGGTTCCCGACAAAGTGCGTTTTCTTACCGAGTTGTATTCTTTGTTAAAAGATGACGGTAAATTTTTAATGGCGGAGCCGAAAATCCATGTTATAAAAGCAAAATTCGCCCAGACTGTTCATTTAGCCTTAAAAACAGGATTCACTCTTGGCTATAGTCCGCATATTTCCTTAAGTAAATCAGCCCTGTTTATAAAAACTGCAAGATAAATAAAATATCATCAAGCGGCCAGTTTATAATTCTTTTCCCGGAAAAGCCGCAGGCAGGCATCAACGATATCCGGTTCGTAGAGAATGCCCTTGTTTTTTGAAATTTCAGCCAGCGCCGCATTGAGTCCCTGGGCAGCTCGGTAAGGCCGGTGCGAAGAGATGGCTTCCACTACATCGGCTATGGCTATAATCCGCGATTCCAGGAGGGTTTGCTCTCCCTTGAGGCCATTCGGATAACCGGAGCCATCTATACGTTCGTGATGCTCCAGAACAATCCGGGCAATGGGCCAGGGGAATTCGATATCTTTCAGAATATTATATCCCGAATCAGGGTGTGTTTTAATCAAGTTGAATTCCAGCTTGGTTAGCTCCGTGGGTTTGGTGAGAATTTCGGAAGGGATGGATATTTTGCCGATATCATGAATCATGCTGGCCATGCGCACGCCGTCTATTTGATCGCTTTCCAGATTCATCTCCGTGGCAATAGCACGCGCCAGATCAGCCACTCTTCGCTGATGGCCTGCCGTGTAGGGGTCTCTCGTTTCGACAGTGGTGGCCATGGCATTAATCGTGGCGCCCAGCGATTTCCTTAAACGCTCGATATTTTCCTGGCGTTCCGCTTCTATCTTCTTTTTCTCTGTTATGTCCTGATTAATTCCCTGGTAATAAAGAAGGTGTCCCTGATCATCCCGGACGGCGTGCATGTTGATAGATACCCAGATGCGACTGCCGTCTTTTTTATAATATTCTGCTTCAAAATCCGTTACGGAACCTCTTTCATTTACCATTTCCAGCAATTTCTTGCGGTCATCCGGATTGACATAAAGCTGCCGGGCAAGGTCGGTAATGGTGGCCAGGACTTCTTCAGGAGAATCATATCCCAGCATATGCGCGAGTGCCGGGTTTAGGGTAAGATATCTGTCGGTTGACTGGTAGATGCCCTCCCGCGCGTTTTCGACGATGCTGCGGTATTTTTCTTCACTCTTGGTTAATGCCGCCGCCGCCAGCATGCGTTCGGTAATATCTCTGGCCACGCAGGTGACACCAATTATTTTACTTTCCATAACGATGGGTGAAGCGGTTATTTCTCCAACAACTTTTTCGCCGTTATGATGGATGAATTCATAAACAGCAGCAGGTATATTTTCTCCGGAAAATGATTGCCTGGTATTATGTATAGCTTTTTCCAAAGATTCCGGTGTCATGATATTTAGGTCAGGGAAGAATTTGTTAATCAGCTCTTCAACTTTGTAGCCCAAAACTTTTTCAATGCTTGGGGTTATATTCATAATTTTTAATTCAGCATCCAGCGTAAAGATAACATCAGAAGTGCTCGCAAAAGTCAGCCGGTATTTCTCTTCGCTTTGCTGCAGTATTTCCCGTGACTGTTTGCGCTCAGTGATATCCAGAGCAGTGAAAGTAACGCCGCGGGATAAATCCGATGAATCAAGGGGAGATGAAGAGAGTAATATATCAATAATCTTGCCATCCTTTTTCTGCCAACGAGTTTCAACAGCACCTGTTCCTTCTTGGGCAATCTGCCGGTACTTTTCTGTTCCAACGTAGTCAAAGTCAGCCTGGCTCGGATATAGAACGCGGGCGCTGACGCCTATAAGTTCTTCCTTGCTGTAGCCGGTCATTTCAGATATGCGGTCATTAACATCTATAAAAACGCGGTTAACTAACAGGCCGATGCCGATAGGCGCCACGCGAAAAACACTCTTCATCCTTTCTTCGCTCTCGTGTAAAGCCTTTTCTGCCTGCTTGCGTTCGGTGATGTCGCGGTAGAAACCAATCATTCGTCCGCCATCAGTTGGTTCAAACTTGACGCTAACCTCAATGTCAATAATCTCACCATCCTTGCGCCGCTGACGGGTTTCAAAGCGGTCGTAGCCGACTTCCATTATTTTTCGGATGTGTTCGCCTGTGTTCTCAGGAGTCTCTATTACTTCGAGATCGGGAATTGCCATAGTGAGGAGCTCGTTACGGCTATACCCTAGCATCTTGCAGTAAGCCTCGTTCACATCTTTGTAACACCCCTGCATATCTAAAAGCCCAAAACCATCCATAGCAGTAAAGATAATGGTTTGATACCTTTCCTCGGAACGTTTGCGCTCGGTGATATCTTGGAAGATAGTTTGAGTATGTACCTTGCCACTCAACGTGAAGCGTTGGCTGTTTGCCAGCAATGTTCTGCTTAGTCCGTCTTTGCGGATGATATCGTACTCAAACTCGTCTGGTACCGGTTTCCCTTGAGCAATCTTTTCCATTCGGGCGGCAATAAGTTCATGTGATGCCGGCGCAACATGATTGAGCAAGGGAATCTTGGTAAATTCCTCGAGATCGTTGTAGCCGAACAGACGCAATAAAGCCGGGTTGGCAAAGATGATTTTGTTCTCGCACGAAATGCCTATGCCCATCAATGAATTGTCTACAATCCTGCGGTAACGTTCTTCGCTCTCGCGCAGCGCCTCTTCCGCCTGTTTGCGCTCGGTGATGTCCTCCATATGGACGATAATCAAATCCGGGGGAACGTAGGAATAATAAACGGATAGGAGTCTTCCCGGCACAAAGTGTTGAGAAACAAGTTCCTTGCTGATGGTGGATTGTTCTTTGAAGCACTGGAGCATGTCCTCGATAATCTCCGGTCTTTCCCGATACAGCTCCTGTGCACTCTTTCCCATATAGTTGCTTGCTCTGCCTTCTGTGAGCAAGATAGCGGCGCGGTTGCAATCTACAAGGAAGAAGTCGTCTCCTCTCTTCTGCCAGGTAAATGTGGGAATGGGACTTTCCTGATACAAGGCTTTAAAACGTTTCTCGCTGTGGATAATTATCTCTTCGGCCCGCTTCTGCTTGTCTCTTGTTTCTGCTTCTTTTAATTCCCGGGCGATGGCGGGGCAGAGGCGCGATAAGTTATTCTTCATGATATAATCTTGAGCGCCCAGACGCATGCACTCTACGGCCGTCTCTTCACCGATAGTTCCGGATACAATGATGAGGGGGATGTCGATGTTTGATTCCTTTAACAGGGCAATGGCGGAGGGGGCATTGAATTTCGGCAGTTTATAATCGCAAAGGATAATGTCCCACTGCTTCTCTTTAAGGGCTTTTTTCATGGCGGCGGCGGTTTCCACCCGTTCGGACACCGGATCGTAACCGCCTTTTTTCAGTTCACGGATTATCAGCAGAGCATCATCTTCCGAATCCTCAACCATTAATGCCCGCAAGGATTGCGGCTTGCTGATTTTAGATTTCGGAGTGCTCTTGGCAGAGGGAATTTTTTTAACCATTATAAATTCCTCTTGTATCTTGCATCTCGTGAAGCGTGAAGCGCGAGATACGAGATACGTTTCACGACTTTTTAATAACCAGGGTGTAGCCTTTCTCCTGAAATAATTTTAGACAGGCATCCACGGCATCGGCATCATAAAGGATGCCCTTATTCTCGGAAATCTCCTTCAAGGCAAGATCGATTCCCAGTGCCGGCCGATAGGGACGATGCGATGCAATGGCCTCCACGACGTCGGCGACGGCCAGAATCCGTGCCTCCAGAAGAATATCATCTTTCTTAAGACCCTGCGGATAGCCGGATCCATCCATCCGTTCATGATGCTGAAGGACGACATCGGCCACTGGCCAGGGAAATTCGATGTCTTTCAGGATATCATACCCTGATTGGGGATGTGTTTTAATCAAATTGAATTCCAGATCAGTCAGTTTTGTCGGTTTGCTGAGTATTTCCGACGGAATGGCTATCTTGCCGATGTCATGAATGCTGGATGCGATGCGGATGAAGTCCTGCCGGTCTGTCGATAAGCCCATTTCTGTGGCCATCGACCGGGCCAGATCGGATACCCGCTGTTGATGACCTGAAGTATAGGGATCTTTCATTTCCACGGTCATGGAAATGGATTGGACTGTGGCTCGCAGAGCTTTTCTCATCCGCTCAAAGTTCTGCTTATGTTCTTCCTCCGCCCGCTTGCGCTCGGAGATATCATGGTAGATAATCTGAAACTGCCTTGTGCCATTCCAAATAACTTCTTTACGGAAAACCTGAATATGACGGATTTCACCGTTTTTTCTCATGATACTTATTTCATATTCAGATGGGCCAAACTCGCCCTGCCTTCTTTTTTCATTTCTTATCTGAAAATCAGCATAACTCTCTGGCGTATAATGCGCCTTTATAGGAGTTCTTTTCAACTCCTCAATGTTGTCGTTGCCAAAGATTTCCAGAGTCGCCTGATTGGCATAAAGTGTCTCGCCTTCCACGGTTACAATGCGGACTCCCAGCGAGGAATCATCCAGGGAACGGCGAAAGTTTTCTTCGCTTTTCCGCAGCGACTCCTCCGCCTGCTTGCGCTCGGTGATGTCCCTACCTGCGCCCAGGAGGGAGAAAGGCTTACCGTTTTCGTCCCTGATGAGAGTAAACGCGGTTTCCATCCAGTAAGTCGAGCCGTCTTTACAGCAGAACTCTAGTTCCAGTAAACGCGTCAGGTAATAGGTTGGATCTGCCAGCGCCTTGGGCATCTCAATGGAGAAAAACTCCATCGCCGCCTGTAAAGATGTTGCCGTGAGTTGCTTATCCAGCGGAAGTTCCGCAATCTCCTCAAATGTGTATCCCCGTGACTTCTCCACAGAGGGGCTGATATATGTCGGTTTTAAGTTCAGGTCCATGAGCCACACTTGGTCTTTTATGTGGTCTGCCAGTAAACGATACTGGGCTTCGCTCTTCCGCAGCGCCTCGAGCGCAGCCTCCCTGTGGGACTCGGCCTGCTTTCGTTCGGTTATATCGTGAGAAATACCCCGAAATCTGATCGGTTTGCCTTCTGCATCACTGATGAGCGATACCGAAAGTTCGGCAACCCCTTTTGTCCCATTTTTCCTGATATATACTTCCTCAATCCCTATAGCGGGTTCTCCTGTTCTGTAGATTTTATTATAGATCTGATAGATTTCTTTAGCGGTTTTTTCATCTGTATACTGCCTGTTATTTTTTCCGATCAATTCCTCTTCGGTATATCCTAGAAATCTGCATAGCGCGTCATTAACAAAGGTAAAATTGCCGGCAAGGTCATTCTCAAAATAGCCTTCCTGCATGTTCTCAATAATGGCTCGATATTTCGCTTCATCCTTTATCAGTTCCTCCTCCATTTGCTTGCGCACGGAAATATCTCGTGAACTCTGAACAATAGCTGTTGGTTTACCTTGAGCATCCCTGAGAATATCCCCCACCGTCTCCAGCCATACATAATGGCCGTCTGCATGCTTTACCCTGTATTCAATGCCGATTTTTTGATTGGAGGAGGCGAGACCATCTTGAATGGAGGCTAGGCCTTCTGAAAATAAGTTTATTAATCTTTCCCGGTCGTCTGGATGAACAATATCAAAGGTCGATTTGCCTACGCGCTCTTCCATGCTGTAACCGAGGCCTTTAAAATGAGACGGACTCGAATACAAATTAACACCTTGCAAATCGACCACTCTGATCATATCTGACATGTTTTCCGTAATTAGGCGCAGCATTTCCTCTCTTTTTTTCAGTTCCTCTTCTACCTGCTTGCGCTCGGTGATGTCCCGAGAGATGCCCCGAAATCCGATTGGTTTGCCTGATGAATTTTTTTGTAAAGACACAGATACTTCGATGTACCTTTTGGTTCCATCTTTTCTTATAATCTGCCAATCGAACTCTTTGGCCGGTTTGCCGGTTCTGTAGACTTCATTAAACGTTTTAAAAAGTTTTTTTGCGTTCTCTTTGTCTGTAAACCTGCGGTTATTCATGCCCATCATTTCTTCTTGGGGATACCCAAGGATTCGGCACATGGAAGCGTTGAAAAAGGTGAAGTCACCATTAAGATTTACTTCGTAATAACCATCTTCGATGTTTTCCAGAATGTTACGATATTTTTCCTCGCCTTCTCGCAGCATATCCTCTGCCTGTTTCCGCCTGTTTCTTGTTTCTGCTTCTTTTAATTCCCTGGCGATGGTGGGGCAGAGGCGGGATAAGCTATTCTTCATGATGTAATCTTGGGCGCCTAAACGCATACACTCTACGGCAGTTTCCTCGCCAATTACGCCCGATACGATGATGAGAGGGATGTCGATATTTGTTTCTTTTAACAGGGCAATGGCTGAAGGCGCATTGAATTTCGGCAGTTTATAATCACAAAGGATGATGTCCCATTGCTTCTCTTTAAGGGCTTTTTTCATGGAGGCGGCAGTTTCCACCCGTTCCTGCACTGGATTGTAGCCGCCTTTTTTCAGCTCACGGATTATCAGCAGAGTATCGTCTTCCGAATCCTCAACTATCAATACCCGGAGGGATTGAGAATTGCTGATTTTAGATTTCGATTTACTTGCCTTACTTGCCGCCGCTTGGGTATCTTTCTTCATATAAATCTCTTTTTGCGTATCATGTGAAGTGTATCTCGTTTTTCGTAGTTCGCACTTAACGCTTCACGAATTACTTTCCCACCGGTGGCGGTTCATTCCAGATCAACCAGTACAGACCTAGCAATTTGATAGCTTCCACGAAATCTTTAAAATCCACCGGTTTACGGACATAGCTGTTGGCGCCCAGTTTATACCCATTGACCAAATCCTGCTCTTCTGTCGAAGATGTAAGGATGACCACGGGCAGTAGTTTGGTGGACTCATTTTGGCGGATGGTTTTCAGTACTTCCATGCCGTCAATTTTGGGGAGTTTCAGATCCAGCAGGGTAACTACGGGCATGTCCTTGGCATCCCGTCCCGCATACGTCCCCTTTCCAAACAGGTAATCTAATGCTTCCACGCCGTCTTTAGCCACAACCACCTTATTGGAGATATTATTTTTCTTGAATGCCCGCAGAGTCAATTCGACATCATCAGGATTATCCTCCACCAGCAAAATAGTTTTAGTATTCATTATTCCCCTCCTTGCATGATTACAGTGATCAGGAAGAACGATTACTACGATTTAATAATCATTGGAATCATCCCTCTGGAATTGTGAAAAAGAATGTTGCTCCTTTTCCCACCTCTCCTTCCGCCCAGATTTTTCCTCCATGGCGATGGATGATTCGCTGTACCGTTGCCAATCCTATTCCCGTTCCTGGAAATTCATCCATCGTATGAAGACGCTGGAACGCGCCAAACAGTTTGTCCACATAGGACATATCAAAACCGACTCCATTGTCCCGTAAAAAGAAGGCATTTTCTCCTTCCTTGGGTATCGCGCCGAATTCAATCGACGGATCTTTCTGTTTACCCGTAAACTTCCAGGCGTTGTCCATCAAGTTTGCGAGGGCAATTTGCATCAAGTTGGGATCACCCTGAATAATAATTTCCTTCTGAATAGCCATCTTCACTTTCCTATCTGGATTATTCTTCTTATATACGCTGAAGATTTTATCAATCATATTTGTTAAATCGATGTGTTCTCGATGGAATTCCGCCTGGACGACTCTTGAGAGCTTCAGTATATCGTCAATCAGGTTGCCCATATGCTGCGTTGCCTTGCGAATACGTTCCAGATAACTTTTACCTGTAGCATCCAGTTTACCTTGATAATCTTCCAGCAAGGCATGACTGAACCCGTCAACGCTCCTCAGGGGCGCGCGCAAATCGTGGGAGACGGAATAAGCAAACGATTCCAATTCTTTGTTTACTGCTTCCAACTGATTCGTGCGTTCTATAACGCGCTGTTCCAGTTCTTCGTTGAGTCTTTTTATTTCTTCCTCTGCCAGTTTGTTGTCGGTGATGTCGCGGGCCGATGAAAGGGCCCCGGTCACATTGCCTTGCTGGTCTTTGAGTACCCGGCACCACCAGGCCAGTAGCCTCTCTTGCCCGTCTTTGCGCCTCTGCCAGCTTTCTACATAAATAACGTCCTCATCGCCGTTGAAAATAGGCTGGACCGTGTCGTACGTTTCTTGTTCCCGCACAAAATAAAAATCAGCCGGCTTGCCGATAACGTCTTCTCCAAAGAATCCAATACCGGGTTCATTAGCCCAGGTATAAATTTTATTTGTATCCACTTCCATAATAATATCGGGAATAGCGGCAATGAAAGCTTGTTGAAGAGATACGAGCATTTTTATATTTTCTTCCGCCTTTTTGCGTTCGGTTACGTCCACATGCTGGATGATCGCATTGGTAACCCTTTTCCCTTCCAACACGGGTGAAATCGTAACCTCTAAAATCAAAGACACCGTATTTTCGAGTTTTAGGCTTTTAAGATCGGCGCTGTCATAGTGCAAAGTGAATCTTGCTGTTTCCCCCTTTTCGAACACTCTTCGGATAAGGGGCAGGAACCCCTGTTTTTCTACGATGCTATCCTCCAGCACATTATACTTGCCGACCACTTCGTCGTCCGTGATATTCAAGAGGTCGCGACAGGCTTGATTAAGTCGAAGGAGAGTCCCCCGTTCATTGGATATCCACATGGCATGCGGGCTGTGCTCGATGATGCTGTCGAGGAAGGTTTCTGAAGCTCGCAATGCCTCGGCGGACTTATACTGCTCCCGGTAAAAACGGTGACTCTGCCTCCGCCAGAGCAATCCAACACCCAAACCTGCAGCAGCGAGAAGTGCGCATACCACCGCGATCATCAGCCACAGGCGCTCTCTTATGGGCGCGTATGCTTCTGCGATATCCATGCGGGCAACCATAAACCAGGGCGAATTGGGTACAGTGCGCACGGCGGCGATCACAGGTATGCCACGATAATCAAAACCCTCCACAATTCCTTTCTGCCCCAGCGCTGCCATTACGGCCGGCATGATATCATTTTTCAGCGGCACTCTCAATTCGAGGGCAGTGTTCTTTTTGAACTTAGTTCATTTAAAAACAATGCGTAATCGCCGTCACGACGGACAAGCAGCGTCTCAGCAGTCTGGCTGGGCGTGGGCCAGCGGGCGATCAAAGGATAAAGATAAACCGCCGGATCAATGCCAAAAATGACGAGGCCAATAGAACGGTTACTCGTAACCCTGTCGATGATAGGAATAACTACCGAAAGATGTATCGGTTGATCGGGGAGATCTCGATAGAAATCCAGAAATGTAATTTTGCCCGAGCGATTGATTTCTGCCGCATGTTTTAACAAATATCCGCCGACATGCCCGGTCTTAGGAGGGACGGACATGCGGGTTTTTCCATTTGTGTCCAGCAGGGTAATATTGCCATACTGGTAAGCGGAATAGAATCTTTCCAGCCATATACGAATCTGCCGTTGCGCGTCGGAATCACCAGCATTTAAAAAGAATCGATGCACAAGAGCGGAAAAGGCGGCGTTGCCATATAACACATTAGCATCTCCCCAACGCTCCTTGCGCCATTGAACAAGCTCGCTTACTTTAAGTTCAGCAATAGAAGAAAGTTGGTTCTCTATTCCTACGCGAAATTGACTTTCATAGTGACGATAATAAACATATCCTGCTGATAGTATGCAGCCGCTCAGCAGGACAAACAGAGTGACTAATATTATGGGGATTCGTTTTTCTTTGTTAAATAAGGGTGCCGCGCCGAGGAGTTGGTAGTGGTAAATGGCCCAGGCGATGATGAGTGAGCCCAATGCAAAGCTTTGTGGTAAGGGATTGAATTCCATACCCGGAATGAGGTTAAATGCGGGGAAAAGCGAACCAATAATCATGATTAGTGTTCCGGTTCCGAGCGCAATGGCCTGCCCGCGGTACTGACGAAATAGGCGTATCGACATGGCGAACAAAAGAGTCACACCGACCAGCATAATGAAGTAAGTGAAGATATTATGAACCTTCATCCATAGACCGGGAATTCTGGCAGCAGTTTCCACAATAAAGAACGAACCCGCCTGATGAAAGCCGACCTCTTGCTTCACCCACAACCCGTGTATGCTGTTTGTCCATATCATAACTTGCGTGATAACCGGGATGATGAAAAGCACCGCTATTCGGCGTTTTGTAATCAGGTGCGATTTTCCGATATATTGCAGAACAAAAATCAGCCATAATACAGGTATCGCGGCAAAGGATAGAAATCTCAGGTTAAACCAGATCAGTGCCCATTCTCTGGTTGGTCCAATCATAACTAGTCCGTCAAAAAGAGCCAGAAGGCTTACTAGAAACGCAATCCACATATAGGTGCCCGACCCGACTACATCTCTATGCCGCCGGGAATAATCGGCGATAAAACCCATCATGGCAACTGAAATTAGTATGGAAATGAAATATATAATATGGAACCAAGGCATGATATTATATTATCTTTATCAAAATGATTTGCTGTTTGTTGTATGGAGATTGCGCTGGGAATCGGATCATATTCTTTGCCCCTTCGATTAAACTCGGTGGTCAGTAAATATGACGTTTTGTAGTGAACTCTAACTCCTCTTCAATTTTATATAAATTATACTTCTGAATTATTTAAAGTCAACTCTAATATTGTTAATGATTTCATTATATTTTTGTCCGATATTAATGTTCGAGCGTACGGAATGTGCGTCATTCAAATGCACAATTGTTGGTAAGATTTTCAGTAATTAATTATGGAAATTGTGTGGATAATTTCATATATTTTATAATGATAATTTTGAATAGGTTTTTATGAAAGATCGTCAATTTGGCCGCCTGCGTTTTATTGGCGGAGAAAACAACGGCAAATATCCATATAATCATTCGCTTTTCATCGATGGCGGCGATGCGCGCGTTATTATTGATCCGGCCTGCAGTTGGGAAAAGCTCACGCGCCTGCGCGATAAGGATGGCGTGGATATGGTCTGGCTTTCTCACTGGCATGAAGACCATTTTCATTATGTATATCTTTTTGGGGACTCACCTTTATGGATTTCCGAGCGGGATTTTCCGCCACTGACGGACATTGAGATATTTCTGGATTGGTACGGCGTTTCCGATGAACGCGCCCGCGCTTACTGGAGAAAAGTAATGACCGATGAATTCAATTTTCAACCTCAGTCTAAAGCGCGCTTTATCCGGAGTGAAAAAGAAATTGATTTAGGACAAGTCAAGGTTCAGGCGATTGCCACGCCGGGGCATACTCCCGGCCACCTGTCTTTCTTTTTCCCTGAAGAAGAGGTTCTTTTTTTGGGCGATTACGATTTGACAGCATTCGGGCCATGGTATGGCGATGTCGCTTCCAGTATTGATGAAACCATCAAATCAATCCGCCGCCTGAAAGAGATACCGGCCAAAAAGTGGATTGCCTGCCATGAAAAAGGTTTATTTGAGGAAAATCCGGGGAAGCTCTGGGATAACTACGAAAACATTATCTATGAACGCGAAAAGAAAATTCTGGAGTTTCTAAAAAAGCCATGTACACTCAAAGAAATTGTCGCCGCGTGGTTGATTTATGGCAAACCCCGAAAACCTCTGGAATTTTTTGAATTTAATGAACGCGTCCTCGTGAATAAGCATCTGGAGCGTTTGGAGACGCAGGGACGAATCATTCGTGATGAGAATCGATACCGGAAGGTGTAAATTCGTTTCCCCATCCCGCGATTTGGAATCCCTCGGTTCCAGTCGGGGGAGGAAAGCGCCGTGACTTGCGGGGGGTCGCGATGTTCTGGAGAGCCACCGGCTCCTGTAACCTAAAGGTCATCTGCGACCGGAGGGGGCTTCACTAAATATTCAGGATTTTTTAATTGGGCTTGATAAAAAATCGGCCGGGTTGTAGAAACCTTATTACTGGCAGTTGTAGGAGTTAAATGTATTGGGAAAAGGATGTAGAGACATTGAGTCGCGCCAAGTTGGAAAAAATGCAGTTGGCGCGGCTGAAAGATACCGTCGGCAGGGCTGGAAAATCTTTTTATTACAAAAAAATATTTAAAGAAAAAAGATTAAAAGCGGATCTGCTAAAATCGCTTAAAGATATTGAAAAATTTCCTTTTACTACAAAAGACGATTTACGTGAGCACTGGCCTTATGGCTTTATCGCCGTGCCGAAAGAGGAACTCGTCCGGATGCATTCTTCTTCGGGAACTACGGGTAGAGCCACGGTCGTTTTTCATACCGCCAACGATATTGCTGTTTGGACGAATCTTCTGGCGCGCTGTATGTATATGACCGGCATGCGTAAAGAAGACGTTTTTCAAAACATGATGACATACGGCCTTTTTACGGGTGGCCTCGGTTTTCATTACGGCGCGGAAAAAATCGGTGCGCTGGTCATTCCCGCGGGAGCCGGTAATTCCAAACGTCAGATTCAACTGATGCGGGATTTCGCAACGACCGTCGTTCATATCATCCCCAGTTACGCACTGCATTTGTCCACTGTCTTTGCTGAACTGAAAATTGATCCGCGCAAAGATACTGAAGTAAAAATAGCTTTTCTGGGCGCGGAGCCGCACACGGAAATAATGCGCAAAAAAATTGAAGAAATATACGGGTATAAGGCTTTTAATTCCTATGGACTTTCCGAGATGAACGGGCCGGGCGTGGCCTTTGAATGCCCTTACCAGGAGGGCATGCATATATGGGAAGATAGTTTTCTGGTGGAAATTATTGATCCTAACACTCTGCAGCCAGTGGCCTACGGCATGGAAGGCGAACTGGTCATGACCACACTGCAAAGGGAAGGCATGCCGCTCATTCGCTACCGCACCAAAGATTTGACGCGGATTATTCCTGAAGTTTGCGCCTGCGGCCGCACCCACCGGCGTATTGAACGCATTAAAGGAAGAACGGACGACATGCTTATTCTTAAGGGGGTCAATATCTATCCCATGCAAATTGAAAAGAAGCTGATGGAGATAGAGGGTGTCGGCACTAACTTTTTGATTATTCTGGAGCGCGAAGGATTCAACGACGACATGACGGTGAAGGTCGAGGTAAACAAAAAATATTTTGTGGGCGAGGTGAAACAACTGGATGCCTTAAGAAAAAAAATTATCGAAGAACTAAAAAGCGAAATTCTGGTCACGCCCAAGATTGATTTGGTTGAGCCGGATAGCATTCCCAAAGGGGAAGGAAAGGCGATAAGGGTCATTGACAACCGCAAAGACTAATGTTGATGATGCACTAAAAAGTCCATCTGCCACGTTGCGCTTCGTTTCGCGTCGCTGCGACCTACGTAAAAGTAGGCCTCACTCCACGATACTCGCGCGCCTTGCATCTGGAGCTTTTTATTCATCATCAAAAATAAACTAAGAATGGCAGCGATGATTTCATTCACCGCCGCGTTTTACTTTGGATAACAAATTGGTGAAGATATTTGATTAAATAAAATAAAGGAGAAAATTATGATTGCTTATCAGCTTTCAATTTTCGCGGAAAATAAGCCCGGAAAACTTGCTCTGGTAACCGGGGTTTTGGCTAAGGAAAAAATAAATATCCGGGCTACAACAATATCAACGGCCGATACATTTGGGGTAATCAACCTGATTGTTGACGACCCGAAGCGCGCGGAAGCCGCTCTGGCCAAAGCAGGAATGACCGTGCATTTGCGGGAAGTGTTGGCGATTCTTATTCCGGACAAACCTGGCGGTTTGGATAATCTTACCCAATTGCTCCTTCAGGAAGGCATTAACATTAATAATGCGTATGGCTTTGTTCTAGAAGGCTCTAAAAAGGCGGTGTTTGTAGTCGATGTCGACCAGATTCAAAAAACGGAAAAGCTTCTGGAGGAAAAAGGATTTGAAACTCTGAACACGGAAAAGCTTTCGGCGATCGAACCGACGCTTTATGCAAAATAAGCCCGAGATTGAGGGAAAAGTATTATGACCTGCTTGGATAAGGGCAAATATTTTCCAAAACACTCTGGTAAAGCCAAAGTTGATGATTCTTTAAAACAGGAGCTTCCGCAGAAAGTCGAGGGGAATGATATTTCCTGCGCGGCCGCGGAAGAAATTGCCCGACGAAAAGGAATAGCTCAAAACAATATCGGTATTACTATCGACATTTTAAATATCAATATTATCGAATGTCAATTGGGTCTTTTTGGTTATAGCCCGCATAAAAAAATTGTGCAGCCCGCCAAAGAAATCACGCCGGTTTTGAAAGAAAATATTTTAGTGGCGCTGAAAAACGGTTGTCTTTCCTGCAGCGCGGCCTGGGAAATTGCCGAGAAGTTAAATATTCCCCGCATGAAGGTTTCCGCCGCCTGCGAAGCTATGCAGATAAAGATTAAGCCGTGTCAGCTGGGAGCTTTTTGATACCAATCCGCCTTCATTCGGCTATCTTTGTTGGCATCGTCATCGGCTCCTCAACGTATGATATTATACGTCTGCGTTGCCTCTTCCTTGCCGCCTCGATATCCTTTTGAATACGACTTGGTATTAATATAACTTCTTGCAGCTTACTGCTCGATAATTCAAAGTCGTTTTTACGGATAGGAAATTTTCAAATAACTTTCCAGCAAACGAATCATTAAATCGGCGTTTTTATTAATACCGGCGAGTATTTCTTCCATATTTAAAGGTTCAGTAAACAAGCCATTACCGAAATTATCAATGGAACAGGCAGACGCGTAAGGCATATCCATCTCCAGAGCGATTACCGCTTCATTAGCCATAGTCATGCCGACAATATCGGCAAAATTGGTCATCATTTTGATTTCCGCTTTTGTCTCCAGTCGCGGACCCTGCGTTTGCCAGTAAGTTCCCTTATCGGCAAAATTAATTCCGCAGTTTCGCGCCGCCTGGATAATTTTTTGCCGCACTTTTTCGTTTAACAAAGGAGTGATATGAACAGTGCTATTTTGATAAATGGTGGGGGTGGCGGTAAGCGTGATAAAATCATCGGGAACAACGATCATTCCCGGGCATAAATTCTTTTTTAAAGAGCCGGTGGAATTAATGCCGACTATTTCGGTTACGCCGGTATCTTTCAGGGCTTGCAAGTTGGCGCGGTGGTTGATCAAATGAGGCAAAATATGATTATTAGGGTCATTGCTGTGGCGCAAAATCAAGGCTGTTTTATCTGTAAGAAATACTTCTGTCCGGCCGAATTCGTTTTTCATCGGTCTGGCTTTGCCTTTTTTCAATAAATCGCTTTTTTCCATAACTAATCTGGTGGAAATAACGCCTATGAGAGCCATAAAAACCTCCTCCAATTCGCATCCCTTCGTTTACCTTTGTTGGCCCAAAGCCTGCCCGGCATGTGTTGGGCTATCGGTCCCTCAACATATAAAAATACGCCTGCTGTCTGCCCGGCGCATGCAGTGTCGCCTGTTCCTTGCAGTCGAGGTCCTCTTTTGACCGCAAAGTGTCATTAATTTTAAGCTTTTTAATATAAAACAAATTGTCATTTAGCAACCAAAAACTATTGCCAAATAGCATTTGACTTTTGAGGTTTCTTTATGACATATAGGCGTGCAATCAAAACAAGAGTTAAGGAAGGCGCGATTAGTGAGCAGTGAATTTTTAGGCGTCGCCACCGATGACAACTTCGAAGGTGAAGTTCTGAAAAGCGCCAAGCCGGTGCTTATTGATTTTTGGGCGCCTTGGTGCGGGCCATGTAAAGCTATCGGCCCTATAGTCGAAGAGCTTGCCTCTCAATTCCAAGAGAGCGTCAAAATAATGAAATTAAATGTTGACGAAAATCAGAAAACAGCGCTTAATTTCGGCGTCAGGAGCATACCTACCCTGATCCTTTTTAAGGAAGGCAAAGTACTCGATACTCTCATCGGCCTTGTTCCCAAGGCAAAACTGGAAGAATTCGTTAAGAAAAGTTTATAAATCAAGAATGTACCGCTGAAAGGTAGTGAAGGCATGTATTTAAAAAGATTGCGGGAAACATTAAATTGGGAAATATTCATAATTATTTTATTGATATTATGTTCCATTAGCGGCTGTTCTTTATTGGATATATTTAGCAAGAAAGAAACGCCCAAAAATACTCCGGAATGGCTTTACTCGCGTGGAGCCGCCGAATTTCAGAAAAGCAATTATTATAACGATTATAAAAAAGCCCGGGAATATTTTATGAGGGTTAAAGAAGAATATCCCCTGCATAATCTGGCTATTTTAGCGGAAATAGGAATAGCCGATTGCCATTATAGTGACAAGGAATACATGGAAGCGGAAAATGCGTACAACGATTTTATCACTCTTCATCCCACTAACGAGAATGTTCCTTATGCCCTCTACCAAATAGGTATGTGCCATTACAACCAAATAGATGCAATCGATCGCGATCAGACATCGGCAATTAAAGCAAAAAAAGAATTCGAAAAGCTTGTCTCCCGTCACCCTGATAGTAAATTTGCCATCATGGCCGAGAAGTTGATTCACGAATGCAAGCAAAAACTGGCAGAAGCAGAATTTTATGTGGGGCATTTTTATTTTAAGCAGAAAAAATATCAGGCCGCCCTTGCGCGTTTTGAAACAATAGCGCGAGATTATGCGAACGTCGGACTTGATTATAAGGTAGAATATTTTATTAATGAAACCAAAGCGAAAATTGCCGAAGAAGAGAAGTTGAAAAAAGCCGAGGAAGAAAAATTAAAAAAAGCCCAGCAAGAAAAAAGCAGAACCGCAAAAAATAATATCCAGCCGTAATGAGACTCAAGCTTCAGAAACAGAGTGCCTAACCTAATAACCTGAAGGTTACAAGAGGTCACACATGCTGAAGCTTGCAGTAGAATTATCCTGCCGAAGGCGGAGAGTATCGTAGATACCCATGATTGAAAGATACTTAGTCAGTTTGCCTGCCAGGTATACTTTTGCCGGTCGGAAAATTGATTCGTAGGATGTGGAAATGTTTAAACCGTTACGTAAGTTAGCAACGACAAAACCAGCCAGTAAGATTATATACTGGCTGGTTCGTTTATATTGCGCGACTTTCCGTTTCAAGGTAGTGAATGAAGAACCTTTACTGAATTATTTGGATCAGGGCGGTCGGGTTTTAATTTGTGCGTGGCATCAGCAGTTATTTTCCGCATTTTATTATGGTAAAAAATTTGGAAAATATAATCCCAGTATTATGGCTTCGAAAAGCCTGGATGGAGAGATTACTGCGGGGGTGGCAAGACAAGTGGGCTGGTATCCGGTTCGTGGTTCTTCTTCCCGCGGTGGTGGTCCCGCTCTCAGAGAGATGACCAATAGGCTAAAAAAATACGGTCTGGCAATTCTTTTTCCCGATGGACCGCGTGGCCCGGCAGGTGTGGCAAAGCTTGGCGTGATCAGCCTTGCTCATACGGCGGACGCGGTTATCCTGCCGGGATATGTCAAAGCCGAAAATGCTTGGTACTTAAGTAGCTGGGATAAATTCATGATTCCCAAGCCATTTTCCCACGTAACCATTGTTTTCTGTGAAATGATTAAGCTCCCACCGGCAAAAGATAAAGCGGATATTGAAAATCAAAGACAAATGCTGGAAAATTTCATGCGGCCATACCTGTATCTCTAGTATTTTCAGTTCGGGAAAAAATTGGAGAGTATTGCCTTGCCGCCCGGAAGTCAGCATCAATGCTCCAGCCACCTGGCTATAAGCTTCAATTCGCGCTCTTCCCACTGCGGCATATAACGGATGCGTAAAAAAGATTCGAAAAGATTATCCATTATTTTTACCGCATTTTCTATAAGATAAATTCTTTCCAGCAGGTTTCCCGCAGGGTCTTCTTCAGTTTCCGGCCAGTTCATCGCCGGCAGGCTCAATGAATGAAAATTAAAAGAATCGGCTTTAAAGGTAAATTCCCATTCATTTTGATTATAAATTAGTTTGATTCCCGCTTCTTTAACTTTTTTCCCCTGGCGGATAGCTTCCTTACCTTCTTTAAGTTCGGTGTGGATCCCATGACAAACAACACCCTGGGAATACTCGCCTTCGCCTGATTCCAAAACAATTCTTTTTAAGAAATGAAGTTCGACTTCTTCACTGTCCGTTAGCGCTATCCTGCCGTTGCGTTCTTCCGATTTAAACCAAAGCCAGGTTAAAAATTCACGGCCGATAAGAGAGATGGCCTCTGCGGTTTCACCTTTTTTTACTATCTGCGGATTTTCTTGCGGCAAAAAGCGTTTAAGCTTTAAAGAAAAAGTTTTCTGGAATAAATCAACAAAATCATCAGCAACCGTATCGGCAAGCGAGGAAAAATAAATCTTGTTTTGTCCTATGGCCCAGCAGACATCATAAAAAGAGGGCACGGGATCAAGTTTGGTCATCAATTCTAATTTGACCTTATCTTTGATAGCTGTTGCGGTTTGTTTATTAATCCGGCTATTGCCGGCGCTTTGGGTAAGATAGTTTCTTTCTTGAGTCATTAATTTGAGTTTCATCAATTTGGGCGGAATCAGCTTGCGGTCAATGCGCAGGCAAAAAATAAGATAATCACCCAGCACATAATCAGCCTTTTCGAAATCGGCATCCAGCACATCGGTAAGAGAAACCCAACCGAATCGTTTTTCTTCTGTTGATTTGGTCGTCTCCCGAAAGGCATTAGCTTTGATCTTGTCATTGACGAAATTCAAAAAGGCCTGTGGTAGCTGATCTTCCACATGAAATCTCATAAAAGTAAAATTGCCTTTGAGCAAACCCATAACTAGCACCAAACCTGCGTGCACGGTATATTAAACGGCCTGAATCTGTCAAGACTTTATCCTCGGTAATTATCCTAAAAAATCAATTGCTTTGTAAATATATCAGTAAAATATTTATGCATAGACAGCGGCTTTTTTTTATGTTAGTGAGCTTCATATTTTGAGGTGGCAATCGATCCCGCGATTTGGAATTCCCCGGCTCTGGCCAGAGGAGAAATGCACGGTAATCCGCGGGAGATTGTTTTATCCTCTGCTTTGCGGGATCAATTCAACTAAAAGATATTACTGCGCTTCATTTGTAATATCTGAGTTTCATTGATTCGACCCGCAACTTCAACATATGTGACCTCTTGTGACCTTCAGGTTATTAGGTTATGCACTTTGTTTTTGAAGCTTGGGTCTCATTATTATAAGGAGCTTCAGGCTCCTGTTGGAGGTGGCTCCACTGAAAATCAAGAAAGTCGGTATTGTTGCCAATATAGAAAAGGTAAAAATAGCCCAGTACGCCAAATCTTTAAAAGAGTGGCTGGAAGAAAAAAACACAGAAGTGTTTTTGGAGGATCAAATCGCCTCCAAAATGGGTGTCCGCGGCGGGCTTAAATGGGATGAACTGGCGAGTAAATCTCAGCTACTTGTTGTTTTAGGCGGTGACGGCACAATGCTCCGCGCGGCGCGCTCTGTTGCCAAACATGGTGTTCCTATTCTGGGAATCAACATGGGCAGTTTCGGCTATCTCACCGAAGTCAATTTAAACGAAATGCACTCGGCTCTGGAGTTGATTCTGGGCGGCAAATTTGCGACGGAAAAAAGAATGATGCTGACCGTAGCCATCAAGCACGGCAAAACTACCACTGATGTCGGCGATGTTTTGAATGATGTTGTCATCAATCGCGGCAATCTATCCCGTATTACTGAACTGGAAACATCGGTTGATGATGAGTACCTGACGACTTACAAGGGAGACGGTCTGATTATTTCCACACCTACTGGTTCCACGGCCTATTCGCTTTCGGCGGGCGGCCCGATCGTCTTTCCCGGAAAAGACTTGATAATTATTAATCCCATCTGTCCCCACACTTTGACTAACCGCCCGATTATTTTTCCGCAGGATGCGAATTTGAAAATAACACTATGGTCCAAAGGAAGGGGTGCCACTTTGACTTTGGACGGACAGGAATCCTACCAAATCGAGTCCGGAGATGTTGTGACTATAAAAAAATCAAAATATGTGACTAAGCTGGTTCTTTCGCCGCATCGCAGTTACTGGGAAATATTACGTTCCAAACTAGGCTGGGGCGGCCTGCCTTCAGGAGCTGGGAAAAGGGAAAATGCTTAATGACCTGAGCATTAAAAACTTCGCCATTATTGATGAACTCCATGTTTCCTTTGGTGAAGGGCTGAATGTTATCTCCGGAGAAACCGGTGCCGGAAAGTCGATAATTATCGGTGCGGTAAGTTTGCTCTTAGGCGATAGAGCGACAGCGGATTTGATCAGATCGCAGGCGGACGCGGCAACGGTGGAAGCGCTCTTTACTGTTGCCTCCAATAGTGAGCTCAGGGAAAAAATCGTGGCAATGGGTTTTGCCGACAGTGAAGAACTGATAATCCGTAGGATTATTTCGCGTACCGGCAAAAATAAAGCGCTCATCAACGGGCAAATGGCAACTTTGGCCAATTTGTCCGCCATCAGCGAATCACTGATTAATATCTGCGGACAGCATGAACATCAGGTAATTCTCAATGCCGAAAATCATATAGATATATTGGATGAATTCGGGGGCTGTCTTCCTCTGCGGACTTCCTATGCTGAGGCGTATAATCAATATACGCAAATCAGAACTAAAATAGAAAAACTGGAAAATTTGCGTAAGAGCCGCGAAGAAAAAGCAGACTTGTTCAAATTTCAGTTGAAAGAAATTCAGGATATTGATCCGCTGCCGGCCGAAGACACAGCGCTCGCCGATGAAAAAAAAGTTCTCGTTAACGCGCAAAAGCTCCTGGATTGGGCCAACCACGCTTATGATTTGCTCTATGGCGAAAAGGATTCCGCCGTCGTTAAGTTGAAAGAAGTCCAAAATCAGGTAAAAGAAATCAAAAATATTGATGCGAATTTGAAGCTGGCCCCTGCGGATATTGAAGGCAGTTTTATTACACTGCAGGAAGCGGCTTTGATTCTGCGCGATTACAGCAAAAATCTTTTCTTCGATCCGGAGAGGCTCTCCGCGATTGACGAACGTCTGGAAATGTTGGGCCGGCTCAAACGCAAACACGGTGGATCTCTCGAAAGTGTTCTTGTCAAAAAACAAGAAATAGAAGAAGAATTGCGCCAGGTTTTTTCCGTCGAAGAAGAGTTGGAGGCGCTGGGGAAAGAAGAAATCATCGCCAAAGACAATTTACGGCAAAAAGCGCTTGATCTTTCTCAATTGAGAAGAGAAGCAGCGGCGAAGCTGAAAGACTTCGTGGATAAAGAAGTGCACGAGTTAAATATGCCCCACGCTTCCTTTCAGGCTAATTTTAAGAAAAGCGTTACTGATAAAAACGTCGAATCTTTCGGACCGAAAGGTGGCGATGAGATAGAATTTTATCTGACGGCTAATGCCGGAGAAGAGCCTAAACCGCTAAACAAGATTGCTTCCGGCGGTGAATTATCACGTATAGTTCTGGCATTAAAAAATGTTTTATCACGCACCGGCTCCGTGGCCACGATTATTTTTGACGAGGTAGACAACGGCATCGGCGGAGCCACCGCCGAAATTGTCGGCCGTAAATTAAAAGAGGTGTCCGCCAATCATCAGGTCATTTGTATCACCCATTTGCCGCAAATTGCTTGTTTTGGCGAAGATCATTTGTTCGTTTCCAAAAAGATCATGAAGGGCCGGACAACCACCGCCGTGAAAAAACTCGATCCCGAACAGAAGATTGAAGAAATCAGCCGGATGCTGGGTGGAGTGGATGTGACCCAGACTACACGCCAGCACGCTCGCGAAATGATTGACAGCTCCAAAATATCCAATTCCAATAATTCGGGTGGGAGAGGGAAATGTTGAGAAAAGCGCGTATTGATGATGTGAAAACGATTCACCGCCTGATAAATTCATCGGCGGGAAAGGGCGAGATGCTGCCGCGTTCGCTGATGGATATTTACAGTTCTTTACGGGATTTTTTTGTTTATTATGATGAAGACGAATCGTCGGTGGCCGGCATTTGCGCGATGAATATTATCTGGGAGAATCTCGCGGAAATCCGCTCGCTCTATGTTGACGAAAATCATCGGGGAAAAGGCGTCGGCAAAGAACTTGTGGAAGCCTGCATTTCCGAAGCTATTACACTGAGACTCTTTAAGATATTCACGCTTACCTACAAAAGCGATTTATTTGCCAAGCTGGGTTTTAAAGAAGTTGATAGGGCAACTCTGCCGGAAAAGATTTGGTCGGATTGTCTGCGCTGTTCCAAGTATCCCGACTATTGCGATGAGACGGCGATGATTATGGAGCTATGAAACACTGGCGCAATATTATCCGATTGCTGTTGATTGCCGTTTGCTTTGCCGGGTGCGTAAAGGTTCTGCCGAAAATTCCGTCCGGACCGCCGGAAAAATCTCTGGAACATTTTTCCCTTGTTGATGCCTCCGATATTAATTTTACGGATGACCTCGATTTTGATTCTTTGGAATTAGCAATTGAGCGCAGTATCAAATATTATGAAACCAACGGCAAGGATAAAATTTATCTTATTGCCGATAGGTTAATCGACGCCGGAAAATTAAAAGAGACTCTCCTGGCATTTAGCGAGGTTATGCGTCAATCCGGAAAACCTGGCGATTTAAACGAAGGAATCGCCGCCGACTTTGATGTCTATATTGTGGCCGGAACCGACGCAAACCGAAAAGCGCTGTTTACCGGCTATTACGAACCCCTGCTGGAGGGTTCATTAACTAAGAGCGAAAAATACAAATATCCGCTTTATCGAGTGCCGGACGATTTGATTAAAAATGAAAACAAAATTGGTAGGAGTGAGGGCGGTGAGTTTGTTCCTTATTATAACCGCAGGGAAATCGATGTTGGCGGAGTATTGCGAGGGAAAAACCTGGAGCTTGTTTGGGTGGCCGATCCGGTGGAGTTGTTTTCCCTGCACATACAGGGTTCCGGCAAGATTAGACTCGAAGATGGGACACTTTTAACGGTTGGTTACGCGCAGACTAATGGTCGGCCTTTCCGCAGTATAACCGAGTTCATGCTGAATGATGGCAAAATAAAAAGCAGGGAAGCTTCTTATCGGCATCTCTTTTTAAAGGGAAAGAGCGAGCAGGAAATTTATAATATCTTAAGCCATAATGAAAGATACACATTCTTTCGCTTTTTGGATAAAGAGCCACAGGGCTCTTTAGGAGTGCCGGTAACCGAGGGAAGATCAATTGCCACCGATCCGGATTATTTTCCGGAAGGAGCCCTGGCGTTTATTCGCTTGCGCAAACCTGTTTTCGACGCCGCAGGCAATGTTTTACAGCGGGTTAGCTTTTCCCGGTTTGTGGTAAGCCAGGATAAGGGCTCGGCCATCAAAGGTCCCGGGCGGGTTGACCTTTTCTGTGGGTTTGGAGCAAACGCGGAAGCCACCGCCAGCACTCTCAAAGAAAAGGGCGAACTGTATTTGTTAATCAAAAAATAACAAGAAATCGCTTTGCTCTATTCCAATTCTAAATTAAAGAGCTATCTTTGTGGGCATCGTCGTCGGCTTCCTCAACGTATGTACAATTCTTTTAAAATCATGGTCGGGATTTATTGTTGATTATCATTCAAAATGATCATAGCGCAGATGAATTAAGAAGTGCTTCCAGGTCTCTTCGGGAAGCTATCGGGGTCTGGCCGGACGGCCATAGGTTACTCCCGCAATGGGTTCCTCTAAGATAGCTTGTTGCAGCCTGTTCAAGGTATCCTGACACAGGAGCATCATCTTGCGCTTCTGATTAAGGGAAATGGACAGCGACTTGACGTTGGTGTTTTCACGCGAAAGCGCGATAATCCGGGTTTTGATCTTACCGAATCGGGCATAGCTTGATACCGCCTCTGTCAGATCGGCATTCTGATTTAATTTTGGAAGCGCAGTCAGTTCATCCAGATTCTTACGAATCTGCTGGTCTTCCTTGGACATCAGGGCTTCCAATTTATCCATTTTCTGATCGCTTTCCTCCGCAATATGCGGTGGAATTAAAGTTTGAAGGCGCAAGCCGCTGATCTCAATGCCGTAAGCAAGGAGCATCACCTGTCTTTCTTCTGGAGAGCCGGTATTTGATGCAATTAGGCGGGAAAGTTCGGCGTTCATTTCGTTGAGTGCAGCAGCGGCCGGTCCAAATGCCAGACTATACGCTTTGATATTGGTATTCTGGATTGCCAGAGCTAGTAAATCTTTATCGATGCGTTGGAACTCGGCGAAAAGTTCAGAGAATTGGTTAAGTAGCTCCTTTTCGTCTTGGGTGCCGCCAGCTTTCAGGAGTTCGCCTAACTCTCGACGTGCCTGTTCGACTTCTGCCGTAGCCGTTCGGCTCTGGCCCGCAAATATTTGCGAGTCCTGGTCGGTGATGGCGAGGACTGCGCTCTTTTCCGCTTCTGAGGCCGAAGCCAAGGCTAAGCGCATCCTGCTTACTAAGTCCACTCGGCTCGCTTTGGAGGCTAATTGTTCAGCGGGATTCTGTTTCTGGTAGAAATGAAACACAACCAGGAGAATCAGCAGCAGTATTACTGCTCCGACAACCATCCAAGCAACGTCTTCTTTGTCGGGCTTGATCATCAGGAATTCCTATTGGAGATTACATTTATTGATAATAACTTTCTTTATTAATGTAAAATTATACTAAGAACGATCTTGTGTGTCAATGTAATATAGGCTCCCAAATATGGGGTGCGGTGTTGATGTTTGCCGGTGGGTATGAATTATGTTTATTACGGATTGAACGCTTCCATAAGAATCTCCTTATTGTAAAAATTTTAGCACTGTATCCATCAAACCAAATCAAAAGGATGTCCAACTCAAGAAAGATGAATAAATAATACAAAAATGTACGGCAAATATTACTTGACAGTCATCTGAAAAGAGCATAGCTAGCTCGACAATGTTTTAACAATGCCTAAATCCATTACGGAGTGGATGCGGGGGAACCGGGTAGTTCGGGGCGAATTTCTTAATTAATGAAGAAGGGGACACTTCCATGTCCAAGCCCGTCAGCTAACCTCGTCGGCGTATGGGAGGATAAAGAAGGGATGCCTGTTCTTTTTTCATCAATTCTTCTACGGCAAATGTCTTTTGCTGAAAAGCGGGAATCACTTTGTCCGCTTGTCTTTAGCTCTCCCATGACTTTTATTGATTTGTCTTCTTATCAAATGCTTCATGATTATTTTAATTTTTATATATGGCACTAATGGGCTTGAGCGGCCGTGTTATTTTGTTTGAAAATGGGGAAAAACAAAAGGAGGATTAAATGACAACGAATGACTGGTTATGCATCACGTTATTTCCGTTAATCTTAACGCTATTGGCTTTTCCTTTGGGAGAATATATGGCGAAAGTCTTTAGCGGCGGCAAAACATTTCTCGCGCCTATTGTTACTCCTGTGGAAAGATTTCTTTATCGGCTGTTCAGAGTTGATGTGGGAGAAGAAATGTCCTGGAAAACTTATGCCCTCTCTCTGGTTCTATTTAATGTAATCGGCATAGCGGCATTATTCTTTCTGCAGCTTATTCAGGGAATTCTTCCATTCAATCCGCAGAAATTCGGCGCTGTGCGCTGGGACACTGCTCTCAATACCGCTATCTCTTTCGGTACCAACACCAACTGGCAGGCCTACAGCGGAGAACAAACCATGAGTTACCTCACCCAGATGTTAGGCCTTACCTTCCAAAACTTTTCTTCCGCCGCTATTGGTATTGTTGCGGTCATGGCCTTAATCAGGGGGTTCATCCGTAAATCAGCAGCAGCGATCGGCAACTTCTGGGTGGATCTCACCCGCTGTGTTTTATATGTGTTGCTGCCGCTGGTGATTATATGGTCAATTCTTCTGGTTTCCCAGGGAGTCAGTTCAAACTTTGAGTCCCTCCGTCCAGGCGCAGACATTGGAAGGAAGTAAACAGGTTATTGCTGTCGGTCCTGTGGCTTCCCAGGTAGCAATCAAGCAGATCGGCACCAATGGCGGCGGATTCTTTAACGCCAATTCCGCCCATCCCTTCGAAAACCCGACACCGCTGACTGATTTTTTGGAAGTGCTGGGGCTTCTTTTAATTGCGGCGGCTTTGCCTTTTACTTTGGGAGCAATGTTGAAAAACCGGCGTCAGGGATTGGCGATATTTGCCGCGATGATGATTTTCTATCTTGCGGGACTGGGCCTTTTTGCCTGGGCGGAAACGCAGGGGAATCCGCTGCTGGAAAAAGCAGGGGTGGCAAGCGGGATAAACATGGAAGGCAAAGAAGTAAGATTCGGAGTTGTCGAATCTGTTTTATTTGCCCAGTCCACAACTGTTACCTCCTGCGGAGCCGTCAACAGCATGCACGATAGTATGCTGCCTCTGAGCGGACTGGTTCTCCTGTTTAACATGGCCATTGGTGAAGTCATCTTCGGGGGCGTGGGCACCGGCCTTATCGGCATGCTCGGTTATGCCATCCTCACGATGTTTCTGGCGGGATTGATGATCGGCCGGACTCCGGAATTCATAGGCAAAAAGCTGGAGCTTCTGGAAATGGTTATGGCGGTAGTGATTATTATTTCGCCGGCTATTTTTCTGCTCATCTTATCGAGCGTGGCCATTTCCACTGCAGGCCGGGATTGCCAGCCTCGGGAATGCCGGGCCGCATGGGTTATCCGAAATTATTTATGCTTTTGCCTCGACCGCCGGCAATAACGGCTCTGCCTTTGCCGGACTAAATGCTAACACAATTTTCTATAATCTCACTACCTCTCTGGCCATGCTGGTCGGTAGGTTTTCCACCATCATTCCGGCTTTGGCGATTGCGGGCGCTCTGGCGGGTAAGAAAATTGTTCCGGCAAGTGTAGCGACTTTTCCCACGACAAGCATTCTTTTTATTGTCATGCTGGTCAGTGTAATCATTGTTGTCGGCGCGCTGACATTTTTTCCGGTCTTTACTTTGGGGCCGTTTCTGGAACATCTGCTCCTGGCGATCGGCAAAACGTTTTGAGGTGAAGGAAAATGAAATCAAAAAAAATCAATATCTGGCAAGCGAAATTTATTTTACCGGCGCTGAAAGATTCGCTGGCGAAACTAAATCCGCTGATCATGATTCAAAGTCCGGTGATGTTCATTGTGGAGATGGTCACCGTCGTAACTACGTTTATTGTTATGCATGATATTTTTACCGGCAGAAGTATCGCCTTTGATTTGCAGATTACCTTGTGGTTGTGGTTTACGGTAATATTTGCCAATTTTGCTGAAGCCCTGGCCGAAGGCCAGGGACGGGCACAAGCCGATTCTCTCAAAAAGAACCGTTCAGAAGCTATAGCTAAACGATTATTGAATGACGGCAGCACGGAAACAATATCCGCCTTGCAGTTGAAAAAAGAAGACATGATTCTTCTGGAAGACGGCGATACTATCCCCGGAGACGGTGAGGTCGCCGTGGGGACCGCGCTTATCGATGAATCGGCCATAACCGGAGAATCCGCACCCGTCATCAGAGAATGCGGCGGCGACCGCAGCGGCGTGACCGGAGGAACGCGAGTGCTCTCGGGGAAAATAAAAGTTCGCATTACCGCCAATCCCGGCGAAAGCTTTCTCGATCAGATGATTGGCATGGTCGAAGGCGCCAAAAGACAGAAGACTCCCAATGAGCGGGCGCTCAATATGCTTTTAATTGCGCTGACGATCCTCTTCATTATTGTTGTCGTGACCTTAAAATATTTTGCCGCTTACATGGGAGTTAATGTTGCTGTTGCCACCCTGATTGCCCTGCTGGTGTGCCTGATGCCCACCACCATTGGAGGATTATTGCCGGCCATAGGAATTGCGGGCATGGATAGATTGTTACAGTATAATTTTATAGCGATGAGCGGCCGGGCTGTGGAAGCTTCCGGCGATGTTGATATTGTGCTTATGGATAAAACCGGCACGATAACGCTGGGCAATAGAATGGCGACAGAATTTATTCCTCTGGATAAGAGAAAAGAAACCGACCTTATCAATGCGGCGCTTTTATCATCGCTTGCCGATGATACACCAGAAGGCCGAAGTATTGTTGTTTTGGCTAAAGAAAAACTGGGAATACGCGGTAGTGATATTCGCGCCCCGGAGGGAGCTGTTTTTTCCCCTTTCAGTGCGGAGACGCGGATGAGCGGCATTGACTGGAGTGGTCACCGGATAAGAAAAGGGGCTCTGGATGCTATGAAAGAGTTTGTTGAGGTCAAAGGGGTGCCCATTAGCAGAGGATGTGGAAAAAATAGTAACCAATATTTCCACTGAAGGTTCGACGCCTCTTTTGGTTGCTGAGGATGGGGAAATTCTTGGCGCAATCCGGCTCAAAGATGTTCTCAAAGAAGGCATCAGCGGCCGTATTGCCAAACTGCGGCAAATGGGGATTAAGTCCATTATGATTACCGGAGATAATCCTTTAACGGCGGCTACCATTGCCGCTGAGGCCGGGTGTGATGATTTTGTTGCCGAGGCCAGACCGGCAACAAAATTGGAACTCATTCGTAGATTATCAAGAGAATAGGACATCTGGTGGCGATGATCGGTGACGGAACCAACGATGCGCCGGCGCTGGCTCAGGCCGATGTGGCCGTGGCGATGAATGCCGGCACGCAGGCAGCCAGGGAAGCGGCCAACATCGTTGATCTTGATTCCAACCCGACCAAACTTCTGGACCTTGTCGAAATCGGCAAACAGATTCTCATTACCCGCGGGGCGCTGACAACTTTCAGTGTCGCCAATGATGTCGCCAAATATTTTGCCATCATTCCGGCGATCTTTATTCTTGGGTATCCTCAGTTGCGGATACTAGATATCATGCATCTGGCCAGTCCTCACAGCGCTGTTCTGTCGGCGGTGATTTTTAACGCCATCATCATTCCGCTCTTGATTCCTCTGGCACTGCGCGGTGTGCGTTATCAATCCGGCAAGCGCATCGGCTTTGCTGCGCCGCAATCTCATGATTTACGGAGTGGGAGGATTAATGCTGCCTTTCGCCGGCATAAAAATAATTGATATTTTAATATCTATATTGAAGTTATTATAAAGGAGATGCCAATGCTGCAACTGAAACGTTCTATTTTGGTTTTTGCGGGATTATCACATTATTTGCGGATTGATTTATCCGCTCATGATTACGGCGGTATCACAAATCATATTTCCCCGGCAATCCAATGCCAATATAATTAAAAAGGGTGATATCGTCATCGGATCGCAGCTTATAGGACAATTATTCACTCGCCCCGAATATTTTCATGGCCGGCCATCGGCCACAGATCCTCCCTATGACGCCAGTAATTCTCGGGGCAGCAATCTGGCGCCCTCTTCGCGCAAAACTATTAGAGCAAGTCAAAGACGCGTATTGAACAAGTTCGCAGGGAAAATGGATTGCCTGCCAATATGCCGATTCCTGCCGATCTGGTTCTAGCTTCCGCCAGCGGGCTTGATCCGCATATTAGCACGGAAGCCGCGCTGCTTCAAGTTCCGCGCATTGCCAGAGAAAGGAAAATTTCTCAGTCTGTAATTGAAAAGATTGTTCATCAAAATACGGAAAATCCTTTTCTGGGGTATTTGGGGAATGCAGCGAGTCAATGTTTTGCGATTGAATATTGCATCTTGATAATATAAGGGTTTAGCGGTAAATTGAATCCAAAGGTAATTTCATGGAAGAAAAAAATTTAAGACCTGATCCCGATGCCCTTTTGAAAGAAATAGAAAAGGATGATGGAAAGTGGAAGATTAAAAATATTTCTCGGCTACGCCCCGGGTGTCGGTAAAACTTTTGCCATGCTCAATGACGCCCATGTGTTGAAGAAACGAGGCATTGATGTTGTTGTGGGCATTGTCGAAACACATAAGCGCGCCGAAACGGAAGCGCTTCTTGCCGATCTGGAAATCAGTACCCAGAAAATCAATTGAATATAATGGCATTCTTGTCAGCGAAATGGATTTGGACGCGATTCTCGCGCGGCGTCCGGCGGTTGTTCTGGTGGATGAACTTGCCCATACCAATATCGAGGGCAGCCGTCATCCCAAGCGTTATCAGGATATTGAAGAGTTGCTGGAACAAGGAATTGATGTGCACACAACAGTCAATATCCAGCACTTTGAAAGCATGAATGACGCTGTGGCCAAAATCACCGGTGTCCGCATGCAGGAAACATTGCCGGACACATTTTTCGACCGCACCGACGAAGTTCAGGTAGTCGATATTCCCTGGGAAGAGCTTATCCAAAGGTTAAAGGAAGGCAAGGTATATTTCCCCAAACAAGCCGAGCAGGCTATTGATAATTTTTTCCAGCGGGGCAATCTGTTTGCGCTGCGTGAACTCATGTTGACCCTTGTTGCCCGTAAAATGGACAGTGAGCTCATTAATTATATGAGGGCAAAGGCGATTGCCGGCCCTTGGCCTGCCACAGAAAAGCTGGTTGTCTGTATTGCCGCCAGTCCCTATGCCAAACAGTTGATTCGCAAGGCCTACGCAATTGCTAAAGATACTCATGCCGAATGGTACGCAGTCTATGTTTTGCCCACCGGATTTACCGAGCCTTCGGGCAAGGAAAAAGTTTATTTAACGGATGCCCTGAATCTTGCCGAAGAGCTGGGCGCAAAAATCATGACGCTTTCCGGCAATGATGTTGCCGATGAAATTATTCGTTTTGCCCGGGAAAATAATATTACCCGGATCGTGATCGGTAAACCGCTGCGTTCGGCGATTGTTGAATTTTTTAAAAGATCACCTGTTTCCCGTCTCCTTCATGCCTCGAGTGATTTTGAACTCCATCTCATTACTCCGACCATGGGGAAAAAAGAAGAAGAACCCAGTCCTCCTCTCGAAGAAATAGCGTTTAAATTGTCGCATTACTTAATGGCGCTGGGCATGATTGCGATTATCACTCTGGCTAACACTGTTCTTCAGAACTTTGTTGATCCATCTTCGTTAGTTTATATCTATTTGATTGCTACAATTGTTAGCGCCTTGTTGTTTGGTGTGTGGCCGTCAATATTTACTTCGATCGTTAGTCTTTTAACTTATGATTTTTTCTTTACCGTACCCATATACAGCTTTTCATGAAAGATCCCAAGGAAATAATTAACATCTTGGTTTTCCTTTTTACCGCAATTATTATCGGGCAATTGGTAAAGGTTGTAAAAAAACAGAATATCGCTCTGCAACTAAGGCTGGAGAGGGTTGTTCCTGATCGAAGAGATGAGCAAGGAATTCTTGACCCTTCCTCCGCTCGGAGCAGTTGGTGGAAGGACTGGCCACTTTTTCTCAGGAAACTATGAATACCCTGGCCTTCCTGCGGACAACAATTATTAATGACATCAGCAATCTCACCATCAAGTATGTCCGGAAGGTTATTAATGTTCCCTGTTTTGTTCTGTTTAAAGAAAAGAAAGGTGACTTGCAGTTATGGTCCAAGAGCAGTCCGGATTTGGAAATTAATCAAAATGATCTGGCTGTTGCCAATTGGACATTTTCTCACGGGGAAATTGCCGGCGCCGGAACGGAAACTCTGCCGAGTATCCCCTATTGTTTCCTGCCGATCAAATCCCAGGAGGAGATAATCGGCAGTAGTCGGCATTAAATATGAGTTTAAGAATCTTCTTCCCGAACAGCGCCGCATCCTGGGAACCATATCCAATCTGACATCACTGGTCGCCGCCCGGTGGGTGAGGATTGAATTAGGATGGATATTTACATGTTATGCGCCTCAGCTTCACTTTGTTCTTTATCTCGCTCTTCGCACTGGTATGGTCTCGCCGTATACCCTCCGCATTCACTTGTTCGCTTTCAGGCTTGGCATCACTTTCACTAACGCTTCAAACTGTACTCCATTTGTTTTCGCTGAGTGGATTAATTCGACCTAACAATTTCACTGCACTTCTGTCTTTGAAACTTGGGTCTCACGGATAAAACAGCGGGGATCTTCCGCCAGATAATCTCCGCTGTAAGCCAAGGCGCGTCCGCGGCAGCCGCCGCAAACAGTTTTGTAATTGCATTCGCCGCAGATGCCTTTTAGTCTATCTTCCCGCTGCCGTAAATTCTGGAATACGGGCGATTCATAGTAAATCTTGCTGAAAACTCCTATTTCTTTGATATTTCCCGCATTGATCTCGACAAAGGGACATGGCCAGACATCGCCGTTGGCTTTGATGTAAACAAAACCCTACCGCAGCGCAGCCGTGAAAAAATTTTCCTGCTATTTTTAACAGCAGACCGTCCCGAATACCTTTTTTTTCCAGAATATAAGGCCAATATTGCGGGCCAGCAACCGGTTCGATCATGGTTTTGGCGACTTTTTGTTTAGCGGCAATAAGTTCGCTTAAATATTTATTGGCGCTTTTCTTTAAAGTGGCTTTTTCTATTTTTCTCCCCGGCCGACGGCGACAAGCTGATACATCAGCATAATACCCGCGCCGCAGCCATCGGCAAAATCAATGAGCTCGGGCAAATGAGGCATATTGTATTCCATGGCCGTTGTATTGATTTGCAAAAGTATGCCCGCTTTCTTTCGTGGCTTCAATTGCCCTGAGCGCCTGATCGAAAG
The DNA here is from genome assembly GCA_963730275.1 of uncultured delta proteobacterium. Taxonomy (GTDB): domain Bacteria; phylum Desulfobacterota; class Syntrophia; order Syntrophales; family Smithellaceae; genus UBA4810. The sequence goes on along the minus strand of CAVSRI010000017.1, from coordinate 34,031 downwards.
CACCGGGCTGATTTCTTACCAGATCATGAATTTCGGCATTGGCGGCGTCAATGCTGATGGCATTACAAACAACACCGTGATCCTTCAACTTAAAAGCTATCTCTTCATCGATCAAGGTGCCGTTGGTGGCAATGATATTGGCCAGCCCGGCCTGCTGTGAATGTCTAAGTAAAGTGAAAATATCCGGCCTAACCAGCGGTTCGCCTCCGGTAAAGATCAAGGTGCGAAATTCGCTTCCGTCCGCCAGCATGTCGATAAGTTTCTTTCCTTCATCTGTAGTTAGCTCGTCGGGATCGGCTTTACCGCTTACCGCATGACAATGAATGCATTTTAAATTACAAGCGCCGGTTACTTCCCAGACCGGATGACCGGGATAGCCGATGCAGCCCATGCCTAAAGAACCGTTGGCAACCGGAATAGATTTAAACCCATGATGGAAAAGCCATCCGGGGAAGTGCCGCCAGCGGTTTAAATATCCCATGAGTAAAACACTGCCCATTTGTCTGAATAAAAGGGCAGGAGGATTATAAAATGATTTTCTTTTCTTTTTTTCTGCATGATTAAGTTTTATATGTACGTCAGAATATACGTCAGAGATGTTCCCAGATTGACGGCGATATTCAATGCGCATAAAATTTCCAGCATTTTTTTATCTTCATATTTGCCGCGCAGCATCAGCACAACGGTAAATAAGGAAATGATCAGTACGGGCAAATAAAAATATAAAACTCGAAAAGGAATGCCCCGAAGTGGTGAGGCAAGCACGGCCAGTGATGCTAATAAGGATAAAGTTACATAAATGGTCATGCCGGTTCTTTTGCCCAGACGGTTGAGCAAATTTCTTTTTCCCGCGGAATTGTCGGCTATATAATCAGGGAATTCGTTGAGTAAAATTACATTGAAGATGGTAAATCCTATAGGTATGCCCAGCCAGTGAATGATCGGGTCAATAGTTGCGGTTTGAATATAATAGGCGGAGGCGATGGGCAACCAGCCATAACAGAAACCGATAAATATTTCACCGAAGCCGCGCTGGACAAGGCGTATCGGTTTAGCGGAATAAAAAAAACCGGGGAAAGCCCCGAGGCAACCGAGGACGAGCGTATATGTGCCTGTTTGGAAGTAGAACTGCAAAATCAGCCCGATGAATCCGGCGAGGATAAAAGAAATAATACTGGTCCAAAATGGAACCGAACGGGGCAATATTCCCTCTTGGGTGACTCCGGAACCTCCGGCAAACTTACTTTTATAAAAACGATGCGATATTTCATCTTCTTGGTAATCGAAGTACTCTCCGGCATGGTAAGTGGAAAGCATGATCAGGATTACCGCTAAAACACCAAGAAGGAAAACTGTAATACTGACTGAGGACGTGAATTTATAAGCAAGTACGGTTCCTAATATAAAAGGCAGTATTCCTACTGTATGAAAGGGAGGGCGGGAAAGGCTAAACCATCCCCTTAGTATTTGTTTTACTGAATATTGCATAAGCTGCCGATGTTGTGCGGCGGTTTACTAACATAAAGGGTCGTCTTTGTCAAAGGGCTCTACAGTATTTTTCCGACGATATTGTACGCGGTAGGATCAATATAGTCAGGAAAAGTTAACGGTAAAAAGCGGAGGTACGAGGTTGCGGAGAGAGAATTACTTTTTTCTTGCTTGTTGATTTTTTTTGTGTTAGGCGTAGCGCAAGTTTGCAGGAAAGACACCTTCTCGAATGAGTAATCATGCAGGCTGAGAAAAAGTTAAACATTTCGGATTTGACAGATGCGCGATGGATTCAAAGTTTGCTTTGAGGTTTAACGCCGGTTATTATCAGGAGGAACACAGATTCAATAGCGGTTTAGTGCCGGAAGCTTAGCTGTAGCCGCAAAAGCGGTTGATTATAATCTTATATATTTAATCTTAGGAAAGGAGGCATTTCAAGAATGACAAAAGCAGATTTGGTCGATGCCATGGCAAAAGAAGCAGATATTACTAAGGCAGCAGCAGCACTGGCACTGGACGCATACGTTGACGCAGTCACGAAAGAACTGAAGAAGGGCGGCAAGATTGGCTTGGTAGGATTTGGCACGTTTTCTGTGGCTAAAAGGAAGGCGAGAGATGGCAGGAACCCTCAAACCGGTAAAGCCATAAAGATTCCCGCGAAGAAAGTTGTAAAATTCAAGGCCGGTAAAGAGCTGGCCGATAAATGTAAATAATAAATTATTAAGTCATTATTCAACTGGGGCCTCCGCATTATTCAGAGAAACAATCGGAGGCCTCACTGCATTTATAATGAAGCTCAAACTTCAAAAGTGAATAACCTAAAGGTCACTATAGGCGCATTGAAGTTTGTAAGCCGAATTATCCCGCGAACGAAGTTCAGCGGGACTGTCCCGCAAAGTAGGTATCGAATACCTGTGATGGCGGATAATAATCATAAGGAGTTTTGTTTTGGCACTCAAAAGAATTCTCAGCGGAATGCGGCCTACCGGAAAACTGCATTTAGGCAATTTACACGGGGCCTTGGGAAACTGGATTGAATTGCAGGAAAGCGGCAAGTATGATTGTTTTTATTTTGTTGCCGATTGGCATGCCTTTACCAGCGAATACAACTCTACGGAGGAAATCAAGGCTAATATAGTCAGCATGGTGATCGACTGGCTCAGCGTCGGTCTTGATCCTCAGAAAAGTACTCTCTTTGTGCAATCGGCGATTAAAGAGCATGCCGAGCTTTTCCTTCTGCTTTCGATGATTACTCCGCTGGCTTGGCTGGAGCGTAATCCTACTTACAAGGAAATGAAAGCCGAACTGGCCAATAAGGATTTATCCACTTTCGGCTTTTTGGGTTATCCCGTGCTGCAAGCCGCAGACATTATCATGTATAAAGCTTATGGTGTTCCTGTCGGGGTTGACCAACTGCCCCACATAGAACTTACCCGCGAGATTGCCCGGCGCTTTAATTTTTTGTATAAAGAAATTTTTCCGATTCCGGAACCTTTATTGACCAGCGTGCCGAAGCTTCTGGGTATTGACGGAAGAAAAATGAGTAAGTCGTATGAGAATTCAATTTATATTAGTGATCGTGGCAAAGAGTTACAGCAGAAGATTTCTTCCATGTTTACCGATCCTCAACGCGTGAAAAAAAGCGACCCGGGCAATCCGGAAATATGCAATGTCTTCACGTTTCATGGTTTGTATTCGGAAGCTGAAACCATAAAAGAAATCGATACAGGCTGCAGGAAAGCGTCTATAGGTTGCACCGATTGCAAAAAAATGCTGGCCCGGCGTATTGCCGAAGCGATGCAGCCTATTCACGCGCGGATGGATTATTATGTGAATCATCCGGATGAAATTAACTCGGTTATAGAAGAAGGCAATAAAAAAGCGGCAAAAATAGCGCGTCAAACAATGAATGAAGTCCGTGCCGCGGTTAAAATCTGATTCAGCTGCATGTTTATGAATGAAGAACAGACGACAGGTTATGCCATTAAGCTCGATATTTTCGAAGGTCCTCTCGACCTGCTTTTGTATTTGATTAAGAAAAACGAAATTGATATCTACAACATCCCCGTAGCCTTGATTACGGAACAGTATCTTCAGTATCTCAAAATGATCAAATTACTCAACCTCGATTTAGCCGGTGAGTATTTGGTCATGGCCTCGACGCTCATTCATATAAAATCCAAGATGCTTTTGCCCGAGCCGGAGGAGCCGGAAGAAGAAGAGGAAGAAGACCCCCGCGCGGAATTGGTCAGGCAGCTTTTGGAATATCAAGCGTTTAAAGAAGCGGCGACTAATTTGGGAGAAAGGCCGATTTTGGAAAGGGACGTGTTTACCCGGGCAGCCTTTTTGTCGGAAGAATCTGAAAAATCAACTGTAGCTGAAGAAGAACTTATTGAAGTAAGTATTTTCGAACTGATAGAAGCTTTCCATCGCCTTGTATCCCGCATCGACAAGAAAGAGCTTCTGGAAATTGATCTGGAAAAGATGTCGCTTACGGATATAATTAACGATATCATGGAACGGCTAGCGAAAGAAAAAAACATGACTTTTGCTGAACTGCTGGGGGAGAAAAAAGAGCGCTGGCGCATCATTTACACTTTTTTAGCATTGTTGGAATTGGTAAAACTCAGAATGGTGAAAGCTTATCAAACTTCGGCTTTTGGCGTGATCCGGATATTTCCGGCTGTGGAGTCCTAAATGGAAAGTATTAAATCTATAATTGAAGCCCTTATTTTAGCTTCCGAAGCGCCGTTGATATTGGAAAAGATTTATGCGGTTCTTCCGGAAACAGAAAAAACGTTGATCAATGAAGCCGTCGGTGAGCTAATTGAGGAATATAAAGAAAGACAGGGTGGGATTTGTTTGCAGGAAGTTGCCGGCGGCCTGCAATTTCGGACGAGACCGGAATTGGGCGGTTGGGTAAAAAAGTTAAAAAGCACAAAACCTGCTTCGTTATCGCCCGCGGCTCTGGAAACTTTGGCGATTATTGCTTACAGGCAGCCGATTGTCAAATCGGAGATTGAAAGTATTCGCGGTGTGGATGTAGGTTATCAGCTTAAGAATCTTTTGGAAAAGAAGCTCGTGCGCATTGTCGGGCGAAAAGATGTGCCCGGCAAGCCCATTATTTACGGAACGACAAAAAAGTTTCTGGAAGTATTTAACTTGAAAGATCTCGCGGAGCTGCCTACTTTACGGGAATTGAAAGAACTTCACGAGCAGCAGGAACCCAACGAAGATTATTCCGACACATGAAAGAGCGTCTGCAAAAGATTATTTCCGCTGCCGGAATTGCCTCACGGCGTCACGCGGAAAAATTGATAACTGCCGGGCGGGTAAGTATCGATGGCATAATAGTAAACGAGTTGGGGCTGAAAGCCGATGCCGAAAAAAATATTATTCGGATTGATGGTAAAATTATTTCTGTCGAAAAAACAAATTTATATATTGTTTTAAATAAACCGGCCGGATTCGTTACTACCATGAGTGATCCTCAAAGGCGGCCGACGGTTATGGATTTGCTAAGCACAGTGCCGGAAAGGGTTTATCCGGTAGGAAGGCTTGATTACGGTTCCGCAGGACTCTTGCTTTTGACTAATGACGGTGATTTCGCACAAAAAATTCAGCATCCCCGCTTTCAGATACCCAAAGTTTACCGGGTCAAGATTCAGGGACATCTAACCAAAGAAGAATTGAATAAATTAAGCAGAGGCATTAAATTGCCTGACGGCGTCTTTAAACCGGAAAATATCCAAAGGGGAAAGATCAATGACCGTAGTTGTTGGTTGCGGCTGACGCTGAAAGAGGGGAAAAATAGAATAATAAGAAGAGGTTTTGAAGCGAGTTCTTATCGGGTAACACGTCTGGTGCGGGAAGCCGTCGGCGACATTAAACTGGGAAGTCTGAAGGAAGGTTCCTGGCGGTACTTGACGAAAAAAGAAATAACCTGTCTGCTTAATTATGCGTTAAATAAGAACGAGTAAAATTTTCTTGACATTCGTCATAAAATAAATAATAACTTTAAGCATCGTATAAGCGTGTAGAAACAAACATATATTATCATCAGGTGATACGGGATTGTAAACAGATTTAAGGAGGCTCTATGAACAAATCCGATCTAATCGAATCTTTGAGTACTAAGCTCAATTTAACCGAAAAGAAAGCAATTGACGTTGTCAATCTTGTTTTCAAAGGTTTTACCGATGAGCTAAAAAAAGGCGGCCGTATTGAAATCAGAGGTTTTGGCAGTTTTGTAGTGAAGAAGTATGGCGCTTACACGGGAAGAAATCCTAAAACGGGCGCTAAGATTCAAGTTGAACCCAAAAAATTACCCTTCTTTAAAGTGGGAAAAGAATTAAAGGATAGAGTTGATAGGAAAAAATAGCAATCCTTGCCTGCTTATATAAAATAAAAAAAGGGGACGTAAATAAAGTCCCCTTTTCATCATTAATTGCCATTGTTTAATCAAATTAGCCCAAGTTTCCGTTAACAAAATCCCAATTAATCAAATTTTGAATGACAGCAGAAAGATAATCCGGTCTTCTGTTTTGATAATCGAGATAATAGGCATGTTCCCAGACATCGATAGTCAGGAGCGGTTTCTGGTCATGGGCAATGGGAGTATCAGCATTGGCTGTTTTTGTTATTTTTAACTGCTTTCCCTCCAAAACCAGCCAGGCCCAGCCGCTGCCAAATTGAGTGACTCCGGCATTTTTCAATTCTTCGGCAAATTTATCATGGTTTCCCCAGACAGCGTTTATCTGGGTGGCGATTTTTCCGGTAGGTGTGCCCCCGCCTGATTTTTTCAGGCATTGCCAGTAGAAAGAATGATTCCAGACCTGGGCTGCATTGTTGAAGATGCCGGCCTTGGCCGGATCTTTGGCCGCGATCTTAATAATTTCTTCCAGTGGTTTTTCTTGAAGGTCGGTGCCGGCAATCAGCTTGTTTAAGTTATCCACATAAGCTTTGTGATGTTTGCCATAGTGGAAATCCAAAGTATTGGGGCTGATATAAGGCGCTAATGCGTCTTTCCCGTAAGGCAGGTTTGGTAAATTTATAGCCATATTTCGTTCTCCTTTCTTTGTTCTTTAAATATAAGGCGTAATTTTACTTTGTCAATGAGGCTCAAATTTAAAGGTTCTCTAAGGATTATTGAGGAGAGTTTTAAATTTGCTAGCCGAATTGATCCCGCCATAGGCGGAGGGTATCAGAGGCTATCGGGATGAGAAGACCCATTACGTAAACCTATAGACTCATGTGTTCACTTTATATTTATATTTGAGCCAATTTATATAAAAGAAAGTGATGATAGCGAATACTAATGAAGGAAGAGCGGCTTCCCGACTAAAGATAATAAGCGCTATACCGCCGGAGAGCCCATAATTTTTCATAGTTCCCAGAAGAAGAAGAGAAGTAATCTTCTTTTCAGCGACATGAAAAAGTTCTCCTATTTTCTCAATTGCCAGAGCGATCAAAAAAATGCCTATAACAGCAATGAAAGCGACGGAAGAAAGGTCGTTCGGCCAATTCAAAAGCATATCCCTTCCGTTTGCTGTCAGGGAATAAAACACAATAAACAGGCAGCAATCGGTTATTATATTTTCATATGGTTCAATAAGTTTATCCCATTCTTTTTCTACGGCAATTCGAGAAACGACGAGCGGCAATACAATTAATTCGACCGTGAGGAAGATACATGTCCAATAATCAAAGGGAGCATCTTTAATAAAACCTAAAACGATTAATGGAGCGATTAGCAGGGCACCCAAATAAGTGCCGGCGAGACCGGCGATTGATGAAGTTGTGTCAGCTTTAAATAAGTTGCTTAACGGTATTACGGCAAGTGCCGGCGGTGCGGCGGCGATCAACACCATGCCGATCCAAAGGTTTTCGTCAAGAATAAAAAAAATACCGGTCAGAATTATAAAATTTCCCCAAAGGAGATAGTTGATTACATTACCCCGGAGAGCAGGAGATGCGAGTTTTTTAGATCGACGGAAAAAGCCGGGCGGAATTTTCAAAGGTGTAATTGTCAGAATGACAGTCAGCGCGGGCAAAGTCAGGGCGGCGGCGACTACATTTGCCTGGGGTAAAACAAAACCGCAAAGCAGAGACGCGAGAAAAAGTATGTTAGAGCGGGAAAGAAGATATGTGAAGTGGGAAAGAAAATATGCAGAGCGGGAAAAAACAAGATATTTGAATCGAGCCATTTTTTTACCTCTGAGAATGCAAGATTTTTTTAACTCCAAAAATAATCAAAAGGAAAGCTATATTGAAAATTACTATAGTTCCTCCTGCCGGCAAGTTCAATAGAAAAGAAAATATTATGCCATTAATTACCGAGAAGATGGAAATAGCGGCCGAGATAATAATAGTCGTTTTAAAGCTGAAAGATAGCTGCAACGCCGTAAGCGGGGGAATAATCAGCAATGCCGAAACCAGCATTATACCGGTAACTTTCATCGCTAAAACAGCGGCTACGGCAGTCAATAATAAAAGAATGATATTGATTCTTTTTGTCTTAATACCCATGCTTTTGGCCAGCTCTTCGTCAAAAGTAACTGCAAACAGGTCATTATAGAAAAAAATAACAGTGCCAACTACAACTATAAAAACAATAAAAGACAGCAAAAGCTCTGTTTGAGTTACCGTGAGAATGTTGCCAAAGAGGTAGCTTAATAAATCGACATTATAGCCTCCCGAGAGACTGGCCAGAATTATGCCTGTGGCAATTCCCACGGAAGAGATGATACCAATGGCCGCATCACCGTGAATGCGCTTATAGCGAGTCAGTTGAAGTATGGCCAGAGATGAAAGCATAACCAAAGGCAGAGCGGCCACGGTAACATAAAGAGGGCTGAATCCAATTAATAATACTACCGCTACACTGCCAAAGGTAATATGCGCTAGTCCGTCGCCAATTAGGGAAAGGCGGCGCAAGACGAGAAATACTCCCAACACGGAAGAAACGGCGGCAATGAGCACACCGGCAAGCAAAGCTCGCTGAACGAATTCATATTTGAATATTTCCCCCAGCCCGATCATGGATTACTCTCCAATGCATTATGCTGGTGGCAGATGATGTGTTGACTCATTGGCCCGAAAAGTCCGGTCATATCCGGTGAAGTGCAAAAATCTTCAAATGTTCCCGCAAAAATTACTTTCTTATCGAGATAGAGAAGATTTCGGGCATATTTACCGATGCTCCCTATATCATGAGTAATAAGAACGATAGTTGTGCCGTGAGCGCGATTCAATTCGTGAGTGAGCGAGTAAAAAATATCCCTTGTTTCGGGATCAAGAGCGGTTGTCGGCTCATCGAAGACAAGCAGTTCCGGCCGGCTGACCAGTGCATGCGCCAGCATTACCCGCTGCTGTTCGCCGTAAGAGAGCTCGCCGATCAGGCGGGAAGAAAGATGCTTAATTCCCATGAGCTGAAGAACCTGTTCCAAATTCTGCGCGTTTTTATTCCGCAGCCCCAGCTGGACTATTTCTTCAACATTGCCGGGAAAATGGGTGTTTAAGGCACTTAACTTCTGGGGCAGATAACCGATTTTATTCCACTCGCGAAAAGAAGAAAGCGGCTGGCCGAAAAGACTGATAGAGCCTTTCTGCGGCTGCAAAATGCCCAGAATGTTTTTAATCAGAGTACTTTTTCCTGAACCATTTGGTCCTACAATGCCCATATAATCGCCTTTTTTTACGGTCAGGGAAATATTGCTAAGGACCTCCACTCCGTTGAAACAGAAAGTCAGATTTTCGGTGCTGATCAAGTTTACGGACATAACAATCCCTTTTTTAAATTTTTTAAATTCTCCTCCATCAACATAAGGAAAGATACCCCTCTTTTGATATCATTCTTGCTTATATCGTGGCCGTTGTAGAGTTGGAGCAAACTCGCACCTGTTTCTTTAGCAATCGTTTGCGCCAGGCGTGGAGCAGTCAGGTCTTCATAATAAAGGTAACGTATCTTTTGTTTTTTTATTTGTTCGATCAGAGTAAAAATATTTTGAGGCAGAGGTTCGGATTCGGTCGATGAATTATAAGCCGCAATATATTTTAAGTTATATTTTTTGGCCAAATAGGCAAAAGCCCAATGTCCGGCATGCAAAATTGTTTTGTTCCGGCATTTGGCCAGTTCAGAGTTATATCTTCGATCCAGAGCAGCCAATTTCAATTTGTATTGAGCGGCGTTTTTTAAATAATAGTCGCTGTTGCGCTGATCCTTATGGACAAAGGACTTGGCAATATTATCCACAATTTTTTGAGCATTATCCAAATCCAGCCAGATGTGCGGATCGAATTTATAATCCTTATTTTCCTGATCTTCTTCATTAAGCGGCAGTAAGAAAACGCCGGCGCCGGTTTCCACCGCCAACATATTTGTATTTCCCGCCGATCCCTGAATGATTCTATAAGCCCATTGTTCCATTTCAAAGTTGGTGAAAAGGAAAATATCGCTTTTAGATACCTTAATTATATCATCGGGCTTGAGTTCGTAATGGTGAGCGTCGGTTGCCGGCGGCAAAATCATGCTTAGGTCGATTTTGTCTCCGCCGATAATCCGGGCGAAATCATAAAGAGGAAAAATCGTGGCCATGACCTTCAATTTATTATTTGCTGCGCCTGCTTCAGTCGCGGGCTGAGAGAATAAAATAATTGATGAAACGAGAAGAAGAAAAACAAATATATTTTTTGAAGACATAATCTTCACCCTTGTTTCGTTTGCTGTTTTTGCAACTTGGTTGCATTTTTGCATCCGGCGCAAAGGCCGGATATATTGATTTCAATATGGTCAATGCTGTAATCATCTTTGGACGAAATTAGCTGGCGAGCCTGGGAGAAAGTCAGGGGTTCCATACAGCTCAACTCTCCACAGCTCCGGCAGTTAAAATGAGGATGCACGGGATTTTCCAGGGAAGCCATTTCAAAATAATTAGTGCCGCCGGACGAAGCTATTTCCCTGGCAATACCATGTTGTTTAAAGAGCGACAGAATACGGTAAATCGTCACTCTATCAATGCGTGCTTTGGCCGTAAGTGTTTGACTTATATCGCGTACACTTAAAGGCGTTGTTGCTTTGAGCAATAAGGTTAAAACAGCAATACGCTGCGGTGTTTTGGAAAGTCCGGCATTTTGCAAAGTAAACAAGGCATTTTTATATTTTTTATTCATATTCATGGTCGGTCTTTATCAATAATGCAACAGAGTTGCAACAATTATTTGAGATGAGCATTGCTTTTGGCTATTGACCTGATTTGTGCTATAAGTAGTAATCAAAAAAGGAGGAGAGGTTATGAAACCAATTGGGCCCTTGATGTGGGAACATAGATTGATTGAAAAAATGCTCGGTGCGGTGATGCGTCATATCGATCAAGCCGAAAAAAGCGGGAAAGTTAATCCTCTGGTAATAGATATAGCTGTCGATTTTATCCGTACCTACGCCGATCGCACCCACCATGGAAAGGAAGAGCAAATTCTCTTTAGAGATTTAGCCCAGAAAAATCTTACCCCGGAACTAAAGAAAACAATGCAAGAACTCCTCGACGAGCATATATGGGCCCGTAAGACGACAGGAATGCTGGTGGCGGCTAAAGAAAAATACTTACAAGGCGACAAGGAAAAGCTTGCTGGGATAATAGATCTCGCACGGCAGCTAGGCGATTTTTACCCAAAGCATATCAAAAAAGAAGACAAGCATTTCTTTTATCCCTGCCAGGAATACTTCGACAAAAACGAGCAGGAAAAGATGCTGGCCGAATTTTGGGAATTCGACCGCAAAATGATTCACGAAAAATACAATAAAGTCGTCGAAGAATACTCCGGGCTCAGCCTTTAATATTTCCAGCCCAAGAATCCAATAGCGACTATATTCATCAAAATCGGCACAGCGTAAATGATGCCCACAGTCATGATTTTAGTTTTCAACTTTTTTAAGCTGATCACTAAGATAGCCCAGCAGAAGAAGTGGAAGTAGCCGATTAGAAAGATCAGCCAGACGCCTTTAAAGGATAAGTTCCAGAAAGGATATTCCCAGACGAGGAGTCCGCCGATATTCAAAAAGCATTCGATGAATACGCAAAAAGCGCTGTAGCCGATCGCCACCGCCCACATCTCCGGAATCCCGAGAATTTTCTCTTTCTTGCTCTTCGAAAGGCTGTAGTAGTAGATAATGCCCAGAAGCAGGAACATGAACATTATTTCGATATTCCACCCCACCATAGTCCGGAGCGCCGTATCTCCCGGAGTTGTCCAGAACGCGGAACGCTTGGTTAGATACATAACCCAGCTGTTCCACGTTTCATTGAAGAAATCGGCGCCGAAAATTGTCAGGCCCGCCAGGACAACATCCCAGTTGTTATTCTGGCGTGCCTTCTTTATCTCCTTAGTATAAACGTAAAAGACAAAAGCCAGAAGAGGGATTACATACCACTTAAGCATGGTGAGATCTCTTAGAGAGCTTAAAGCTTGCTGAGTTGCTGGTGTCATATGACCTCCTTGTTAATGTTTGGGGTTAAAAAAATATGCCGGTGAATCTTTTTATCGCCCTTTTAATCATGGGTTAATATATGTAAGTCGGATTATACTATAACGTTATATAAACAAAAAGAAATAAATTTGTTAATTTCAGCACTGGATTTTTATATAGAATGTGTTTAAATATGCTTGTATAGAGTAGAAGAATTTCCTCAAGGCCGACAAACTATTGTTTTCATGATGTTGGCGTTAAAGGGTATAACTAATGAATAAAGATGAAAGAGAGAATAACCTTTGATCCTTACCGGTAAATTAAAGATCGCCCTGCTAATTTTGCTCACTATCTTTATAGTCGGCACGATCGGTTTTCATTTTATTGAAGAGTGGAGTTTTGTCGATTCCTTTTACGCTACGATTATCACTTTATCCACTGTAGGTTATGGTGATTTCGTGCCGGTAACAGCGGGAGGGAAATTTTTTACAGTTTTTATAATTATTTTTGGCGTAGGCACGATGCTTTATTCGTTCGGCCTGATTTCGGAAACAGTAATCGAGGGCCGCTTACGCGGTTTATTGGGGAGGGGTAAATTGGAAAAAATGATCGAAAAAATGGGTAATCATTACATTATTTGCGGTTGCGGCCGTATCGGGTTCTTGATTTGCCGCGAATTAGCCGCGGAAAAAGTGCCTTGTGTGGTCATCGATAACAATCCCGAGGTTATCCAGAAAGTTCAGGATGAGGGTTTTATTTACTGTAAGGGCGATGCAACACAGGATAAAACTTTAATTGAAGCGGGAATCAAACGGGCCAAGGGCATTGTTTGCGTATTGCCGTCGGACGCGGAAAATCTTTACGTTATTTTAACGGCAAAGGAACTCAACCAGAATATATATATAATGTCCCGTTCCGAGGAAGAAGAATCGGAACACAGACTTGTCAGGGCGGGAGCGGATAGAGTTATGTCGCCTTATACGCTGGGCGGTGTCCGGATGGCTATGGCCATTTTGCGTCCGGCCATGCTGGACTTTATTGAAATAACGACCCGCAGGCAAAGTTTGGAGTTGCGCATGGAAGAAATTTCCGTGTGTAAAGGATCCCCGATTATTGGCATGTCGCTGGAGGAATCAGGAATACGTCAACGTTACGGATTGATAATCGTGGCTGTTAAAAAAGATTCGGGAAAGATGATTTTCAATCCGCTGGCCGACTATGTTATTGCCGAAGGTGATAGGTTGATAGCTATGGGTGAGGATGAAAACGTAAAGCAATTTGCTCAAGTATGTCTCATATAGCAAAGTAAGGAGAAAAATATGAAAAATAATTGTTCGTTTGTCCTGAAGGGAAGTGCTCTGCTAGTTTTGATAGCTTTTAGTTTGGGCATATCTGGTTATGCTGCTGCCGACGGCCTTTACAGCATCAATCTTCGGTACGATGCGGCTAAGGCTGTTATTCCGGTAGATTTAAAAGCCGACGGAAAAACAAGTAACGCTGTTATTGCTATGGCGGAATTCACCGACACGCGCCAGGTGGATGATAAAAAAATAATCGGCGAAGTGACGGAGAGAGACGGCACGAAAGTTCCTGTCTTCCCCAAGTACGTTATTCCGACGAAAGCCGTTGCCAACGGCATTAAAGAATATTTGAAAAAGGCCGGTTATAAAGTTGCCGATAAGCTTGTGCAGTGGGATCTGAAAGAAGAAACGATGCCGAAAGTAGCCGGCAAGGTTCTCATTGGCGGCAACATAGAAGAGCTGGAAATAACGTGCGAGCGAGGAGTTTTCAGTCATGCGTATAAGGTCAATGTAAAGCTGACCATTGTTTTTGCGGATTCGGCCAAAGACAAGATATTATATAAAAGCAAAGTAGAAAGCTTGCTTTCCCGGGATGATGTCTCCTTTTCCGAAGAGTGGCTCGGAGAACAGGCAAGCAATGCTCTGGGCGATGCCATTGAAAAAGTATTTCAAGAAAAGGCTGTAGCGCAAAAGATAAAGGAAGCTATTACTCGATAAATTAATTTCACTAGAAAATTATTGACGGGGCTGTATAATTCCTTAACACTTGTTATTAAGTGTATATGACGTCTACGAGATGCAGAGATGAATAAACGATATTCAAAGAATAGACAAAATGCTTCCTGGCTCTAATGGGAACCATATTTACCCCGTTAGAAATTGTATAACCTAAAGCTCCAGAACTTCGAAAACCTCTTCGCGAGTTACTTTATATGAATAGAAAGATTTCCAACGGGGCTGAGAATATCCCCCGCTACAATCACGCAAGCTTTACCGCGGCCTTAACCCCGAAGAGCAGGTGCTGTTTCCTGCTGCCGCTGATCTTGATGATGATCTTCTTCTCCCCCTTCACCGTGGTAGCGGAAGATCTTACTTGCAGCGACCTTCCCAAACTGATGGAAGCATTCCACGCCAAACACTACGTGATGAAGAGTACTACCTCGGAGATCAGGCTGCACGCCGTCGACCAGATGATCAAACGCCTTGATCCCTCTAAAACGCTGCTGTACGAGTCTGATTTGAAGAAGCTCAAACCGCTCCTTACGGACCTGTTTGAAACCGCAGAAAAAGTCAACTGCACTTCGCTCCAACAAGTGTATGACCTGCTCGTTGCCCGGGTACGGGAGAACGAGGCTATCGTCAAAAATATTCTGGGGCCGGACTTCCGTCTGGACATGACGGCGAAGCTGAATATCAACGTAGACAAACGTTCCTATCCGAAGACAACGGCGGAAAAGCAGGGGCTCCTGAAAAAGATCGTGCAATTCCAGATCGAAAACGCACTCGCCACCGATACTGACCTGGCAACAGCCAAAAAGAAGCAAATACACCGCTATGAGTTACAGACGAAACGGGTGGTCGAGCAAAATCCCGCCGAGCTCATTACAACCTCTGCCGAGGCTTTTGCCCTGGCTCTGGATCCGCACACCAGTTACCTGCCCCCGAAAGACCTCGAGGATCTCGAGATTCAGATGAAGCTTTCCCTGGAGGGGATCGGAGCCCTTCTGTCGAGCGACACCGGCTTTACCATTATTGAAGAACTGATTCCCGGGGGCGCCGCCGAGAAAACGGGTCTGTTGAAGCCAAAGGACAAAATCATCGCTGTGGCTCAGGAAGGGGAAATGCCCGTTGACGTTATCGACATGGACCTGCGCGACGTCATCAGCATGATCCGCGGCAAGAAAGGCACACGGGTAACCCTGACGATCCTGCGGCAGGGGAAGCGCAAGGAGCGGTTTGATGTGACCATCATGCGCGACAAGATCGACGTGAAGGAGCAGGAGGCGAAGATCACCTATGAAATTCGGAAAGTGAGCGGCAGGCAGTATCGCTTTGGCGTAATCGATCTTCCTTCCTTTTACGGCGGCGAGAAGGGCGGCAAGTCCAGTTACGAAGACGTGAAAAAACTTCTTGCCGAGGCCAAGCGGCAGCGGGTGGACGGCATCGTCCTGAACCTGTCGCGCAACGGTGGTGGGCTGCTTGAAGAGGCGGTGCGCCTTGCGGGCCTTTTTATTGGCAATGGTGGAATAGTAGCAGTCAAAGACAGTCAGGGGCGGGAGACAATTCTTGCCAATGGGTCCGCCGCAACGGGGACGGAAGACGACAAGCGCAGCATCAATGCGACCCCCGCGGAGGATCCACGGACACTCTACATGGGCCCCCTTGTTGTTCTGACGAGCCGCCTCAGTGCGTCGGCAAGCGAAATCGTCGCGGGTGCTCTGCAAGATTACCACCGCGCGGTGATCGTCGGGTCGGACCATACCTTCGGCAAGGGTTCCGTGCAGTCACTAATGTCGCTGCCCTGGGAGCTTGGCGCAATGAAAGTCACAACGGCATTGTACTTCCTGCCCGGCGGCAAATCGACGCAGAAGACGGGTGTGATGGCGGATGTGAGGCTGCCTGGCTGGTTTGTACTAGAAGATATTGGTGAAGCGGCGCTGGACTATCCGCTGCCGGCCCAGGCAATCGCGCCCTTCCTGAGCGTGCGGGAGAAAGCCGCGCCGCATTGGAAGCCTGTTGACGAGCCCCTGATTGCAAAGCTTTCGTCCAAATCGCAGGGCCGGGTGGCGAAAGATGCCAAGTTTGCCAAAATCATCAAAGACAACAAAGAAGCCGCGGACAAGAAAGGCATCATCCAGCTTGATGATTTACGCAAGACGATAAAGAAGGAAGGCGGAGGCAGGGAGAAGGAAACACGTTCCGAAGCAAAGGCAAAAGGCCCGGGAGCAGTATGCGCCCTTTGTGAACGAGAGCGTCAACATCCTGCTCGATGAGGTGGCGCCGAGGTAAGCCCAACTCTGACATTAGAAATTAGCTTTGTTAGAGATGTAATAACTCGTGAATGATATTTATGTTCCAATAAACTCTGAGTATGGTAAATCCTAGAAGGCATGCAACAATCATTTCCTATCCCATATGGCAAGCCTACGGGATAAATCTCTAACTGGGAAATAACTAGGCGTTGTCCCTAGTTTCAGTTTCAGCATGCCTGTGATTAAACAACATCATGCAAGCGTAAACATCAAAAAAATCTTGACATAATAGATAGGTAAGAGTACGTTGTATCCATTCCAGGTAATTCCACGTTAACTGGAAATAAGAGGTAACAATACAATGCGCCCCAAAGGCTATTCGCAATTATCTAAAGACGCGGTTTATTTATTGTCGCGGTCAGAATTTGAAAAAGAAAAAGTTATTACTACTCAGTATGCGGTTAACACGCTGGGCAATTATAGAAAAGCAACGGCGCTTTTAGCATCTCTGGCAGAGAAAAATCGTCTGATACAATTACGTAAAGGGCGCTATCTGGTTGTGCCCTTAAAGGCGCCAAATCAACGCTGGATGCCCAATGAACTAGCTGTGGCGGCTTTGTGGATGGGAGAGATACCCTATTATATTGGGTATAGTTCCATGTATAATTATTGGGGATTTACACAGCAAATTCCCCAATCAGTTGTTGTTTTGAATACGCAAAAAGAATGGCAAAGAAAAATTGGGAAGAATACATACAAAGCTATTCAAGTATCTCCGCAAAAAATGTATGGCCTGAAGAAGATAATAATTGATGATATGGAAGTATACATGAGTGATAAGGAACGAACGCTCATCGATTTTATTTTTAATCCAATGGGTTCCTGGAAAAATGTTCAGGGCGTATTGAATGAACAGATCAGTAAAATAGACCTAAATAAATTTGTCAGATACTTAGTTCGTTTCCCGGTGGCGGCTGTGCGCAAGCGGGCTGGAATTATGCTTGAGCGTGCGGGGGTCCCCGCAAAGTATTTGAATAGATTAAAGACTTCCATTAAGAAGAACAATACCTATGTAGTGTTTAACCCTTTCATTAAATCGAGAAAAGGGAAAGTAAATAAAGACTGGAAAGTTATCTTTAATGGATAAAGAAAAATTAAGAGACGTTATTCAATATCTTGCTGATGAGCATGGTTTTCTGCCGTCAATTATCGAGAAAGACTATCATCTGACAATAATTCTTAACGAGGTTAACGATCATTTGAGCCGCGATATAATTTTCAAGGGCGGCACATTGTTGAATAAAGTTTATTTGAACTATCACAGGCTAAGCGAGGATTTGGATTTTTCATACCGAAGCGATATTGATGTCACTACACGTGGGAAAAGGTCAAAGGCCATAACGCCGATACGGGAAAAGATGCCGACATTTCTAAAGCGGCTCGCTCTTGTTACCGACAATCCAGAGGGAGAAGGCTTTAACAATTCAACGCAATATGTTTTTAATATTCAATACGCATCTGTTATTTCGAATAAGGTGGAAAGCATAAAACTGGAAATATCTCTCAGGCAGCCGCCTTTTTTACCGCCTGTGAATGTGGCCATAATGCATTTTTACCAAGACCCTTTTACAGGTGAAAATTTGTTTCCGCAGGGAACTATTCTAGCTTTATCTCTTGAGGAAAGCGTTGCGGAAAAACTCAAAGCCGCTATTTCACGACTGACACCCGCGATAAGGGATTACTATGATTTGGCACAAATTATAGCAACCGGTTTCAACTTTGAGAGACCGGATTTTTTGAAAATAGTTAATGAAAAATTACGACTCGACGGATATAAACGGGATTACTCACATAATCTTGGCTTATCCGATTATGATATAATTGAGATGAAAAGAACCATTAAAACTGACTTGATTCCAATGATCAGAACCGACCAGCAATTTGATTTAGATAAAGTATTAAAATATTTTAACAAGTTGTTTAAGCAAGCAAAATGACTACTGCTAACAAAAAAACCGGCATCAAAAGCTGGCCCGAAGGCGACCGGCCGAGGGAGAAGTTGCTCAAAAAGGGCGCGGGGGCGCTAGGCAACTCCGAGCTTCTGGCGATACAGCTGCGCACCGGAGTTCAGGGCAATAGCGCCATTGATCTCGCCAGAAAGATAATGGATAAGTTCGGCACTTTCCGCAATATGAGCCACTCCGATATCCGCGATTGGAAAGAATTCAAAGGTTTGGGCCCGGCTAAAATCGCCCAAATCAAAGCGGCCCTCGAAATCGGCAGGCGTTTCCGTGAAGACGAAGTCGTCAGCGCCAAACAAAAAATTGCCACTGCAATAGATGTCGTCGATATTATCATGCCGCAAATGCGCGACCTCAAGACGGAAGTATTTAAAGTTGTCTATCTCAACAGCAACAACGGAATCATCGATATTGCCGATGCGGCCATCGGTACTGTCAATCAGGCCGCGCCGATTGTCCGGGAAATTATCCATGCGGCATTACAAAAATTTGCCGCTTCGATTATTTGTGTTCATAATCACCCCAGCGCGAATATTACGCCTAGCCCGGAAGATAAAAAAATAACGGCTGAGCTGACAGCCGCATGCAGTGTAATGGGAATTAGGATGCTGGATCATATCATCATCGGCGATGGAAGCTATTTCAGCTTTGGTGACGAGGGGCTGATGGAATAACATATTTGACCTTACGTTTCGTTTTCTCTTCCGCTTTCGGCCTTCAGTCTGTAATATTTAATGGTTGCATTGTTTTTTAGAAGTTGTAATATCAATGAAACTCGTTGAAAATTAATGCAATGAGATTTGCAGCGTTAGCTAAAGTATTTGCGAAGGTAAAATGAGAAACATTTTTTTTCTTTATTCCCTCCGGGGAATTTAGAAGCCATCGTTCATTACCAGGACACCATTATAAACAAGGTCTCTCCTAACTGTGTTTTAAAATATGTTGATGCCGGCCTGAAAAACAAGATTCGGTACATTTTCGGAAACAAGCCAATCCCTGTCTGGGGCTCCCGCGATTCCATTTGAATCGAACCAAGTTCGAACGTATGGCCCCTGGTGATGATATCCTTATCATTGAAGGCGATACCATTAAGCTCCTCGGAAAAATAGCCGTCAAAACCATTAATTCAATTTTATCAGAGAGAGCTATGGAAGAATTTGAAAAATTCAGAGTCAAACGTTGGTTGGGATCTCATTTATTTTATCGCTAATCCGATGGAGGTTAATCTTCCTTTCTCTCGAAATCATCAAACTATTTAATTATTCTCCTGATTATACACTGCGAGGGTTTAGCAACATTTCCGATGATAGGCTTAAAGAATTCTACAATCAATATGACGATCTCTATTCGATCCTACAGAGAATTAAACGAGGAGAAAAAATAGAAAAGAAAAATGCCTACGATCTTGAACAGCCCGAAGAAGTATTATCTAAAGTTCAAGAAACTTAGAACAACTAGATGAGACATCGGAGCATATCAGCATGCAATGGAAACTAATTCAACTGGGCATGAAAGCAGGTTCTAAGATTTGGATTCCAAAAAGTGATCAGCAGAGAATTTCATCAAAATATGGATTTAGTAATTTCGAACAAGAATTCACGGCAGGAATAGATGTACCTGCGAAATATGTTGAAAATATTGACGTGGTTTGGAAAGAGGAATTTAGAATTGATGCGGCTTTCGAAGTCGAAAATACCACTTCCATCTATTCTGGGCTTCTTAGATTTTCCGATCTCAAAATTGTCGCTCCGAATAGCAACTACCCACTCTTTATTGTCGCACCATATGAAAGGCGCAATCGTGTAATCGAGCAGGTGAAGCGGCCGACCTTCAGGCGTATGGATTTCGAGAAGAAAGTAAAATTCCTTTCTTATGAGGTGCTAAGCGACATTGATAATTTTTTCCAGGACTCGGATTCTGGCGTCAATGTGGAGTTGCTGGCGGGGCGGGCAGAATCCATATGAAAACATTTTTGGCGGCAAATAGTAATTTATGGTGGACGATTAGCTACGATAAGTAGACAAACAAATAAACAGGATTAGCATGTGCAACGTCTTAATGTAAGACAATCTCAGATTAGAGAATGCATTGAAAAATCTCTCTTCGCGATTGATCAGGTGCCACATTTCCAAAAAGGCGAAATACTTCTTTTACAACTCGTTAAAAATGAAGCTGCCACCTTACACAAACTGCAGGCTCGGATCGAATTTGCTCTTGTTTATGACCACTACGAAGTAGATCATACAGGTGACATAAGTCGTCAACATTGGCCACAGGCTGGAAAGACATGGAAATATATTCTTGTTTGCTCTGACACAATACCTACGATTCCATTTAGCTTGGAAGATCTACCACTTTCAAGTAAGTATGCAGGACAAACTAATCCTCTGGTTATTAGCCAAGAAGACGAGGCAGTAATATACCCTTATGTATGGGGTAAAATGACGGGGTATCAGCTCAGAGATACATTCGGCCCAACTTTAGTGAGAGAAACGCTCAGTAACTACGATGTAATTATCCATCCCAAAAAGCAAAAGAAGATTATTGTTCCTGAGCATGAAGAATTTTTTCGTGATCCATATTTGTCCGAATCATTGAAGGCGATTTACGATCATCGCTGTCAAGTTTGCGGCATGAATTTTAGGATTAAATATGAAGAACCATTTGCAGAAACTCATCATATTAATTCTTTGAGCAGTGGCGGTTTGGATATCAGCAAGAATATTATTGTCACTTGCCCTAATCATCACCGTATAATCCACAAAACTAATGCTGAATTTGATCGCGAAAAACTTTTATACAAATATCCAAATGGTTTAGAAGAAAGGTTAGTGTTAGCCGACCACTTCGAACAAAAATCATTTTGGACATAAAAATAGCTGGAGAGATAATGGTGACGGGTACAATTTTGAAACTAGGAGGATAAATGGAAAGCATTCTTAAACTGCAAGCTGATGTCTGTAAAATATTCGCCAATGATAAACGTTTGGAAATTATCAATTTGCTTAAAGACAGAGAAATGTCCAACAGCGAATTAATGCAAAAAACCGGCCTGGCTAAAGTGAATATATCTCAGCACATGAATGTTTTAAAGTCGAAAGGTGTCATTGTGGCGCGGCGTGAAGGTATCCAATTATACTATCGGATCGCCAATCCTAAAATTATTCAGGCCTGCAATCTGATGAGAGAGGTTTTGGTGGAACAGCTTATGGAAAAAGAAAAGATGGCTTCCCGGCTGGTTAAAGCTTCAAATAAACTTAAAGCACGTACAGCAGGCAGTTCTAGTTAGGCGTGAAGAGTGAAGCGGGCTCGTATATTGTGAAGCGTGAAGGATGTTGTTTCCTTTATTGACAAAAGAAGCATGAAAATAGATAATGCTAAAGATTTTAAACTGGTAAGGAGTGATATTATGAAGGCTGTTAAGAGAAAAGTGAGCGATATGACTATAGATGAACTCAAGTCCGTCGTTCACGATGTAATTGCCGAGGATATGGAGACCTGGTGGGAGACTTTGGAAATCATGGCGGACAAGAACCTTATGGGTCAAATCCGGCAAGCAGACCGAGATCGTGCGGCTAAGAAAAAAAGTGCCTTCATTTCCTGGAACGATATTAAAAATGCATAAGATGTTTCTGCATCGAAACGCGTCAAAATTCTACCAAAAGCCAATCAATCATTAAAAAGAAAAATCTCTGTCGCCATCGATGCCATTTCCCTAAATCCCTACTTGGATGTGCATGTAAATAAACTGAAAGGCGAACTCAAACATATGCATCGTTTCCGATTCGGTGATCTGAGAATCCTTTACGAAATCGACGATGCAACAAAAACCGTGTGGATCAAAACTATAGAATGGAGAGGTGCGGTCTATAAGTGAAACGCTAAAGCGTAATCGACGGCAGTTCTATTGAAGAGACGCGTCCGGCATACGCCGGATTTCATATCTCGTGAAGACAAAACCTTATCAATAACCTCAATTACTGTAAGAAATTAACGATAATAACCGTTAATTATCTTTATTTATCCATTATATTAACGAATTATTGACAAATTTCGGTTAATTTACTATATTACTTTTATGGCAACAGCAAATCCTGTAAAAAATTATATTCAAGTTTTAAAAGCCCAGTATGACCAGCTTGGTAAAGGGAAAGAGTCTTTAGTCAAGCTGATTGACGAATCCGAACTTCCTGAAAGCGTCTTCAACTCCAACGCTATCGAAAATTCTACACTGACACTCAAAGAAACAGAACGCATTTTACTGGAGATGAAAACTTCCCGTAATGTTTCGGTGCGGGAAGTTTTTGAAGCGAAAAATCTGGCGCGGGTTATGGAATACATAAAAAGTAAAGCAATCGACACGGAACTCTCAATCGAGCTCATCCTGCTTTTACACAAAATGCTTATGGGGAATATTACAGACGCTATCGCGGGGCGCTTCCGCGCCAAAGGCGAATATGTCCGCGTGGGCACACATATCGCTCCAGCACCGGAGCATGTAGAAAGAACGATAGAGACTATTCTGCTGGATTTTTCTTCGGACCATATCAATTACTTTGCCGACAAAATCGCTAAATTTCATCTTGATTTCGAAACTGTTCATCCGTTTTGTGACGGCAACGGCAGAATTGGGCGTGTGATTATCAATTATCAGCTTGCACGCCTTAGTTTTCCCAACATTATTATTCGGGATAAAGAGAAACTGCTCTACTACAGAGCATTTGGTGAATATAAAGATTCAAAAAATACAAAGATTATGGAAAAAATTATCACCCTGGCTTTAACAGAATCGCTGCATAAAAGAATCGCTTATTTACAAGGCGAACAAATTGCTACAATTGCTGATTATGCGAAAGCTAATAAAAAATCTATTAACGCGCTGCTCAACGCGGCACGCAGACAAACCATCCCAGCTTTTCGAGAAAAGGGCGTTTGGAAATTCGGCAGCTATAAAGAGTGAAACGAAAATAGTAAAGAAGATACCCGGCGTATCCAGCATGCCCTGCATTCGCTGAGGTGCCCTGCCGGAGTTTCTGCCGAGGGATTAACTGAAAAATATTTAATATCAATATTGAGCGGCTTGATGCCGCAATCCCGATAAGCTACGCTTACGGGATCAATTCGACTTTGAAATTTTTCTGTACTTTGTTTGAAAAATTTTAGTCTCATTGAAAGGAGGTTACCATGGAATTAGCTGCTGCAATTAAGGGAAGAAGGAGTATTCGCAAATTCAAATCGCAGGATGTACCTAAAAGTGTAATTACGGAAATCCTGGAAGAGGCGCGCTGGTCGCCATCGTGGGGAAATACCCAGCCCTGGGACTTGTATGTATTAAAGGGTAAAACACTGGCTAAATTCAAAGAAATGAATCTCCAGCAAACACTGGCGGGCGCAGCTATTGCCTCCGATGTGCCGATGCTGGAAAAATGGCCGGACGCCATGAAAACCAGATATGGAGAGCTGGGCAAAGTTATTTTGAGCGTGCAGGATATAAAAAGAGAAGATAAGGAAGGCCGTGATAAGTATTATCAGAATATGGTTTCCATGTTCGATGCCCCTTGTCTGATGCTGGCCTGTATTTCCCGGGATAATCTCGTCGAATATCAGATGCTGGATATCGGCCTTATCGCTCAAACGATTTGTCTCGCTGCTTACGGCAAAGGCCTGGGAACCTGTCTCTTGGCGGCCGCTGCGCGTTACTCCGCCGAAATTAGAAAAATAGCGGCAATTCCCGCCAATAAAAAAATTGTTGTGGGCATCGCTCTGGGCTATCCCGATCTATCATTTCCTCTCAACAATTTCGAGCGGGAGAGAGCAAAGCTGGATGAATTCGTCCATTGGATGGAATAAACAAAAATTTATTGTAACGTGATTTCCAATAGCCTCCGGCTATTGGAAAATTCGACTAACAAAAGAGTTTCTGTCCCACATGGCTTCGCATGCGGGATAGTTCCACTAACGCTTCGAGCTGCACTTCGCTTGCTCTTAGCTAGTGTCACTAAATTTGGGACTCATTAAAAGGAGATTATCATGAAAAATCTAAATTATATGAGCATTGCTGAAGATGCTATCAGCAAAATCAAAAAAGGAGCTTTCTTAACCGTTAAGGCCGCGGACGCACTCAACACCATGACCATCGGCTGGGCCACTTTCGGATTCATCTGGCAGAAGCCGATCATGATGGTGGCGGTACGCTATACCCGGCACACCTTTGGTATTATAGAAAAAGCTTTAGACTTTACAGTTACAATCCCTTCCGGCGATATGGGGAAGGCTATTGCTTTTTGCGGATCGAAATCGGGCCGGGATGTGGATAAGTTCAAGATGTGCAAGCTGGAAACGGCAGACGGACGGAATGTCGCCTCTCCGACCATCAAAGTTCCGGGGATTCATCTTGAATGCAAAATAGTTTACAAATCCGCTATGAATCCGGCTCATCTGGATAAAAATTATGATAAGGCCATGTATCCGCAAAAAGATTACCACACTCATTACTTTGGTGAGATACTGGCCTGTTATGAAACGGAATAATGGGGCTGTTGATCCCACGGCGCTATGCGCCTGGGATAGTTCGTTCAGCAAGCTTCAGTCGTAGATGACCTTTAGGTTGTGCACTTTGTTTCTGAAGTTTTGGGTCTTACTAAATCCGCCTCGCGGTTCGGTTTCTTGCACGCCTTGCATCTGAACATTTTTGAACAGCCCAAAGCCGGTTGCCGGAGAAAAGAAATTCTATGAAATTGACTTCTGATTTTGTCGGCTCAACCCTGAAAGAATACAACTGTATTGTTAATGCCCGCTGGATCATGAATTATGCTGCGGCTATTGGCGATACCAATCCTGTTTATTTCAATGATGAGCGGCCCGAAGGAATTATCGCGCCGCCCCTGTTTCCCGTCGCAGTTACCTGGCCCATACGTAGAAAACATTACTGACTATCTGCAAGCGGAAGGATTTCCCAAAGAAATACTCTTTACACAAGTCCACTACAGCGAGCACCTAATTATTCACAGGCCGGTTACACCCGGCAACAATCTGAAAATCAAAGGAACAATTGCCGCTATCCTGCCGCACAGAGCAGGAACCCATGTCATCACACGGTTTGACGCGCAGGATGCCGAGGGTAACAAATTTGTTTACAGAACATATTGGTGCCATAATGAGAGGGGTGGAGTGCGCTGATGCCGGAGCCGGCGGCGAATCCATCCCGTCTGTTCCTCAACAAATGAAAGAGTCTGCAGCCCTATGGGAATCCGTTATACCCATTGAACCGCTGGCGCCTTTTATCTACGACGGCTGCACAAACATTCATTTCCCCATTCATACATCAGTAAAATTCGCGCACCAGGTGGGGCTGCCCGGAATTATCCACCAGGGGACGGCTACTCTTGCCCTTGCCGTCCATAACATCCTGAACAAAGAGGCAGGCGGCGATCCGCACCGGCTGGCAACTGTTTACTGCCGATTTACAGGGATGGTGCTTCCCGGCTCGGTAATCGGGGTCCAGCTCACCGGTAAAAATAAAATAGCCGCAGGAACGGATCTCTTCTTCACCGTTATCAATGCCGAAGAGAAGCGGGCAATCAGCGATGGCTATATCAAACTAAAAGACTAAAGGAGAGGAAACCATGACCTGGAAAAAGCTGAATCAAACCTGGCACTATGTAGAAAAATGGGCCCAAGCGAGACCGGATGCCGACGCCCTGGTTGCAGGCGTTGAGAAAGTGACCTGGCTGGAATTTAAGCAAAAGATGGATGCCATCGCGCTCGCTTACCTGGAAATCGGGATTGAAAAGGGAGACCGTGTAGCCCTGCTTTCCATGGCGCGCAACGAATTTCTCACTACTTACATGGCCGCAGGCAAGGTCGGGGCTATCTGGCTTGGCCTTTCGCCGAAATACACCCTGGAAGAGCTCCGCTACCAGCTCAACGATTGCCGCCCCAAACTGCTCATCACCCTGCGGGAGTACATGGGCAGCGACCTTTCTGAAACCGTCAGCGTCCTTATGAAGGAATTTTCATTTTTGAAAAAAGTCCTGGTCATCGGTGAACCTTTCGCGGGAGCTGAATCCTTTTCTGCTTATATCGGAAAACCGCGGGGAAAATTTGCCGCAGAGCTTACAAAAAGATCATCCGAGATAAAGGATGATGATGACGCACTCCTTTTGTACACATCGGGATCAACCGGAAGGCCCAAAGGAGTCATCCATACCCACCGCAGCATAGTCGAGAACATAAAGGTGGAAATTGAAAAATTCTATTTCGATGAAAAGTCGCGGGGTCTTCTCCATTTCCCCATTAATCATGTTGCCGCGGATGTCGAGATCGGATTCGGGGCTATCATGTCGGGCGGCTGCATTGTCTGCATGGATAAGTTCGATCCGGCGGAAACCCTGAAGACCATCGAGAAGGAAAAGATAACTCATATCGGGCAGGTGCCGGTCATGTTCCTCCTGGAATTCAAACAGCCGGAATTCTGGACGTGCGATTTCAGCAACGTCAAGGCTTTTGTCTGGGCGGGAGCGGCTGCGCCGAAAATCATGATCGATCTTCTCACGCCGATCTGTGAGAAGTCAGGGGCTAAACTCATCACCGGTTACGGCAGTACGGAAGTCTGCGGTTTTATCACCTACTCCGGCAAAGATGATAATGCCGAGACGCTCCTCAAGACGGCGGGGAAAATTACTCATCCTTTTGAACTGAAAATCGTCGATAAACAGCGCCGGGCACTGCCCTTAGGCGAGATAGGGGAGATCGCCGTACGTGGCTCTTTCCTCATGAAGGGATACTATAACAAGCCGGAAGAAACGGCCAAAGTCATCGATAAGGATGGTTGGTACTACACGACAGACCTGGCTTTTCAGGACGAAAGCGGATACCTTCATATAACAGGAAGACTCTCCGAAATGTTCAAAACCGGCGGGGAGAACGTGTATCCCCGGGAAGTGGAAGATGTTATCGAGACTCATAGCGCTGTCCTCTTCGCCGCCGTCCTCGGCGTCCCGGATGAGACATATCAGGAAGTAGGCTGGGCCTTTGTTATGCCGACACCGGGACAAACAGTAACGGAAGAGGAACTCCGCGAATTATGTAAATCGTCCCTGGCCAATTTCAAGGTGCCGAAAAAATTCTTTATCCGTCCCCTGCTCCCCCTGCTGGCTAGCGGCAAAGTGAATAAGATGGCGCTGAAAGATGAAATTAGGGAAATGATAAAAAAATAGACAACCGTGAATAATCGCTGAACAGTTAGGGATTGTTCAATTTAATATTTTGAATTTTCTGTATTCAGCCTTCCCAGGCATACGTAACTTGATAACCTGAAGATTACAAGAGGTTACACGAGGGCACACGAGGTCACGTGCGGCTTGAGAATTGAAAATAAAATTATAATTAAAGGAGATTTGTATGGAAAAAAATGTTGGCATGGTTGACAAAATTATAAGGACGATCGTTGCGCTTCTGATTATTGCAGCTTACCTGTGGGGCATGCTTCCAGGCATTGCAGGATTGCTGCTCATCATTAGCGGCGCGCTTCTTTCAAGCGTAGCGAGCGGGCATTGCTCTCTCTATGCAAAAATCGGCGTCAATACGAACAAGTAAGCTGCATACCTGAATAATTCGGGACGGTTCTTTTTAATTTTAATATCAATAATAAGCGGATTGATTATTGCCACGCTAAGCTTCGCACGCGGGATAATTTCCAATAGTCACCGGCTATTGGATACCACTGTATGCTTTGCATACAGGATAATTCCACTTGCGCTTCGAATCCCGCGTCTCTTCGTGCCTGGGATAGTTCGTCCTGAAAAATTCAGTGCGCTATACTTCTGAAATTTGGGACTCACTACTTCGCTAAACTCGTTCTTAGCAGGTGTTATTAATTCGGCTAAAAAACTTTAATGCGCTTTGCTTCTGAAGTTTTAGTCTCATTACGTCCAGCAAGCTTCAGTCGTAGATGACCTTTAGGTTATGCACTTTGTTTCTGAAGCTTGGGTCTCACTAAATCCGCCTCGCGGTTCGGTTTCTTGCGCGCCTTGCATCTGAACATTTTTAAACAGCCCCAAAAGACGAATGCCGGAGGATTGTCGGGATAACACCTGATCACTGCGGGCGGCGCTTTGTCCTGACGGCCCTGCGGGCTGCAGCGGCGGCCCTGATGCGCGGGACGAAGAGATACACATAAAGTCCCGATATGAGAAAAATCAAGAGCGTAATCGCCAGGGGTGTGCCTGTCATCAGGCCGGATGTGCCGGTTATAATCGAAGCAAGTATGGCAAGCACGCCGAAGATCACTATTGTTGCGACAGGTACGGCCCATCCACCCCGAATGCGGAACGAACGCTCGGCAGCAGGTTTGCGGCGCCGTAACTGGATTACGCATACACCGGCAACGGCGTATATTATGGCCTCCAGGACAGCTCCTACGAGGATCAATATCTGGAATTTTCCCGTAATAAAGACAATGACGGCGATAACGGCCGAAAAGATGGTCAGCGCAATAACAGACATGTACGGAACAGCATGGGAAATACTGATACGCGAAAATATCTGTGGGAGGGTGTCTTCACGCGCTGCAGCGTACATGAAACGGGATGCGGTTGCAAAGCCGCCGTTGAACGTCATCACGGCAGTAAGCAAAGTAGCCAGGAGCATAATCCATATGCCGACCTGTCCAAGTGCGGCATTGCCAAGCAATAATTGCGGGACAGGTGAATTGGTCACGCCTGCATCATGAACGTTCAAGATGTTGCTGCTGGCAACGGTAAATAACGAATATGACACGAAGAGTAAAACAAGTGAAACGAACATGCCGCGCGGTATCAGCTTTATATTGCTGATCTCTTCCGAGAGGGGTGTCACCCACTCGAAAGCGGAGAATACGAATACTCCTATTGCTATGGCATTAAACAGGTTGCCGGGATCGCTGAAGGCCGCAAAGGGGGAACGCAGTTGAAAATTATTGCGGCTGAGAGCAATGAGAGAAATTACAATTGCAATAGAAAGCAGGCTATACGTGGTGATATCCTGTAACAACCCTGCTATTTTGATGCCCCTCAGGTTGGCGCCCATCGCCAGACCAAGCAGGGCCAGAATCCAGACCAGGGACGCCCAATCCGGCAGGTTCAATGTGTAGGTGATGGCCTTGCCGATGATATAGCTGTCGGCGGCGATTATGGCGACAATGGTGAGAATGTAACTGAAGGTCATTATAAGTGAAAAATTATCGCTTATGGCCTCTTTCATATAAAGTCGTATGGCTGCAGCGGTCGGATACAGCGCATTGAGTTCTGAAAAACACAATGCGGCCAGAAACGCGAGCAGGCCGGAGATAAGGATTGCCACCCATCCCGAGTCGCCTGTAAGATAATAAGAAAGCTGAATACAGCCAAGCAGGCTGATTGCGGCATATGAGAGTCCTGTACTGGTTGATACAACGGTACGAAATTTTAAAACGCGGCGCAACCCTGTGGGTGTACTCACGGAACCTCCTTTGGTTATTTTTTTTAATTCGGTTATTTTCTTCTCCTACGACGTCCGGCCATATGATCATGGTGATGGCGTCAAGCCTGACGACGTCCTCCTGGCTTGCCTTGACGCGGATTTCCCCCTGGAGATATTTCTGCGAGGGATTCAGGTCTCCCCAGAACATGTCACAGAAATTCTCGCTAGTCGTCGTAACGATGATATCGGGCGTCCCGTTCGTGCCCGCTTCAAAGGAAACAATTTCGCCTTTCACCACATTCATGGTGAACTTGTCTCCCGTGTCTTCCGCCACGAAATGAAGGAGCTTCGACCAGTCTCGCTGCATCTTGCGCAACCTTTTGTTTTCATTGCACTGGACCTGGTAGTCGGCCAGCGCTTCCAGAATTTCCTGACTTGTAGCCATGTCTTTCCTCCTGAAATATATTAATCGTTTTTGCCGAGGCCCGCTTCCTCTGGAGAGTTCCTTCATTGAGCCCTCAAGGGCATCGAGGACGAAATCAACTTCCTCGGGGGTGATCACCAGCGGCAGGCATCAGTCGACAGATGCTCGGGTCGTTTCCGGTATAAATGGCGATGACACCCCTATCGGCAATTTTTTTTGTCATCCGCGGCCCGATGGATTCGTTCGTGTACTGCAGCCCCATCATGAGACCTTTCTGGCGCACTTCGAGGAGAAGCGACGGATATTCCTTCAGGAGCGCGTCGAACCCGGCCCGGAATTTCCTGCCCATCTTTTCGGCGTGATCAAGAAGGTTGTGCTTTTGTATATAGTCGATGACCGCCATGCCCACGATGCACCCGAGATCGGAACCGCCGAAGGTGGAGAGGTGTATGAAAGGGTGGGGAATGAAAAAGTCCTGGATCTCTTCCTTGAATATGGTTGCCGCAATGGGGTAGATGCCGCCGCCTAAAGATTTGGCGACGGTCATAATGTCCGGGACGACGCCCCAGTGCTCGGAAGCGAACATCTTTCCCGTCCGCCCAAAACCGGTCTGTATCTCATCGAGGATGAGCAGGATTTCGTGATCATCGCAGAGCTTTCGGACTTGCCGGGAGGTATTCGTCGGGTGGAATGTTGATGCCGCCCTCGCCCTGGATTGGTTCAAGGATTATCGCGGCGGTATCATCGGTAATCGTTTTTTTTATTGCCTCGATGTCTCCGAAGGGCACCATCTTGAACCCCGGAATCAGCGGCTCGAATGGTTCCTTGTAAGCGTCGCGCCCGATGGCGGAAAGAGCGAAACCGGTATGGCCGTGGTAGGCCTTCTCAGTGTAGATGATTTCCTTTTTCATCGTGTAGCCGCGCGCGATCTTGATGGCCGCGTCATTAGCTTCGCCACCGCCGACGCCGAAGATGGTGCACTTAAGGTCACCCGGAGTGATCTCGGCAAGTTTTTTGGCGAGGTCGGCTTTCGGCTTTGAACAGAGGAGAAAGACGCCGATATCGTAGGTGTCGAGGGCTTTTTTCAGGGCATCAATAATATCCGGGTTGCGCCTACCGACATTCATGATGCCGGAGCCGGTCTGGCAGTCGATGTACTTTTTTCCCGTTATGTCCCAGACGCTGGCCCCTTCGCGTTTGTCTTCGATGATGTCCAGCCCTGCGGCCTTCATCGTTCGCACCTTCATCGGGCCGATGAATTTCGAGAAATCGGACAGGGCTTCAGCCTTAATTTTTGCAGGATCGCTTCCCATCACGTCACCTCCATCGTATTATATATTTATGAAACCAATGAATTCTTTCCTTTGCCGAATAAGAACGGCAGGGTTCCTTCGGCAAGGATGTTTAAAATGATCGGGCAAACAATTAATAATTTATGTAAGTTGTCTAATATAATTCGCCGGAAAGGTCAAGGCTTCTGAAAAAAATCAGGTTAATAGGTTATTCGCCGGATTTCTCTTTCGGATAAGGTGTCACTATCTCGATCCTCAGCTTCGCTTCGGGGATATCAAGAGGTGTTCACTATCCTATGTCGCTGCGCTCCTGGTAGTTTGACTCACGCTTCAAACTTCACTTTGTTCGTTTTACCACGACGCTTCGCGCCTGGGTATAATTTGTCCAGCAAGCTTCAGTCGCAGATGACCTTTAGGTTATGCACTTTGTTTCTGAAGCTTGGGTCTCATTATCAGCGAGTCTCACTAAAATCGTTAATTGAGGTCGTTTTGTCGTCATATTAACGAATAATTGACAAATAAGCGTTAATTTGCTAGGGTGTCATCCATGGCAACCAATAATACGACAAAAGATGTTATCAAGGTTCTCAAGACCAAGTACGATCAACCGAGTAAGGGTAAAGCGTCGTTGCTCAAGTTGATTGACGAATCCGAACTTTCGGAAAGTGTTTTCAATTCTAACGCCATCGAAAATTCGACCCTAACACTCAAAGAGACCGAACGTATTTTGATGGAGATGGAAATCTCCCGCAATGTTTCTGTGCGGGAGGTTTCGAAGCAAAGAATCTCGCGCGAGTGTTGGAATACATCAGAAATAAATCTGTTGACCCGGAACTTTCCATAGAAGTGATTATCCTTCTGCATAACATGCTCATGGGTAATATCAA
Source organism: uncultured delta proteobacterium (assembly GCA_963730275.1). Lineage (GTDB taxonomy): Bacteria > Desulfobacterota > Syntrophia > Syntrophales > Smithellaceae > UBA4810. The sequence goes on along the minus strand of CAVSRI010000017.1, from coordinate 1,742 downwards.
TGACGCTATCGCGGGGCGTTTTCGCAAAAAGGGTGAATATGTGCGCGTGGGCACGCATATCGTGCCTGCTCCGGAGCATATGGAAAGAATGATCGAATCGATTATTTCAGATTATTCCGCTATCATTCCGCTTATTTCACCGATAAGATTGCCGGATTTCATCTGGATTTTGAAACTATCCATCCATTTTGCGACGGAAACGGCAGAATGGGGCGTGTTATCATTAATTATCAGCTTGCGCGCTTTGAATTTCCCAACATAATTATTCGTGATAAAGAAAAACAAACTTATTATGAGGCCTTCGGAGAATATAAAGATTTAAAAAAGACTAAGACAATGGAGAAGATCATCACACTGGCACTGACGAAATCCTATAAAAGAATTGCCTATTTTCAAGGCGATAAAATAAGCACGCTTGCGGATTATGCCAAAGCACATAAGAAATCTGTCAACGCATTGTTGAATGCCGCCCACAGACAGACGATTCCCGCTTTCCGTGAAAAAGGCGTTTGGAAAATTGGAAAATATTCTATTTGATGATTTTAATTTTCTGGATTCCCCCTGAATAACATAGAGGTCTCGCGGGGGCACGCGAGGGAGGGAAGTTAAACTGTTAAACTGGATTTCCTATCAGGTCGGGAATGACAGTGATTTTCAAAAACCCTCCTTTGTTAAAGGAGGGTTAGGGAGGATTTTACTTTTTGTGCTTATTATCCCGCGTCCCTGCCAAATATGTTGGCGGGATTGTAAGATGTGTTCAGAGTCCTACGGCACTGCCGTGCCCGGGGATAATTTCCAATAGCCTTTGGCTATTGGATAATTCGGCTAAAAAACTTCAATGCGCTTTACTTTTTCAGAAGTTTAAGCCTCATTACGACTAGCAAATTTCAGTCGCAATATGACCTTCAGGTTATGCGCTGCGCTTCTAAAAATTGGGGTCTCATTATGGCATACGACAAGGGATTGGCACAGAGAGTTCGGGAAATACTGGAAGAAGAACCGGGATTTGATGAGAGTAAAATGTTCGGAGGACTTTGCTTTTTACTTTTTGGCAACATGGTCTGCGGCATTATCAAGGAAGACTTGATTGTACGGGTCGGTGCAGACAAATATACAGAGATGCTGAAGATGCCCCGACAAACAAAAAAATTTGATCTCACAGGTAAACCGTTGAAGGGTTGGGTGATGGTTTTATCCGCGGCGCTGGACTCTGATGAAGCGCTAAACGATTGGATGCAACGGGCCGGTATCTTTTGCTCGAACCCTGCCGCCGAATATAGTTCAAAATAGCGGCAATTTTTAAAGATATTATGGTAATTAACGGAGACGGTTCGATTTAATTTAATGATCATGGATTTACCATGGCGGGCACTTCGCCGTCCTTCGACGGAATGAAGAGGCGTAGCATTCTAACCCCGCTACGCTTCGCTGCTGGAAATAATTTACAGGTGTTTATTATCCCACGGCACTATGTGCCCGTATAGTTCCACTTACGCTTCGAGTCCCGCGGCTCTTTGAGCCTGGGGATAGCTCCACTAGAAAATTTCAATGCACTACGTTTTTGAAATTTAAGTCTCGCTACTTCACTTCGTTTGCTCTACTACGGCGCTGAGCGCCTGGTATTAATTCGCCTCCAGCAAGCTTCAGTACACTTTGTTTCTGAAGCTTGGGTCTCATTATCAGCGAGTGTTACTATGAGGAACAGACATGTCTGACCTTAAACGAAATAATCTTGATAAATC
>CAVSRI010000016.1:0-33783 GCA_963730275.1 uncultured delta proteobacterium | reverse complement strand
TGAAAGCCATAATTGAGAAAAAACTTAATTAGACACCGTCTGTCAAGCCAACTAATTTTCAGAGCAATAGAAGAAATTTATTCCTCATATCCTTCCAATAATTCCCGGATAGCCGGCTTTATATAAATGTCACTGAGGTCAAACTGCCGTAATGCTTTAATCATAGCTTGATTTTTTTCTTTTATTGTAACCCTGGAGTTCAGAATCAGAACGTACTTCCCTTCAATGCGGCAGAGTCCTCCGGTGCTCGCTGCTTCCTCAATGTTTATATTTTCATCACGAACTAATATTCCCAGCTTCTCCGCCAGTTCTTCGAGTTGATTTAACAGGACTTCTTCATTCATAAGCTTCTTGTCTGAAGCAAACAAAGAAAAATGGGGTCAGGTCTTGAAATATCAATTTTCTCCAATACCTTTCAATGCCTGCTTATTCTGGAGACGGAGGCTTTCTGCAGCGGAGCTACCCGTACGGCGATTTTATCGCCTTGCCGAATCACCCGGCCCTCGACAACTTATTTTCTCTTCTCCAATAATTTTAAAATCTCTTTATCTTTTATTTTATCTAATCTTTCTATGATCTTTTTTTGCCATTTCGGAAGCAAAGAATCAAAAACATTCCTAATCTTGCCTAAATCATTTTTAGCAATCAAAGCACTCAAAATTTCAGCGCCAGTATTTACATCCTTTAGAGCTTTTTCTTCTTTTAATCTTCGACGGGAAATAATTAATTTATGAAAGGCAAAATTAACGGGATGAGGAAGGCTAAACTCGATATCTTCTACATTTACTTTTATTGTCTCTTCTATAAGTAGATCGAGAAACCTTAAAGCTTGAGCATTGAGACCGAATTGAGGCAATTTATAAGGTTTATCTAAACCACGGCCTTTTTCCGGAACCAAAAATTCGATTATAAGATCTGAATGTTCTAACTGGATATATCCTTCCGGCCCCTTGAATCCCACAATGAATCCCAAATCCTTTAATAATTCTGGAATATCAGCTTTTGTTGTAATTTTTGCAGGAGTTGGAATCAGAAAGTCGATATCGCGGGTTGTAATTGCCGCCGGATACTTCACACCCCCAAAATAATCTTTGTAAAATGGTATGCACCAACTACCGATAAGAATAATGTCATTTAGGATACCGGCTTTTTCTAACCTTTTTAGAACTTCAATGCATAGCTCATACTGATTCTTTTCCACGAAGAGCACTCCTCAAAAACCTGATTTGTTTTTTTACCCTGGATAATAAGTGCCGATACTTAGCTCTATATTCTTTCGCCTCTTTGTATTTTTTTATTTCTTCTTTCGATACTTTGCCTCTATATTCAAATCTAATTTTGCCGCCTTCTCTTAATAAAAGATAATAATATTCATGTCCTTTAATTTTCTTTTTTACAAGGCTTCCCTTAGGCAACTTGGCCAACTCTCTTTCATAATCCTCTTTTATCTGTAGAGAATTATCGAGCTCTTCTTTAAGAACCCCTTTTAATACTCTCATATAATATCACCGTTGTTCATAATGTTGTTACCATACAAATTGCGTAATATTATCTCTTGTATGGTAACTATTGTCAACTAAAAAAGTTACCATACAATATGCGGATTTCCTGCTTCTGTATGATAACAGGCAAGCTTATTATAGTCGTAAATTTTACCTTCCGCTTGTTTTCAGGAAAAAAAGGGGGAATAGGATAATGGCTTAAAAATATCAGTTTCCTCCAATATCTTTTGCAGAAAGAATTCAAACTCCGGCGGGAGAGACAGGTAGTTTCTACAAGAAGAGCTACCGAACGGCGATTTTATCGCCCTGCCGAATCATCCGGCCATCGACAATACCGATGTTGGAATTGATTAAAACATTGAGCGGCGGGCGGGGCGGCCTGAGATGTCGCCCCGCCCGCCGGGGTGATTTTTTTCAACAAAAAAGAAGAGGCCATGTTTTATGGCCTCTTCTTGTCATTATCTACTTCTTAACTGTATATTCCACAGCGGCTTCGACTCTGCGGTTTTGCTGGAATAAACAATTTCTTGCATCGGAAGGATATCTGTATTTTAGCGCTCCTTCAATCCTGAACTACAATATAGCAAACTGTAATGTTGTTTTTCTTATTTTTTGAATTCATACAACATTACAATCGGTAATAATCAAAAAATTGAACTCTAATTTTACATGTGGTACAAGGATTTTTCGTAAAAGGATGTCCTTGAACATGACTGCCTGCTTTCCAAGACTCTGAAGTACCTTCTTAGAGAACTAGATGGCTATGCCATGACAAGTCTGGAGTTACTTGGACATTACATAAAAATCCAGTAAACGCAGAAAGATTTAATTAATAGGGCAGATTTGTGAAAATATATCTTATATATTTAACCATATTGATAATGACATTGATGGGTGTAGTTTGTGGTTTTCTTATTCAAAGATATAAAGTATTTCCTTTTAAATATATTGAGACTGCATACCATTATATGATGCACATAATACCTTATAAGGCTTATGGGCCCTGGTCTATTGGTGTATATAAAGGTTCCAGTCCATTCGATTTAGTTGCTCCAGATGATATTCCCAATCCAGCTTTAACAGGGAAAGATGTTGTTGATGTAGACGCTCAGTTTGTCGCAGACCCATTTCTCGTGTTCGAACACAAAAAATATACTATGTTTTTTGAAGTGATGAACAGGAAAACGCGTCAAGCTGATATTGGCTATGCTGAAAGTATAGATGGAAAAAATTGGGAATATAAGAAAATTGTAATTCATGAATCATTTCATTTGTCATATCCCTATGTTTTTAAGTGTAATAATGATTATTACATAATTCCGGAAAGTCATCAGGACTTATCAGTCCGGCTGTACAAGGCGGTATCATTCCCTGACAAATGGGTATATGTCGGCAATTTATTATCAGGGTATCATTTCAGGGACCCTTCAATATTTCAGCATAATAAAAAATGGTGGCTATTCGTTGCTACGCATGAAAGTGATACATTGAATCTTTATTATGCGACTAATCTATTGGGCGAATGGAAACCTCATCCAATGAATCCTATAATCAAATTAAACAATAAGATCGCCAGGCCTGGCGGAAGAATTATTGTTTACGATGACAGGCTATACCGTTTTGCACAGGAAGACCATTCTAGCTACGGTACTCGGGTATTTGCTTTTGAAATAACTGAACTGTCTAAAAAATCATATAGAGAAAAGCTCGTAGAGACGCCGGTTGTAAATATGACGGGTAAAGGATGGAATTCAGCAGGCATGCATCATGTAGATTTACATAAAATAGGAAGCAAGTGGATGGCTGTTGTTGATGGCAGAAATAAATAGACTTTATGAGGTACTATAAACAAAAATATTTTAGATTTATTAGAGCTTAATATTTGATTCTCTTTTATACCAATCAATAGTCATGCGTAAGCCTTCGTCAAAATGTATAAGAGGCTTATAGCCCAAATATCGTTTTGCGGCTTCGATTGCGGCAAAGGAATGCTTGATGTCTCCCGGCTGTGGTTTTGTGTATTCAGCCGATATATTTTTGCCTACAATATCATTAATCTTTTGTGCAAGGTAATTTATAGTGATCTGTTCATGACAACCACAATTAATAACAATGCCATCTATGCCTGTCGCCGTTGCCGCGAGAATGTTGGCATTAACCACATTGGAAACAAAGGTAAAATCCCTGCTCTGTTCACCATCACCGTAAATCAGCGGTTTGCGATTGTGCAGGATGGCCGTAATGAATTTTGGTATAACTGCCGAATATTGCGATGTAGAGTCTTGCTTTGGACCGAAGACATTGAAATAACGTAAAGCTACTGTTCCCAGTCCATGGACTTTAGTAAAAACAGAACAATGTCTTTCTGCTGCTAGTTTTGAAACAGCGTATGGCGATAATGGAGCAGGTATCATTCCTTCATGTTTAGGTAATTCCGGTGTTTCTCCGTAAATTGATGAAGAAGAGGCGAATACAACGCGCTGAACTTTTGCGTCCTTGGCGGCACAAAGAACGTTGAGCGTTCCGACAACATTTACTTCGTTTGTTGTGATTGGATCACGTATTGATCGTGGTACCGATGACAGCGCCGCTTCGTGTAAAATAAAATCAATGCCTTCTGCCGCTTCCCTTACTATATGGTAACTGAGGACATCGCCTTCGATTAATTCAATGGAGCTGAGGAAAGGTTCAATGTTATGGCGTTTCCCGGTAGAGAAATTATCAAGAACTCGAACTTTTTCTCCACGATGTACAAGTTCCTCAACAATGTTAGAGCCGATGAAACCGGCCCCGCCTGTTACAAGATAGTTCATGATTGTTTTCCCTAGTAATGAATTTGAATCGTGCGTTAATGGTTTTTCTGATTTTCCCAATATACACAACATTTCAATCTGTAATAAACGCTATTTATACACGATGATAAACATCGACACTGCACCCCACCTTTTGTGAACAAGATTGCCTTGACATGAAAGACCGAATTTCCTACAATTTAATCATGCAATGTAATATCTTATCAAAAATACTTTAGTAAATGCAAGACTCGTGATGCACTGCGACTGCTTTTCTTTATTTAAAACCAAAAGATTTACTTCTGGTGTCTCAAACAATAGAGCATTTCACGGGTTTTTTGCACGCTGCAAGCTTGTGGATGAAGGCCGGATCATGCTTGCAACATTTATCTGATTTGAATAGCGGGTCGGAAGCCAAGAAGCTAGCATAAAGGGCTTTGGGCGTTCCTTTTCATTGAACTATAACATTCAGGAGCCCGTTGTTTATTATGCGTATCCATTAAGCATACGCCGCATAAAAAATCTACCGACAAGCCGCAATTCAAATAACCATTAAGAGGATCAAAATATATAAGATGCTAATTCGAGACAGACTGATTAAGGGGACGACGTTGAATTTGATTGCCGTTGCCTTCAATCAAGGCAGTACCCTGATTGCTAATATTATCGTCGCTCGCATTCTCATGAAGCAAGGTTTTGGCGAATACGCGATGGTGCAGAGCACACTGCTAACGGTGGCGACTCTATCTCAACTGGCTACGGGCGACACCGCTTCAAAATATGTCGCAGAGTATCGTTCCATTGCTCCGGAGAGAGCCGGACGAATCATGGGTGTCTGCGCACTTGTTTCCGCCATGATGGCAGGTGTGGGGGTAATTCTCCTTATTGCCATGTCACCATGGCTGGCAGAGAGCATGCTCAAAGCCCCACATCTGGCGATATCTCTTATAATTGGTTCAGGTTATCTATTCTTCTCTTCAATAAACGGATATCAAACTGGCGCGCTTTCCGGTCTTGAGGCTTATGGAAGCCTTGCAAAGTCGGGAGTGGTAAGTGGGACTGTAGCAGTGGCTGCCATCTCTCTAGGTGCATGGTGGGGAGGGTTGAACGGCACACTCGTTGGACTTAGTATCAGCGCCTTCGTCCGTTGCGCCATTCACAACAGGTGGCTTCGATTCGAAAGCCGCCTGCATGGTATAAAGGTTCGGTACCGCAGCGGTCTGAGACAAGAAAAGGCGATTATCTTTAAATTTGCATTACCTGCCGCACTTGCAGGATATTACTCCATGCCGCTGATCTGGCTCGCCAACTCTTTCCTTGTCCGACAGCCTGGCGGTTATGGGGAAATGGCACTGTACAGCGCGGCAAACAATCTTCGTATACTTGTGTTGTTCCTGCCGAATGTAATAAACGATGTTGGGCGCGCCGTGCTGAATAACGAAAAGGCCAGAGGGGATATGTTTCACTATAACCGGGTATTCAGGTCTAATGTATTGTATATCTTTCTCGTTACTCTGGGCAACGTCATTGTCTTGGGCGTTTTTGGGCAGCCGATTCTTCAACTTTTCGGAAGTGATTTTGTAGTTGGGCAATCTATTCTAAGACTTCTTCTTGCCGCCAGCCTTTTTGAGGGGCTGAGCATCGCCCTGTATCAGTATGTGCAGTCCCAGGCGAAGATTTGGTTTTCAATTATCTGTATAAATGTTCCGAGGGAAGCATTTCTGATCGTAGCGGCATATTTTCTTGTTCAATCTTATGGCGGCGTAGGACTGGCGGCGGCTTACCTGTGCTCGACTATCTTGGGGTTAATCTCTCATTTTTTACTTGTTGCTATGTTGTACAGAAAGGAAAATAAAATATTGGAAGCGCATGCAGCAAAATCGCTATTTTATGATTAAAATTAAGGAGATAATGTGTTACCATACTTCAGTATAATTATACCAATGTATAACCGCGAGCGTTTTATCGCACGGGCTATCAATAGTTGTTTAAATCAGGACTTTGAGAATTATGAAATCATTGTTGTTGATGATGGTTCAACTGACAAATCTGTAGATGTGGTAAAAAAATACACAGACCCTCGAATCAAACTTATTTGCCATAAGGTAAATCGCGGCGTTGGACCAGCGAGAAACACTGGTGTGGACGAAGCAACTGGTGAATGGGTCATTTGTTTGGACAGTGACGACGAATTGCTTCCTGGAGCATTATCCTTAATTTTAAGACGGAGCAATGAAGTTGATGGGAATATATCACGCCTGCAATTTATGCAGAAAATGGATTCGGGAGAAGTTTCTCCTGATCCTCCTCTGAAGAACGAGTTCTGGGACTACATTAAATATATTAAGTGGACGGAAGAATACTTTGATCGAAGCTCTCATTTTTTTCAAATCGTAAAACGCGTAGCATTGGAAAAAGTCAGATATTATAATGATAGAACATTAGAGACACCCTATCATCTCGACTTCATGAAACAATTCAACGCTTGGTCTTTCCCTGATGTAGTACACATTTATCATCATGACGCTGAAAACCAACTTACCAAGCCCAACATAAACCGTTCAATACAAGATGCCAGAGATCAAGCATTAAGTTGGGAACTCATGCTGAAGAATCACGGGGAAGCGCTTAAGTTGCATGCGCCGCAGATTTATGGGAGACAGGTTTCAGGCTTGGCAACATTAAGTTTTCTCAGTGGGAATCGGTTGAAGGGCATCAAATATTCCTTGTTTTCTTTGGTGAACAACTTTTTCTCTCTGAGAAATTGGGTCATCTTGATGTTTGGTCTTTTTGGTGCAAAACCGCTTGCTTGGTTGAAGTATTTTCGATCGCGTCTATTGTAGATGAGAATGAATTAATTGAATATGCGTATACTACACCTCATACCTAGCCTAAGTGGCGGCGGGGCAGAGCGACAGCTTAGTTATCTGGCACCCGAGTTGGTTCGTATTGGCCATGAAGTGCATGTTGCGTATTCCATGGATGGGCCGCACCGACCTGAATTGCCCGGTGTAGTTCTTCACCAGCTCAACTCCCGATCCAATTACGATCCATATTTGCTTTGGCAACTTGCCTGTCTTATCCGGAGAATCAGGCCGGACATCATTCATACATGGATTTTGCAAATGGATGTTCTGGGTGGAATAGCTGCAAGACTTAATGGAGTCCCTTGGATACTTCGTGAACCGACTCAGGCCCAGGCCTATCTGCCGACATGGAAATGCCGCTTGCGGGTTCAAGTAGGTTCTTGTGCCAGTGCTATTGTAGCGAATTCTTCAGGTGGTGACGAATATTGGAAAGCGCAGCTACCATACAGTTGTCGTCATATCGTACCAAACGGATTGCCTATGCATGAAATAGGCAGGATTGAGGCAGCTGTGCCGCCCGGATTCTCAAAATCGGAAGCGCCCATTGTGCTTTATGTTGGTCGGATGGAAGTGCACAAAAGACAGAAAGCCTTTTTAGAAGCACTGGCGTGCGTCAGGCAGCAACAAGACGTGTTAGGTGTTTTGTGTGGGGAAGGGCCCGGTCAATCAGAACTGGAAGTATTGATACATGAGCTGGGGCTGGACGCTTATATTCAGTTTACGGGTCATTTACCGGCCGCTTCAGTTTGGGCGCTTATGAAAAAAGCATCAGTTTTTGTTTCGCTCAGTGCGCATGAAGGACATCCGAATACGGTCATGGAAGCCATGGGGTGCGGTTGCCCGCTCGTGCTCTCTGATATCCCCGCGCACAGAGAGATTCTTGATGAGAGTAGTGCGCTCTTTGTGGATCCATCCAATGTGCGGCAGACAGCCGACGCCATTTTGCAGGTATTAAGTAATGCCGATGCTTCCAAAGGGCGTGCTTTGATCGCAAAGCAGAAAACCAAGAAATGGTCCATAGCCGCAATGGCCAAAAATTATGAAAGAGTGTATAAGGAATTTATATAAGTTCAGAAGTTTGAACCCGACAAATATTTTTGCATAAAATATGCCGAGTGTTTGATGTTTGCTGATTTGGTAAATAAAGGCAAGCGAAAAGTTTTGCGGAAATGGTCATCCAGTTGGACGCTAATGTCCTTTCCTTCACTTCCTCCATTGTCGTTTAAGCCAACAGTTACAAAGGTCGATTAGTATGAGAATCATTTTTCACTATTACATGGGAGGCGGCGGCGGACTCTCTAACATAATTATCCTTCTACGTACCATGGCTCTTAGCCATCCCGAAGATGAAATCGAGATCGTCACCTCGCCGTTAGTCCCATTCGACGAGCTAGAAGATGTGCCGAACATCCGGATTCGAAGGTTTCGCTTAACTGGTTGGCAGGAAATAGACCGGTTGCTGCTTAGCGTTTTTTTCTTGCCTAGGATTGTGCGTGAGACAAGGGCGGATATCCTTTGGTCCATGAACCTAGGTTCCTACGTCAAGACAGGTATTCCTTCCGTGCTCAGCATGACTAACGCCTATCAGCTCTGTCCTTGGGAGGACTCGCGCTACCACCCCGGCAGCGCTTTGCACGTTGCCCTGCTCCGATGGTTCTTTCGTCGTTCTCTTCGGATATACGACGCCGTGGTCGTGGAGACACAGCTCATGGGAGACTACGTCCGTCGTATCCAGGGTGCTCCTCAAGAAATCTGCGTCGCCCCAAAGGCCGTTGAAAGGGAGATCGATGTTCGACCAGAACCATTGCCGCCGTTTCTGCAAAGTGCTCTTGAAAGGGGCTTGGAACGCAGCACGTTTACGTTCCTCTACGTGTCCACCTATATGCCGCATAAGAATCATGTTACTTTGATCAGGGCATTTTCGGAACTGGCGCGAAGGAACGTCCGAGTCAGAGTCATTCTCACTGTCAAACCGGAGGAAATTCTAGATGCCGGGTGGCCGGAAACAGTCAACCTCATCGAAAGGGGTTACATCGTGCCTGTTGGCTGGGTGGCTAAATCATACTTGAGATCCCTGTACGCGGCATGTGATGCCTGTCTAATGCCAAGCGTGTTGGAATCGCTCAGCTCCGCTCACTTAGAAGCCATGCAGTGGGGACGGCCGCAAATAATTGCCGATCTTCTCTATGCGCATGATCTCTGCGGCCCTGCTGCTTTATACGCCGGCGCGACAGATGTACGGGCATGGGTAGGACAGATCGAAAGGTTAAAAAGCAATGCGCTTCTACGGCGTGAAATAATTCATGCAGGACAAGTGCGGATGAATATGTTTCCGACTTCATGGCATGAAGCGTCCGAAACAGTGCACCGATTTCTTGAGTCGGTTCATCAGCAGCATTGATATGGTGAGGATTGGAAGTCAAGAGTATTCAGTTGTAATATGTCGTTGTCTGAGCCTGAATGATTTTGTCCCGCTTCACAGTGGCATATCTTCCGGTAAGTGTTAGAAGGGACCTTTTTATAGGCATTTAAGGCTTCAAAACAAAGGTGCAGGTCGGATCTCCGAACTATTTTACCGAATACTAGATGAAATGTGCAAAGGCGTGACAGCCGATTTTTCGTTTATGAAGAATCCGACATTCTTCCTGTAAATGCTCATCCTTATTTGACTGAAGTCCACAAATCATTAAACACGGCGAAAATGCAGGATTTCCCTCCATAATAAGCACAATTTAACCTTTGATGATGGTTATTTGCTGCCATTTGCCCATAAAATATTGGTGATTATTTACTTGACTATGGAGTTCGGGTTTTATAAAAGATGCCATCTCTTATTATTGGAAAAATCCAGAAAACAGAACGTTGCTGGGAACACTGTTAGAGCTAGAGCAAATGCATTTTGCCTGAAAAGGCCATCCCGTTTCAAAAGGGAACGGAAAGCAACGGGTGTAAGCTTCAGTAGAGATCGCCGAGCCGCCAGGCATGAATCTATATAGTGATTTATGTAAGGCGGCTTTCTAGTTTAATGTCATCTTGAAGGTGTCAAATGGCTTTGAGTAGTTCTTCTGTCCAAGAGGCTGTTTCCATTGTAATTGTCAACTATAACTGTGGCGCATTATTGACTGCATGTGTGCACTCCGCTTTGGAGTGTGCCCGGCAAGTTATCGTTGTTGATAACGCATCTTCAGATTCAAGCCTAAAAGAATTGGAGGCTAATTTCCCTTCAGAAGATCGTTTATGCGTGATTTGCCTGGAGAGCAACCGGGGCTTCGCTGCCGGCTGCAATATTGGAATAAGCGCGGCTGCAGAGTCTTATATTTTATTCCTGAACCCCGATTGTTTATTGGGCGCAGATTCTTTGCAACGTATGGTTCAGGTGTTAGAGGTTGATTCCAGAGCAGGCATGGTGGGAGGAATGTTGATCACCCCGGATGGCACCGAGCAGAGAGGGTGCCGCCGTATGATACCAACCCCATGGCGTTCCTTTGTTCGTGTTTTTGGCTTGTACCGCTTTTCAAGCCGCTGGCCGCGGCTGTTTGCTGACTTTAATTTGTACAAAAAAGCAGTGCCGGATGGTTCCATCGAGGTGGAGGCAAATTCCGGTTCCTGCATGCTGGTAAGGCGCGATGCGCTATTGGATGTTGGTCCCTTGGACGAAGGTTATTTCCTGCACTGTGAAGATCTCGACTGGTGTATGCGTTTTCGCCAGAGGGGCTGGAAAATCATATTTGTACCCGATGCCCGCGTGGTTCATTATCAAGGGATGTGCAGTATGTCCTTCCCCATTTTTGTTCAATGGCACAAACACAAGGGAATGATGCGCTTCTACGGCAAATTTTTTCGCCGTCAGTATCCGGGTGTATTATTTTGGATTGTTGGATTTGGTGTTTGGTTACGATTTGGCGCTATTGTCGTTTACTACAACTTAAAGTATATAAAACAATGGTTGAAGCACAATCGATTGTAAAGGACGGGTAGGTGTTATCGGTCTTACATCTTTTTGATTCCTGTAACTGAGAGAGCGGAGCTTTAAGAAGAGTGAGCATTGTACTTAAGTTAAACCAAGATCAGAACAAATAAGTCAGGGTAAATTCTATCGTCAAATACATGCTGCAATCGGAAGAACTTTATAAAACCTCGATTGCCTTAAAAAAGATCACCGGTCAATTATGGTGCAAAATAAAACAGATGAAAGTTTCGAAAAGGTCCAGAAATTTTGAATTTTTAAAACGTTTTTTCGACTTTACAGCGGCTTTAATTTTAACAGCCCTAATGGCTTTGCCCCTCATTATTATTGCCGTTTCCGTAAAGCTAACTTCACCTGGTCCTGTTATACATTGGTCGCATCGAGTGGGCAAAAACAATCAAATATTTTCCATGCCTAAATTCCGGACCATGCATATTGGAGCCCCGGATGTAGCGACACATCTCTTTGAAGATGTAAATATTTATCTGACACCAGTAGGATCATTCTTGCGTAAAACAAGTCTTGACGAGTTGCCCCAGTTATGGAGTGTACTCAAAGGCGATATGAGTCTTGTAGGGCCCCGACCGGCTCTGTTTAATCAAGATGATCTAATTAAATTAAGAACGGAAAAGCAAATATCAGAGCTTTTGCCCGGCATAACCGGATGGGCGCAAATTAACGGTAGAGACGATCTTTCTATTTCTATCAAAGTTTCATATGACGAATATTACCTGAAAAACAAATCATTCATTTTGGATATAAAAATATTATGGAATACTATTCCCAGAGTAATTAAAAAAGACGGAGTCGCTCATTAAATGACCTTGCATCTACGACTTAAGCATTCTAATTTTTATTTCATAATTATAAGTGACGCTGTATAGGTTATTAAGGAGCTTTATATGAAAATTTCACTTTTATATGAGTGAGGAAATGCGTCTTTTAAAAAATACATTATTGAGTCGCACCGTTCTCATGTTGATTTTTACTTACCTTCTGTGCCTGTAGACAGAGTGGCGATAAAGATAATAAGAAAACCGGTTCTCTATGTACCATTCGCATATCCGGCGGCGGCGTATTCGCCTATCAACTGATGGCGGGATTTGATGTAGATGTGACTAAAAACATCATCGTCAATGTTGCCTATAAATACATTGCCCCGCAATAGGTTTCCTATGACACCACCTTTGAGAAGTCGCCTCCGGGACTTCTCAGCCAGGATGTGATTTTTAAATTCCAAGCCATTACTCTGGGCGTCAGTACTGTCCAGAGCGTATCGCCCTTCTGAGTAGATAATGTGAATTGGGGAAAGGGATTGGGAATGCGTCGTTCGAGCGGCTCTTTGTGCCGGGATGATTTTTTTTCAACAAAAAAAGAAGAGGCCATGTTTTACTGCATGGCCTCTTCTTGTCATTATCTACTTCTTAACTGTATATTCCACAGCGGCTTCGACTCTGCGGTTTTGTTGTCTTCCTTCTTTGGTGGAATTATCGGCAAGAGGGTTGGAAAATCCGAAACCTTTTGCTGTGATCCTGGATGCTTCGATATTGAATTTCTGCACCATAACCGCTTTTATCGCTTCCGCGCGCTTTTGGGAAAGATTAAGATTGTACTTCTCTCCTCCCACATTATCCGTATGACCTTCAACAACAATCTTCAGATCGGGATATTTTTTCAGCACATCCGCAACAGCTTCAATTTCCTTGTAGTAAGCGGGCTTCACAATCGCTTTCCCCGTGTCAAACTCCACATCCATAGTGACTCTGCCTTTTTCAATTATTTTCTGCTCAACCGGTGGTGGAGGTTCTGCAGCCGCCTTTGCTATCGGCTCAGGTGCCTCTTTTGCCCCACCAAATTTCCACATCAAGGCTAATTTAAACCCGTCAAAGTTAATTGTAGATTCGACTGGTGTAACTTGTGAAACAGTATAGAATTGTTTTTTACCTAAGTCGTAGTAAGAGTATTCCAATCTGGCTTTTAAATTATTGGTAATGGCAAAGTCCAGACCGGCACTTGGTGTCCAGCCGAAATAACTATTTGTTTCGCCATACTCTTGACCTGTTGCTATATATGTTGTCGTGCGTATTTGCCCCGCCATAAGCTACACCAACCCCCACGTAAGGAAGAAAACGCCCAATAGCATAGCCCGCGCGAATACGAGTTGAACCTACCCAATCGACGTCGGTATTGACCAAATAAGTCGGGTTGGGAGCACTTGCTGAACCGTAAATTCTGCCGTAGTTGATATCCGTTTCCACGCCGACAACGACATTAATCGGGAATTGATAATTATAGCCGAGAAAAATGCCGCCCATAAAGCCGTTAATGGTGTGGTCAGTACGATTTCCATTGCTTGTATATTCCCACTTCGTGTTGCCGTGACCATACATCCCCTGCAACCCTAAATAGATACCCGTCCAATTATAGGCAGAAGCAGCAAGCGCGCTCGTTGCAGTAAAAACTAAAACCGTAAAAATGACTGAAAAAAGTACTCGTTTCATTTGTTCACCCTCCGATTTTATTTGTTCTGCAGTTGTTCATTACTTACTATGGAATTTTTGTGAATTTCTTCTTAAGCTTGTTCTGTTTAGCATATCACCGGCCAAAATTTCAAGAAAATTTTTTTCTATTACTACCCAATTTTGTTGTTCGAGAACACGCCGCCTAACAAAGACAAAATGCCAATGTTTATATCTGGTTGAGCAGAAAGCATTTAATCTTTAGCGGGAGGCCGGGGCTTTCTGCAGCGGGGCTACCTAACGGCGATTTTATCACCTTGCCGAATCATTCGGCCCTCGACAACACCGAGGTTGGAATTGATTAAAACATTGAGCGGCGTTCCGGTCTTCTTCGATACTGTCCAGAGCGTATCGCCCTTCTGCACGGTGTAGTATTCTTGGGGATTGGTAATTTTTTGACCGCTCGCTTTGGCCAGTTTTATCTGCCTTTTGTAGGTTTGTTGAGCGCGGACATGTCGGCGCGGCCGCTCGTACAAATCTGCATACATGGCCTCTTTGATGTTTTGCCCTTCGCGAAAAGGCAAAATCACTTCTTGATTTTTAGCGATGCGCGTACTGGCCGGGACGGAATTGAGATCTTCGAGCACAGAGGGTTGTATTCTGAATTTTTTGGCCACCTGGGCAATGGTCGTTGCTGATTTTGACCTATATTTTTGAAAGGCACTCGCTACAAAATTTTTATTCGCACAGCATTCTCCATAAACAACTTCTGCCCCGACAGGAACTTTTAAGCGGTATTTTTCAACATAATGAGGAATGTACCAGCGCAGCAGTTCGGGATTGAGCGAGTAAATATCCTCCACATCTATCTTCATTTCCTGCGCCAGAACCACAAGGTCGGTTTTAGCGGACACATCTATCTCGGCAAAATCGATCGGCCCGTGAAACTCGATATTTTTGAAACCAAAGGAGTTCAGATTTTTACCCAAAATTGCCAGAGCCATAATTTTCGGAACGTAATTTCTGGTTTCAGACCGGAGGTAACGCTTTTTTCTTAAATTCCAGAAGTTGTCCGTTTTATAACGCGCCATAGCCCGGTTCAGCTTTGCCTCGCCCGCATTATAAGCAGACGCAGCTATCTCCCAATCGCCGAATTCCTCGTAGAGTTTCTTTAAGTATTTGCTCGCGGCAACCGTTGATTTAATGGGGTCACGCCGCTCATCGATATACCAGTCGATCTTCAATCCGTAATTGCGGCCTGTCGACGGAATAAATTGCCACAGACCTACAGCCCGGGCATAGGATTTCGCTTTCGTCTGAAATCCCGATTCGGCCATGGCGAGATAGATGAGGTCACGGGGCAGACCGTTATCTTCGAGCGTTTTGCCCAGCAGTGGCGCGTAACGGCCGCCGCGCGCGCTGTATGTCTCAAAATAATCCTTGCCTCTCCCTAAAAAATAATCAATCCACTTTTTGACGGCATCATTGTAAACGACGGGAATATCGAAATAGTAGTTCTCTAAATTTAATTCTTCGGCTCCTTCCAGGGGATACGCTTTCCGGGTGTGGTTGCCCGACTTATCTATGCGGGCACCGCCGACAATGGGCGTAGCAGTCTCTTGCTTAACTTGCGGTTCAACGTTTATAGCCCGTTGAATCTCGGGCAAAGAATCTGTTTTCTGTGTCGATGTCCACAAAGGGGAACACGAAGAGACAAAAAAACCTAGAGCGCACAGGAACACGAGGACGGAATATCTCATCATATTTGCAACTTTTTCTCCTTACCTTACAATTTTATCATGTGATGCCGGAATATTTCCAATATTATCGCTTGCAATGTTGCATATTCCTTAAATTTCATCAACTGAAAAATACAGAAAATAACATGCAGGCCTGATTGTTGTATCATGGATTATGTCAAGAACAGTCCTACTCCCCACCTTTATACATTTCTTCGACAATGTCTTTGCCTTTACCGGCAATGGCATTATGACTTTCATGGTGGGGTTACTTCACCATCTTCGGCATCACATCCTACATGTTATGGATCAATATTTAATTGACAGGTAAGACCGAAATTCTTATAGTGTAATCATAAGAAGTAATGTCTTATCAATAGACGTTCCGGAAGTCGATGCAGGAAGGCGTAGCGTTGCTCCATGCGATTCAGGACGCATACGCGGCCGAGAAAGTAACGGTAACGTAAATTATTGCGAAAGGCTTACCCATGATAAAAAAGACCAGCTTGATAGCTGTTGTCGTGATTATTCTGCTCGGCGGTGGTATTGCCGCTTACTTCTATTGGCAATACGCCCAACCGAAACCCGAACCGGTATATGTGGAGACCCCACCGCCTGCTCCGGCACCCCACCCGGTGGTACAGCAGGTCATCGAGGCTCCTCCGGAACAGCCAGCGCTGCCTAAGCTATCCGCGAGCGACGAGTTCATGCTGGACATTCTGGCCGGCCTGGTGGGCAATAAATCGTTGATGAGTCTGTTCTATACCGAGCAGATCATCCACAACATCGTCGCCACTATCGACAACTTGCCGCGTAGACACTTGCCGCTCAGCGTAATGCCGGTCAAGCGGGTGCCTGGTTTGTTCATTACTGAAGGCCATGAAGACGACAAAACCATCAGCCCGAAAAATGTTGCGCGCTATTCGGCGTATGTGAAAATCGCCGAGTTGATCGACGCGCAGAAGCTGGGGGAGGTTTATGTGCGCCTCTATCCGCTGTTCCAGCAGGCATATGAAGAACTTGGCTATCCGAAAGAATATTTTAACGACCGCCTGCTGGCAGTGCTCAACCATCTGCTCGCTGCGCCCGACCTCAATGAGCCCGTTAAGCTCGTTCAGCCCAATGTTTTCTATATGTATGCCGATCCCGATCTGGAAGCGCGTTCAGCCGGGCAGAAAATCCTTATGCGAATGGGTAGCAAGAACGAAGCAAAAATCAAAGTCAAGCTGCGCGAGATAAAACGGCAGGTTATGCTCCACATGCACGAGAAGAAGATGAATGGTACCGAATGATTTAACTGCTTTAGGTTGGGCTTATCTGTTTCCGCTTCACGAGCTGCGAAATAAGAGGAATTTATAATGGTAAAAAAAATTCCCTCTGCAAAGAGCATTCTGAAATCTAAAATCAGCAATTCTCAATCCCTCCGGGTATTGATAGTTGAAGACTCGGAAGATGATACTCTGCTGATAATCCGTGAACTGAAAAAAGGCGGCTACAATCCGGTGCAGGAACGAGTGGAAACCGCCTCCGCCATGAAAAAAGCCCTTAAGGAGAAGCAGTGGGACATTATCCTTTGTGATTATAAACTGCCGAAATTCAATGCTCCCTCCGCCATTGCCCTGTTAAAGGAATCAAACATCGACATCCCTCTTATCATTGTATCCGGAACTATCGGTGAAGAGACGGCCGTGGAGTGTATGCGTCTGGGTGCCCAAGATTATATCATGAAGAACAACTTATCGCGCCTTTGCCCCGCTATCGCCCGGGAATTAAAAGAAGCAGAAACAAGAAACAAGCAGAAGCAGGCGAAAGAGGCACTCCGGGAGTCCGAAGCGCAATTCCGCAGTCTGTTCGAGAACTCCTTAATGGGAATATCTGCGGCAACACCCAACGGGCATCTGATTCACGCCAATCTGGCGTATGCCCAGATGTACGGTTATGACAACCCGGCACAGATGATCGCTGAGATAACCGATATTGGGCATACGCTTTATGCAAACCCGGAAGACCGGAAGGAAGTCCTACGGATTCTCACCAAAAAGGGCTTCATGGAGCCAAGAGAACTGGAAGTGGTTAAACGCGATGGAACGCGGTTTTTTGTTCTCGTTTCGGCGCGAGAAATCAGAGATAATGGCGGCAAACTGCTTTATTACCAAGCCACGCACCTGGACATTACCGAACGTAAGCAAGCGGAAAAGACAATCATCCACAGCGAGAAACGTTTTAAAACCTTGTATCAGGAAAGCCCCATTCCGACATTTACCTGGCAGAAGAAGGAAGACGACTTCTTCCTTGTAGATTGCAACCGTGCCGCTATGCAGCTTACCGCGGGCAAGGCCAACAGCTATAGGGGAAAGAGCGCGCAGGAGCTGTATCGGAAAAGAACCGAGATTATCGAGGACATGCTTCGCTGCTTTAAAGAACAATCCACCATGAGCAGGGAGCTCGTTTCCCAGGATTTCGCACCGGAAAGATTCCTATCTGTTCATTATTCCTACGTTCCCCCGGATTTAATTATTGTCCATGCTCAGGATATCCACCAGCGCAAGCAGGCAGAAGAGGCACTGCGGGAGAGCGAAGACCGCTACAGGGCTCTTTTTGACCGCTCTCTCGATCTGGTTTACTTGTGCGATTTTGAAGGTCGGTTCATTGATGCGAACGATGCCGCCTTGAACAAACTTGGCTACAGGAGAGAAGAGATTTCTTCCCTAAACTTTGCCTCTTTACTAAGTGAGGATCAGTTATCCGCTGCGTTCGAAATAACGCAAGAAATTAAAGAAACAGGCATTCAGAAGATTCCCCGCGAGTTCAAACTGCGTCACAAAGACGGCAGTGAAATATACGTGGAAACACAAGGATCGGCCGTTATCTCGAATGGGATGCCTGTGGCGGTTCAATCGATTGCGCGGGAGATTACCGAACGCAAGCAAGCTGAAAAGGAATTGCGCCAAAGCGAGGAGAGATACCGGACCATTTTGGAAAACATTGAAGAAGCCTATTTTGAGGATGATCTTTCCGGTAATTTTACCTTCGTTAATGACGCGCTGTGCAAACATTTAGGATATTCCAGAGAGGAATTGATCGGAAAAAACAACAAGCTGTATACAGATGAAAAAAATGCCAGCAAATTACGTGAACTTTATGAACACCTCTACAAAACAGGCGAACCAATTAAAGCATTTGATCTAGAAGCTATCAACAAAAACGGTAGTAAGATGATTTATGAAACATCAGCATTCCTTATGAGGAATCCAAAAGGGGAACCGATCGGATTCCGTGGTGTTTCCCGGGACGTAACCCAACGCAAGCAAATGGAAGACGCGCTACAGCAGTCGGAGGAGAGATATCGAACCATTATCGATACCATCCAAGATGGTTATATTGAGACAGATATTACCGGTAAATTAACCTTCATAAATGATATGATTACCAAACATCTTGGATATTCCCGCGAGGAATTAATTGGGAAGAATAGTAATGTATTCCAAGATGAAGTAAATTACAAAAAAACAATTCAGTTCTTCACCGAAATTTACAAAACAGGAAAATCCATTAACGCAATAGAGCTGGAATGTATCAGAAAAGACGGGACTAAAGGGATATATGAATTAGCGCTATCTATGGTCAAGGATGCGCAAGAGAAACCAATCGGATTCCGTAGTATTTCCCGCGACATCACCGAGCGCAAGAAGGCCGAAGAAGTTTTGCGCGCAAGCGAGGAAAAATATCGAACGATCATCGAAACTATCCAGGATGGTTATTTGGAAATGGACCTAAACGGTCGTTATACGTTCATGAACGATGTGATCGGTGAACATCTGGAATACTCCCGCGAGGAATTAATCGGAGCCACTGCTAATAAGTTTCAAGACGAAGAAAACTATAAAAAAACACGCCAACAGTTCGCTGAAACATACAAAACAGGCAAACCAGTTAAAGCATTAGAACTGGAATGTATCAGAAAAGACGGGTCTAAAGGGATTTATGAATTGTCGTTGTCTCTTATGAAGGATGCAAAAGGGAAACCGATCGGATTTCGTAGTATTTCCCGCGACATCACCGAACGCAAGCTATTGGAAGAGAAGATAAGACAGTCCGAGAAAAAATACCGGACCATTTTGGAAGAAATGGAAGAAGCATATTTTGAAGTTGACCTTGCCGGCAATTTTACCTTTGTTAACGACGCGGAGTGCAGCCATCTGGGATATTCCAGAGAAGAATTAATAGGGATGAATAATAGACAATATACTGATGAAGAGAATGCGAAAAAAGTTTATCAAGCCTTCAGCCAAATATACGAAACGCGAGAACCACGTAAATTATTTGATTATGAAATTATCAAAAAAGATGGGACGAGGGAGGTTAGTGAACTGCTCGCATCCCTTATAAGAGATACATCGGGAAAGCCCATCGGATTCCGCGGACTCGCCAGACTAATCACCGAGCGCAAGAAAATGGAGGAGATACTTCGTCAGAGCGAGGAGAAATATCGAAACATTATTGAGAATATGCAAGAAGGCTATTTTGAGATGGACATTGCCGGCAATCTTACCTTCGTTAATGACGCCGAGTGCAGAAATCTGGGATATCCCAAAGAGGAACTGATCGGAATGAACAACCGGCAGTATCAAAACGAAACAACCGCTCAAAAAATGTATCAACTCTTTAACAGGCTCTACAGAACAGGTGAACCGGTTAAGGCATTAGATGTTGAAATTATCAGAAAAAACGGGACGAAAAGTTTTAACGAAATTTCGGTATCTCTTATCAGGAATGCAGAAGGTAAACCAATCGGATTTCGGGGTATTTCTCGGGACATCACCGAGCGCAAACAGGCCGAGGAAGAACGTAAGCAGAGCTTTGAGCGGATGAGAAAAGCTCTGAGAGCCACGGTCCAAGCTATCTCTATGACCGTGGAAATGAAGGATCCCTATACTTCAGGCCATCAACAACGGGTATCCGATCTGGCCCGGTCAATCGCGACCGAGATGGGCTTATCGGCAGACCGGCGGGACTTTATTCGCACTGCTTCCACTATCCATGATATCGGCAAGGTATCCATTCCCTCTGAGATTCTCAGCAAGCCGACGAAGCTGACTGATCTGGAATTCAGTTTGATTAAAACACATTCCCAGTCAGGCTACAATATTCTGAAAGACATCGAATTTCCCTGGCCGGTGGCCGATGTTGTCCTGCAGCATCATGAACGGATGGATGGTTCCGGTTATCCTCAGGGTCTTAAGGGAGAGCAAACCCTCCTGGAATCGCGGATTATAGCCATCGCCGATGTTGTGGAAGCTATTGCTTCCCACCGTCCCTATCGTCCGGCGCTGGGCATTGAGGCAGCCCTTGGAGAAATCGAGAAGAATAAAGGAATCCTTTACGACAATACTGTTGCCGATGCCTGTCTAAGATTATTTCGGGAAAAAAGCTATCACTTTCCATGAGATGTAGATGCTAAGCCAGACAGGAACATGATCTTCGGCTCTATTATTTGGCTTGGACATGGTTCATTAAAAAACAAATGAATCAGGTAAAACAAAACTTAGATTTATGCTGTTATGATACGCAATATATTCGGGGATTTTAAAACGTTCATTACAGAGGGATCAATACAAGTTCCTCATTTTTTATTGGTAGAGAATTAAAATCATAATCAATTTAAGGAGGATATTGCAAATGGCGAAGTTAGATAAAAACAGACTTATTTTTGGTGTTTTTTTGGTAATATTTATTATCATTACTACAGTTGTTGCGGGACATTTTAAAATCCCACTCTGGCCTGCATTTATTGTAATGATTTTTTTCTTCGAAACACACATGGATAAGAAAAAAATCCCCAATATTCTTATCGGTGGCTTGTTTGGCATGGCGAATTTAATAATCATTAAATATTTTCTTCAATTATTAGCTCCTTCCCTGGGAATAGAGATGGGCGTGCTACTTTATGTTCTGATTTTTGTTTATGCGATAATAGTCTTTGGGGAAATGATTCCGGTGTTATTGAATAACTATGCGTTTATGTTTTTCACGGTAGTCGGAGCAACATATAAAGTGCCAAACTTTAATCTTTATCTTTTAATGGCGGTGGAGATTATTGGCGGTGCCCTATTTATCGCGGGAATATTGGGTATACTTAAAATAGTTACGGCCATGGCTGTAAGGAGAACTACAAAAGCGACTAAAACATAAATACGATAATTGAGGGGATTAGGGGGTCAAATCCTTAAATTTTGAACATCATCCTTTGTACCAAACTCTTTTTCCCTTCAGGAATGTAAAGCTGTAGTTGTAAGTGCTTTTCGCAAATGAAATGCGGCCAGGTTGCCAGAGAAACAACCTGACCGCATGGTTTTAAACCTTCTTCAATTTTTCACATTCTAAATTAACGCTCTTTTACGGAAACGATTCCCGCGGCATTCATGGCCATCATTTCGTAGCGTTGGAGAGGAGATTCTGCCAGAATCATCATCTTCTGCGCCGCCATCGAGCCCTCTGCGTGAACGGTTGTAACTTCGTGAAACGCCGACTCATGCGAACAGACATGCCGCATCGTCTCGTGAATCATTTTCAGCCGGTCCAGTGTGCTGTACTTGCCCGATCCTCCCAGATAGTGTTCCAGGTAATCATGGATATCGGGATTCTCCCAATCTTTTTTATCGGGCGCCGTCGCCAGGATGCCGCCGCCGATATCCTGAATCAATTCCACGAAAGTGTGATATTTGCTCGCGAAGTGAAGTTTCGCCATATTGGCAATAAGAGGATTCGGCACAGCAATCTCCCCGTACATGACGGGATCATTCGCTGCCGCGTTAGTGAGAGCGCGCAGTGTTTCTACATAAGCAGCGATGTCCGCGAGTTTATCCCTAATGTGCCCCACTTTATCGAGCCCATTGTATTTGGCCATAGCCACGGCACAGCCCGCCATCACTTCCACGGCGGGAACTTTATAGCTGATCGCCGTAAACCGATGGAAGGTGGCGAAAGTATAAGCCAGAAGCATCGAATACTGCCACTCTCCGCACATAAAAACACGTTCCCAGGGAACAAAGACATTGTCGAAAACAATCATGGCTTCCGTCAGCTCTCTCACCGGACGGTCGGCATGAAACTCGTGATCAGACCAGGCGCCGCGTCCGCTCCGGCAAATAAAGGTAATTCCTTTGGTGTTGGCTGGAATGGCAAAACTCACGGCATAATCAGACTCATCTTCACGCATCTGTCGCGTCGGGTACGACCAATATTTCGTTTGCCGCCGGAGCGCTGGTGATATGAATCTTCGCTCCTTTGACCACAATGCCTTCTTTATTTTTATCCACCACATGAAGATAGTAATCGGGGTATTTCTGTTTGGAAGGCTCACGGGAGCGATCCCCTTTAACGCAGGTAACAGCTCCGCAGGTATGTAAGTCGTTCTTCCGCAGGTGCTCCAGAAAATTAAGAGCATTATCCTGGTACTGTTTTTTCCCCATCTGGCCAGCAACAACAAAAGCGGCGTTGAGACAGTCGGTCCCGATATCTTTGCCGAAGGGAAGACCGCCGATTATTTCGATGGAACGCTGAATCATCTTTGTTCGATTCGCCAGATCTTCCCTGTTCTTTGGTGTAATGAAATAGCGGTTGATCGGCTCTCCCGTTTTCGGATGAGGCGCCACGAATAGATCCCGAACGGTAGGATCTTTTGATGCCGTAAGCTCATAGCCTGAGGCAATTGTATCAACAGTAATGCCGAGGACCGGATGCTTGGTAATGTCTTCCACTTTCTGACCCCGGATATACACACGCCTGCCGTCGCGCAAACTTTTTTTGTAATCTTCAACGGTGCGAATTGCCATAATAACCTCCTTTAAAAAAATGCTTTTTTATTAATAGCAAATATTGTCTATCCTTTAAAAAACTTTTTAAGACAATTTTCTCAATTCCTTTTTCAACACTTTGCCGACAAGATTTTTCGGCAGGGCTTGCAGGAAAACCACTTTTTTCGGCAACAGAAAGTTTGTGAGCTTCGTTTTGCAAAATTCTATGATTTCCTCAGCGGTAGCTGTTTGGCCGGGATTACATACCACAAATGCTTTAATGTTTTCTCCGTAAATGCTATCCTTCATCCCGATGACGGCTGCTTCCGATATTTTTGGGTGAGCGAATAGCACTTCTTCAACCGTCCGCGGAGATATGTTTTCGCCTCCTTTGATAATCAAATCCTTCTTCCTATCCGTGATCCAAAAATAGCCGTCATTATCTTCATAACCGACATCGCCCGTATGCAGCCAGCCGTCTCGAATTGCCTCGGCCGTCTCCTCCGGTTTATTCCAGTATCCTTTCATGAGCTGCGGTCCTCGGATAACTATTTCTCCCTGTTCGCCGCGGGGGAGTATCCTGTCGTTATCATCCATAATCTTCATCTCGGTACCTTTCATCGGTATACCGATAGAGCCGACTTTTTTTAACCCGTCGATAGGATTGGCAGAATTGTTCGCCCCGGCTTCTGTCAAGCCCCACCCTTCGCCGATTTCGCCACCGTAAACCTCCTTGAATTTATTCCACGTCTCCAAAGCCAGCGGCGCCGAACCACATAGCCAATATTTCATCGAACTGAGATCGTATTTTTTGGGGTTCGGATACAAAAGCAAATAAACATACATGGTCGGGACCGCAACCAGAATGTTAGCCCGGTATTTTTCTATGGATGATAAGATTACTTCCAGATCGAAAGAATCGAGAAGAATAGTTGTTGTTGCCGTCCGAAACATACCACTACCCATCGTGGCGATGCCGAAGGAATGGCACAGAGGAAGAACGCTGATATTCGTCATACCGTCCGGGAAAGGCATACTGTCGTACTGCATTTTGGCATTGGCATAAAGCGAGTGATGGGTGTGCATGACACCTTTAGATTTGCCGGTGGTTCCCGCGGTATAAATAAGTACGGCAAGTTCATCCTCTTTCATATCCGCAACCGAATGATCTTCAACCGAGTTTTCCACCAGCGAGTGGTAAGCGATGGTCCCTTCGGGAGCATCTTTATCGATAAGAATCACCGTTTTCACAGCGGGTGCTTTGGCCTGTGCCGCGCTGATTTTCGGAAGAAAAGCCATACTGCTGATGACTACTTTGGCGCCTGAGTCTTTATAGATATACGCGATTTCTTCATCGCCCATCAGATAGTTAATGGGCACAATAACGGCGCCTATTCGCCAGACAGCCCCGAAACTTTCGATAACCTCAGGACAGTTGGGCATTTGAATAATAATTCTATCTCCCCTTTTTACGCCTATAGCCTTGAGCGCGCTGACAAGCTTTTGGGAATTTCGCAACATCTCGAAATTAGTTATTGCCTTTCCCTTAAAATAAAGGCTGATTCGTTCCCCCTCGGCTAAAACCTTCTCTTCACGCAATTGTGCCAGGTTCATCTAACCCCCTTATGTTATAAATAATAACATCTTATGGCTGACTATCGAAAAATCCCTATCCCCGCGATGCCATCGCTATTAATTCTTTCAGGCCGCCGTAACACCGCCGTCAACAGTCACGACCGTACCGGTAATGTATCGGGCACAATCCGAGGCAAGAAAAGCGACCAGCTTGGCCACATCTTGCGACTCTCCCGGCGGCGGTTCTTTGGGCATTAATTCCGGCCAGCGGCCCGCATCATTGAATCTTGATTGGGCGATACTCTTAAGCAGCGCTTCCAGTCTTTCGGTTTTGATTAAACCGGGATTGACGGCGACTACCCGGATACTGTCTTTCAAGCTCCTTGCGCCCAGCGCTCTGGTGAAAGCCATTAGAGCAGCGTTCCCGCGCTGCCCGCAATATAATCACCGCGGGGACGCTCTCCGGCCGCACCAATTACATTGACGATAACGCCCTTTCCACGTGTTTTCATCTGCGGATAAACAGCGCGGCATAAATTGATATAGCCGAACACCTTTAGATTCCAAGCCTCACGCCAACGAGGCTCGGCAATTTGCCAGAGATCGCCTCGCGGAATAGCTCCGGCGTTATTAACCAGTATATCGATTTCCGGACAATCTTTAGCAAGATTTATGGTGTTGTCTCCTATGCTCAGATCGACGGTATGGATCGTGACAGACACACCAAATTTTGATTCCAGTGAATCTTTTGTTTTACGCAAGGCTGTTTTGTCTCGCGCGGCAAGATGAAGAGTGCAGCCTTCAGAAGCCAGTATTTCGGCGCAGGCGCGCCCGATCCCTTTGGACCCGCCGGTAATGAGCACTGATTTGCCTCTTAAGTTTAAATCCATTCTACCGCGCTCCTTATTCTTCTTTTTCCAGTTCCACCTGCAAGGTTTCGAGAATCCGGCAAACCATTCCATAATAGCCGATAGCCGTCGTTAACTCCACAACCCCCTCTTCACTTAAAATTTTCCGCACCGCCGCAAAGGTCTCGTCCTTTACTCGGATCTTTATGGTTTCTTCGTCGGTGTAACGCAGTATTGCTTTTTCTGTTTCGCTGAATTCAGAGGAATGCTCCCATTGGGACAAGACGTCGATCTGCGCTTGTCGCACGCCGGCGCGCAGGGCAATCGGAACATGCTGGGTCCATTCATAGACGGCTTTATTAATCTGGCCTACCCGCAAGATGGCCAGTTCGCGCAGGTGGGGAGGAACAACTCCCTTTAGAAGAATCGCGTTACCCAGTAGTAAAAATTGATGACCGACCTGTGGACAGTGGGACATAATCTTAAAGAGATTCAGGACACGACCGCCCTTTTCCTTAATTCGCCGAAACCTCTCCCGCAGTTCGGGCGCCGCCGATTCTTCATTCAATATACTTATCCGTGCCATTACGTCTCCTTTTCTCCATTATTATTAATTTATATCAAGACAATCAGTGAAATTATCCGATGCGCGCGCTTTGGCCGCCATCCACGGGCAGAAGCGCACCGGTAATAAACTTAGCTTCATCCGAGGCGAGGAAAAGGGCCGCATAGGCCGTATCCCAGCCGGATCCCATTCCACCTTTTAGCGGAACTCTACTACTGCGTTCTTTAATCAGGTCTTCCTTATTGATGCCCTGGTATCGCGAAATCCCTTCAATGGCCATGGGGGTATTCATAAAACCCGGCATGATGACATTGGCGCGAATTCCTTTACCGGCATAAGCAAAGGCAATGGAATGGGTCAAGGAATTGACGGCCGACTTGGAGGTTTTATAAGCAAGCATCGGTGAGGCGCATACAGACGCAATAGATGAAATATTGACAATGGAACCGCCGCCCTGCTTTTCCATATAAGGGATAACATATTTGCAGGTCAAATACATGCTTTTGACGTTTACATTATAGATGCGTTCCCATGCTTCTTCCTTCAGCTTAACCGGCCCCAAGTCTTCTCCGCCGGTGCCGACATTATTAACCAGAATATCGATTCGGCCATAATGTGCCGCGCACTCCTCGGCCAGGCGTCGGCAGTCATCAGAACGGGTGACATCAGCTCCAAAAGCGAAGGCCGCGCCGCCCTCTTTGGTGATCATCGCCTGAGTTTCAGCAGCGGAATCAAGGCGAAGGTCCACAAGCATAAGCCTAGCGCCCGCGCGGGCAAAAAGAACGGAAATCGCCCGACCGTTCCCGATAGTATCCCCCGGTGTTTGACCGGCACCTGTCACAATTGCCACTTTTCCTTCCAGTCGCTTATCCATCTTCCCTCCAGATTAAATATCTAAATTTAGCTTAGATAATTTATAACATATTTTTCACGGCGGCTTCGATGCCGGCAAGTTCTATTTTGCCGCCGGGAAAGCAGTCGCTTTGCAGATCAACCAAAATAAGATATTTATTTATAGTTAACCATTATCCTTTTTAGAGAATAACGACAAACCTCTGTAGAATGGCGCACCGCAACTTGTTAAACTTTTTCCATGAAAAAAACCAAGGCTTTTTCCGAAAGAACTTTGCCTTTATGTTTATGTTCAGGGCCATCCGGAATGAAAATGCCGTCACCGGGATTATAAATTATTTTTTCATTTTCATATTCAATTTCCATTTGGCCTTCAATCAGATAGCCATAATGACCTTTTTCACACCAATGGAGCGGCATCTCTTTCGAGTATTCAACCAGACGAAGGCGTAAATTTCCCTGGTCTATATATTTATGTCTCACCCCCTCCAGGGGGGACTCCCATTCAAGTTTGCCGAAATCTACTTTATACGGAAATTTCAAGTGCACTCCGTTTCAAAAAGTTAAAAAAACTTCGACTGATCTGCCAGCCAAAAACATATTTGTTCCGGCCGATTGTCAGCCCTATTCCTTCATTATTTAATCTTTTGCACACTTTGCAATTGACCAACCAATATCGTTATTATTACTTCTGTAACTTAACTACTTTATATCCGTGTTTACGGAGCAAATTGACTAAGCCGTTATCGCCGACAAGGTGCGCCGCACCCACGACTACCATAGTGCTCCCCGACCCACTGAGATAGCCTTCGATATCCTTCACCCATTTGTTGTTCCTGTCAACAATGAGGGTTTGATATAATTTCTGGTAATCTATTAGTCCTTTGATGTAAAGCTCCTCCATTTTAGCTTCATCTCCTTTTCTCCAGGCAGCCAGATGTTCACCCAGCTTTACTTCCAGTTGCTTGAGTTCCTCGATAGTTTCAAGGATTTGGTCGCTTCCCACACTCGCATCCACCGAAGCCAGAATGCTAATCTGCTGATCCACTGTTTCCAAACTTCCTGTAGCTTTTCCATCCTGCACAGCTTTATCTTTAAAGAAATAATCAACCCCTTTTTTAGGATCGGCGCCGATTTTGTTCATTTCTAATACTGTAAGCGTCATCACAAAAAAAGTCGGCTTAAATAACTGGTATTGTTCCAGCGGATAATCCCGTTCTTTGCAGAAACTTTCCGCTTTGGTGTAAGCTGCGGATGTAATATGCTCTTTAAGAGTTGTGCCGTCATTGTAAATTGCCGCGTTTAGAAACATTTCCATATATTCCGGACTTTCCATTTCACCGGGCGGGACTTCAAATATGATTTTGTGGGAGGCCTGATAAGCTGTAAAAAATTCGGCAGGCAGGGGATAATCAGACGCGCGTAGCATATGGAAAGAACCGGCAAGATAAACAGCAGCCTTGGAAGAACTTACCACCCACACGGAGCTTTCCGCCTGGACACCGGAAGCTGTAAACAAAATAAATAATAGCAGCGCCGTTCGCCACAAATTTAGCCTCATATAATTCTCCTTGGCTTGGACTAATCAAACATCACTTCATCCGGCTGAAAAGAACGCTCCCCAGCAGGAACATAGTTACAGCGAAGAAAGTTACGACTATAAAATCGACATAAAACGGGAAAATATGGATATTGAGCAATACGCCTCTGACTCCATCTACCGCATAGGTAAGAGGATTAAGTTTAACCAATCCCTGCAGCCAGAGGGGAAGCTTGTCGTTGACCGGAAAAAGAGCACCGGATAAGAAAAAGAGCGGAAATATAAGAAAGGCCGAGATGACCTGGAATCCCTCCAGACTTTCAAAAAGAGAGCCGAGAGCAAGCCCCATCGAAACCAGCGCGATCGATGTAACAAATAATAAAAGTAAAGCCAGCGGAATGCCCCAGGGATTTATAGAGGGAAACAAAAACGAGAAGAGAAAGAGAACTATAATCTGTAGTGTAACATCCGTGCACCCCCCCAGAACCTTTCCCATAAAGATGCTGATACGCGATACCGGCGCCACCAGGATGGCCTTAAGCACATCCAGCTTGCGGTCCCAGACTATATAAAGGCCGAAGTACACCGATCCGAAAAGTACCAGCATAGCTAGGATGCCCGGAAATATATAATCCTGATAATTGATATTGCTGACGCTAACGCTCGCTCCCACGCCGCTGCCGAACAGGAAAAGCCACATGAGAGGCTGGACGATGCTCGAAACGATTCTGCTTTTCTCGCGCTGGAAAACTTTGAATTCCCGCCACCAGACAGCGTAAATACCCATCAATTCTTTGCGGACGCGTCCTTCGCTCATAGAATCAAGACCCTCTCTGACGGTAACGGGCTACGGAATCCACCCAGCTTCCGGAATCCTCTATAGAATCTTCCCTGATATCCCTTCCGGTCAGCTTGATAAACACATCGTTGAGCGTGGGTACCCTCATCTCCACGCACTCCACATCTTTAATCATGGAAAGAATTTCCGCCAGGTGCAGATGTGCCTCTTTCGTGATTATTTCCAGTGCGCCTTCGTTTTCCCTCACTTCGGAGACATAAGGCAGAGCGCGTATTTTTTCCAGGGGAGGTTCTTTCACTTTTATCACCACCATATCTCCGCCCATGGACTCTTTCAGTGCCTCCGGTGAATTCAAGGCGATTATTCGGCCATGGTCGATAATGCCCACGCGGTCGCATACCTGTTCCGCTTCCTCCATATAATGAGTAGTGAGCACAACGGTGGTTTGCTCCATTTGCGCCATTTTTTTGATGTATTCCCAGATGCGCGCCCGCGTTTGCGGATCAAGCCCGAGCGTCGGTTCGTCCAGAAAGAGCACTGCCGGCCGGTGCAAAAGACCGCGGGCTAACTCCAGACGCCTGCGCATCCCTCCTGAGTAAGTGCGGGTTACATCATTACTGCGCTGCTTCAAGTCGACCAGTTCCAGCATTTCCGTTATCCTTTTCCCCCGAACAGCGGAAGGGACGCCGTAGAGACGCGCATGAAGTTCGAGATTTTCCCGTCCGGTAAGAACGGTATCCAAGGTGGGGTCCTGAAATACTATACCGACTTTGCGTCTTACCTGCGCGGGCTCGCCGATTACATTATAGCCCGCTATAGAAGCGCTGCCGGAAGTCGGGCGGACAATCGTGCAGAGCATACTGATGGTGGTGGTTTTGCCGGCGCCATTAGGCCCGAGCAGTCCGAATATTTCGCCTTTTTCTATGTTCAGGTCGATGCTTCGAACCGCTTGTATTTTGCCGTAGCTTTTTGTAAGGGCATTGGTCTTGATAATAACCATATTAGTAAAGGCGCAGGCTCCTGTATATTAATTGGCAGATGATATTTGTCAGTCAGCGGAAACAGCCCCCGGCCATAGATAATAAAAACCGGCTTTAGCGCTGAGAATTTCCGGAAGTTCAATATTTATCACTGAAAAATTTAAATTTTCAGATGCGGCGCCCGCGACATTATAATAATTATCCTCCGGGAATTCCGCCCGGCGGTACACTATCAATTTCGCGTCTTCGGAAATCTTGGCTATTTTTTTTGTTTCTTTAACGGCGTCGCTTATATAGCCGATTTTGTCTA
Source organism: uncultured delta proteobacterium (assembly GCA_963730275.1). Lineage (GTDB taxonomy): Bacteria > Desulfobacterota > Syntrophia > Syntrophales > Smithellaceae > UBA4810. The sequence goes on along the minus strand of CAVSRI010000016.1, from coordinate 3,192 downwards.
TCAGCCCCATTTGCAGGGCCTCATCCGCCAAGAACACGCGCGCTGTGGAAATTTCCGTGATTGCCTGCCCTGTGAGCTTACGGTGCTTTTTCACCAAACCGATAAATCGTTCTCCAAAATCATTCATTGCTTTTTGCAAAAGCTTTCTTTCTTCTTCGCTGGTATCTCGGAAAGGCGATCCCATATCCTTGTATTTGCCAACCTTTTGCACATCAACACCAAGGCCGATTTTGTCCATTAAACCTTTAACTTTCGGCTGCAGAGAAATAACTCCTACCGAACCCGTTATAGTTGTCGGGTGCGCCATAATTATATCCGCGGGAAGAGACATATAATAAGCGCCAGACGTGGCGAGGTCCATCATGGAAATTACAATTTTACTGCCCGTTTTTTCTTTGTAGGCGGAAATCTCGTGATAGAGAAGATCACTGGCGGTGATGGTGCCGCCGGGAGAATTTATCTTGAACAAAACCGCCTTGATTTGTTTATCCTTTTGGGCTTTATTAATTTGCGAAACTACCTGCTCAACCAGACTCGGGGTGGCAGTGATCAAACCTTTTTTAGGGTTGTCCGAGATTAATCCATTTACAGGAATCAGCAATATTTTATCCGCGCCCGTGCCTTCCAGCGTATATTCTTTGAGCGGATCGGGTGTTTCGCTAAAAATATTGAATTTCGGCGCCGCGCACCCCATGATCAAAACTAAAATCGACGCCACTATAATGAAATAATATCTTTTCATACCTTACCTCCTTTGATTGGGCAACAAGCCCTTCTTAAATCTGTATCATATTTTAACTAACAGTTCTCTGCTTTTTTTAAATTATAAAAAACCAGAATTATTTAAGCTATCTTCTCCAATATCACGACACGTTGGAAATGCTACAGGCGTCTTATTGTCGTTTCTCTTATTGACTTTGGCCTACTTATTTTATAAAGAAGTGCCGGTCTTCTCCAGAAGGCCGTGCTGGAATAACTCTCCGGCGCAAGTATTAAGGAGGCAGTGCATTATGGCAAAGGTTCAAGTATTCGAAAAAAGACCGCCGGTACTTGGTATCAATAGTTTAGGGCGGATAGGAAAGTTGACATTGTGGCACCATGTAGGAAGAAAGTATTTTAAAGAAATTATTGTCAACCTCGGACGGGAAGTGGGGACGGGGTTAGATGCTATAGCACAAACGATCGAGAAGGATGCGACCTATGGATTGCTCCACAGATTTCTCTACGGCATAAAATCAGAGCGCGTTATAAAAATAACTGACGAAAAAAAAGGCAAAATGCTCATCGACGGGGTTCCGGTAACGGTGCTGCGTGAAGCCAGAAATCCCGCCGATATTCCCTGGCGTGACTACGGCGCCGATATTGTAGTCGATTGCACGGGAAAATTCAAAGATCCGACAATATCACCGGATGATAAGAAGGGTTCTATTCGGGGACATTTTCACGGCGGGGCAAAGGTTGTTATCAATTCCTCCCCTTTTAAGATAAAAAATAAAGCTTTATCCATGCCTGACGACGCCGTAACTTTGATTTACGGGATCAACCATGCCGCTTTTGATCAGAAGAAACACCAGCTTATTTCCGCGGCTTCCTGCACAACCACGGGGCTGGCCCATATGATTAAACCTCTACTCGAACATGAGGAAACAAATACAATACTCACGGCCTCCATGTCGACCATCCATGCCGTTACCAATTCGCAAAGCGCGTTGGACAGTGTTCCCAAGACAGGAGAGAAAGACCTGAGAAAAAACAGGAGCATCCTCAATAACATAATCCTGACTTCCACGAATGCGGCTGAAGCTTTGGGACAGGTAATTCCGGAGGTAAAAAACATCGGTTTTATGGCCGACTCCATCAGAGTGCCCACCAACACCCTTTCTTTAATTGTTCTGAATGCGACTTTTCAAACGCGCGTAAATAAGGATGGTGTCGCCGCTGCTATCGACACAAAAACAATAAATGGTATTTACCGAAAAGCCGCCCAAAGCAATCCCGAGCACTTAATAATATTTACCATGGAGCAGAATGTTTCCACCGACCTCATCGGAGTCGACGCGGCGGTAATTATCGAGGGGCAATTCAACCACATTAGAACGGCCTTTATTAATGTAGACCTTTCTCATATTCCGAATTTACCCAGTGGCTTGCTGCAGACATTTGCCGAAAAAACAATGAAAATACCGGTTGTCCACGCGAAGATTTTTGGATGGTACGACAACGAATTCGGAAGCTATACAAACAGGGTGGGAGACCTGACGGTCTTTATTCACAAAAACATGTTTTAGAAGAAATAAATTCATCGATAGCCTGATGATTGCGGCGTTTAGGTGATTATATTACGCGATTCTTCCGATTCGCATTCGTGCTTTCCGGAATAGACTGTCCCGCTCCATCCGTCGATACAGACGAAATCACCCGCGTTGATTTTGCAGCTGTCCACTGACGCAAAACCGGCGGCTTCATAAACTTTGAGTTTACTGAATCCGACAACCCCTACTTTGTTGAGTTGAGGAATTGTAACGGCGGCGTGCGAAGTGCCTCCCCCCCTTGCTGTTAAGAGTCCATCGACCTGTAAAAGCACGCCGACGTCATCTGGAACCGTGTCGCGACGAATTAAAATGAGTGGTGTTTTCGGCTCAGCCGAGCGGAAATGCTTAATATCCGCTTCAGTGTAAACCGCCCGGCCGCAGAGAGCTCCACCACTAACCCCTATCCCTGTTCCCAGCACGGAAGATTGCAACACCACGGTGTCAACAAAACGTTTCAAGCTTTTTGCCGTTACTTGATCCATATCCCGCGTTTGCAGCAAATATAGTTTATCTTTGCTCGCGCCTTCAAAAGTAAACTCAATCTCCTGATGATTAAAGCCTCTTTCATAAATAAGATTTTCGGAAATTCTTATGAGTTCGGCGTAAATTTCCGGAAATTTAGCTTCCAGAGATATTTCCATGTCTTTGCGTTCCGCTAAACGCTGTTTTTCCGAGATAGGATAAGTTTCTACAAGGCCGGAAACAATGTCGTCCCCCTGAACACCAAATATAAAATCTCCGTAGAGAGTCACCGCGGATGATAAGCTTTTGGGTTCGCGGGTAAAAATAACGCCCGATCCCGAGTGTTCATTGAGATTTCCAAAAACCATCGCCTGGACAATCACCGCCGTTCCCCATTTATCCGAAAGATGCATTTGGT
>CAVSRI010000015.1:0-18369 GCA_963730275.1 uncultured delta proteobacterium | reverse complement strand
AATTTACAATTTTCCGATAAATACTAATGCGGCGCAGGCGTCATTGCCCGCGCCGCTATTTTAAGTTACTCTATACTAAATCACTTCATTGTTTAATCAATTTCCAGTCGCCTTCTCTGATTTGCACCAGAACAAAAGCGTCACTGGTCAATCCGGCATGATCCTGTGGAGAATAACTAAAAGTCCCTCCGATGCCCGCGAATTTTTTTGTTTTCTCGAGCTGATCACGAATTAACGCAGGCGAATAGCCCCCTCGTTCAATAGCGCTCTTGAGCAACATTATGGCATCCCAGGCATGCCCGCCAAAATGATCGCCTTCTACTTTATAATGTTCCCGGTACTTGTTTACATAATTAGTCAGCGCCCTTTTTTGCGGATCGGACTTAGGCAATTGGTCGGCAACTATAACCCGTCCCGAAGGAAGGATGACACTTTCGGCTCCGTCGCCGGCAAGTTCAATAAACTTTTTAGAGGAAACGCCATGGCTCATATACAAAGGAATATTAATACCTAATTGTTTGGCGTTCCGGGCGACAATGGCCGGACCGGGATTTGTTCCCCAGCAAATAATTGCCTGTACTCCGCTGTCGCGTATTTTTGTTAATTGAACAGTCATATCCGTATCTTTCGGCCCATATGTTTCATCGGAAATTATTTGCAGGCCGAATTCTTTGGATTGTAAAGTAAGCTGTTCCCTACCAGAAGAACCGAAGCCATCCGAAACCGTTAATATTGCTATTTTAGTGATTTTTTGACTTTTTAAATATTCATAAATTTTAGCTACCGCAAGAACGTCGTTTTGTGCTGTTTTAAAAACCCATTTTTTTACCGGATCGGTTATCTTAATTCCCGCCGCGCAGGAAATAAGCGGTATTTCGGCTTTTTCGACCACGGGAATCACGGCCATACTGTCACCGGTTGTGCTCGGGCCAATGATCGCGACAACCTTATCATCCTTAATCAGCTTGTTTACTGCTTGCACAGCTTTTGTGGCATCACCCTGAGTATCATAGACTATAAGTTCCAGTTTACGCTCTTTTATTCCGCCGGCTTTGTTTATCTCCGCTACCATCATTTCCGCTGTATTGCGTTCCGGCTCACCGAGAAAAGAAGCGGGCCCGGATACAGAAAATAATGCTCCAATCTTTATAGGAGGAGCGGCGAAGACTACTCCGGCCATCAAAACACTAAAAAATAAAACAAAAATTATTCTAAATATATTTCTTGACATACACACCTCCATTATAAAAAATTTAGTCACCTATAAATCCAAAAAATTAAAAAAAGCCACGGACTTTTTCATTTCTGCCTGTGGCTTTTAATACGATCTATTTTCGAGTCGTCTCAAAAATGAGCAGATATAGATAGGACAACGTAATAATAACCACAATAGTTAGTATTTAGTGAATCGCTTATTTTGTATCTATTTCTGCCAACCATTTACCTCAAAACTCCTTGATGTTCCCCTAAGATTTTAAATCATAGATAAAAATTCATGTCAAATGAAAAATGAAAGGATGGGGAAACGCACCTAATTCATAGATAATTTTACAAGGAAAAACCGCAGAGCAAAGCAAGGTTATGAATTTTGTTTTTTTTGGAATTATTCTCTCTTAATATTGCTCACGAATCAGAAGTTGCTTGATAAAATCGTCAACACAACCTTTGACGTTATACAAGATTCAGGAGGTTATCTTGTAGTTAATAAACGTAATGCGGTTGATACCCCCCAGATATCAATAAATGAAAAACGATCTGACTTACGAAGGGATTATGATTTAGCAAGAAATATAACATTAATAACATATATAAATTGTTGCACAAATTATTCTTCTTCTATTAATATTGTTTCACTTGAATCAATTAAATCATGTTTTACGCCTGTAATCTGTAAAATTTTATCATTAAATTTTTCTGCATTCTTTATGCTGTCATTAAACTTTGAAGTAGCATTACCTAAATGCTTTCCAATTAATGTGAAGTCTGTATAAAACTTACCAAATGACGACTGAATATTTGATAATTCACCCATAATTACTTTTGCTTGTTGTTCAATTTTAAATCCTTTTAAACCATACACTAACGCCATAAGATATGCATAAAAACTATTGGGAGATACTGGTATAATATGTTTTTTGATCGCATAATTAAATATCTCATAATCCTTGTCAGTTAAAGAATCATTAATTATTGTTTCATAAAATACATTTTCTGCAGGCACATACATCATTGCAAAATCAAATGTCCTCTCTGCTGGATTAATGTACTTATCTGCGATTTCATCAATTCTTGCTTTAACTGAAGATATAAATTCCTTTTTAAATTTTTTCTTTTCAGTTTCATCTGATACCGAAATCAGCCGCTGAAAACTTTCCAAAGGAAATTTTGAATCTACCGGAACAATTCCTTCACCAAGTTTAATAACGGCATCGACTTGCGTTCCATTTTTAAAAGTATATTTTAGTTCATAATTTTTGGCCGGAAATATTTCTTTTAATAATTCTTCTAATAAATATTCTCCCAAATTACCTCTCAATTTTGGCGCTTGTAAAATCTCTTGCAAGGAAGATATATCTTTCCCAATGTCTTGAATATTTTTAGTAGTTGCTTCTAAAGATCCCAATTTTTTTTGAATTTCATTTATTACTTCATTGGAGTTTTTTAATTGCGTAGTAATATTGCTTTGATTATTGGTAAGGTTATCACCAACAGTTTTGATAATGTTATTTAATTGTTCTCTTAATTCTTTTTGAGTGTCTAAAAGTAATTTTTGTTGTTGATTTAAAGATGTTGTTTGAGCTGCTAACTGATTTGTTTTTAAATCAACCACTTGATTTTTTAGATCTATTAATTGTGGTGAAGCATCAATGTTTTTTATTGCAAATATTTTTATTAAAACAAATATCATAAGTACTACAAGCACCACTGAAATGATCATAATAATTGTTAGTAATTCCATTTAAATTCTCCTGTCGCGCAATTTCGTATATTGTATGCTATTATGCGAATTGCATTCAAAACATTAAATAACATTATATATTAAAATAAATTATGTTATTCTTTATCTAGTAATACTACTATAATAGAGACAAACGAATATGCAAATCAAATTAACTGTTACCGAAGGAGCAAACAATTAAAGCTACCGAAACTGGCAATAGAGCTTCCATCTTTTGCTCGACGGAATCTCCGAATGATTTTAATGATCCCGCTAATTCCTCTCTTTCCTGACGAGCCTGCGTTTGCGATTCTGCTCGGAATTTGGCGATTTCATCGCGCACCGAACGGTCGGTTCTTTCTTGAGAGCTTTGCACTGCATCCAGTTGCCTTTCCAGCGGTTTAAAATCAATTGAACCTGAAGAGTGCTTTGACGGCCGGAATTGCAGCGCCAAAACAATCAGGACAAAAAATAAAATTACAGCTAAGAGCAGCATTTCCATTTAATAATACCGGCAATATTCCCGCTGGAATTAAGATGTTTAAAAAATTTGATGCATGGTGAGGGCGGATTTTTTCTTCGTCCGCCCTCACCATACGGTATTGATAAAACTAAAATACTCTTTGAAAATCTTTATCTTTCATAATAGTGGTGAAAGCCAAATCCACCAGCCGGTACGAGCGTTTCTCTAAATCGGCGGCATTATTCGTTGTTGCCGGGTTCATTTTTACAATAAAATCCTTCTCTAATTTTGTTTCGCCATTTTTATAGACGTATACTTTAAAACTGAATTCCTGATCGGTTAGTGATGTTATGGTCAGTCCGAATTCGGGCACGCCTCTGGCGGCTCGACGTTCTTCCGGAGGAGGAGCATAACCCCACCAGTATGGATGGTAATAAGGACGCGGACCGCCGCCGTAATAATAATCGACAATATTTACGCCGATATGGCGGAAAGCTTTGCGAAAGCAACCCCAATAATAACTTTCCAGCTGGGCATCTCCTTCATACTTGTATTTGTTATCAGCGCTGAAATAATCCCAGGCCTTGGTATTGGCGGCCTGATTGGAGAACCCGGCAAGAATCAATTTTTTCCCCTTATAGCGGCTGTAATCGCCGGAGTGAAATTGCGGCGTATATTTGCCCTGGGTCATCGTTATTTTGGTGCTGGCGGCGCATCCCGCGAGAAAAAAACCGATAATACAAGCAAGGATGATGTTGTTGAAAGCCACATTCTTTCTCATAGTTTGGATACCTCCTTTAAAATGTTATAATACGAAGTGATTGGGTTATAATGATGAGTAAATATAGCGGTTAAAAGATCGAAGTGTCAAGTAAAATGACTGGCGCTTTATTAGCTTATTTCTTTGGTTAACTTATTTAAAAATTAAAAAAATCTTAATCAATTTCAGAACATATTTGGAAGTTGCTTTATTGTCCACTTTTCGGTATAAGCGCGTCGTCTATCTTTTTCCGCGGTATATGATTTCAGAAAACACTTTTTATTTATATTTATTAAGGTTAAAAAGATGGCACATAGAATTGAAGTGGGTTTTAAAGAAGGCATTCGTGACGCTTTAGGCGAAAAAACAAAAAAGCGTATTATTGACAATTTTTCCCTTCCTGTCGAAAAAGTTGCCACTATTGAAGTTTATACAATAGCCGGAGAGCTTACTGCTGCTGAATTGCAGGAAGCTGCCGCAGGACCGCTCTCCGATCCGGTAATTCAGGAATTTTCCATTAATAACCCTCTCAGAGATTGGCGCGATAGCGTCTTTCGACCGTTCGATTGGCTCATTGAAGTAGGTTTCCGCCCCGGCGTCACTGATAACGTGGGCAAAACCGCGCGTGAGGCAATTACACTTTTGCTTGGCGAAAATATCGGCTCGCGCAAAATCAGTGTTTACACTTCCCGCCAGTATTTAATCAGCGGTAAAATTTCTCAGGCTGACGCGGAAAAAATCGCTTCCGGTCTTCTGGCCAACGACCTTATCGAACGCCATCAGGTTATAAGCGTAAATGATTTTGATTTTAACTTTGGCATGCCTGCTTATGTCCCGCAGGTGCTCAGCAAAGACGAGCCGCAAGCCGCCCAAATCAATCTGGCAGCATTCGCTACAAATGCGCTGCTAAAAATCAGTCAGGAAAAACTTCTGGCCTTAAATCTCGAAGAGATGCAGGCAATCCAGCGCTATTATCAGAATCCCGCAGTGATTAAAGGAAGAAAAAAATATGGTCTTGATGAAAACACAACCGATGTGGAATTGGAATGCCTGGCGCAGACTTGGTCGGAGCATTGCAAACATAAAATATTCAACAGCCGGATTGATTATTCCGACGGCCGCAACAAATTAAAAATTGATTCGCTTTTTAAAAAATATATCAAAGGCTCGACGGCCAAAATCCGTAAGGCTAAAGGCAAGAAAGATTTTTGTCTTTCCGTTTTTGTCGATAATGCGGGTGTCATCAAATTCAATAACAACCATAATCTGGTTTTCAAAGTGGAGACGCACAATTCGCCTTCTGCGTTGGATCCCTACGGTGGAGCGCTGACCGGTATTGTCGGCGTCAATCGCGACCCCTTCGGCACGGGCTTAGGCGCAAAACTGATTTTCAATACGGATGTCTTTTGCTTCGCTTCGCCCTTCCACAAAAAGAAACTGCCACCCCGCATTCTGCATCCGCGCCGCATTTACGAAGGCGTGCGTGAAGGCGTGGAGCACGGCGGCAATAAAAGCGGCATTCCCACGATCAACGGCAGCATTGTTTTTGATGAACGGTTCTTGGGTAAACCACTGGTTTACTGCGGCACTGCCGGCATCATGCCCGCCAAAATCAACGGTAAGCGTACCCACACCAAGGAAATCAAACCCGGCGATGTTATCATCATGACCGGCGGCAGAATCGGCAAGGACGGCATTCACGGTGCAACTTTTTCATCGGAGGAGTTGCATGAAGGCTCACCCGTTACTGCCGTGCAAATCGGCGACCCCATCACACAAAAGAAAATGACTGACTTTCTGCTTGTCGCCCGCAATCGCGGCCTTTACCGTGCGCTCACTGATAACGGAGCGGGTGGTCTTTCTTCATCGGTTGGCGAAATGGCCACCTATTCCGGCGGTTGCGAAATCGATTTGTCACTGGCGCCCTTGAAATATGCTGGTCTTCAGCCGTGGGAAATTCTGGTCTCGGAAGCACAGGAGCGCATGACGCTCGCGGTCGATCCGCAAAAAGTCGGAGAGTTTTTAGAACTGGCCCGCAAGATGGGCGTGGAAGCCACGACCATGGGCAAGTTCACTAAGTCCGGGAAATTTCATTGCCGTTACGGCGCAAAGACTGTGGCGTATCTGGATATGGAATTCCTGCACGAAGGCGTGCCGCAGATGAAACTCACCGCCAAATGGAAAGCGCCGAAAAATGCGGAGCCAACTTTTGCCGAACCGGCAAATTTAGGAAAAGTTTTTATCCAAATGCTTTCGCGTCTGAATATCTGCTCTAAGGAAGCTGTTGTGCGTCAGTATGATCATGAAGTTCAGGGCGGTAGCGTGGTGAAACCTATGGTGGGCGCGCAAAACGATGGCCCATCGGATGCGAGCATTGTGCGGCCGCTTTTGAATTCGATGGAAGGCGTGGTGGTGGCGCACGGCATCTGCCCGCGTTACAGCGATATCGATACTTATCACATGACGGCGTGCGCCATTGACGAAGCGGTGCGCAACGCTGTGGCTGTGGGCGCTGATTTGGATCATCTGGCGGGGCTGGATAATTTCTGCTGGTGCGATCCGGTTAAGTCCGCCAAAACACCTGATGGCGAATATAAGCTGGCGCAACTGGTGCGTTCTAACATGGCGATTTACGATTACACTACTGCCTTTGGTGTGCCCTGCATCTCCGGCAAAGACAGCATGAAAAACGACTACCAGATCGGCAAAACGAAAATATCAGTGCCGCCGACACTGCTTTATTCGGTTATCGGCAAAATTCAGGATGTGCGTAAAGCCATAACGATGGACGCTAAACGGCCACAGGATTTGGTTTACATCATCGGTGAAACTCTTGACGAGCTGGGCGGCTCCGAATGGTTTGCCGAGCATGGGGAAGTAGGCAATAAAGTACCACAGGTGAATGTGAAAAAAGCCATTAAGAAATATAGAGCACTGCATAAAGCTATACAAGCGGGAATCGTGGCGTCTTGCCATGATTGCTCGGACGGCGGTTTGGGTGTGGCTCTAGTTGAGACCGCTTTTGCCGGCGGTTTGGGAATGAATATCGATTTGAAGGATGTTCCTTACCACGGCAAGAAACGCAATGATTATATTTTATTTTCGGAGACGGCCAGCCGCTTTGTAGTGACGGTTCATCCCCAAGCGAAAAGCAAATTTGAAAAAATCATGGCCGGAAATGTCATCAGTAAAATTGGCTTTGTCTCGGGCGACGGGCTTTTTCAGGTAACCGGCCTTAATGACAAACTGATTATCAAAGAAAAAGTAAGCAAGTTTAAAGACGCGTGGCAAAAGCCGCTTAATTTTTAGACAGGATTTGAGTTATGTCCCATAGAGTGAAAGCAATCGTATTAACCGGCAACGGCACCAACTGTGAAATGGAAATGGCGCACGCCTGCAAGCTGGCCGGAGCCGATGAAGTGGACATCGTCCATATCAGTGAATTGCTCTTCGGTGAAAAACGCCTGTCTGATTATACTTTCCTGAATCTACCAGGTGGCTTTCTGGACGGCGATGATCTGGGTTCGGCCAAAGCCGGGGCCAACCGTTTTTTACATGCCCGTATCGCCGGCGAAAATGAAATGCTCTTTGCGGAACTTTTGCAGTTTATTCAAGACGGCAAATTAATTCTGGGTGTCTGCAACGGCTTTCAATTGATGGTCAAATTGGGATTGCTCCCCGCGCTTGATGGTAACTTCACTAAGCAAAGCACAACACTGACTTTTAACGATTCGGGGCGTTTTGAAGACCGCTGGATTTATCTTAAAGCCAATGTGCAAAGCCCCTGCATGTTCACGAAAGGCATTGATCTAATATATTTGCCTGTTCGGCATGGCGAAGGTAAATTTTGTGCCGGAAAGCAATGATATTCTTAAGAAATCAAAGGTAAAAATTTATATGCCTTTCAGTACAGCACGGCTGATGGAACTATTACCATGGACTATCCGGCCAACCCCAACGGCTCCAATTCACGCCATTGCGGCAATCTGCAATGAAACAGGCCGGCTCTTGGCCTGATGCCGCATCCGGAAGCATATCTTCACCGCACCAATCACCCCCGCTGGACCAGAGAAAGCCTACCGGAAGAAGGCCAGGGACTTGGCCATCTTCCGCAATGCTGTCAACTTCATCCGCAGTAAAAAATTTTAGCAGATAGGTCGGCTTGATTAAGTACAATGCACCCGCCGATTATTCTATTGGGCTTTCTTCCCGATTATATCAATCACCGTAATCTCCGGCGGCGCAAAAAGGCGCACTGGTGGGCCCCAGGTACCAGCTCCTCTGCTTACATAAAGCAGCCTGTTTTTTCCCAATTCATAATATCCATAATTGTAGGAGAAAAAAAATCGTGTGACCAGTTCGAAAGGAAATATTTGTCCGCCGTGCGTATGCCCTGAAAGTTGCAAATTGAATTTCTCCCGCTCATCAACATAAGGCTGATGCTTTAAAAGCAAAACAAAGTTGTCGCTTCTTTCGGCTAATGATTTTCGAAAACGGGGATTATCTTTGGTCATACCCGACCGGCGGCCGGTTATATCATCAGCACCAAATATATTTATCCCGGCCACTTGCACTGCTTCATCGCGCAGAATTACAAAACCGGCGTTACAAGTGAACTCCATTGAGCGTTTGATTCCGGCATAATATTCATGGTTACCCATAATTGCATATTTGCCATACTTTGGATTAATCACGGCCAATAGCTCAGCTTCCGGCACCATATTATCGATCTCGCCATCCAGTAAATCCCCGGTGGAGACTAAAATATCGGGATTAGCCTCTCTTACCTTATCGAGAATAAACTCCAAACGTTTTTCTCTGATAATTATTCCCACATGTACATCGGATATCTGAACGATACGGATTTTGCCGTTATTGGCTAATACTTGCTCAGCATGAACTTCCAGATTTTTCACTCTGATTCTCCGTGCATCAAAAAAGCCGTAAACTACAAAGATAAAGGCAAGGAAGACTGCTAATCCGAAAGCAATTGTATTGAGGTGGGCAGTATCTGGACCATATCCAACGAGCTTATATAAATATCGAGTAATATCAAAAATAACGCTCAGGAAGAAAAAGAGAAAAACGAAAGCCATCCAGATATAACCAATATAGGCAATAATTCGTGCCCATGTTTCTAGGTGAACGGCTTCCATGAGCCTCACGATGACCGGGGCAAGGATCAACAGTATCATTACAAAGATGATTACAACTTGCAGCGATACCGGAAAAATGGAAAATGTTTATCGCCCGGGAAAAAGCATAAAAATTAATCCCGCCGTAAAGACAGAAAAAAACCAGAAGGAAAATAATCATACTCAGTTCCATAATTCTTTAACTCACTTTTATCAAGCTAAAGGAAAATAACAGGGAAGTCAATATATAAGGTAGTTCAGGCTAACGTAATAACTTGACAAGGGGATACCCCATAAGATAAATAACGCATCTCTTGTCGGAATAGTAGTTCAACTGGACGCCGATGTAGCTCAGCCGGTAGAGCAACTGATTCGTAATCAGTAGGTCACCAGTTCGATTCTGGCCATCGGCTCCAGAAAAATTAGTTTAGATATGAATAGGCAATTACTTCTTTTCCATTGGGAATTAATATAAAAGTTCTCAACAATTCACAATAATATTTTCATTGGATATTCAGTAAAAATTGTGGTTAATGTACCACAATATAGAAGTTTTCGGAAGGATGATTTGTGGAAGTTGATGCTCACGGGCATAAAGGAACAAATCCTTGAGGCAGAGATGATTCCTGCAAAAAAGCCAATGTGGTCTATCTTGTTAGGAGGTGGGAAATGAATTACGATGTTTTTATAAGTTATTGTTCAGAAGACAGAAAAATTGCCGATGCACTTGTTCACCATTTGGAGGCAAAAGAAATCAGATGTTGGATAGATCATAGAGATTTATTGCCAGGATTTAGTTGGAGAGAAGGGATTATAGAAGCACTTGAAGGCAGTCCTGGAATTGCCATGGTATTGCTTTTTTCTTCAGCATCAAATAAATCCCGACAGGTTATAAAGGAAATTTCAATGGCTGATGAGGAAAATATTTTAGTAATCCCTGTCAGAATTGAAAATATACTGCCGCTCGGCGCTATTAAACTTGAACTTCAGGGGAGACATTGGCTGGATGCTTTTGAGGGAAAAGAAGACCGCATAGAAAAAGCTGCTGAACGTATAAAACAAACACTAACCCGTTATAGTGAGAAAAGATCTCCAGAACAAGATTCGGTTCCTAAATCAAAAGCTTCACGGCCTGTGGAAAAAGAATTAACGCCGGCAGCACATGATACAAAGGCACCGGTGAGTAAAGTTTCCGCCGGCACTGCCGCTGAAAAAGTTCCTATAAGTGAGCGTATCAAAAAGTTTACCGATCCATTGCGCGCAGCATTTGGCCAACTTCAGGAAAAAATAGTCAGGCAATGGCACAATGCCAACAAGAAGGTCATATTCATTGCCGCTGCGGTGATCGTTATCATAGTTATTGCCACATTTTTTTTGATACCGATGATAAAAGGTAAGTCATTATTTATGAAAAAATCAACCGTAGCCTCGAGTGCGAATACGGAATCGAAACAAGTCGAGATGAAACCCAATGTTGGATCCCTTAATGCTGCAGAAATCGATTTCATATTTTCCAGTATAAGATCAACCGGCGGCGATGTCGCCTTATCAATCCGGATTCGCAATAATTTTAAGAAGGAGAAAAGTGTTGCTCTGTATGATATTACCAAGAAATCATGGGCGAGGTCCAAATTGACCGACAAGATGGGGAAGGGGTACGAAGTTGATGACGTTTATTTTATCAAAGGCGGGAAGAAGATTACCAGTAAAGCTGCCGGAACGAAGGGGGTTGCCATCAAGCCGCATGAAACTGTTAGTGCTTATCTCCATTTCAAGAAAGTCGGTAATGACGTTACTTTGATTAGCCTTCATCCATTTATATACACAAGTGGTTTGATTGGGAGTAATTACACTGAGCATGACCTGCCATTGATTTTCAGTGTTACCCACTGATCCCGGAAGAGTCCAATACAAAGGTATGACAAAGCACACTATTTCCGGATTCACACTTTTTGGCCGCTGGATTCAAAATTATTCCTGGCGGCTGATTATAGCTATACTTATCGCTGCAGCAGTATTAGCCATTGCCGGTTTGTTATTAATAATTATCGGTAAGCCCGCTAAGCAGGAGATGCTTTTTAGTATTGCTCAATTTTTAGCAGCGTGCGGTACTATCTTAGCAACCATAAAAGGGTTTTGGAAACCGATCCGGGAAAAATACGATTTAATTCGCTTGCAACAGGCCTCCGGCCATATTGTTATTTGTGGGCTTGGTGATAAAGGCATGCGGCTGATGAACACATTTACAGAAAAAGGATTGCGGGTAGTCGTTATTGAAGCGCAAAAGGATCATCCCGAGATAGCAGGTTGCAGGGAACGGAATGTCTTGGTGATGATCGGCGACGCCTCCGATCATGTCATGCTGGATGAGGCAAATACCGCCAGGGCTAAGTATTTATTTGCTGTTTCCGGAGATGATAAAACGAATATAAATATAGCTCACCAGGGGAAAAATCTGGCCGAGGCCGGCCACAAAGTGGATGAGAAGATTTTCCTGCGCTGTTATGTGCATGTTGCCAGCTCCAGCCTGCAGAACATTTTTGCCCGTCATGGACTATTTGCAAGAACTTACGACTATTTTGATGCCAGTATATTCAATGTCTATGAAACTTCTGCCAGAGTAATTTTCGAAGAATATCCTCCTGATTTTTATGCCGGCGAGCAATGTCTCTCTGCTGATACCATCCCCATTGTGGCTATAGGGTTTGGCATAATGGGTGAAAATATCGTTAAGCAAGCTGCACGCATAGGTCATTATGTACAGTGGACGAAGCTAGAAATTTCCATAGTTGACAATAATATAAAGGAACGTTCTAAAAAATTTATTGCTTTATATGGTGATGGCCAAACACCACCTTCTTTTGTTGTACCGGACATCAATATAAATTTTGTTGACTGTGATCCGGAATGCCTCTCGTCATCAGCTGATATCATCGGCGCAGCCGGCCGACAACCGGTTGCCGTATATATTGCTCTGGATGACGATTCAGCAGGTATTTCTCTGGCTCTCCAGGTACGCAGGGCGCTTGGTTCAGATGCCACGCCGGTCATAGTCTGCATGCGCTCTTCTCTATCCGAACTTATAAAAGGAAAAGAAGCTCGTTTTATAGTAGATCAAAATATTCATGGTTTCAATATATATGACGCTGCCTGTGGCTATCAGGTATTGATAGAAGAGATTACGGACAAGCTGGCGCAAACCATTCATTCGGCATATGTCAATGCTCAGATACTATTCACGAAAGATGAATTCACCCAAAGTACGCCACTTACTTTGTTGCAATCCGTAGTTCAGGATGTTCCAATCATCCAAAATATTGATGAACAAAACCCGATAGATTCTCTTAACCAAATTCTGAAGAAACCTAATCTTTACGATTGTCTGCGGGAGAAGCACAGAGATGTTTTAACACCAAAGATAAAAAGGCAAGTAAACAAAACTAAATATTTACGGAGCAAACCGTTTGATAGGCTTTCGGTTACGGAACGAACGCGTATACTGATTCTTAATGCATCCCTGCTTGACTATACCTACCCCGAACTATATCCCGCCAAAAAAAGAGAAAATACCGCTCTTGTGGCCTGGGAAGGCTTGAACGAATTTATGAAGGATGCAAACCGCTGGTCTGCTGACCATCTGTCGGTCAAGCTTCGCTCTATCGGGTTTGATGGTCAGGACTTATCAGTTTTTGATAAAGTTGCCAACGATCCAGAATTTCTGGAAAAATTATCCGAGATGGAACATCGCCGCTGGATGGCGGAAAGACTTATGGGCGGATGGAGCTATGGACCAAAAAGAGACAATAGAAAAAAGATTCATGATCTTCTCATCCCCTATGGACAGCTTGCAGTTAAGGAAAAAGACAAAGATAAAGATATGATTCAAAATATCAAAAACCTGGTGACCAGCGCGGGATGGAGGCAGCAACGCAATTTTTTCAAGAATAGCTCAGCCGGCAGAGCAACTGATTCGTAATCAGCCGGTCACCGTTCGATTCTGGTCATCGGCTCCAGTAAGTATAAGGACAACTCATTTAAAATTAACTAATCTGTCGGTTTATCCTCATTAGAACTGAACTGTTATGGCCGTTGTTATTGTTCGCAAAACTTCTTATGACTACGATCAGCTAAAAAAAGTTTTTTTTGAAATTATCGAAACTCTTGCCGGTGATAAAATTAAGCCGGGCATCAGCGTTTTGATAAAACCAAACATGCTTTCCGCTGCCGTACCCCAAGACGCGATATTAACTCATCCTTTAATTATTAAAGCGGCAGTAGAGTATGTTTTACAAAAAGGCGCCCGAGTGCAGGTATCCGATTCTCCGGCAATCGGTTCTTTTGAACACATCCTGAAAATGAATGGCACTAAAGACGCTCTGGCTGGTCTGGATGTAATTTGTATCCCTTTTAAAAACACTGTTCCAGTAGATATTGGAAAACCCTATAGCCGTATTGACATAGCTAAAGACGCTATGGAGGCGGATGCAATTATCAATTTGCCCAAGCTCAAAACACATGGTCAGATGCTTTTAACTCTGGCTGTGAAAAATATGTTCGGCTGTATCATTGGTTTTCAGAAGGCACGGTGGCATCTGCGCGCCGGTGTCGATTCCATGGCTTTTGCCCGCCTGCTTACGGCCATTCATCAGGCTGTCCGGCCGACCGTATCGATCCTGGATGGAATCCTGGCCCTGGAGGGCGAAGGCCCCGGTAAGGGCGGAAAACCGCGGCAGATAGGCGTTTTGATGGGCAGTTGCGATTCGTTTGCGCTGGATACCACTGTCTGCCAAATGCTGGGGATCAATTATAAAAGTGTACCGATATTAAAAATCGCTAAAGAAATCAATTTAATCAACTCCTGTGAAGTAGAAGGGGATTTGCCAACTGTATATGATTTCAAGTTGCCCCAAACAGGCGGACTGATATTTGGTCCGCGTTTTCTGCATAATTTTTTGCGCCGGCATACTATGCCGCGGCCTGTCTGCGATAACAATCTGTGTAAGCTATGCAGCCAATGCTGGACAATTTGTCCGGCCCAGGCCATCCAATCTTTGGAGGCTGGAGTCGAATTCGACTATCAAAAATGCATCCGCTGCTACTGTTGTATAGAAATTTGCCCTCACGGGGCTTTGCATTCAAGGGAAACTATCGGTGGTAAAATCATGAGCCGTTTGGTCGATAAATCCGGCTGATATTTTACAAAAATTACTACACAAAAATGCGCCAATGGTGTAAAATTAAGTGCGATTTTT
Organism: uncultured delta proteobacterium; assembly: GCA_963730275.1. Lineage (GTDB taxonomy): Bacteria > Desulfobacterota > Syntrophia > Syntrophales > Smithellaceae > UBA4810. The sequence continues at coordinate 3,821 of CAVSRI010000015.1, read as the reverse complement.
GAGTCGGCTGTTTTTTAATTAAACTAATTCTTCCGGGCGTACTGATTTATCTTGGTAAAGCCCATAAGGAAACTTTCTTCATGTTAAAACCGGACTTTACCCGATATTCACTGGCTTTGGTTGACGAAAATAAAATTATCTTTTTTTCTCAGGAGCATGGATTAAAGCCTCTTTGGGATTGTCTCGAAAATTATCGCTACGAGAAGAAAAGTCTAATTTTATATGATAAAGTAATTGGGCTGGCCGCGGCTAAACTGGTTTCCTACTCCGGAATAATATCAGCCATAGAGGCGCTTTTGATTTCCCAACCGGCAAAAATATATCTGGAGGAAAACCACATAAAAGTAAAAGCTAAAATAACCGTTGCCAATATTTTGACAAAAGACAGGCGTTCAATATGTCCCGGTGAAATTATTGCCTTAAATACTGACGAGCCTGATGATTTTCGCGCTAAGATAAAAAAAATGCTGAGTAACTTCTAATTTTTATTACCGCAAATCAGACGAATAATTTACCGGAATTTTTTTATTTCATAATATTTTTAATAAATGTAGGAGGGGATTATGATTGAATTATCAAGCAGAAACACGGTAGCCATTCCTCTTTACTACGGCACTGTAAATAAGACTAAGGCATCCATTCGTCTTTCCGACGGCACATCAATCAAAGGAATATTAAATATAAGAAAATACAATCGCCTGTCTGATTTTCTCAATTCTAAAGAAACCGAAACTTTTTTTGGTAATTTACGACGCGTTGATGAATGAGACAAAAACCAAGGTAGTAATTGTCAACCGTGGGCATATAATATGGGCAGTACCGGAAGAATAATTTTTCGTTAGTTTCAAACTTAGTTTCAAACATTGAAACGAAAAGTGATGATATCGCCATCCTGGACAATATATTCCTTTCCTTCCAGGCGCAGGCGTCCAGCTGATTTTACCTGGGCGGCAGATCCGCCGTGGGCGATGAAATCATCATAATGCATGACTTCCGCTTTGATAAAACCTCGTTCAAAATCATTGTGAATCGCTCCGGCGGCTTGGGGAGCTTTGGTTCCCGCGGGAATCACCCAGGCCTTGACTTCATCATCACCGACAGTAAAAAAAGAAATTCGTCCCAACAGAGAAAAAGCAGCGCGAATAATCCGGCCAAAAGCAGGCTCGGCAATGCTCAGTGAAGCCAGAAATTCCTTTTGTTCGGCAGGCTCCAGTCCGGCTAGTTCTGCCTCGATTTTACAGCAAATACCCATTACCGGTTCGGATAAATTTGCTTTTTGCGTGAAAGCATCGGCAAAAGAAAGATTATCTTCGGCAATGTTGACTACAACAAGCTCGGGTTTAATTGTCCAGAAAGAAAAACTCCGGAGAGAAAATACTTCCTCTGACATGAGTCCGGCAGACCTCAGAGATTTTCCACCTTCCAGGCATTCCTTTAATTTGGGTAAAAGTTCCGCCTGAGTTATATCCTGCTGAGTGAGCGCTTTTTTGGACGTTTTGGTGAGGCGCTCCAGTTTTTTCTCGATTATTAAAAGGTCGGCAAGGATTAACTCATCTTCCAGCTTGTGGTAAGCTTCAATGCTCAGTTGCGCATCAGGCAGGGAAAATCCGTCCATCACATGCAAAATACCATCACTGCCGCTTAAATTCTGCCGGATGGCTTCCCAGGGATGTTCGCTCAAGGCATGGACATCAACAAAAGGTATTTTGGCCGGAGATATTTTTACCGGTTTATATGTTTCTACCAGCTTATCAAAACGAACATCCGGCACAGCGGCGAGCCCCCGCACAACGGTTTCGTTGTGTTGCTGGCCGCTCTTGACGCCGGTCATAATTTCAAATAATGTGCTCTTCCCGCTTTGAGGAAGACCAAGAATACCCATTTCCATTTTTGTTACCCTTTACTTATAAACTTTTTTAGAGATGCAGTCGTTGAACTCCCTCGTAATAACATGGCTGTCCAGTCTTTCCGCCGGGATAACAACAGTTTAGTAGCTTCCGTATTCAAAGTAGAACAAGGCGGCTGGCCAAGAGATCGCCTCCTACCAAATTATTGAATTAACGCTGTAAAAGGCTCTGAAGGCAAGGCGCGCGTAGCCTTTGGAATGAGGCCTACTTTTAACGTAGGTCGCAGTGACGAAAGATGAAGCGCAATCCGGCATGCGCCAAATAAACTCCGCATACACATAGCCCGGCGCATGCCGGGAACCTTTTACGGTGTTAGTTTGTTGTAAATTCCTTTTCGATTCTCTTCATCGCTTCTTTCAGCCGATCATCAGGCACGGTCAGAGATATGCGGACAAAGCCTTCACCATATTTGCCGTAAGCGGTCCCGGCAGCGACCACAACGGCAGTCTTGTCAAACAAGCGGTTAGTAAATTCCAGCGATGTTATACCTTGGGGTACCGGCACCCAGAGATAAAATGTGCCGCGCGGTGGATTAAAATCAATACCGATCTTTTTGAGCGTTTTCAAAACCAACTCACGCCTGCGTCCATATATTGCCAACATTTTCTCGATAAATGCTTTTTCCTTGCGTAAAGCTTGAATGCCGGCGAATTGAATAGGATTAAAAATCCCGGAATCAGTATTTTCTTTGACCTTGCTTATGGCGGCAATAAGCTCCGGATTTCCGCAAGCTATTCCCAACCGCCAGCCGCACATATTAAAGGGTTTGGAAAGAGAATTGAGCTCGATACCCACGTCTTTGGCACCTTTGGCCGCAAGAAAACTGACCAAGGGCTGTCCGGCAAATACTATTTCGCTGTAGGGATTATCGTAACAAATAGCAATATCAAAGCTGCGGGCAAAGGCAACAAGCTTGTTTAAAAATTCCAGAGTGGCGCAAGCACCAGTCGGATTATTAGGATAGTTGAGAAACATCGCGCTGGCTTTTTTGGCAATATCCGCGGGGATGTCTTCCAATACCGGCAAGTAATTATTTTGCGGCAGAATGGGTACGTTGTAAGGAACACCCTCGCCCATCAGGATACTGGAACGATAGGCCGGGTAACCGGGATCAGTCATGAGAACCGTGTCGCCGGGATTGACGCGTGCCAACACAAAGTGATGGCAGCCTTCCTTGGAGCCAATAAGTCCCAGAATTTCGTTTTCCGGATTTAAGCTGACACCATATCTTTCCTGATACCAGCGGGCAACTTCCTTGCGGAAAGCCAGCATACCTTTTTCTTCATCCGTGGGATAACGATGGTTTTGTGGATCGTGGGCAGAACGGCAAAGTTCATCGATAATCGAATCAGGTGTTGCTTCCACCGGATCGCCGATGGCCAGGGAGATGACATCCACACCCTCGTTTTTTGCTTTATTAATTTTTTTTCGAAGTTCCATGAATAGATATGGGGGGATTTTTGTTAAGCGCTCGGCAGTCTTCAAGGTCAATTTCCTCCAGCATTAATAGCAATGATCATTTATAGGCTTCTTCAAAAAGTAGTCCCTGATAGATTATTCTTACTTTACCTTCCAGATAAATTTCCTTAAAGCAATCACCTTTGCGAGTAAAATAAATGCGCAGAATTTCACCGCTTCGAACTATAGTATCGACAGGAGAATCTACTAAACCTCGCTCAGCAGCGGCAAGAACTGCAGCAACAACCCCAGTACCGCAGGCCAGCGTTTCATCTTCCACGCCGCGTTCATAGGTGCGCACTCTAATTTTGTGCCGGCCAAGCACTGCGGCAAAATTGGCATTGGTGCCTTTGGGTTGAAAACACTCATGGCGGCGGATTTTGCGTCCCCAATCAAAAACCGGGCAAGCCTCTATATTATCCACAAAGTTTACTGCATGGGGAACTCCCGTATCGA
>CAVSRI010000014.1:0-26686 GCA_963730275.1 uncultured delta proteobacterium | reverse complement strand
ATTTTCTTGTTGACGAAGCGGCCTTCCGCCGGAAAAATGTGTTTGGTGAGCCATTGCATCAGGGGAAGATCGTCAGCCATGCCCCGGAAACAAACCATCGGCAGATGGGTGTGCGTGTTGACCAACCCGGGCATGACTATACAGCCGGAGGCATCGATCATCTCTTTCGCCGAATAACTCGCGTTTTTCTGATCACCTCTTTTCTCCACGGCAACAATAATTCCGTCTTTAATGCCGACGATGGAATCTTCTATAATTTCCACTTTGGCTGACATGGTCAGGAGCGTCCCACCGGCAATCAATATATCGGGCTCATTACCTTGCATATTAACTTTCTTATTTGGTGGCAAAACCGTGAAAAAGCTCAGCCGGATAATTTTGCTTCCATTAATTCGTCGCCAATCAAACCCAGCGCAATACTAAAGGCCACAGCTATTATTGTCAGCAGGGTGAATAATACCATTACAAGTACGGACGACAGCGGCAGGGCAAGAGCAACAACGGCAATAAGAATGGATGTAATTAGGAAGCTCAACCCGAATATAATTTTCTTTTTCAAAAAAGGCGTTGTCACTTTCCGGAATCTGGTTTTGCCGTCAACAAGTCCGGTTAACAAGGCCAGAATAAGAAAAAATGGAAGAGCAGATGAAATCACTTGCGTTGTGCAATTCAAAACTCCACTAATTTGCGGTGGCGCGATAAAAAATAAAACAGCCAGGACAAAGAGAGTAAAGGCGAAAGATTGTGGAAAATGCACAATAATGGGATGAATATGCAGCCCCAGGATTTTGCGTCTTTTTTCCGCTACCGGGTCTTGATAAGGTTCAAACATCTTTTCAGGCACCCCACATGCCGGGCATACGTCCTTTATCTTACCTTTTACGGTTACATAGCCGCATGCTTTGCATCTGATCAAGCTTGCCATAATATCTCCTGAAATTTAATTTTTTATTAGGTTATACAATAATATATTTTATTATCAAATAACAACTAGAAAATTATACTATTGAAAAGCAGAAATTTATCCGGTAATGTCATTTAACCAAAATCTGGAGGTATCTATGAGCGCATTACTCCTTGCCCGGATTCAATTCGCCTTTACCGTAGGCTTCCATTTTCTCTTTCCGGCTATGACACTGGGAACTTCCCTGGTCATATTAATTTCTGAGACGCTATATCTGATCAAGAAAGATGAAATTTATAAAAAGATCACCGATTTTCTGGCTAAACTGCTCGGATTGATATTTGTAATCGGTACGGCCACAGGCATCACTATGGAATTTTCCTTCGGTATGAACTGGTCGGAATATTCCAGAACCGTGGGGGATATTTTCGGACCAATTCTGGCCGCGGAAGGCGTTATTGCTTTTTTTCTGGAGTCGGTATTCATTGGAATTTTAATTTTTGCCAGAAACAAAGTTTCTCCAAGAGTTTACTGGCTGGCCGCTATGTTAGTGTTTTTAGGCGGACATCTTTCCGCGTTCTGGATAGTGGCGGCCAATTCCTGGATGCAAACTCCTGCCGGCTATCAGATAAACGAAGTTGGAAAAATTATCTTGTCTAATTTTACACAAGCAGTTTTTAATCCTTCAACAATAATCCGTTTTTGTCACACAGTAATGGCTTCGTGGATGACCTGCGCAATAATGATCGCGGGCATTGCTGGATACTACGTAAGAAAAGACCTGCACGGCCAAACAGCAAAGACGATGCTGAAAATCGGTATAATACTTTTTGCCATTACTCCGCTTTTACAACTGGCCACAGGCCATCTGCATGCGATAGAAGTAATCAATATGCAGCCGGAAAAGGCGGCCGCGCTCGAAGGACATTTCGTGACGGCAAAAGGCGTGCCCCTTTATATTGCGGGATTTGTCGATAAACAAAACGAAAAAACCTATGGAATTTATGTAACCAATTTTTTGAGTTTTCTTTACAACTTCGATTGGAATTCGGAAATAAAAGGATTGAAAGAATTCCCCAAGGAAAACTGGCCGCCCGTCAATTTTATCTTTCAGACTTATCATATAATGGTGGGGATAGGAATGTTTTCTATTGCCATGGGTTTGCTGGGTGTTTTTCTTTTGCTGACAAAAAAAATCTATGAGGCAAAAACGTATCTGTATTTCCTTCCTTTCCTCATACCATTGCCCCATATCGCCCATGAAACGGGCTGGATATCGGCGGAAGTCGGCCGACAACCATGGATAATTTACGGACTGATGAAAACTGCTGACGGCGCTTCCGTGGTCGTACCCGCAAGCGATATTCTGGGGAGTCTGATAATGTTTTTATTGGTTTATTTGTTGTTGTTTATTATGTTTATCATACTATTTTTAAAATTTGTGAAACAGGGACCGTCGTCATAATTAATGTAAATGATCGGTTAAGAATTAAGGAAGGAGCAACGAGATGGAAAATATCCAAAACCTTCAAATACTATGGTTCGTTCTTATAGTTATACTCTTTCTGGGCTATTCACTTCTGGATGGTTTTGACCTGGGAATCGGAACGCTCCTGCGGTTTCTCGGCAAGAAAAAAGAGGAAAAGGACATTCTGATAAATTCTATAGGGCCTTTCTGGGACGGCAACGAAGTATGGCTGATTACCGGCGGTGGAGCTCTTTTCGCCGCTTTCCCGCAGGCTTATGCCACAGCTTTCTCCGGTTTTTATCCGGCAATGTTGCTTGTTTTGCTGGCGCTGATATTTAGAGCAGTGTCGTTGGAATTCCGCGCCAATGATGAAGCCAGAACCGGACTATGGGAAATATTTTTTATTGCCGGCAGTTGCCTTGCCGCGCTTCTATTCGGCGTTGCTTTAGGTAATGTAATCTATGGAGTGCCACTCGACAACAAAATGGAGTTTGCCGGAAACTTTTTTACATTGCTGCGTCCCGTACCGGTTTTATTCGGCATCACCGGACTTGCCGCTATCCTGCTACAAGGGGCTTCTTACGCCGTGCTGAAAACCGAGGGTGAATTGCGAGAGAGATCTTTTCAAGTATTGAACATTTTGCTGTGGGTCAATGTGGCAACTGCCGGCATTTATTTTATTGTAATGGCTTTTAGTTTCCAACCACTTCTGGAAAATCCTTTATTCTATGCGGCAATTCTTGTTACTTTACTGGGGCTGGCCGAAATATTCTTTTCTTTAAAAACTAAAAACGATACTGCTCTTTTCTGGAAATCATCTTTATCTTTTATTGGATTGTGGCTGGCGGCAGGAGCTGCTCACTTTCCCCATTTGATCAAAGCAATTAATGATCCGAGTTTAAGTATCACAATTTTTAACGGCTCCACCAGCTTGTATACTCTGAAGATAATGAGTGTCATCGCTCTCGTCGGAATGCCGATAGTTGTCGGATATACAGTGTTTGTTTACAGGGTCTTTAAAGGTAAAGCCGCAGCAGATCACTATTGACACATACCACTTCGCTTTCTTTGGCTAACTTTGTTGGCTGTGTCGTCGGCTTCCTCAATGTATTAGTCAATACGCCTGCGGAGCCTCCTCCTTGCCGCCTCGTTATCCTTTGAAAGCAAAATGGTATTAAGTCGCGATCATTGTGAAAACGCAGCTATGTGCTCATTAGACCCCGTAACTAACTTCCTGTAAATGAGTGTTCGATTGTTTTCAAGGTAATACTCTATTTCAAACTTTATTCATCACTTTTCTTTTTTAATGAATTAAAGTAAGATTGTGCCGAAAATCGGAAAAGACCAACCAAGTATATAAATTGTTATGCTTTGTAGGAGATATGAGAAGAACTTATGTTTTGGAAAATCTATTTTTGGTTTTTCGTTGTCCTGCTAATCTTCGGGTATTGGTCAGGAGGCATTGGCGGGATAGGGGATGTTATTGATGAGAAAACAGATAATAATGCTATGTCTTGCTTTATTTGTAATGCTCAGTAATTCCTATGCTGATTCTATAAAAGAAATTTATGAATTACAGGAACGCTGCGGTAAAAGTTCAGCGGAATTTTTTAAAAAGATGTATGGCTCTGGAGATGATATTAAGAATTTAATACACTCTTACGTAAGCCATTATAATAAAAAATTAGATAAATGTTTTATTGAAATAGTTTCTATTGGGGAAGGTGAAGGCGGTCGGCAAGGTTCGCTAATTATGCAATTGTATGATGTTCATGGAGATCAACTATATGCAATGTTCTATAAAACTTCTGAAAAAATGGATTGTTCATTATACGTCCCCCAGGTAATAAAATGTAATTCACAAGAGCAATGGAATCGGTTAGTAAAACCTTTCATGGAAAAATAAATTGCCATCTTCCAGTTAGGCTCTCTACCGCCCTTTGTGTGGACTTCTTCCTGTAATGTTGTTTTTTTATTTTCCCAATTCACACAACATTTCAACCGGAAATAATCAGCTTTAACAATGTTCCGATAACTCCTGAAAAGAATACATCCACATAACTCATCGAGGGAAAGGTAGAACATTAGGAGATGTCTACCTTACCGAGGGGGTGACTTGAGCAAAAGGTGAGCGGATTTCTCAAAAATATACTCGCTGTTCCACCTCCATTCCCGGACTGCATTACCAGCCCCTTCTTTTCGATGCAAACTATCCCTTGACAAGCAAAAACAGCTCCCTCTATACTTCCAGCCATTGAGAGCAATACCTTGTCAAATTGTCTTTTTGTTGGTTGCGAAAGTATAACTTTTTCTATTTCAATTTGCCAAGAGGAACTGACTAGATATGTGCGATACATTAGTTGCATTTACTTCCAATGGGATGATCTTCGGAAAAAATTCCGATCGAGATCCGAATGAAGTCCAAAACTTAGTTCAAATACTGCCCCAAGACCACCCACAAGGAGAGACGGTGAAATGTACCTACATTGAAATCCCGCAAGTTTCTCATACAAATGGTGTTTTGCTTTCTCAACCCTGTTGGATGTGGGGCGCCGAAATCGGAGTCAATGAATTCGGTGTCGCGATTGGGAATGAAAGCCTTTTTACCAAAGTTCCTCCGCGGAAAGAAAATAAATATTTGCTTGGGATGGATTTATTGCGTTTGGGTTTGGAACGGGGAAAAAGCGCCAAGGAAGCATTGGATGTGATCATTTCCTTATTGGAACAGTTCGGTCAGGGGGGAAACTGCGGATTTAATCATCCATTTTACTATAATAATTCCTATTTGATTGCCGATAAAAACGAAGCCTACGTTTTAGAAACAGTGGATAGAATGTGGGCGTGGAAACGGATAACGACATGTTGGGCCATTTCAAACGGAATTAGCCTAACTACGGATTACGACGCAGTATCCAAGGATTTAATTCCCTTCGCGGTGCATAAAAAGTGGTGTAAATCGGCTGATCAATTTAATTTTCAGAAGAATTATTCCGCATGGTTTCTGACTAAAATGGCAAAAGCCCACGCACGTCGGGCTAGTAATTTTGATTGTTTGATGAAATTACAAAATGAAATTGGTCTTGCAGATATCATGACTGCATTACGCAGCCATGGAGATAATGACAAAAAAGTTAACTGGAATCCCTTAAATTCAAAATTAATATCGGTGTGTGCACATGCTTCCGGCCTAACAAGCCCATCACATACGACCAATTCGCTGGTACTTTGGGTTCCTGAGACGGGACCTTATGCCATCTTTAGCACCGCTTCCAGCACGGTGTGTACTGCCATCTATAAATTATTATTCGCTCCCGGCTTAAGCTTATCGAAAGAATACAAACCTGGTATAAAACAGGCAGAATTAGACGCTTATTGGTGGAAGGCCGAGCAATTTACTCGCGTTGCCATGAATCACTATTCGGAACTTTTTTCAACATATTTTCCCGAACGGACCCAATTCGAACAGGCACTTATCCGCAAGGCAGTGTCCCAACCGTTGACCCAAGCGGATATAGAGGAGTCATTCACCGAAGCAAATCGCTTAATGGACAAATATTATGCTCAGTTCAAAGCAAAACCACCAGATAATAATACGAAAAAAAGACAAAAGTTCTGGCAAAAATTTGATACCGTCTCGGGGCTTGCAAGTCTTGACAAATAAAACATTTTTATTTTTTGTATGCTAATTTGGAGAAAAATTGACAACGGGGAATCAATTTCTTGATCGGTTAATTTTTGCACTTTCTTTCCTATGGGTTCTGCATCAAATCTTAATTGAAAAAATCTGTGCAATTCTGGTTAATATTTATTAAGGAATTAAATATGGCATTATACGATATTTCGATGCAAATAATTCGCAATATTTTTGATGAATCGCTTCTGGCTGTTGACCCTTATAAGGCAGTGAGTAGGCACTGTGATTATGTTCTCTCGCGGTACGAGAAAGAGAAACTCAAAAAATTCTACGTTGTTAGTTTTGGTAAAGCAGCATCGTTAATGGCTCGGGCACTGGTAGATGGCGTTGGCAATGCTCTTACAAAGGGTATCGTGATAACAAAGTACGGTCACGCAGAGAAACAACATTTTACCGATACTATAGCGGTCTATGAGGCCGGTCATCCCATCCCTGATGAGAATGGCGTGCTGGCTACAGAGGAAGTCTTGAGGCTGTTGAAACAAGCAGATGAAAACACATTCGTGGTTTTCCTGATATCGGGAGGAGGCTCTGCTCTGCTTTGCTGCCCGTATGAGGGGGTTTCGTTTGCAGAGAAACAGGCGGTTACGAGGTTGTTGTTGAAGGCCGGTGCCAACATTCAAGAACTTAATGCGGTACGAAAACACATTTCAGCGGTAAAGGGAGGGCGTCTGGCAGAGATTGCCTACCCAGCTAAAATGGTATCACTCATCCTTTCCGATGTGATAGGGGATCAACTGGATGTGATTGCTTCTGGTCCCACATCGCCGGATACATCTACATATGATAACGCGATGAAGGTTATTCAAAAATATGGATTGGCAGCAAGAATGCCAGGAAATATCATCAATTTTCTCACTAAAGGCACACAGGGGTATATCCCGGAAACACCGAAGATGGGAGCGCTGATTTTCAGCGGAATGAACAACATAATAATCGGGAGCAATGCCATAGCAGTAGAAGCGGCGAAAAAAGCAGCCGAACGGTCAGGATATAAAACAACAGTCATCTCTACTGAACTCAGTGGTGAGGCATCACAAGTAGCAAAAGATCTCGCAAAAGCGGCACTGGATCGAAAGAAAATGCTGCATAGAGGTGAAAAAGTTTGTCTGATTGCCAGCGGAGAAACAACCGTTACGGTAAAAGGAGACGGCAAAGGAGGGAGAAATACCGAGCTTGCCTTGGCCTTTGGCATAGAAATACAAGGGGAGCCCGGCATTACATTCTTGTCAGCGGATACGGATGGGACTGACGGCCCTACAGATGCCGCAGGAGCAATTGTTACCAGTCAAATGATTTCAGAGGCCGTTAAGTACGAATTAGATCCGCAGGATTACCTTACACGCAATGACTCCGATATTTTTTTCAGTACAATAAAGGGTCTCATTATTACTGGACCCACGGGAACAAATGTGATGGATATACAACTAATACTTCTGGAGAACTAAACGTGTTTCGAGCGAACAGCCACCGGCAAGCTGGAGCCTGCCGCTCATATCAAACGTTAGATCAATCATTTCAAACGCAAATCCTCAAAATATTTTATTCATGATGGCTGTTGCTTTGGAGGTGTAGTCAGTAAGCACCTCTTCCTGTTATTAACAAATCGTCAACCTCGACGAAAATGCAAGACTTCAATCCGTAATAAACACAATTCACTCATGCGGCAAACATCGTCACAACACCTCACATTTTGTGGTCTATATTTCATTGACTTGCATGGCCAACAATTTTATAGTTCACTTATAAATACGCAGCGTCTTACAAAATAATCTAAATTTGCGGTGTTTAGGCTTCCATACAGATACTCATAAACATTGTTAGAGGCGCAACTTGATAAGAGTGGTTTTTGGGCATATTCCGGTTTGCAAAAGAGTGCGCTGGAAGCTACAGAACGGTTTTGGGGAGTTGTAATTGATGGATTACGCCGCGGAAGTATTCGACCAGGTTCAACTGTTATTCGACATTACTGGGTTCAACGACCACCAACTGCATTGCGTCCTGAAATTCGAGTCCAGGCTCGACGCCGCAGTCCTGAAGAAAGCGGTCATTTCCTCGATCGAGGCCATTCCCATCCTAGGCACCCGCTACATTGATGGCGGAAGACCGCACTGGGTGAGCATAGATCCAAATAATTTCGGTGAGGCCTTCATTATTACCCGAACGGAGATGGAGTTCGAGGAGTTAGTCGTATCGTGCGTCAATGAAAGCAGAGGCCCCCAAATTAAGGTCTGCCTCCTTGACTCGAGCCCTTTTGCCGTCGCGCTCACGATAAACCACATGGTGTGCGACGCGGAAGGCTTCAAAGAGTACCTGTATTTCCTATGCAAAATATATTCTGGGATGATGGCCGATCCGGCGTATAGACCCACCACTATAGACGGAGACAGAAGTATACACGGGGTGCTCAAACGCATTGGCTTGGGCGTCAAGCTCAAGTCATTACTGTCGCAGAGTAGGGAGAATAACCGTTCCGGGGATTATCGATTCCCCCTGAGCAAGGGCGGGGAGACAAGTCCCTTCATCCTTACCCGCAAAATAGGGAGGGAAAGAACCACGGAGCTCAGGGACTATTGCCGGGCGAGGGGAGCAACTCTGAACGACGCGGTACTGACCGCCTATTACCGTTGCCTCTTTCGGAGGTTGGTCCTTAGTCCAAGCGCCGAGCTTTGCATACCGGTGATGGTGGACATGCGCCGCTATTTGGGGGAAGCTGAAGAACTTAACACCCTGACCAATCTCTCGTCGACGGTTATCACGTGTATGGAGTATAGATCCGAGGAGGACTTCGAGAGCACACTCGGCAGAGTAAAAGCGGTGATGGACGAGAAGAAGGTCAGCAATATCGGCCTCAACGCATTTATCAAGCTCGACCTGGTCTATCGCTTACTAGGAAACAAAAGAGCGAATCGCCAGTTGAGGTCGAGCCTGAAGAACCCCCTCATCTGCATGACGAATGTGGGGATGTTGGATTCGGCCCGAATCTATTTTGGCGATCTACATCCCCGTGATGCCTTTTTGTGCGGCTCGATAAAGTACAAACCTCACTTCCAGCTTGCTATGAGTTCCTACGAGGGCGAGCTCACCCTCAGCGCCAACCTCTATGGAAGCGCTACTGACCGGGATCATATCCTCGCTTTCTTCGGCGAGATTGAGGAGGAGTTCCTTTTTGGAAACAATGTGACATCCATAAGAAACAAACAAGGGATCAGGCGCTGACAAGGAACAAAGAATGAAAAGCTCTAATCATACCATGCATTAGATAGCGCAAACGGCGAGCTCCTGGTGATAGCCTCGTTGATCAAACATTTCAAACGTAAATCATTAAAATATTTATTCACCATGGTTATTTGTCTGTAGGTGTAACAAACACTTGATTATTTATTTCTCTTCTCGTTTTGCCGGTTGATAAATAAAGTAAAATAGAAATACCGAGAGGAAAGACAAGGAGCCAAAAATTAAAAAGGCGGGTGTATAGGAGCCTGCACTATCGAAGATTTTGCCTGCCAGTGGCGGCGCCGTAATTCCGGCAATGCCGTTGCACAGAAAAAGAGTGGAATATATTGTGCCCATTTTTTCTGTTCCATAGTGATGGGCGATTTCGGCAGCATAAAGCACCAGACAAGCGCTATAATTAAAACCGGCAAGTATCGCAAAGAGATAGAAAGTAGCATTATTTCTAACAGCAAAAGGTGCTGTGATACACACAAGCGCGGTGCTGACAAGCGATATAAGGATTGCCTTTCTCCCCTCCAAAACGCCGCCGATAATTCCCCAGCTAATTCTGCCAATGGCGTTGAAGCAGGCAAGAATAGTAACCGCAGCTCCGGCAACCGCGATATTCAAATTTAGCGAAAGTCCAAAGGGTTTGATATTGCCGATGGTCATCAGGCCGACACAAAGGCAGGGGAAAATGCCGCACAAAAGACCCCAAAAGTTACGATCCTGTAAAAGATCAGATGTTCTTATACCGGCAGTGACCGAGGTGTCATTTGTTTCCTCAGGAGGGTTTTGTAAAAATGATGCAGCAATAGTAATAATAGTAAGAAAAGCAAATCCCATATATTTGAAAATTACCAGAACGCTCACCTGTTGAGCCAGCAAATGTTCCCCGAATTGAGAAATGATAATGGCGCTGCCGCCGAATCCGGCAACGGCAATGCCGGTTGCCAGGCTTTTGTGGTCAGGAAACCATTTGACACAACAGGCTATCGGGCAAAGATAACACAGACCAACACCAACGGCGGCGCAAATGCCGATGAAGAAAAGCAGTAGCGGATATGAACCGCCGGAATAACCGGCCAGGATATAACTGCTGCCAAAGATTATGCCGCCTACTAAGGTAGGAATACGAGGGCCAAAGCGATCCTGAATACGGCCGCCAATAAAGATTAGCAATGTCGTAATAAGCGAACCGGTGCCGAAGATTGCCTGCGTCTGGGCAGTCGTAAGACCAAAGTTTTGTTTTAAAGCGGGCACAAAAGTGCTCCAGGAGTAACCAGCGCCCAGACAGAGTTGAATGAATATAGCGACTATTAGGATAAAATATTTCTGCATAAACTATGTTTAGGCGATATATAATGTTGAAGAATTTGTCAATGAATTAAGAAATACCAGACAGCAAGCTAATGGAAATGCTCGCTGGCGAATTCAAGGTTTAGGCGGCGGCACATAGGGCGTGTCCAGATATTTCTTGGCTTCTATCTGAGCTGCACCTTCTCCGCCTTCCACTTCCAGCGCTCTGGAATAATACTCTTCGGCCTGCTCCCTTTCTTTACGGGCATCGTGAATCATCCCCATGCGCACAAAAGCCAAAACTCGAACCCGGGCATTATAAGGAGATGTATCCTTTAGAGCTTCCTGAAAATATTCTGCCGCTTTGTCATATTCCCCTTTAATGAAAAGGATTCTTCCTATTAATTGATTGTAACGAGGTTGGAGCTGGGGAACAACTGGTGGAATACCTGCCTGAATACTTCTTTCAATCTGCCGCGCTACGTCAAAAGCTTCTTCGAATTGATGCAGGTCGGAAAGGATGTTACCCAATGCAAACAAAAAATTATAATTGTTCGGAAATCTTTCCCTTAATTCCCGGGCATAGGGCAAAGCTTTTGCGGGGGTTTTTTCAAAATTCAAATAATCAGAGGAAAGTTCAGTTTGCGCAAGTTCTTTGAGCAGGTATCCTTTTTGCGCCGCCAATTCCAGTTCTTGAATACCTTTTTGACGGTTTCCCGTGGTAATCAAGATCGAAGAAATAAAGCGGGTCAACCCCGAAAGATAATCGATATGATAATGAAGAAAACCCATGAGGAAATAAATATCATAATTTTGTGGATCTATTTCCTTAGCTTTTTCCAAATATTCCCAGATATTAGATGTTTCCTGCACTATGAGGAAATAACTCTTTTGATGAATAGCCCAGTGAACTTTGACAACTTTCGCCAGCGCCATAGCGAAGTATGCCTCACCCTCTTTAGAATTATTCTCAATCCTTTTTTCACCGGCGGCCATGGTTTCATCAACGTAATGCAGCATTAATTTTTGATTTCTATCCCGATCTTTTGGTTCAAAGCTCATATCGTAGAAAAATAAGTGAATTATCGCCAGGTAGGCGTATCCAGTTGGGTTTTCCGGGTCCAATTCTAAAGCTTTCTGCATATAAACGCTGGCGGTGGTGTCATCCAGATTAAAAGCTTTTTCGATTCCGCCTTTGAGATAGAGACGGATTTGATTTTCTTGTACTGGAGCAGCTTCTATCTCAGTTATGACTGTGAAAAACAGAAAAACTGAACAGAGGGCAAAAATGATAATTTTACAGTAGTTTTCTTTCATAGTTAGGATTAAAAGTTAGCTCCCTTCTTAAGGCATAATATCCACAGTTACTCAAAGCATTGCATAGTTTTTGACTGTATAGTTTTTTATTTTGAAATTGTGATTATTTTTACCAGATAAACCTTTTTAAAAAAAGACCCGGGCATCCACCATCGAGACGCCCTGCCCTTCGGAATGAACAATCACCGGATTGATATCCATCTCGCTAATATTGGAGTCGGCCGTCATAAGGTAGGATACCCGACAAATAACATCGGCAAGGGCATCCATGTCCAGACGTCCTTTACCTCTGGTTCCCTGAAGGAGAGGATAAATTTTAAGTTCTCTCAGCATATCCGCAGCTTCCAGCTTGGTCACCGGCGCCAAGCGAATAGCTGTATCCTTAAATATTTCGACGTAGATACCACCCAGTCCGACCATAACAATGGGACCGAAAACGGGGTCTTTGCGTCCACCGACAATACACTCGATGCCCTCCGGCACCATTTCCTGTATCAGAAAGCCGTCAATGGTGGGAGCCGGATTCAGCTTCTCTGTAGCCTTTTTCATTTCCGCTATAGCCGCACGTAATTCCTTCTTTGTAGAAATATTTATTCTCACGCCGCCTATATCGGATTTGTGGGAGACATCCCTGGACAATAGTTTCAAAGCAACAGGATAGTGGCAACGGAATCCTTCAACCGATGCTTCATCGTGAATAACTTTCCCCGCAACCGGCTGCAACCCAACAGCAGCGCAAATAGCCAGAGCATCATCCGTCAGGGGAATGCGTTCTTCCGCACGGCAGCGCTCCCGGATAGCATTGATTACGGTTCGATCAACAGGATAAACTGGTTCGGCACCCCTATTGTTGCGCGCCTGTCTGCTCTCGTAATAATTTAGGGAAACATGAAGGGTTGTGGCCGCTTCCAGTGGCGAAGTAAAAACAGGAAAAGCATAATTCTTCGAAACATCGAGAATTTCCTCCCGTTCGGAAATCATGGCCAGTGAAACCGGTTTCTGGTATTTCGCCACCAGTTTTTCAACACCCGCCAGGAATGTTCGTGACATTTCGGCTTCATATTCGGCTATATAGAGATGATTAAAGAGAACGCCGTCGAATGTTTCCAGTTTCAGAACCTCCTCCAGAATGTTTGTGAATATGGTATAATCAAAAACTTCTCCCAGATCCAAGGGATTTTGATGAGCAATGACTCGGGTATGGTAAATGGTTTTGAGCTTTTTAATAAATGAAGGCGGAAAGGGAACCATTTCAAAGCCGTATTTTGCGCAGGCATCGGCAGAGAGAACCGCGTGCCCCCCGGAACGGGAAAGGACGGCGACACGCCTGCCTTTCATCAAAGGAAGACGGACAATTTTTACGGCATTGATTAAATCGATTTCATCTTCAACGCGAATTATAGCGGCCTGTTGAAAAGAAGCGTCCACCACCTCATCACTGCCGGATAGCGCCGTTGTATGAGATTGGGCAATATTAGCGCTCGCTTCACTACGATTCGATTTCTGAATGATTATGGGTTTTTCAGATTGCCGAGCCAGATTATAGAATTCCCGGCCTCTCTTGAAACCTTCCAGATAAGCGGTGATAATCTCTGTTTTCCCATCTTTTAAAAAATAGTCTAGAAAATGAGTCTCGTCGAGCTGTAGTTTGTTGCCTATGGCGACAAACTTACCCGGAGTCACACCGTATCCGGCAAGAGAGCGCAAAAAGGTCCCTCCGACGCCGCCGCTCTGGACCATCAGAGCCACCTTGCCTCCGGGAGGAGGTATATTTTTGAAAAGACCGAAGGGCATCATCATCTTGATATCAAAGTTGATGGTGCCGACGCAGTTGGGACCGATGACTTTCATACCGTACTTTTCGGCAATCTTCAGAACTTCCTCTTCCAGGGAATGATCATCTGAAGAAAATTCACTAAACCCGCCCGATTCGATGACGATATGGCGAATACCCTTTCTGCCGCAGGCATCCATAAGCGATGGCACGGTCTTCGCGGGTGTCAGGAAAATAGCAACGTCCGGCGTCTCCGGCAGGCTTTCAATATTCTTATACACGTGGACGCTATTAACCTCTCCTTCTTCGCTTCCCACACCATAGAGATTTCCTTCGTACCCGTTCTGGCTGTTATTCAAAATAACGATCTGCCCTAAATTCATCTTCGTAGTCGAAACTCCGAATACAACCATACTCCGAGGATAAAAGAACTTGTCCATGCCAGAGGTCTCCTCTCGCGCAGCCCCTGCTGCGTGATTTATTGATCTATCCCGCGATTTGGAATCCCTGACCCGCGGGAGGTCGCGTTATCCTCTACTTCGCGGGATAATTCGACCTGCAAGCTTCGGCGCACTCCGTTTCTGAAGCTTGGGTCTCATTATTTTAGGGAGCCTCCGGCTCCTGTAACCTAAAGGTCATCTGCGACCGGAGGGAGCTCCACTTAAAAAAATGTCCCCCATTACCAAAGGGGGACATAAAGTTTTTCGCGATTTTAAAAATACCGCACTAGCTTACCTGCCTTTGAAATTGGGCGCTCTTTTTTCCAAAAATGCCCTAGAGCCTTCCTTAAAATCTTCCGTAAACATAAGCGCTTTGCTGGCTGCGCTTTCGACTTTCATGACACCGTCACGAAGATTCGACTCTAAACCCAGTCTGACCGCTTTCATGATTTCTCTCTGCGCTACCGGAGCGCCTGCGGCAAGTCTTCTGGCCAGAGCTTTGGCCTCTTCCATAACCTTTTCTCTCGGCACAACTTTATTGAGAAGTCCCAGTGCCAAGGCATCTTTTGCCGGCATAAAATCTCCTGTTAGCATAAGTTCAAGGGCTTTAGTTTTGCCGATAAATCTGGGCAGACGTTGAGTTCCGCCCCATCCCGGATTTAGCCCGAGCTTCACTTCGGGAAGTCCCAAAGTCGCGGCATCCGACATAATTCTAAGATGGCAGCAACATGCCAGTTCAAGGCCGCCGCCATATGCACCACCCTGTATCGCGGCAATAATGACTTTGGGATAATTCTCGATCTTGAAATAGATTTCGTTGCCGTTGTACTGAGGTACTTTGCCTTTCTGCATATCCGCAAATTCCGTAATATCGGCGCCAGCCGAAAAGAGTTTCTCTCCACTGCCGGTAATAACTATGACCCGCACACTATCGTCCTTTTCACATTTATCAAGCAGGTCATTCAGATCTCTCAAAACACCCTGTCCCATTGAATTTGCCGGCGGATGATTAATTGCCGCGACAACCACCATGCCGTCCTGTTCCACATTTAACTTCTCGTATTTAAAAGCCATTTTCTTTTTCCTTTCGGATTTATTTTTAAAAAATAGTCAGGCAGATATTTTTTAATGCATGATTATAAAAAGGACACCCGTGTGTGTCAAGAGAAAACGGTTCCCCAAAAAAATTCTTGACAAACAGTATTTATTATTTTAAATACTACTAAAAAGATAATTTACATAGTATTAATTGGGTATTTCCATGAAACTTTCAACAAGATCACGATACGGGGTACGGATGATGGCCGACTTGGCGGAAAATTTTGGTAAAAAACCCGTATTTTTAAAAGATATAGCCAAACGAGAAGAGATTTCGGAAAAGTATTTGAGTATAATTGTAATTCCGCTTAGGGGCGCGGGCTTAATTCAATCAACACGGGGAGCACATGGCGGCTATACTTTGGCCAAACGTCCGGAGGAAATTTCGGTTCAAGATATTTTTGATGCCCTCGAAGGAAAAATTTGTTTAGTGGACTGTGTGGAGAATCCTAAAGAGTGCCCGCGGGTGGGAATTTGCCCGACAAGAGATGTCTGGTCTGTTTTAGGCGAAAAGATCAGGGAAACACTAAACTCCGTTACCCTGGCCGACCTTGTCCAGACGCGCCGCGAAAAAGCGGAAAACAATATCATGAGCTATATTTAAACGGAAAATATATTAAAATGGATTATACCAGTAACTTTATGAAGAAAAAAGTCCTTGTAGCCATGAGCGGCGGTGTTGATTCTTCTGCCGCGGCCCTGCTGCTCAAAGAGAATGGTTATGCCGTGACCGGTGTAACGATGTGCCTCGGCATCCGCGAGGACGGGGAGCGTACCCGCTGCTGCGGACTTGATGCCATAGACGATGCGAAACATGTCTGCAATCAACTGCAAATTCCCCATTTTGTTTTCGACTTTGCCAAGGAGATGGAAAAACTTGTGATAAATAAATTTACTGCGGAGTATCAAAGAGGCCGAACACCGAACCCTTGCATCGATTGTAACCGTTACCTTAAATTCGGCACTCTTTTAGATAAAGCCCGCGGCATTGGGTTTGATTATTTAGCCACCGGCCATTACGCCCGCATTGAAAAGTGGGGAGACACGTGGCATTTAATGCGTCCGAAAGACAGGATTAAAGATCAGACCTATTTTCTTTATCCGATTAAGACAGATGATTTGTCTTCTATTCTTTTTCCCTTAGGCTCTTTGAACAAAGAAGAAGTCCGCACCCTAGCCAAAAAAAGCGGACTGCATGTGGCGCAAAAAGCCGAAAGCCAGGATATTTGTTTTGTAACTCAGGGCGACTACAGGCAATTTTTTCTGGAAAAGAATTTGTCTTCAGTCGAAGGCGGCATTGTAGATACAGCGGGAAATATTTTAGGTAGGCATCGCGGCATTATTTTTTACACCATTGGCCAGCGTAGCGGATTAGGAATCAGCGCAAAGACGCCGCTTTATGTGGTGGACATCGATGCTCGAAAAAATCAGGTTATTGTTGGCGAAAAAAAAGCTCTGCAGGCAAACGGACTGATTGCCGGCGATATTAATCTCCTGACCGACGAATTGCCCGTTGAGGTTGAAGCTAAGATTCGCTACCGGAAAAAACCGGCGCGCTGTAAAATTTCGACCAGAAGGTAAAAATTTAAAAGTTATTTTTAAAGAAACTCAGGAATCCATTACGCCGGGACAGGCTGTTGTTCTCTATGCCGGAGACGAAGTATTGGGCGGCGGCGTAATTGAAGAAGTTATTCGTGAAAGATATCAATTATAACAACGGAAAGGATAATAAAAATGAGTAAAATTGATAGTAAATTAAAATAGAAACTTTAGTTCTACATGGAGGACAGGAACCTGATCCGGCAACCGGCTCCAGAGCTGTGCCTATATATCAGACAACATCTTATCAATTTAAGGATACCGAACATGCGGCCAGCCTTTTCGGTTTGAAAGAATTCGGCAATATTTATACGCGGCTCATGAATCCGACTACCGATGTGTTGGAAAAAAGGATTGCCCTGCTTGATGGAGGTATCGGCGCGCTGGCAGTGGCGAGCGGCCAGTCGGCGATAACTCTCGCACTGCTCAATATCGCGCAAGCCGGAGATGAAATTGTCTCGGCGGATAACCTTTATGGCGGAACCTACAATTTATTTCATTACACTTTTCCGCGCCTGGGCATTAAAGTCAACTTCGTCAAATCCAATGATTTGAAGGCACTGGAGAAAGCCATCACGCCCAAAACAAAAGCCGTATATGCCGAATCCATCGGCAATCCCAAGCTGGATGTCGCCGATCTGGAAGGCATCGCCGGCGTTGCTCACAAACAGGGCATACCATTTGTTCTGGATAATACCGTCTCTCCCTACCTTTTGCGCCCGATTGATTTCGGCGTGGATATTGTTGTTTACTCCGCAACAAAATTCATCGGAGGGCATGGTACATCGCTGGGCGGCATTATTGTTGAGTCGGGAAAATTCGACTGGACCAATGGAAAATTTCCGCTGATTGCCGCAGCTGAACCTGCTTATCATGGCCTTAATTTTGTCGAGGCTCTGGGAAATCTGGCTTATATTACAAAGGCCCGCGTTGTATTGTTGCGTGATTTGGGACCAGCCTTATCCCCGTTTAATTCATTCCTGTTTTTGCAGGGATTGGAAACATTGCATTTGCGCATGCCGCGCCATTGTGAAAACGCCCTGACCGTCGCGCAATATCTTGGAGAAACATCCCAGAGTGAGCTGGGTTAATTACCCAGGCTTGAATTCCAGCCCGGAGAAAACAAGAGTAGCTAAGTATCTGCCCAGAGGTGCGGGCGCGCTTGTTGGTTTTGGGATCAAAGGCGGAATCGAGGCAGGTAAGAAATTTATTGATTCATTGCAGTTAATTTCGCATCTGGCCAATGTCGGCGATGCGAAAAGTCTGGCCATCCATCCGGCAACGACGACGCACCAACAATTGTCGCCGGAGGAACAGCTGGCCACGGGAGTAACGCCGGATTTCATCCGCCTCTCTATTGGCATCGAACATATTGACGATATTCTGGCGGATATCGAGCAGGCCTTAAAGATAGACCTCTAGCGGTTGAAACCTTTGCGTTAGAATCATAAGAACGAATGTAAAATGGTGGTTTTGGAAAGGTAATATATGAAAAAAATATATGCAGATAATTCTCAGTCGATTGGCAATACGCCGCTTGTGAGACTCAATCATGTAACCAAAGGTGCGAAGGCTATTGTTCTGGCCAAAATTGAAGGACGCAACCCCGCCTATTCAGTGAAATGCCGAATTGGTGCCGCCATGATCTGGGATGCCGAGGAAAAAGGGTTGCTCAAATCCGGTGTGGAAATTATTGAGCCGACCAGCGGGAATACCGGTATCGCGCTCGCTTATGTGGCGGCGGCACGCGGCTATAAACTAACGCTGACCATGCCGGAGACGATGAGCATTGAGCGACGACGAGTGCTGGCTGCCTTTGGCGCTAATCTCGTTCTAACCCCTGGCCCGGAAGGCATGAAAGGCGCGATTGCCAAAGCGGAAGCCATTGCCGCTTCCGACCCCAAGAAATATTTTTTACCCCAGCAGTTCAAGAATCCGGCCAACCCCGCTATCCATGAAAATACGACCGGTCCGGAAATCTGGAACGATACCGAGGGAGCGGTTGATGTTCTTGTGTCGGGAGTCGGAACAGGCGGAACAATTACCGGAATATCCCGTTACATTAAAAATAAAATGGGTAAAAAAATTATCTCGGTGGCCGTGGAACCAAAAGAAAGCCCGATTATCAGCCAGAAACTCGCCGGTCAAGAGCTGAAACCGGGGCCGCACAAAATTCAGGGAATCGGCGCTGGTTTTATTCCCGATACTCTGGATTTATCTATGGTTGATCGTGTTGAACAAGTTGACAGTATGGAAGCCATAGAAGTTGCCCGCAGACTGGCACGGGAAGAAGGGATTTTAGTTGGCATCTCCTGCGGCGCGGCGGGAGCAGTAGCTGTAAGGCTGGCAAAACTGGATGAATTTGCCGGAAAAAATATCGTTGTTATTTTTCCCGATGCCGGTGAACGATATCTCTCCACTGTTTTGTTTGAAGGAATTGGAGTTTAATAATAACCCTCACCAATGTATAATGCCTTAAAATAGAAGTGAAGGAGAGTTATGAAGATAACAGCGGCAGAAATATACAAATCCATTGAAACGATTCGTCAGAAATCACCGGTTGTCCATAATATTACCAATTACGTAGCGATGAATAATACAGCCAACGCCTTGCTGGCACTGGGAGCATCTCCGGTGATGGCGCATGCGGAACAAGAAGTGGAAGAAATGGTCAACATTGCATCGGCCCTAGTAATCAACATCGGCACATTAAGCAAACTTTGGGTTTATTCGATGCTGAAGGCTCTTGGACAGGCCCGAAAAAATAACATTCCGATTATACTTGATCCCGTTGGGGCGGGAGCAACCACCTACCGGACACAAACATCAAGGGAGCTGATTAATAGTGAACCACCGACTATCATCCGCGGTAATGCCTCCGAAATTATGGCGCTGTCCGACGATAAATCCAAAACAAAGGGCGTGGATAGCGCTATGGTATCCGACGCCGCAATCACAACCGCACAAAAACTGAGTGAAACGTACAAATGCGTAGTCTGCGTCAGCGGGCAAACGGATTACATATTTCAAGGCAAACAAATAATAAAAGTCAAAAATGGTCATCCCCTGATGACAAAAGTTACAGGACTTGGCTGTACGGCATCAGCCTTATGCGGCGCTTTTGCCGCTGTGGAAAAATCATCTTTTGCCGCCACCATTAAGGCCATGGCGGTAATGGGAATTGCCGGAGAAATGGCAGCGAGTGTTGCCGCAGGACCCGGCAGCCTTCAAACTCATTTTCTGGATTGCCTCTACCATCTCTCTGAGAAGGATATCAGTCAACATCTAAAAGTCGAGGATTAATTATGCGCGGATTGTATTTGGTGACTGATCGCCGTTTATGCAGAGAAAAGCCTTTGGAAGAAGTAATTATAAAGGCGGTTAAAGGCGGCGTCGCTTATGTGCAATTGCGTGAAAAAGATGTCTCTACCCGTTTTTTTGTGGAAGAAGCCAAAAGAGTTAAAAAGCTTTTAGAGCCGTATAAAGTGCCGCTCATAATAAATGACCGCGTTGATGTGGCTCTCGCCTGCGGGGCCGCAGGCGTACATATCGGCCAGGAAGATATGCCTTACGAAATTGTGCGCAAACTCGTGGGACCTAAAGCAATAATAGGTTTGTCCGTGGAAACATGGAAAGATGTCGAAGAAAGTCAGAAGTTGGATGTGGATTATATCGGGATAAGCCCCGTTTTTGCTACGCCGACAAAGACGGATACAAAAGGAGCATGGGAATTGGAAGGCCTCGCGAAAATAAAAGCTTTTAGTTGTCATCCAATAGTTGCTATCGGCGGCATTAATGAATCCAACGCACAAGGAGTTGTGAAGGCCGGCGCTGACTGTGTTGCCGTTGTCTCGGCAATTTGCGCGTCACCCGATCCGGAAAGGGCGGCACGAAACATTAATAATTCAATGAAGGCAACTTGGCCATAAGGAAACAAACAATATCTTCTATTTATAGAATTTAAATCAGGAGGAGAAAATGAAGTGTATTGCCGCACCGATGGTGGGCGGTGTAATATCTTCCACTATTCTGGAGCTGATAATCTATCCCGCTATCTACATGATTTGGCGCGGCCGCGGAATGCAAAAAAATTAGCACTTTTGTCATTCCTGTACACCGTACATTTTACCATTGCTCAGCGTTAACTACTACACTTCCATTTCAGGCTGTTTTTTTCTAATAGATATTAACGCCATGCCGGCAGCAATTTTGACTTTTTGGGGATAAGTACCGATTCGTAAAAAAGACTTTGATTCAGCGATTTCCGAAAGTACCGGTATCGCTTCCGGGGATCCGATGGCACCAAGAGCAATACAGATTTTCTCTTCCAGATCAGCCCGCAATGAAGGGGCTATTGCTGACCTGGTTTTGAGCATATTCAGAAGCTCGGGTACAGCATCGACACATTTCGCGTTCCCAAGCGTTTCAATTATATTGCGCTTGAATTGATCATCCGCCTGGGGCAAAACGGACAATAGCAGTTGTCCTCTATTTTTTCCTCCCGTCCGGTAAATACTTTTCAAGGCTTCCAGACGCAACCGTTCATTTTCATGGAGCAGCAGGGGTTTAAGCGCACTGGCACTCTCTTCATTGCCAATATGGCCAAGTATATACGCAAGATTGCGTAAATAATACCATGATGCATCTTTACTGATCTGTTTCTGGACAAATGATATGGCTTTCTGTCTCATTTCGATTATCAGACGCATAATGCGTACACGCTCGTCACTGTCGGCAACTTTTTGAACATTATCGAGCAAGCGTTCCAATATAAAATCCCCAAATCTAACCAATATCTTACCCGCCTCGACCTGTTTATTTTGCTTATTGGTATGATATTCTTTTAAGAGTAGCGTTTGATGTTCTTCTATTGCCAGATTTCTTATAACATTCGAAGATATTTCCCGTATCGTAACATTCTTTTCCAAAATACCGGCATGAATATCGCTGAAAACATCCAGAATCGGGATTGTTTCACCAAAGCGTCCCTTGCGAATAAGATCCTGCACGAATTGCTGCAGGCTATCGCAGATTTTCTCATAGGCAGGTGATGTCAATGTTTCCAATTTGATCCAATTCATTAATGCCGTTGATATTCTTTCGATCAGTTCGCTTTTCCGCTGAAGAGGAAGTGTTTCAAAAATATCAGCCAGGCCTTTAGATGCCTGACTGCGCACTTCGACATTTTCACTCAACAGATTTTTGAGCAGGCGGCTGATTATCGTTTCCATAGTCTCATGCTCTTTTTGGGTAATGAGCTGTTCGATAATTTTGGGCAGAACTGACATCAGAGATGTATTCAAAAAACCCTTTTCATCACCTTTCAGTTGCAAGCTGAGCATTTGTTTAAGATCGTTTATCTGGCCTTGATAACTATCTTTTCCCGGACGGGCTGCGCCACCAGAACCCTCTCCTTCGGCAAAGTCGCCTCCCCTGCCATCACCCTGCGCACCATCTGATACACCGGCGTTTGACTCACGCGCTGCAACAGATTTAGCCCCACTGAGTTCGCTGACAAGATATTGCAGCAGCATACCGCCGAAAAGATGTTCAATATTCTGAGTTGTCAGCTGTTTAGTCACATCATGATCTACGCTAACAATGGACTCTCCTATGTGTTGGGATACCTTGTCTCGGTCTTTCTCATCAAGTGAACCGGCAACTTTATCCATTAAAGCTATCATCTTCTCCAGATTTTCGGAAAGCTCAACATTGGATAAAACTTCCTTTTGCCCCATCATCTGAGATAACCCTGCTTGGAAAGTTTGCGATAACCATTCCGGATTCTTCATCATCTCTTGAAGTTTTTCAGGATCACCTGCCAATTCCGGATGAGTCTGCATAAAAAACTGGGTGATTTGATCATCGGTAATATCCAGACTGGAAATGATTTTTTGATCTTTATTCATGGATACATAAACCTTTTCATCCAGGTAAATATGCTGCATATTCTTTTCGTCCATGATCTTGAGCAAACCGCCTTCGTTTTTTACACTCTCTGGTTTTTTTGAAAGTAGCTCCAAAAAAGCACTAAGCTCCGCTTTTCCCAGCCCTATATCGAAAGTGATACTCTTGATACCGAAATTGAGAAGGATGTTCAGCAAGGCCACAACCTGGAATCTTTCCTGGTCTTTCTGGTCTAATGGGTTTCCACAGATCAAAAGATTTTTCTCTGATTCCGCGAAGATTATCGGAGCTTCCAGTGTAAACATGTCCAGAAAAGCCAGATGAAGCCTTTCGATAGTATTAATAATTGCAGCACTGGTCGGGGGATAGAGACGCACATTCTTTATGGCTGTGTTCATAATGACAAGCGCATCTAAAGATTTTTGCTTTATATCCATATCTGCCTTAACCTTTGCCTACAAGAATCGTATTAATTTTAATCAATATTATTTTAATTTCCAACATTTTGTTAAATACGGTCGTGTTTTATTTTAATAAAGCATAAGAGAAGTGCGATTGTGTGTCAAGATAAATTGTGAGTCAAATATGATGCTTATCCGCTGGATAGTTTGCTCTTCAAAATTTGCGCATACCAGTGGAGCCCCCTCCCGTTGCAGATGACCTTTAGGTTACAGGAGCCGGAAACTCCCTAAAATAATGAGACCCAAGCTTCAGAAACAAAGTGCATAACCTAAAGGTCACGTCGCCGCCGAAGCTTGCAGGTCGAATTAATGAAACTCAGATATTATCCCGCTACGGGATGTCGCATCATTGCAAAGAGCCTTCGGCAGATTCCAGCGGGGCTCCACAAGCGCAGTGCAGTAATCTCTGTTAGTTGAATTAATCCCATAGCCAAAGGCTACTGGGGTTATCCCGCAAAGCAGAGGACAACGCGACCTCCCGCTGGTCAGGACGCTTTCTCCCCCGGACGAAGCCGGGGGATTCCAAGTCGCGGGATTGACACCCGGCGTTTTTTCCCTTATATAGGTAAAAGAGGCTAAGGCAGCGAAATGCCGCTAATTGATACTTATTTTTTCATGGGCATTAGCTCGAAATTCTAGGAAAGGCGGAAGAAGATATGTTTAAAAAAATACTTATCACAGTCAGTTCTTTGATCGCGGTTATTTTAATTCTCGTCGTTATTGCCGGCATTATCATTATGGTCAAAGTGAATAAAGAATTTATCGCATCGCAGATTTCCCAGGCGCTGCACAGACAGGTCTATATCGAAAAAATCGATGTCAGCATTTTCTCCATCGTTTCGGGAATTGAGATAAAGAAAGTCGCCATTTCCAACTTTAAGACTCCGCAGGAACTCGCAACTCTTCAAGGCAAACCCGTACCCGCCAGCGATATCTTTACCGGCATGGAGTCTTTGCGCTTCAAAATCAGATTCCTGCCCCTCTTAAGAAAACAGTTCGATCTCAAGGAGCTTGTTTTATACAGCCCCATCATCAACCTCACCAAAAGCAAACAGGGTGTTTTAAACTGCGACGATTTGATCAAGTCCAAAAAGAAACCCGATGAGAAGGCCGCGCCGGAGAAAAAAGCAGAAGTCAAGGAACCGGCAAAGCCCATCACCGCCGATGATCTGCCCGTCGCCGTTACCGTAGGAGAAATCGGCATCAAGAACGGCACCATCAACTACTACGACGGCCAGAACGATCAAAAATTTCAGGTTTATAAGCTGACCACTCTGGCCTACGATATCAACATAGACCCGAAAGAATTGGAAAAGAAAGACGATATAAAATTGAAACTAGCTATGGGAATGAAAACAGTCGGCGCAATGAAAACAGGAAGCGTCCAGAATTTCGACATTACACTCGATGCCATGGGAAAGGTTATACCCTTTGATGTGAAAACGCGGCATTTGAATCCCGAGGTGATTCTGCATCTCGCCATTCCCGACGGAGAGATAACCGGATTGCAAATTTTCAATTCCGTAGCGTCCATTCCCCTCCTCGGCGATTACCTGGGACAGTACATCTCTTTCTTGAAAGGCAAACAACAATGGAAAGACTCCAAAGAAACCGGTGTTGACGTGCGCTACAAGGACAACAAGGCTGAACTTACCAACGGCAGACTCGATCTCAAGGAGGCGAAGCTTCTCTTTGACGGCGCGGTCAATACTGATTCGAAAGCCCTCGATATGAATATGGATATGGTGATGAAAAAAGATATTAATGAAGGAGTTAAATCAGCACTGGCCAAAAAAATAGAAGCGGGCATTAAAAGCCCGGAGGTAAAGAAATACGCCGATTCGAATAAGTTAGCTGAGGCGGCTATAGAGCCTATGCTCAATAAAGACGGCCAGATTGACCTGAAACTAAAGGTCGGCGGCACGACTAAGAAGACCAATACCACACTGGTAAAGCCCCAGCTTGACTCACTCGGAAGCGTAGTCAAAAAAGCTGCCGGCAGTGTCGCGACGCAAGCGGGGAAACAACTCCTCCAGGATATGTTCAAAAAGAAATAAACCCATTGTCTCTCTGACTCTCTCCACTTCCGGGGGAGGGTCGGAGATAACCGTCTGACTCATCCAATATTTTAAATAAAAAATCATTGACCATAAAAAAAGGGGGAGACATGAAAAAAATACTTTGCCTGGCAATGATAATCATGATGATTGCTGGTTTTGCAGTAACTGCGTTCGGCGCTGAAGCGGCAAAGCCTGTCATCATTGATGTCAGAACTGCATGGGAGTGGAATCTTGGTCATCTTGATGGCGCCATCCGGATTCCCTACAAAGAGATCGGTGCAAAAATTGACGGCGTCGTCAAAGATAAGTCGCAGAGGATCTATGTATATTGTAGAACCGGACATCGAGCGCAAATTGCGAAAGAGGCCCTGGAGAAACTGGGATACAAAGATGTCGTCAATCTCGGATCACTGGAAGATGCCGCCGAGACCATGAAGCTCAAAATTGTCGAAGAACCGTAAATTAATTCCGCCGAACGTCACAAGTGTCAGAATTTAGTTCAAATTCTTTATTTTAAGTGGGAATATTAAGTTTTTGATAGAAGTTAAGATTATTGCAGAATATTTCACGATAAGATTGTCAGGAAAATATTTATTTCACCTACTAAGTGTTAATTTGTTTGAGGCAGCATCTCTGAGTATTACCGTTTATAATCTTCAAAGTGCATACTTCCCACAAACAGTTACGTCAACTTCATCCGTGGCATGATGTTCAGATACTTTCCTTAAAAAAACGGCGAGTGAAGAATATAATCCCTCAATCGCCGAAGCATCCGAAATGGTGAAAATTAGATGAAAAAATGATGTTTTTTAATCATCTTCAAAACAATAAAGTGAATAGGTGGCGTCGCAGGTAGTAGAACCCCAGGCGGTCCAGTCTGTACTTGCACCAGCTCCATTCCCAAACTCACCATTAGATCCTGTTGTACCATCAGCCCAGTCATTGCAGGTTTGGCCGGCCAATGCTGTGCCATCATAATTAGTGCCGGTCCATGGCCGGAATGCTGAATAATTTCCGTTTTCGTCCTGAGAGATCGAGGTAAAAAGCCACCCGCTTATTAAGCCGAATGTCAGAGCCGATTTATCTTTAGCTACCATAATGCCGTCAGGCCTCACCCAGGGGCCGCTGCTGGTCAGTCGAGCGACGGCATTAGTTCCAGTGACTGAAAGCCAGGCCTTGAATTTTGTAGGATCGGCAACAGGAGGTACTATATGTGCTGCGCGGGCCTGGCATATTGCGTCTCCGGCAGCAATTCCGGCTTTTACACCTGCATCCGCCCAGCCGCCTAAATAACCTGTGCCGGTAACCGAGGTGATAAATACCTTTTTGCCGGCAGTGTTAACAGTAGGCAGAGGCACCCCCGCTCCGGTTTGCATACACAACAAATGACCGGTTTGGCTGCAATCAAAGCCCCATCCCTCGGTCCAGAAGTCTATTGTATCGGGTATA
>CAVSRI010000013.1:0-46098 GCA_963730275.1 uncultured delta proteobacterium | reverse complement strand
GTGTATTACTATAGTCCCACTTAGCTTCGCACGTGGGATAATTCAACTTACAGATATTACTGTACTGCATTTGTGGAGCACCTCCGGAAGGAGCCGAAGGCTATTTTCAAAGGCACGACATCCCGTAACGGGATAATATCTGAGTTTCATTAGAATTGGAGTTTCACGAAAACTATGTGCTCAAATATACCCGCAATTTTCTTTATTGTGAAGCTCTAATTTCGCAAGCGCATAACCTAAAGGTCACTATAGGCGCATCGGAATTGGCTAGCTGAACAATCCCGCGAAGCGGAGGGCAATCTGCCCGTGGTTTCAATTCTTTTTTTGTATTGGTCAAAGGAACGAATTTCTTAAGAATTTATCTTTCGATAGAATATATTTTTTGCCAGTTCCGCCGTTAAAATATAAAGCGCCATAATGATCCCCAGTATCATCAGAAACGACATGGGCAGGGGTACAAAATCAAATATCTTCCCGATAGGTGTAAAAGGAAAGATCAGCGTAGCAACAACAATAGAAATTGTGGCGAAGAATAGATATTTCCCCGGTCGGCTCTTAAAGAAGGGCCTTCTGCTGCGAATGACAAGTACAATAATTGCGGCGGAAATAACAGATTCCATAAACCATCCTGTTCTGAATTGATCCGGCGCAGCGTGAAGAATCAGCAGCAGAACGCCAAAGGTCAGATAATCAAAAACCGAGCTGATCAAACCGAAAGTGATCATGAATTTTTTAATAAAAGATATATTCCACCGCCTCGGTCGATTCACCATTTCTTCGTCTGTCCGATCCGTGGCAATAGTCATTTCCGGAAAATCAGTCATCAGGTTCGTCAGCAGAATTTGTTTGGGCAACAAAGGAAGAAAAGACAGAAACAGCGAAGCACCGGCCATACTGAACATGTTGCCGAAATTAGCGCTGGTGGCCATAAAGACGTATTTCATGGTATTGGCCAGCGTAGTCCTTCCTTGATGGACACCTTGCACGAGTACCTCCAGATTCTTTTCCAGCAGCACGATATCGGCCGATTCTTTGGCCACATCCACCGCAGTATCAACAGAAATACTCACATCCGAGGCGTGGAGAGCGGAAACATCATTGATGCCATCTCCGATATAACCCACAACATGTCCGGACTTCCTGAGCGCAAGAATAATGCGTTCTTTTTGATTGGGTTCCACTTCCGCAAAGATGTCCGTTTGGGTTACTTTTTGCAATAGAGCGGCGTCACTTATTTCGCGCAGTTCAGTGCCGGTGAGGATTTTGGCATCAGGTATCCCCATATCTTGACTTATCTTGGCGGCAACGAGACGATTGTCTCCGGTGATAATTTTCAGGGAAACACCAAGCTGCTTGAGGCGTTCTATTGTTTCCAAAACTCCTTTTTTAGGCGGATCGAAGAAAAGCAGGAAACCGAGGAAGGTCATGTCTCGCTCGGAATCTTTATTGATGACGGACTCACTTCCCATATCCCGCAGGGCAACTCCCAGCACACGGAAGCCCTGGTTACTGAGCTCCTCGAATTTCTGTTGGATCTTTTGCCCCACTGTGGCTGTGTCTATTTTATCCCCGGCTTTGTTTTCCGCAAAAGAACAAACGGCGAGCACATTCGAGAGCGCCCCTTTCATAACCATTAAATACCGGCCATTCTTTTCAATCAGGATACTCAATCGTTTGCGGATGAAATCATAGGGGACCTCGTCAACTTTTTCATATCCGGAAATATCCGGCTGCTTATAAGAACGGATTGCTTCATCGATGGGATTGGAAAAACCTTTTTCATAGAAGGAGTTCAGATAGGCATGAAAGAAAACCCGATCACTGGGATTGCCGTTGATGTCTATTGCCGAATGCAGGCATACGGTCCCTTCAGTCAGGGTTCCTGTCTTATCCGAGCAGAGAACATTCATACTCCCGAAGTTTTCTATGGAGGCGAGCCGCTTTACAATGACCTTTTGCTGAGCCATTCTTCTGGCGCCATGAGCTAAGTTGATGCTGATAATGGCCGGCAGCAACTGCGGTGTCAGTCCGACAGCAAGGGCCAGAGAAAAAAGGAAGGATTCGAGAACAGGGCGATGAAAAAAGACATTGATGGCAAAAACGGCAATGACCAGCAACAGGGTAACTTCGAGCAGTAAATAACCAAACTGCCGGATGCCATGCTCAAATTCTGTTTCCGGTGGTTTCAATTTCAACCTCTCGGAGATTTTACCGAACTCCGCTTGCTTTCCCGTGAAAATCACTACAGCTTTGGCTGTACCGCTGACAACATGGGTTCCCATAAAAAGGCTGTTGGTACGCTTGCCAAGCGGTGTTTCCGCCGGCAACATTACCGGCTTCCTTTTCCACCGGATAAGTTTCACCCGTCAAAGTTGCTTCATCGATAAAGAGATCCCTGGATTCCAGAATCAGGCTGTCGGCGGGAATCGCATCTCCGGCATTCAATATAACGACATCACCCGGAACAACATCTTCCAGCGCAATATCTTGCTCCCTGCCGTCTCGCAGGACAGTCGTCTTGATCTTGACTATGGCCAGCATTTTTTCCAGAGCATTAACGGCGCCCTTTTCTTGCCAGAATCCCAGAAGACCGCTGATTAAAACGATGGCGATAATAATAATGGCATCTGTCGGGTCATGAAGAAAAGCAGAGAGCCCCGCTGCAAAAATCAAGGTCAGGATAATAGGACTTTTGAATTGGGCAATGAGCAATGCCAGCGTGTCCGACCGTTTCGGGGGTTTCAGAAGGTTTGCACCATACTGGATCAGCCGTTGTTTGGCTTCCTCACTGCTTAATCCTTCCTTCTTCGCATTAAGCTGAGTAAATAAATCGGGCTGGGGAATACCCCAATATGTAGGTGGCTGCTGGATCATAAGATTTGCTGATATCGGATAATTTAATACAATCGTCTCCGATTATGATCCGGGATAGAGGACTTAATCTGCGGATCAAATGTCGGAAAATAAGGCTCTTTTTTAAAACCGGCTCCGATCCTTATGGCCTAAAGATCAGATAGCTCAAGTTTTGTAATATTACACTTTACCGTAACCTGAAGGTCATCTACGACTTAGCGGCTTACAGATGACCTATATAGAGCAACAGCAAAATCGCCAGAACATGTAATACCCACCAGCCCGGTTGGAACAATATAAAATATTTCATGACACCCTCCTTCTATTTCCAAAAATAACGACCGATAATGTAAACGGCAGTTAATGTGACAACATGCGCAAACCAAAAGCCCATATTAGGAAAGCGGAAAAATCTGCCGCTGCGCATCAGTGTCTTCGGGCTGGTTTAGCGTAATCTCCATTTCAAAAATGGCTTTGCCCACGGCAAATTTTCCCCAAAGCAGTATAATATCAGCCAGAAGTGTTCCCAGAAAGATTGTCTGCAGAGTCCATACCTGCGGGGGATTTTCAATTGAAAAATGAGTCATAGTGATTGTACCGATGATTACCGTCATGCCATTGAGAAGATAAGCAAAAGGAATTGTTGATCGAAAAATAAACAAGATAGGAATGATGATCACGCTGATAAACCCGGCCACGACGGGTATATAATTTCCCGCGTCTTTGGCAAATCGGATGTATCCGCAGATGAAGCAGCCAGCCACCCAAAGCTAAAAAAAAGATGGCCAAAATCAACATTAACCGGAGATTGTCTTTTTTCTTCATAGTTCACCTCACTTTTTTTATTTTACGGACGTGTGACCTCGTGTGCCCTAT
Source organism: uncultured delta proteobacterium (assembly GCA_963730275.1). Lineage (GTDB taxonomy): Bacteria > Desulfobacterota > Syntrophia > Syntrophales > Smithellaceae > UBA4810. The sequence continues at coordinate 42,369 of CAVSRI010000013.1, read as the reverse complement.
AGGGTATTAGGTTATGCACTCGGTAAATAGGGTCAGCGCCCTATTTTTTAAAATATATTATGGAAAATATACTCGGAATTTTCTTTATTTCAATTCTTTTTTTGCATTGATCAACGACAAACTAATAACTGTATCTCGGCTAAAAGCATGCCGGAATGACAAACTAGAATGAGGCGATGGCGTTGATAAACCAGCCTTGGCTAAGGAAGGAAATCATTTTGTGTCTAAAATTTAATTGACATACAAAACTGAATTTCTTATATTTATCTTTAAAGAGAAAGCTCTTATCAACTTAACTTAATTTAATTTACAACAGCTAAGTTTTCGGTTCTGTCATTAAGGATATCCAGCGTCTGACCATTATGGAAATATTCTCTTTTTTGTGAACCGTTGAAAATTTACAGGAAGTTTGAAAGGGGAGCTCCAGTTATAAGTAAAAAGGCAACGCGGACAGTCTTGGCGATTGCCGGTGGAGGTCTGACGACAAAAATGGAAAAGAATAAAAATACAGTACAAGACACCGCGAAGCAGGAACTCGAAGAGCAAACCAGCAAGTTCATAGCGTCTCTGCAAGAATCTCTGCAAAGATATGAGACGTTGCTCGATGATCTTGATGTTTATATCGGAGAAACTGATCTCGAGGGAAATATTACTTTCGTGAATGACGCTGGATGCAGACTGGCGGAATTGTCACGGAGAAAGTTGATCGGCATTAACTACAAATCTTATATGGATCCGAAGACGGCAGAGAGGGTTCATAGAATTTACGAGCAAATATACAACACCGGTATCCCCGTCAAAAGTATGATTTTTGAAGCTATAAACAAACATGGCCAACGAAGGATAGTGGACCAATCTGTTTCTCCGATTCGTAATGCCGAAGGGGTTATTACGGGCTTCCGCAATGTTTCCATTGATATAACCGACCGCACGGAAGCGGAAGATAGACTGCGGGAGAGCCAGGCACGTTACCGCCTACTCGCAGATAATATGACCGATGCGGTATGGATGATGGATATGAATCTCAACGTCACTTATACCAGTCCATCAGTTGAAAAATTGATAGGATACACGGATGAAGAGATTAAGCAGAGCACGCCGGAGAAGTTCCTGACGCCAGAATCGCTCAATAAGGCAATGGCGGTATTCTCAGAGGAGGTGGTTAAAGCGAAGGCAGATCCAAGCTATTCACCCATACGTACCTTGGAACTTGAATTTTGCCGTAAAGACGGTACAACATACTGGTCGGAGAGCACCTTCAGTTTCATCCGCGATGAGAAGGGAATTCCCGTGTCTATTTTGGGCGAGGGCAGAGACATCACCGACCGTAAGGAAGCGGAACATAAATTGGCCGAACATCGATCACGGCTGGAGGCCATCTTCAGAAGCGTCAAAGACGCTATTGTTACCGTGGACCCGAAGCTCCTGGTCATAGAAGCCAATAAATCGCTGGAGACGATCTGTGGAATCACGGTAAGGGAAATCGCCGGCCGGGAATTTTCCCAATGTCAGAAAAATTGTAGTAAAGCCTGCCAAGAGGTCCTTAAACAAACGCTGGAAAAGAAGGCCGCAATTAAAGAATATCGGATTGAATGCGAGCGCCACCAGCAACGTCCTCAACAGGTGGTCAGCGTATCGAGCTCTCCGCTTCTAGATCCGGAAGATAACTTCATGGGTGCCGTTTTGGTCATCCGGGACATCACCATACTTAAGGATATAGAAAGAGGATTGCGGGAGCGCAGCCATTTCCAAAACCTGATCGGCAAAAACAAAACCATGCAAGATATTTACAGTCTGCTGGAGGACTTGGCTAATCTGGATACGGCGGTTCTGGTGACAGGTGAAAGCGGCACGGGAAAAGAGCTCGTCGCGAGGGCGCTCCACTACAGTGGAAATCGGGCCTTCAAACCTTTTATCACGGTGAATTGTTCGGCACTGGCGGAAAGCCTGCTGGAAAGTGAACTATTTGGCCATGTCCGGGGGGCTTTTACCGGAGCCATCAAGGATAAGCAGGGACGTTTTCAGGCCGCCAACGGCGGGACAATTCTCCTCGACGAGATTGGGGATATATCTCCAATGATTCAGTTGAAGCTGCTACGTGTATTACAGGAAAAGGAGTTTGAGCATGTTGGATCATCCACCCCTCACAAGATCGATGTTCGGGTCATTGCCTGTACCAACAAGGACCTGAAGGAAAAAGTAAAAAGAGGCGAATTTCGGCAGGATCTGTATTATCGCCTCAAGGTAGTGGAAGTCGCCCTACCGCCCCTTCGGGAACGTCTTGAAGATTTGCCCCTTTTAGTCGATCATTTCCGGATTTCCTTTAATGAAAGATTCAACAAAAATGTTGAAGGTATATCCAATGAGGTTTTAAGTATTTTTATGGATTATACTTGGCCGGGCAATGTGCGGGAGCTGGAACATGTTATGGAACACGCCTTTGTCCTTTGCCACGAGAGAACGATCACCTTGAAACATTTGCCGGCAGATATCAGAAATTATAAGCACAGCGAGGCAATTCTCCTTCCTAAAATCCAGGTAAAGACACCGACGGGAATGGAAGAAGTCGTCAATGCTTTAAACAGAACCGGCTGGAACAAAGCAAAGGCCGCACGCCTGTTGGGTATTTGCCGACAAACTATTTATCGTAAAATCGATGAATATCACCTCAACAACGAACCACGAGTATAAAAATTACCTCCAAAACAAGCTTTAGAAAGCAATGTGGTAGCAAGCAGCGGGGTATTGCCCTATTTTATACGGGATCAATTCAACTTACCAATTTCAACGTGTGACCTTTAGGTTATGCACTTTTTTTGAAATTCGAGTCTCATTGATTCAACTTACCAATTTCCCTACACTTTGTTATGGAAATTGGAGTTTCACGAATAAATAATTGTGTCCAGCCACACTGATGTGACACTACACTAATGTAACATATTACAATCTTACCAGGCAAATCCCTCCGGCATCAATATCTAGGTTACTATAATTACGGTAATTTATTCATTACGCAGGTCTTTATATATGGCATGCATCTTGTAACTACCATTTACTTATGATCTAGGCCTCAAAAATATTTTATATCTCCGGGCTTGAAGATGAAACCTCCGGTTTCTTTCATTTTCGCCAATTACATTGAGAGAGAATTATTGTTGGCGAAAAATCCCCTCCTCATACTGTGTATATCCCGGACTGAAGAAATTGATCATCGACTAGAAATAATAGAGAAAATGGCCAGAAATTAGGGTGACAAAATTTTTAAGAGTTAAGGAATAGAGAGTCGGCAAATAAAGTATAGTCTCTTATTTCTAAAGTTTCACTCTTGGAGATTCATGGCTGGAGGAATGTTTCGCCATGTATATATAATTGTATCATATCTAAAATTTAATTAAGAAAGAGGAGGGATTATGAAGAAAAGCATTAGGATTGGTATTTATGCAACATTCACTTTAGTGTTGGCAATTGTTTTGGCCTCGCCAGTAGTTGCCGCGGATACCTCGTGTAAAACAAAGTATCCTATTATTTTAGCTCATGGCATGGGGTTTACGCCGAGTCCTCAATACCCAAATAGTTTTCCGGGTATAGTGGAAGCCTTGCAAGCATGCGGTGCCACGGTCTATACTCCAATAGTGGAAGGAATAGGCGGGACAGCTGAAAAGGCTGGGCAGTTTGTGAATGGTTATAGTGAGGTAAGTCCGTACGACGGTTCTAGTTGGACTTCTGGTGGTTTTAAAGGTATCCAAGCCATGTACCCCGCGGGTACCAAATTCAATATCATCGGCCATTCGCATGGCGGCTTATATACTCGTTATGCCATCACAAACCTGGGTATCGCACCCTACGTAGCCAGTCTTACCACCGTGGATAGTCCACACAGAGGTTCGTATATTGATCAAATAGAACTGGATATAGTGCAGGCGATCCCCGCCCTTGGTAGTTTAATAGCCGGCGCTATGCCGTTTACGGGCGATCCGGCCAAATTGGCTGCAAACGATACAGACCTATCCGTTGATTACATGACCAAGGTTTTTAATCCCAATACCCCGAATGTGAAGGGTATCTACTATCAGAGCTTTTCTTGCGCGTACAGACAGTACGATATAATTAAAGCTGAGCTTGATGGGATAACCGAGGTGATCAATGCGGTAGAGGGCAAGACTACACCTGTTCCGACCAGCGCGCTTGCTTTTGCTGAATTGTTATACAACGCGCTTCCCGACCTGGCTGCCGAATGCTTCTACTTGGGCGGCGGATTAGGCGACGGCCTTGTGCAGGTTAGCTCAGCTCAATGGGGTACATACCTGGGTACCCAGCAAGGTCCCTGGTACAGCAAAGGACTCAATCACCTGGACGCCGTGAATATTGCTCCTTACGGGGCGCAGTGGGACGCCGTCAGCTACTGGGTACAGTTGGTTAAAAATTTAAAAGCAAAAGGATATTAGATCAACTTTTAAAAACCAGTTTGTAACTAGCCAAACTAGGGGGGATATGCATATCCCCCCTTTTTTATAATTTCTTCAATTTAGTAAAAAATATACAACTTGACGCTAAAAATACCTGAGCTTATATTATTTACCATAATTTTAATTACCCGATGTTGAAGATGACAAAAAAGAAGAAAATATTTATTGCTGCGGGAATTGCTGCTCTTTTAACTTTTTCTGTTTTTCTCTTGCTGAATTATATGAGCAAAAAGGGGCAGGAGAATTACTTAGAAAAGTATTACATCTTTGATAAAAATTTTCCAACCGGTAAAAAGATATCAGCTTCCTCCGTCAACAAATATTTTCTCAATGGCGTCGTCACAGCCAGAGCATTGGATCTTTTCAGATTCCTGGAACAGAAATTTGCCGTAGAATCTCTTCATGAACTAGACGATCATTTTAATCAAGTAGAGCGATATCTTAACTCCCGTTTTGATCAATCAGAAGCAAAGAAACTTAATGAACTTTATCAAAAGCATTTGCGCTGCCAAATAGAGCTCGTAAATAACCCTAAATACGGGCAAAAAGTGCTGATCCGCGTCAACTTCTTATTTTACTCAACTCCGTGCAAAATTTCCGGCGAGAAAAAATGGGGAAAGAAAATGCGGATATGCTTTTCGGCAGCGAAGTGAAAGAAAGAGAATATAACCTGCGCAGAGCAATTATAATCGGCGATAACACCCTTTACGGGAAAGAAAAGGAAGCCAGGCTGCAAAAGCTTAAAAGTGACATGTGGGATGGTGAGGTCAATCTAATGGTAGAGGAGAGCAATCCTTATAATCGTTATCAGTTTAAAATGCAATTATATCAGAAAGATCTCTCTGAATTAGGTGAGAAAGAACAAAAGCTCAAGATAGACGAATTCCGGAAAGAATTTTTTACAAAAGAGGAAATAAAAAAACTTGCTGCTGTAGACAAACAAATTGCTCAGGAAAAACAAAACATGGAACGCTATCGATTAGCCGAGCGGAATATATTAAATTTACGTGATATTCCTTCTGAGGAAAAAGCTAAAAGGATCAAATTGCTCCAAGATGAATTTTTCAGCAAAGAGGCGGAAGCTTTCCGGCGCAGAGAGGCGATGCGGAAAGCTCTGGAAAAATAGTTGAGAAGGACAGATAATTGCGGCACGGCATAACCAGTTTATTTTTAGCATGTTATCCTGAGTGATATATTTGCGACGTGAGGAATATTCCTATGCAGAAAAAGAAAATAATAGCGATTACCTTAATCATAGTTTTCCTGGCAATTTTCATCATTGTCCTGAACCATCTCTTGCGCAAAAGTACCGGCCTGGAATCAGTTTCTGATGAGAGTTACCGTGACCAATTGAGTAAAATTGGCATGGGTAATGGATGGAATAATATTACCAAGGACGATATCAAGAAACACCTTATTGCGAGTAAAGATTTTAGCAATCAGAAAGTGAAGGATTACTTTGCAGGTACGGTTATTAATCAGGATACGTTGGATTTCTTCCGGCATTTGGATGGATTATTTCAGGATTCCCAGGATCTTGCTGATAATCTGGAAAAAGCTCATAAATATCTCTATTCAGTCCTGCCTGCCCAGCAGGCAGGTGAGATGATGGATCTTTACAATAAATATCTGACGATGCAAATTAATTATCACAATACGAAAAAAAACAAAGAAATTCCCGGAACGCCGGAGGAAGCTATAGCAAACCTTTATAAACAACAGGAAGAACGGCGCGCGATTTTCGGCAAGGAGAATGCTGATATCATTTTCGGTGCCGGTGTAAAAACTGACGAATATTTTATCAGGCGTAATGCGGTAGTCGCCGACGGCAATATGAACGGTTTGGAAAAAGAAAGAAAGCTAGGCATTCTCAATGAAAGTATGTGGGGTTCAACAACTGCTCCCTTTGATGAGAATTCAACACCATATCAACGTTATCAGGAAAAATTGCAGCTCTATCTTAATGATTTTTCGGTATTGCGGACTGAAGAAGAAAAAGAAGCTTTAAAACAAAGATTGCAAAGAGAAACACTTTCTCCCGAACAAATCCAGGGCTTGGCCGACGTGGAAAGCCAGGTTGCCGAGGAAAAGAAAATCAGGGAACAATACTTTGTTCAGGAAAAAGAGATCCTTAATGATCCGAGCATCAGCCAGGAAACTAAAGATGCGAAGATTCGCGAACTGCAAGATGCAACGTTTGGTGAAGAAGCCGACGCCTTCAGAAGGGGGCAGGCTATTCAGAAAGAAACAGAGCAACTTACAAAGGGATCGCTTACTCATCAACCCTGAATTAATCTCGATTCTTAACCTCTATATCTTTTAAGTTTAATTTGTGTTTGATAGCCCTTGCAGAGCACAAGGGGCTGAAGGCTTAATCTAGAATGATGCGACGGCGTTCATGAACCAGCCGTAACTGCGGTAGGAAAGATCCGTGAGGTTGTCGGAAAAGTCGGTGAAGTTGTATCCCACACCTATTTTGACGTTATCCGTTATATGGCGATAAATGCCGATGAGGAATCCCATTCTTTCATCGTCAGCGTCATATACCTTTAACCTGCGCGCTTCTATAAGAGCATCCCATTCACGCACCAGGCGTAAATCCACCCGTAAAACGATCAGATCCGCTTCACTCGAGAACCACTCGCCACCGGTCTTGGACATACATAGTTCTCCTATGCGTAGGCCGTATTTTGCTCCCACAGAAAGCCACGGGAGAAGATCGTAAATTGCATCGACCGACAAAACATGACTGCGCTCGGAATAATCGGCAACGATGTCGGTCGGAGTCAATTGACCCGCCGATGGCACATTTTCGAAGTACGTATATTTGAAAAGCATATTCAGACGGTCATGCGTTACGGGACGAAATGCCGCTCCTGCGACAAGCTCAATATAATCGCCGTCATAAAATGACCCCTGCGATGAATAGCTGCGAGAAAAATTAAACTTGCCCAGCAGCCGCCACGATGGCGTTGCCTGATATCCAATAGAGTTCTTCATTAGCCACGTATCACGGGTTTCGATTGTGCCATCTTCATGGCGATATTCGAGAGCGCTGGCATATTTAAGAGTTTTATCCTTATAGGCTGCGGAAAGCTCTACGGCATAACGCTTCAGGTCCCCGGAGGCTTCGTCACTGACTTTTCCTATTTCACCTTTAATGCCATACGTCCACCGATCATTCGGCGCCAGATCAAGGCCAAATGCTTGTACAAGGCTATTAGGGCCGGCACCATCCACCCAGCGCGATTCAGAGTAAATCCGTGCCTGATCCGAAAGTTTGTATCCACTGCCGAATACAAGGGTGCCGATTCTACCGCTGTAGGCGAGATCAGGCCGGTCTGTTTCGTTGGTATAGGTCATATATACATTGCTGCGATCATCTATCCGGTAATCACCGGTCAGCTTTCCGCCCAGCCCATCATCTCCGGCGGAAGCCTCTCCGCTGATTTTAAAGCGGGGGGTCGCCTGCCAATCCGCGCCGACACCGACGCGATCATTTTCCGGGCGCTCGCCGGAATGGTTTATTGTCTTTTGTAGATAAGTAAAAATCCCCCAGGGTTCATATTGTACGGACGGAGGAGCATCATTTTTCTGCGGCGCACCCCCTTGAGCTTCTGTCGCTGTTTGTGGAGGTTTGTCCGGTGCGGTGCCACCGGCAACGGGCTGTGCCGTTACCGGTGCAGTATCCTTTCCTGCCTCAACGGGAGATTTAGCATCGGTTGCGGCCGGAGTCTGTTTCTTTACAACCGGTCGGTAATCCACACGCACGATGGCATCGGTACGATCTCCATCTTGAGAAAGAGTAGGGCTGGCATTCGGAACCGCAACTTTCCTATCATCCGCGCGGACACCCGCCGAAACTTTCACGGAGTCGGTCACGCGATAACCAATGTCGCCCTCAGCTGCGCAAAATGTCTGGCTATCGGAATCGGTATAATCGGCTTTTAAATTAACTGTCGTCTTATCACCAAGCGGCAACTGGGCGGCAGCGCCGACCTTTTCCGTCTGTTCACCGGACAGAGTTACCTGCCCGGGTCCGGAGAATCCGCGCTGTTGGCTCTGCCAGTAGGAAGATATCTTGCCCTTTGTGCCTTCCATTATTTCGCTCATATCCAGAGCGCCTTCGATACGCCACGCGTTGGCACTATCCGTATCGCTACCCTGGAGAGTATTAAACCCAAAACCCCCAGTAATAGATGTCTGCGTTCCAACGCCCGCGCCGTTAGAATGCGCGAATTCCCCTTTCAGGAAAGTTCCCGGCATGTAGCGTAGGATGAAATCAGCTCCTTCCAAACGCTGGCCGGATTGTTCATCGCCCTGGCGGTATCCGGTAAATCCGAGGCGAATGTAGTCACTAAACCAGTGAGTCGCCCGCAACCCCCCGACAAAATCACTTATCTCGTTCAACCCCGGCACATATTCGTAAGTCACGACCAAAAAAACCGGATCGCCGTTGAGTGTCGAGGTCTGCACCAGCGCGCTGCCGTCGGCAACCGAGGGAAGCGGAGAACGCAGCACAACCCTGCCCTGTATATAATTCATATCGTAATCCTGCGCCTGCGCAAGCTGCCGCCGGTCCAGAACAATTGATGAATCCTTATCCCTTATTTCGACCCAAATTTTTTCCGAGCCCTGGGTAATATCCATATGCTGCAGATAATAGAGCGAGCCGCCAGTGCCTCTGAATTCCTCCCGGGAGCCTAACGTTCCCGGTTCAGCGGCAAACGCGTTCACAAATGTTTTGCGTTCACCATATTTAGTGGTGTCTTCCGGTCTAATTAAAAGATTGGCACCGTAGAGTCCCCGATTGTATTGCGTCAGTTCAGTGCCTGTCCACTGCGTCTTAAAATTACCCCACATGATCGAAGAGTCACCCTTTTCCAGTTTGACATAGAATTTTCCCTGTGTCGGCGCATCATCCACAATCGTGCTGTCGTCACCATAGACCGGATAATACTTATCCGGATCAATGTTACGCAGCAAGTAACTGGGATCTTTGGAAGTGAAATTGCTGAAAAGATCTTTTAGCGGCCCCTCGCGGGTATCCGCGCTTGCCGTCAACAGATATTCACCCTTGATTTTACCTATCAGATAAAACGCGCCACGGCCGTCAATATAGGTTTTATTATCGTAGTAACCGCTATCATCACCCGTGACTAATGCAGCGGGGCCGGATGTGGAATTTTGGCCTACCGTCAGATCGGCAATGGCGACATAAAACCAATCATTATCCGGAATCGAAACATTACGGCGATAAATTACACCGCGCCCCTCTTTATCGGTTACGGAAACATCGATAGAGTGGGGCCCCGCGGGCATTATCTGGCGGATAACAAATTTACCGTTCGGATCAACCGGAACTTGCAACCCGAGAGCGGTAACTATCTGTCCTTCTTTTATCTTAGCGCCGTCAACAGTTATGTTTCCGCCGTTCACCGGTATATTGGCCAGCACCCGGCTGTTTTCGCCGTAGCCAATCAATCGTTCGCGCTTTAGGCTCTCTTCATCCTTCTGCGGCTTACGAGAGGAAAGCAGTGTAAGTTCCTTGGCTGCGGTTTCATCGAAGCGTCCTTTTTCATCATAAACACGAAGCAAAAAGAAAACCTTTTCCGGAGTTGCGACAGGAAGCTGCCAGGGCGCTGATTCATTAATTTTAACCGGCACGACAGCGAAAGGCTCCTGCTGCGAGCTCTTACCTTTTTCAAAAATTCGCACTTCTGCTTTTCTAATCCAGAAGCCATAGTTGGAATAAGTATAAAAGGATACCGGGGCGCTGCGCAACGAGCCGTTCGGGGTAGTCCAGACATTCAGCGCCGGAGCAATCGCCAGCGGATCATAGTGTATACGGATATCCGCCTTTTCTAGTGCCACATCGGCACAGCGCTGGCGGTCGGCCTCGGTTCGTCCGTTATTCATCTCCACCGGAACACCATCGATGGTTATATTGAAAGGGATATCTTGACGCTGGTCGGCTCCCCCGCAGAGTGATTGTTCTTCCATTACCTTGGCAACTGGCTTTGGCTCATCGAACCAGACACGAACTTCAACGCGCCGGTTGGCAGCCATTCCTTCTTGTGTTTTGTTATCAGCGACGGGACTTCCTTCACCCTTTCCGATAACGGCAATCCGGGATGCTTCCAGTTGCAGCTGCCCTTTGAGATACGCGGCCACAGCCAGCGCCCGGGCTTTCGAAAGTATACGGTTATCGGCAAATTTACTTTGCAGTCTTTTGCTGATACGCTGATTGTCCGTATGACCGGTAATTTCGATTTTTACGTTTTGTTTTCCTTTAAGATTGCGCACTAATTCATCAAGCCGCTCACGTATGGCGTCAGTCATAATCGCACTGCCCGATTCAAAAAGAGATGCCCGTTTTTTGTCCCGCATTACCGCTGATATCTGAGGAGAACTTTTGGGAACAGCGCTCACCGCCTCAAACATCACCCGGACATCGCTTCCCGTGAGGCCTGTTGCTTCAACAAGTATTTTGATATCTTGCTCTGAGCTTGCCGGCATTGATTGCTCAATAGTGGAGCAGCGATCGACAATACGTCCGCGAATTTCATCCGATATTACATCATCCGGAAGAATAGCCGCAACAAGAATAAGCATAAAGGTTTTTATGAACCGTTTATGAAATACCTTCATCGGGTCTCAACGATCTCCTCTTCAAAAACCAGCGGTGGGCAGTTCTGTCCCTTTTTCCAGAGCGATTTCAGCATTTCGCGCATTGCTTTAATACGCGTTTTGACCAAACTCTTGGGTTCTGTACCCATGCGATAGGCAAGCCGCACGACCGTGGGACGCTCGTGAAGTATCTTTTCCAGCGCTTGAATTTTTCGTTGCCATTCCTCTTGGAGGTTGGAACTATCCTTTACAAAAGCAGTGTCGTTTACATCGATGCGCACCACACGATGAATTGTCGCGCCGAAATTCATTTTGGTCATTTTGCCCCGGGTCAGCCGGACAACCAGCGGATTTTCTGTTGTCATACGGTAGCCCGAAGGCAGAGTACGTTCATCAACCTTGAGAATGAAGTTTGAACCGCGGTCGGCATTAGGCACTTCCGGACAGGGAATATGGAATCTTCCTTCAGCGTCGGTGGTGATAATAAGTCCGCGCGCTGTGGCGAGCCTTACATTGGCAATTCCCGGTTCACCTTCATCCTGATAACCGTTGGCATTCTTATCATCAAATACTTTACCGATAATATCAGCGCAGTCGAATGTGGGATCGGGAACTATACGAACGGTCGCCGAGGCAACATTGGATACCGCAGTATTGACAATATTGTTTAAAGCATAAACCTGATTGGTGTATTCGCCTTCGGCCACGCCGGAACCGACGACAAGAATCATGGTAAAGGTCTTTTTCTCGCCCGGCGCGAAAGTGAGATTGCGCCACGTCAACTGCCGCCCAGCAACCAACGGTTCTTTTTTCACGCCATTTAATGTTCCGCTGCCCGAGCGATATTTGAATCCCGGCGGCATCAGATCGCGCACATCGATATTCGGCAATATTGCCGACAAAGTATTTGTCATGGTGATGATGTAAGGAACCAGATCGCCTATCTTGACATTCACCAGCGGCGTCGTTTTCGTGGCGATAATTGCTCCGGCCAGTATGGGGTCAATAGGAATATGATTATTGACAACAACTGCTGAAGCTCCACTCATCGAGAGGGCGAGATAGTATGTCGTCGGTTGCGCTCCGGTCGGCGGTGTCGGCTGTGCCTGTATAGCCACTGGTGCTCCTCCAGGCACTACATACGGCCCGGCTGTAGGCGGTATTATAGATGACGGCCCGGGAATATATCCGGCTGGAGGCGTAACGCTGATTGAGTATGTTCCCGAAGGCGCCCCTGACATCAGCAGGAACTGATAGTACCCGTCTGTGCCTGTCACCTGAGTTGCATTTGCAGTTCCTCCGACAAGGTCAGTAGCCGGGTTAAAACCACTCGGCCCGGTTATCCTGACCGTCGCCCCGCTGACTGGTAACCTTGTAATGGAGTCATACACTACTCCACCCGGATCAACAGGAAGACTCTGCTCAACATAATTATTACCTGCCACGAGAGTAAGGCTATTCAATGTGCCATCCGTGGTATCGGCACCAGCGGGATTAGAAAGACTGACAACGCCGTTTACAAAAGCGGTCCCACTCTCATTCGGCACCGGATATCCAAACATGATGCTGTTAGCCGGTTCGCGGAACCTCACGCGATATCCCGGACCTGGCGATATGTTGGAAAAGAATACGTGCCGTCGGTTGCGGTAACAGTGCTACCAACAATAACGCCATTTAAAGACAGTTCCACAATCCATTTGGCCAGACGCGGCTCGCCCACATCAAGTGCACGGTTGCGATTGGCATCAAGCCAAACGGTGCCCCGAAGAGATGCCGTACTAGTAATAGGCACCGCGTCCGTTGCCGTATTGTTTCCATCAAAGCCCACGGGTTCTCCGCCTCCGGAAATCGTAGCCGTGTTCACTAATATTTGTCCCGAAAGCCCCCCGCCGCCAACAGTGACTCGGATGATAATGGCATTGCCATTGGAGCCGGCTGTAATTACGGATACAGTAGTACAGGTAACAGTCTGTCCAACGATTCCGCAGGACCAGCCTGTGCCATTGGCAGCTGTCGGGGTCAGGCCTATCGGCAGCGTATCGGTCAGCGTAATGGTGCCGTTCGTCGCGACAGTGCCGACATTGCTCGGAGTCAGGGTGAAATATCCGGTGCTGCTCAACACACCAAAACTTGCCGGTGTATGGGTCTTGGCGAGGGCGAGATCGGGGGCCGCTCCGGGCTGTTCTGCAAAATTGTTGTTTGCCGAGATAACGTTGATGCCGATAAGGGGTATATTAGCGATCTGGCTGCTGGTCGCCGTCGGGTTGGAGGCCGTGCCTCCCGTGCTGCCCGCCGTGGTTATACCATTCGTAGTCCCTGCCGGTTGATTCGGTTGGTTGACAGTATAAGTGCCTTCGGGTAGATTCAGGAAATTGTAGGTGCCGTCAGAGTTGGTTGTCGTAGAGCGGCTCACGGCATTGCTGTTTATATCTGTCCCGGTCAAGATTAAGGGTCTGACTGCCGATACCGTGGTCTGATCCGTTAAATATGCCGTCATTATTGAAATCGAGAAATACTACGCCCGATATCCTGCTGCTCAACGGTATCTCGGCAAAATTGTTCCCGGTAGTAGCGGTATTCGGTGGTAATATAATGTTGCTGATGATACTCGGCACCGTGGTCGGGGTCGTTGCTGTGCCGGCGGTCCCGCCATTCGAAACCGTACCGGCAGTAGTTATTCCGTTCGCCGTATTAGCCGGCTGGTTCGGTTCGCGCACCGAGTATGTACCGGGCTGAAGATTTGCGAATGAGTAAATTCCATTAGCATCTGTTGTCGTCGTAGCGGCCACACTCCCAACGTTATTAAGCAGCTCAATCGTAACATTGGCAATGCCGAGATCGGCGCCATCCTGGGTGCCGTTGTCGTTCTGGTCGAGAAATACAGTGCCAGAGATACTGGAAAGCACGACCTCGGCAAAGTTATTTCCTGTGGAACCGCTTATCTCTCCAGCAAGGCCGTTGCCATTTAGCACAATGTTTACAATCTGACTCGTCGTTGATGTCGGGTTGGAAGCAGTGCCCGCAGTGCCTGTGCTGTTGTTGACCCGGACGATCGTGCCTGCTGTTGTTATGCCGTTGACTGTACCGGTAGGCTGCACCGGCTCGCAGACCGAATAAGTGCCAGCCGGCAGGCCCGAAAATAGATAATTGCCTGCGGCGTCGGTAGTTGCCGGATTAGTGAGACCGCTAATGTTAACCAAGGCATTGCTACAATTAGTGCCGCTGCGCAGCTCAATGTTTACACCCGATATAGGCGTGTCGGTACCGTCAAAGATGCCATTCGGGGTGACATTGTTATCCTTAAAGACTTTGCCGGAAATAAAGCCCATAGTGCTGATTGTCAGTGTGGAATTGGCTGGCTGCTGGTTACTGCCGAAGTCCGTCACGAGCGCCCCTGCCGGGATGTTGTTGGTATATACGCCGGACGTTGATCCGGTCACATTCACGATTATCGTACAGCCGCCTGCCGGGATCTGCGCGCCGCTGGCATAGCTTATGTTTCCACTGCCGACATTCGCTGTGACCGTGCCGGGACACGTTCCCCCCACATTGGCCGGATTGGCTACCACTATGTTGCCGGGTGCCGTGGGAAGCGTGTCGGTAAATACCGATTGCAGTTGGCTAACTGACGAGTTAGCATTGCCAAGAAAAATCGTAAGAGTTGATGTGCCATTAGGCGGAATTACCGCGGGTGCAAATTGCTTGCTCACCGCTGGCGGCGTCGATATTATGATCTTTGCGCTGGTCGGTTCCTCGTTGCTTACGCCCTCGAAGGTTGTGATACTGCCGGCCGCGATGGTGTTGGTATAAGAACCCGATATATTGCTCAATACGTCAACTGTGACTGTGCAATTACCGCTTGCCGGAATCGTCGCGCCGGACAGCCTGATGCTGGTCGCGGAAGCAGGCGCAATAACCGTTCCGCCTGCGCAGGTAATTGAGGCATTGGGGGTCGTGGCCACCACCAGGCCTGTCGGAAGAGTATCTGTAAATGCCGCCGCAGTCAGCGGAACAGCGTTGGGATTGTTTATCCATATTACTACCTGAGGTGGTGGAGGTGGTCCACTGCCGGGCGTATGGCTTGCCGTGCCGGTGGTGAATCCGGCCGGATTTCCGGCATCAAGCGTATATCCGCTAATGGCCTTATGGACTACCAGAGGAGATTTGGCATGGAGGGTGTCGCTGGTCGGCTGCGAGTTGCTCGTTGAAGCACCGCCGGAGCTGGCCGTAACCGCACCTGGGGCAATAGTATTCACATAATCCCCTTGTGCCGCAACTATCACATCTGTCTCAACGTAGCAGGAAGCCGATACGCCCCCGGATGCGGCCGCAATGGTGCCGCCCGAGACCTGTACCTGCTGATAAGGGGACGACGAAGAGACAGTAGCACCTGTGCAGGTGGTTACAAAATTCGGACTGCCCGGTACGGTAACGTTCGCCGGTAATGTATCGGTCACTGCCAGATTGGCCATAGGCAGGCTCGTCGGGTTATAGAAGGTAATGCGCAGCCGCGATCGCTGACCGGGCTTCACCACATTGGGCGTAAACTGTTTAACCACACCGATATTGCTTCCGGTCGTAAGACTCGTACTCACCGTCGTGCTGTTGGTCAATCCCTGGTCAGTGATGATGGAACTGGCCGGGATATAGTTGGTAATGCCGCCAACCGCGGTCGAGGTAACATTGACGCTTACCGTACAGGAGACACCGGCTGCTAGTGATACACCTGTGACACCTATCGAGGTGCCTCCGGCTGTTGCCGAAACAATGCCGCCGGTGCAGGTCGTTGCAGCCGCAGGCGTGGCCGATATCGCCATGCCGTTGAGTGGGCTACCCGATGTGCCGTTCATCGTGAAATAGTCGATAAGACGCAAATTTGTTACTGCTTGCGAACCATTGGTTATAGTTATTGTGAGTTGGCTTACCTGGCCCGGAAAGGTCAGGGTGCTAGGATTAGTGGCTTTAATTACACTTATATTGGTGGGAGAATTATAAATTAAGGTGGCGGCAACTGCCGTCTGATTGCGCACTCCACCATCCGCGGTGATATTGCCGATTGGAATAGTATTGACCCAATTAGCGCTGCCGGTAGCGACCACATCAAACAGGAGGTCGCAGTTGCCTGAACCCGCTATGGTGGCTCCGGTCATAGTGACCGAACCTGGTACGGCTGTGGCCATCACCACAGGGCTGCCTGCGCAGGTTGTATAGGCATTGGGGATTGGCGCGACCACCATGCCCGGGGGAAGCGGATCAATCACGCCGACATTCGTCAGCTGGGAAGCTCCAGTATTGTTGATCCGAATGGTCACCGTCGATTTGCCGCCTGATGATACGCTCGTAGGACTGAAACTCTTCATGGCCGACAGCGATGAGTTATAGGTCAGGTCGGCGGTGGCCGTTATCGGCACTACAGTATGTGGCGTCCCATCGGCATAGGTCTCTGTGCCGGCAATAGATGCCGAATTGTGATATGTCCCAGCCGGCCCGATCACATCCACCTTAATGAAACAGGTGCCGGCCGCCCCTGCTCCGTTGCTCAGCCTCGCCGTTATAGTGCCGCTGTTCATGGCCAGTGATGTTGAATTGTCGCCAGCCGTAATAGAAGGCGTGCCGCAAGTGCTGGCCGCATTGGCGGGCGTGGCAATGCGCAACTGTCCGCCGCCAACATTAGCTATCGGCAGCGTGTCGGAAATGGTGACGTTGGTTAGCGGGTTCGCTGAGTTGTTGGTGAGCGCTATGGTCATGGTCGAGATCGAACTCTCCGCAAGAGGCCCTGCGGGGCTGAATGTTTTTGTTGCGCTGAGAACAGCGATGATGTTTCCCGAGGGAGTATTCGAACCAGCACCGTTGCAAATGTTTCCGGAGCCGGGGTTGTAACAGACTGTGCTGGCCGCCAATGTGTTTGTGTAATGCGAATTGACGGCTGCATTGGTGGACGTCATGGCATAAAAGGTCACCGTGCAGCTTCCCGGCGTATTGGGACCGGAGCGCGCCGGAATGCTGCCAATCGTAAAGATCGGAATTGTTGTGGTACCAGTAACGGTCAAACCACAGCTTCCGGCGCTGGGCGTGTAGTCGATACCATTGATAAGGCCGGTGAGGAAGGTCTGGTTATTGGGCAGGCTATCAGTGATCGCGACATTGGTGATGGCTCCGCTCGACCAGTTCTGGACTGTGACCTGGTATTGCACGGGGTTGCCCGGTGCCGCATTCGCCGGGCTGACGCTCTTTGAAACGTTCAGGGTATCATAAACAGTGACCGCGGCCGATGCTTGCTGACTGATGATAGTCGGATCACCAACATCGACGGCACCGGACGCCAGTGTGTTGGTATAGGCGCGCGGCGTGTTGGGTGTCTGGACAGTACCGGTGAAGTTGATGGTAACGGTACAGGATCCGCTGGCGGAAATGGACAGACCGCTGGCGGAGATTCCAGTATTGCGCCCGACTGAACCGGGATCGACCGGAGTTACCGTACCGCCACAGCTTGAGGTGGCGCTTGTCACGGTCAGGCCATAACCTGCAGCGCCGTCAGTATCTATCGGATTGTCGGTGAAGCTGGCCGTCAATGGACTGAGGCCTCTGTTGGTGAGCGTGATGGTGAAGTGGCCTGCCTCCCCGGCGGCCACAGCGCCGGCGTTGACAGCTTTGGTTACCGCCAGCGGCGAACGAACGGTGATATTCCGTGTGGCGTTTCCGAAGGCTGGAATGCCGACATCATTGAAAAACTGGGTGCTGGCATTGATAGTATTGGTCTGGGTGACGCTGTATTGGCCGTTCGTGTGATTGGCTTCGACGTCCACGCTGACCGTACAGGTGCCGTTGGCAGCAAGGGTGCCGCCAGTGGCGCCAATCGAGGTGTCACCGGCGGCAGGGTTTATACTGCCATTTGTTCCGCCCGGGCAAACAAAAGAAGCATTCGGCGTGGCCGCCACCCTGATAATACCCTGTTGAACCCCTCCGGCCTGAGGGTTGGCAAGTGCCGGGAAGACATCGGTGATGCCGACGTTGGTCAGGGCGACCGGATTAGTATTGGTTATCGTTATTGAAAGTGTAGTCGAACTGCCGCCAAGATAGAGGGTTGAGGCGACGAAGCTCTTGGATATCGTCGGTTTCGCGAGCCCCTGAACATTGACACTCTGGCTAACATTGCCTGAGTTCGAAACAGCCACGCTGTTTTCGAATCCGTTAACCGCGCTGCTTAATATCGTGTAAGTATAGGTCGCGGGGTTGCCGGTTGATGTTCCCGCGGTGACCGGGATGATGATCGTGCAGTATCCGTCGTGACCGTTCGTGTCCGAGTGCATGGGAATGATACCGCCCGAAAGCGATATGGCCTGGGTTCCGCTGACCGCTGTCAGGGTCTCGGTGCCGGGGTCGGTGGTAATGCCTGTAGCCGGATCAGTGCATGTATAGGTGGCCGTGCCGGATATCTTCAGGCCATTGGGATTGGGCAAAACTGCACCGGGCAGACTGTTGCTAAATCCGACATTTTCAATCACATATGAGTCATTGGTGTTCGAGAGGGTTATCTGCAGAGACGTGGTCTCGCCCGGATATATCGTCCCATTACCGGCGAGGGTGACAGAGGCGGTCAAATCTGCAAAAGCTGGCGTGGATATCGCCAAGATCAAGAGAAGGCATAAACAGAAATGTACAAGAAACCTTTTTCTCAACATTTTTTTATATATCAAGACTTTCTTTAATCTTTATTTTTATTGTACGCAAATTTATAGTTATTCCTTTAATCTAGGAAAAAACTAAAATTTGAATGTATCTGGATTGCTTTTTTAAGCAATTGACAGACCAAAAGAGAAAGCTAAATATTATAACCCTGTAAGGTGTTGGTATATAATGGCAATTATTTAATTAAAAGAAAAATTTAAAATTAGTTTTCGAGTATTTAAATATAAAAATATCAAAGATTGATGATTCATCTACAATAATTGTAGTATCTGACGGCCGGTTATAGAAGTCTTAAATAAGAAATTGCCGGCTGTATTTTTTTCAATATTTTTTGCGAAAATTGTGCCCTTTATTTTTTGAAAAATCCTTCCATAGCTATTTCGGCAAGGTTCTTTCTTGCCGATGGAAATTCACGTTCTTGCAGGTACTGAGGCAAATCTTCTTTCTTTCCTTTTTTCCCCACGGCAATCATCGCTTCCACCTGATAGCCATCGGGAATATGCAAAACTTCCTTTGCCTTGTCGTAATCAAAACCTTGCATACCGTGCACGGCCAGCCCCGCAAGCGATCCTCGCAGAGCGAAGTTTTCCCAGGCGGCGCCAGCATCATAGGAGTGCGTCCGCGCATTTTTACCGTTATCAAATGTTGTTTTCGAAATAACAACTATCAGCACCGCGGCATTTTTAGCCCATCCTTGATTACCCTCAGCCAGCAGATTGAAGAAAGTTGTCCAGTTTTTTGTATTGCGGCGGCTGTAAATAAATCGCCAGGGCTGGTTATTATTGGAGGAAGGCGCCCACTTCGCCGCCTCAAAAAGAGAAAATAAGGCGGCCTCGTCAATTTCTTCACCAGACATGGCCCGCGGTGACCACCGGCTTAAAAATAGTTCATTGACATTATGTTCGGGTTTTCTAAAATCTCTAATATTCATAACGCACCTCCTGCTTAATTATTGTTTGCTGAGCAAATAAGCTTTCATCTCCTTAAGATTCAGACAATTAAGGCAATCGCCCTTTGTAAGCCATCCTTTGCGGGCTATCTTAATTCCAAAACCAATATCTTGCAATCCTCCTATTTGATGAGCGTCGGGATTGATGGCAATTTTTACACCTTTCTTTTTAGCATGAATGCAATTGCGCCAATCTAAATCCAGACGGTGCGGGTTGGCGTTGAGCTCCAGTGCCCTGCCCATACTCAGCCGCTGCATCAATAATTTCCATAATGTTTAGCGCGTAAGGCTCGCGCGATAAAAGCAACCTGCCGGTCGGATGGGCGAGCATGGTAGCATAATTATTCAGCAAAGCTTTCTTAATACGGCCGGTCATCTCCTCCGCAGACATATTGAAATTGGAATGAACAGCGGCAATTACAAAATCAAAGCGTGCTAGAACTCCTTCATCGTAATCCAAACTGCCGTCAGGTAAAATATCCGATTCGATTCCCTTAAAAATATAAAATGGCTTATATTTTTCATTGAGCTTATCGATGAGTTCATGCTGTCTTTGAATATCCTCCATTTTCAAGCCTCCGGCATAATAAGCTGAGCGGCTATGATCGCTGATGCCGATATATTTTAATCCCATTTTTTTTGCCGCGTTTACGATACTCTCCAGTGTATCTGTTCCATCACTGAAATTGGTGTGGATATGAAAAAGCCCCTGCACGTCTTTTTTTTCGACCAATAAAGGTAACACGCTCTTTTCGGCAGCTTCGATCTCGCCCATGTTTTCCCGCAATTCCGGTTCTATAAATTGCAGTCCCAGCGCAGCAAATATTTCATCCTCACTTGCGCACTTAATATTTTTCTCTCCCCGGAAAAGCCCATATTCATTCATTTTGAGTCCCATGTCTTTAGCTCTGCCCCGCATGGCGGTGTTGTGCTCTTTACTGCCCGTAAAATGATGCAGGGCATAAGGAAATTCACTTTCGGTTACAATACGTAAATCGGCATTAATACCTGATTTTAAAATCACGCTGACTTTAGTTTCGCCGCTAGCAATAATAGAAGCGACCTCATCCATATTGGCGAAAGCTTGCGCTAATTTCTCGGAATTAGTAGAGCTGGCCAGAATATCAATGTCCTTGACAGTTTCGTTGCCGCGGCGCAATGAACCGGCAATACTGACGGCAGAAATATCTTTATATTCCTTTAGAGACGTAAGCAGAGTTTCAGCCTGACCTTCAACTTCCGCGTAAAGCCTTCTTTCTTTGTAAATCTTCAGCTTTTCGATGCCGGCTAAAATATTTTCCTGAGATTTTTTTCCAAAACCTTTGAGTTCAACAAGGCGGTTTTCATGACAGGCATATTCCAACTCGCCTATGGTTTTTATTCCCAATTGTTCATAAAGAGCATGGATTTTTTTCGGGCCTAGACCGCTTATTTTTAACATTTCCAAATGACCGGAAGGAACGGACGTTTTGAGTTTTTCGTAATATTCCAATTTCCCCGTAGTCATCAGTTCCACGATTTTCTTACCGATAGCCTCGCCGATACCTTCGATTTCATAAATTTTCCCCTGCCGCACCACTTCGTCAAGGTCAGATTCTACTTTTTCCAGATTGCGGGCGGCATTTTGGTAGGCACGGGATTTAAAGGGATTTTCTCCGGTCAATTCCAAAAGAACTGCTATATCTTCGAGAATTTTGGTGACTGTTTCTTTGGTTACCATTTTCTTTCACAATTAATTACGGCCAATCTCATACTTTGCTCAGCCGCAGAGTATTCTTAGGCTTCTTGTGACTTTTATTGAGGCATTGCTTGACATTCTACATTGAACAATATATAAGGCGCGCACCTTAACATATCAATTACTTCCCGACGTCCCCATCGTCTAGAGGCCTAGGACACGGGCCTTTCACGCCTGTAACTGGGGTTCGACTCCCCATGGGGACGCCAATGCTGAAAAAAAAGGGGCAAACTATATTTGATTTGCCCCTTTTTGTTTACCTGAATCTTATTTTCCTTTTTTCTTAGTTGTGCTTTTTTTCGGCGGTGTTTTTGCTTTGGCCGCCGCTGGTTTTTTTGTTTTTTTATCAGCGGTGGCTGCCGTCTTTGTTTTAGGTTTCGGTGCAGCCTTTGCCTTTGTTGCCTTTGTTACCTTTGTCGTTTTCGGTTTTGGCTTTGCCTTTGGTGCCTCGGCTTTTGGCTGTTTCTTGGGCGTGGGCTCAGGCTTCTTGGGTTTTGCTACCGCAACTTTCGGTTCTTTTTTAGCTTTCGGTTTAGCTTTTGCTGTTGTTGGAACTGGTTTTGGCGCCGGTTTAAAAACAGCAACCGGAACAACTGGTTTTTCCTCAATCTTCGGCTCAGCCGGTAATGGCTGCGGTGCCGGAGTAGATACCGTCTCCGGAGCCAAGGGCAGTTTCTCCGCCTCCGGTTCAACTTGCATCGGCCTTGGTGCCGGTTCTGGGATTGGGGCTGCTGGTTTTTTCTCCAGCTTCGACTCCAGCGGTTCTGATGGCACTTTTTCTACTGGTACCGGCGGCAGCTCAGGTTTAGGCACGGGTTTTGGTTTAGGCTCTGGTGTCGGAGGCGTTGGTTGTTTCGGAGGTTTCGGCTCAGCCGCAGCGGGAACAGGTTTAGGTTCGGGTGCCGGTTTAGGCGCAGCCTTCGGTTTTTTCTCTTTTTTCTTTGGTTCGGCTAATTTTTGCGCTTTTGCCTGCGCTAATTCCTGGGTGCGCCGGACAAATTTCTCAAAGACGGCAATTCTTATATTAGTTTGTCTAATTTTTGCCTTAAGATTTTTAACAAGGGGGTCACTCTGGGCTTTTTCTTTGCTGATCCCCTTTTGGGCTAATTGTTGCAATCGCAAATCCAGTTTTTTCTCCAGAATTCGGCGCTGTTCAAGTCTCACATTCTTACTTTTCGACGGCATTTTCTCCTCCACATGCATTTTTAAATGTTTAAATTTGGCGCTTAAATAACAATATTTTCGCCTGAAAGCTACAAAAATATTTTTATTGCTTATTCGATGTTAGTTTTTCTTAATTATTTTCCCGTCACCAACTTGCCACCTAAACTACCATCTTTTTTTCATCTTGTCGCCAATAAACCGATAACTTCAATATGCTCGGTTTGTGGAAACATGTCCAGGGGTAAAAGACTAAGCAGTGTGTAACCATGAGCATCTAAATATTTAACGTCCCGCGCCTGCGTCGCCGGATCGCAGGAAATATAAATAATCCTTTGCGGCTTTAAATCCGTAATTGTTTTCAATACCGATTCGCTACAGCCGTTGCGGGGCGGATCAAGCGCAAGTAAATTGTTTTCTTTTTTTGAAGATAAAAATTCCCCCGGCAAAACATTTTCGACTTTTTCCTGGATAAACCTAACGTTTTTCACATCCGCATTGGCGGCATTTATTTGCGCATATTTTACTGCTTTTTCGCTTATTTCAATACCGATAACACTTTTAGCATAAGGCGCCAGAAAAATCGAAAAAAGACCGCTGCCGCAATAGACATCAATTAAAGTATTTATTTCTTTAGACATTGCCAGACGGCAAACCTCATCTACCAATTGATCCGTCAAATACAGATTTGCCTGAAAAAATCCTCCTTGGGGCACTAAAAACGTTTTCTCCCTAACCATCCTAGTGACTGTACCTTTCTGATCGGCAAAAAGACCTGACCAAATTGTTAAACGAGCATCATTATTGCGCAACTGTTGTTTATTTTGCCGCAATATACGCAATTTGTCATTTATTGTTTCTTCCATAATTTCACAGCGCTCAATATCCACAATTTCCCCGCCGGAAACATCTAAAAAACCTATCTTACAGCCGTTAGATGTTCTCGAGGAATGAAACTCAGCCTTTCCACGATAATTATAAACATTTGAGGCAGCTATGGTCTTCCCAATAGGCGGAGTCGCAAATTTGCCGATTTTTCGAAATACTTCTTCTACCTGCTTTTTTTTAATTTCCAGCTGGTATTCATAATTTAAGTGCTGGTAGCAACAACCGCCGCAGTTTTCATAATAGCGGCACAGTGGGCTTACTCGCATCAGCGATGGTTTGACTATCTGTAATATTTTACCGCGGGCAAATTTCTTTTTGAGCTGAATAATTTCAACTTCCAGTTCATCTTCCGGAGCGGCAAAGGGAATGAATACCACAAAATTGTCAACGCGTCCGACTCCTTCGCCGCCAAATGCCACTGATTCAATTTTTATTACGACGCGATCTTTGATTTGCATATCTCCCCGTTTTAGACTTTTACAAAACCTTCCTGTTTAGCGATAGCATATAGTATATGAAAAATAATAGTCAATGCGAGCAGTATTTTCTTTACAACTTGGATTAATGTTGTTAATTAAATCTGCAACTAAAATTATAATGGATTAATAGGAATTAATATGTCCTCCAAAAGAAAATCGATTCTTTGTCCCAACTGCCGTAAGCTGATCAGCTCTGACGAACCTTCTTGCCCGTATTGTGGTTTTTTACACCCGGGTTTGCACAATACTGCAGGAATTATCAGAAATATTTTTTTCGCTTTTGACCCGGTAATGACCATTATCTACATCAACATCGCTTTTTATATTCTGGCATTTTTCTTAAATCCACAGGGAGTTTTTCCCGGCGGCAGTCCTTTTAATTTTCTTTCTCCTTCAGGCCAGAGCCTTTTTCTATTGGGAGCAACAGGCACGGTGCCCGTATTCGAATTTCACCGCTTTTGGACTTTAATTTCCGCTTCATTTTTGCATGGAGGAATTTTACATATTGCTTTTAATATGATGGCCTTATACCAATTAGGACCTTTCGTTCTGCAAATATTTGGCTTTCACCGTTTTTTCAGCATATATATTCTGACCGGTGTTGTCGGTTTTGCCACTTCACTGTTGTTTGGTGTTGCCTTCACAATCGGCGCATCAGCTAGTATCTGTGGATTAATCGGCGCAATTTTATATTATGGAAAAAGCCGCGGCGGTTATTACGGACAGGCCATATATAAACAAGCGGTAGGCTGGGTTATAGGATTAATAGTCTTCGGAATTATAGTCAGCGGCATAAACAACTGGGCTCATGGCGGCGGACTGCTCTCGGGGATACTTTTTGCTTTTCTGATGGGATATAATGAAAAAAAACAGGAAACGGCAGGACATAAACTTTTGGCCTATGCCTGTATCTTAATTACGGCCGGCATTTTAATCTGGTCTGTTGTCTATTCCCTAATTTATGTTATCGCGCCTTCAATCCTTTCATAATTCATGACAGAAAAACCCAAAGAAGAAAACAAAAGATCTATGCGGGCATTTGCCTGGGCTTCTTTCTTAAATGATTTTGGCTCGGACATGATTTATCCGGTTTGGCCATTGTTTGTAACTTCCGTTATGGGTGCCAATATGGCCATGCTGGGGTTGATTGACGGATTGGGTGAAGCTTTCGTTTCCATATCTAAAGCCGTATCCGGCTACATTTCCGACAAAATCAGAAAAGGAAAATTTTTTATATGGTCTGGTTATATTTTGGGTTCCATATCGCGGTTTGGTTATGCGCTCGCGCCTAGCTGGCAGTGGTTGATCCCTCTTAAAATATTAGACCGTTCCGGGAAAATCCGCTCCGCCCCCCGTGATGCGCTAGTTGCCGATATTTCCAACGATCAAAATCGCGGCGGCAATTTTGGCTTAATGAAAGCCATGGATAATTTAGGCGCAGTTTGCGGCATTGTTGTTTGCCTTTTGCTTTTTGAGCATATCGGTTTTACCAACCTTTTTCTCATCGCCGCCCTGCCATCTCTTGCCAGCGCATTTCTTATTTATAAATATATTAAGGAAAATAAAATTTCAGATAAAAAACTATTTGCTGTTTTTACCTTCAAAGATTTAGATACCAATTTTAAATTATTTCTTTTTCTGAACTCTGTTTTTACACTAGGTGCTTTCAGTTATTCTTTCTTGCTTATCTTTGCCGGTAAATGCGGTTTTAAAGCAACTTATTTGCCCCTTTTCTATCTTATAATTACCGTAACGGCGGCGATTTTTTCTTTGCCCATGGGAAAACTATCGGACAAAATAGGGAGGAAAAAGCTAATGTATTTAGCTTTTATTTTATGGGCAGCAATTTGCATCAGTTTTATTTTATCAACCAATCCCATCGTCGTTATCGCCGTTTTTGTCCTTTACGGATTGCATAAGGCGGCGCTGGAAAGCGTACAAAAAACTTATACCTCGGAACTTTGCCCGGACTGTTTCCGGGCCACTGGCTTGGGCGTCTTTCAAATGGCCATCGGCATTTGCGCCCTGCCGGCTTCCTTGATTGCCGGCCTTCTCTGGGATAGTATTAACATGCAGGCTCCTTTTTATTTATCTCTTGTCCTGTCTCTCGTCGCCTGTTTTATGCTTTTATTTGTAAAAGAAGATGAGTTGTAACACCGGATAAAAAAACAGTGGATCAATTTTTCTTGACCAGGAGAAGCCCCTTAAGGTAGTGGCCTTCGGGATGTCCCAGCAAAACCGGATGATCCGGCCCTGCGGCTAATTTTGTTACCAATTGTAAATCAGCGCCGGCATCGCGTCCAGCACCAAGAACGATTTTACCAAAAAGATCTTCTTCAACAAAATTGGAACAGGAAAATGTCGCGAGAATTCCTCCATGGGCCAGATGCTTGATCGCCTGTAAATTAATCTCCTTATAACCGCGCGCGGCTTTGGCCACATCTTTCTTAGCTTGGGCAAATGCCGGAGGGTCAAGAATAATCATGTCGAAACTTTCTTTAGTGCTCCGCAAATAATCAAAGACGTCATCTTCTATTACCGGATAGTCTTCAGCGGAAAAACAATTGAGCTGTAAATTTTTTCTTGCCATCATGCAGGCGGGCTTGGATATATCCAAAGAAACGACTCTTTTCGCGCCGCCTTGGGCGCAATAAACGGAAAAAACTCCAGTGTAAGAAAAACAATTTAAAATACTGGCGTCGCGGCTCAGCGCGCCTATCTTTTCTCTATTGATCCGCTGGTCAAGAAAAAAACCGGTTTTTTGCCCGGTAATAAAGTCAACTTTAAATTTTAGTCCGTTTTCCAATATTTCCACAACACCGTTTTCATTATCTCCGGAAACAAAACCGATCTTGGTTTCCAGCCCCTCCAATGAGCGTGACCGGCCCTCGCTTTTTTCATAAATCCGCGCTGGTTTTAATTGAGAAACAAGAGCATCTAAAATATTGTTTTTTTGTTTTTCCATTCCGGCAGTGGCAATGGAGAGCACCAGTGTAGAGTCATAGACATCAACAATCAACCCTGGAAAGCCATCTCCTTCGGCATTGATGAGGCGATAAGCGTTTGTTTGCGCAGTAATAATCCTTTGCCTTAATTTGTACGCCCCGTTCAGGCGGCTTTGCCAAAAATGAGGAGTAATTTCTTCTTCGCAGTTTTTCGTCAAGATACGAAAAGCAATGTCTGTTCGGGGATTAAAAAATCCTAAAGCCAAAGGTTTGCCGCCCGCATCTTTGGCTAAAACAATATCACCGGCATCCGGTTTTCCTTTAATTGCGGCGATTGCGCCGGAAAATACCCAAGGATGGCCGCGCAACAGAGCTGTATCCCGCCCCTTTTTCAATATCATTTCCGGATAAATCATCGTTGCCATTAAGTTTTAGGCTATCTTTTCTAACTTGAAATTGCAAGGCACTTTGTATTATAGCATTCAGTAATTACATTCATTCATTACAAAACCGCAGGGAGTTTGGAAAAATGCATGCTGTCATCATGGCTGGCGGCAGAGGCACTCGCTTCTGGCCCCATAGCAGAGAGAAAAAGCCCAAACATTTACTGGATATAATAAGCACAAGAACGATCATTCAGGAAACAGTTGACCGCATTAAAGAACTGATTGCCCCGCAAAACATTTTAGTGGTGACAGGCAAAAAGCACGCGCGTGAGCTAATCAAACAGCTTCCGGAAATCCCCCAAAAAAATATCATTATTGAACCGGAAGGTAAAAATACAGCACCCTGCATTGGCCTCGCGGCGTTGCATATACAAAAAAAAGTCGGCGATGATGTCATGGTTGTGCTGCCCTCCGACCACGCCATCACCGATTCCAGTAAATATTTGGAAGTAATCGCCGCGGCGGCACAACTTGCTGCAAAAGAGAACGCGCTGGCTACAATCGGCATTAAACCTTCCAGCGTCCAAACAGGATTTGGCTACATTGAATATGGCGATTCTTTTCAGCATATAGGAAAGGAGGAAGTTTTCCGGGTAAAATCCATACGAGAAAAACCGGATTTCACGCAAGCGCAAACATTTGTTCAAAGCGGCAATTTTTATTGGAACAGCGGCATGTTTATTTGGAAAGCCTCAACCATCTTAGAAGAAATTGCCCGCTTTTTGCCGGACTTATACTCAGGCCTGATGAAAATCAAAAAAGTTCTTGGCACTTCCAGAGAAGCGGTTACTATCCGTAGCGTTTACAAAAAGCTGACCTCGATTTCTATTGATTACGGTGTCATGGAAAAAGCGGCTAATGTCTTTATGCTAAGAGGCTATTTTGGCTGGAGCGATGTGGGCAGTTGGGACGCGCTTTGGGAAATATTGGCCAAAGATGATCAAGGCAATGCCGTAACCGGCAGTAATGTAATTTTTGAAGATACGGAGGGCTCTCTTGTTTATAGCCCGCAAAAGCTTGTCGCTATCGTAGGAGCAAAAGATTTAATCGTCGTAGAAACAAAGGATGCCTTGCTGATTTGCAAAAAAGGCCGCTCCCAGGATGTAAAAAAAGTGGTCGCAACTCTGGAAGCGGCAAAAAAAAAGAAATACCTTTAGGCTTACTTTATATACACCGGATCACCGGTTGGACTAAACTTCCCTTTTTTCAGTTCATCAAGAATAATGTTGAGGGTAGTCTTTTCGTCATCAAAAGTAATAATCAGCAAATCATGCCCTTTATTCTCATGTTTCTTCACTCCGTCAATTTTTTTCAGGATAGAACCTATCCTGGCATTGGAGTTTCAAGCGGAACAGCCGGGTATTGTCAGCTGCACAATTCTTTCTTCAGCCAGAGCAATACTAATAAACACCGATAAGAAAACGATTGTTAAAAATACACTTAATATTTTTTTCATCATCCACCTCATTGATATTTTCTGGTTTTATAATAACCCCAAATCACGTCAAGAAGCAAATATAATTTCCAATTGACAGTTAAAAGTTTATTTGTGATAAAAATCACTATATTCATATTACAGAAAGCAAAATTAATGCCTATCTCTTTATCCGGACAACTTATTTTAGCTTCGGCTTCGCCGCGACGGCGGGAGCTGCTGCGGTCGGTGGGTTTGAAGTTCAAAACCATCCCCGCTCATGTCGATGAAGATTACAGCGAGGGAGAAAGCCCGCAACAGCATGTCCGCAGACTGGCTCAAGAAAAGGCTCAACTCATTGCCAGAAAATATCCACAGGCGTGGGTGCTGGGAGCGGATACAATTGTTGTCATTGACGGCCTTATTTTAGGCAAGCCCAAAAATAAACCACAGGTCAAAGAAATGCTGAAAAAACTAAGCGGCCGTGAGCATAAAGTATTTACCGGTTTTACTGTCACTCAAGCCGCCTCTAAAGTAAGTCGCTCTGATATTGTTCAATCAATGGTCAAATTTAAAAAGATCGGCGCCGTAGAATTGGATTGGTATATAGCCTGCGATGAGCCATACGACAAGGCCGGCGGATACGCCCTGCAGGGGAAAGGGGCTTATTTCATAAAAGCAATTCGAGGCTCTTACACCAATGTGATCGGCCTGCCGCTTTGCGAAGTTTTGGAAACATTAACAAAATTAGAAGCGATCAGCTTTGGTTAGATTTAATGACAATAAATATATCTGACAATATAAATACGATAAAACAAAGGATAGTTTCCGCTGCCGTAAAGTGCGGCCGTAATCCTGATTCCATTAAATTGTTGGCGGTGACTAAAACCATTCCCACCGAATATATCATCAAGGCAATTGACGCCGGTATAACCATGCTCGGCGAAAATTATGTTCAGGAGGCCAAAGATAAAATTGCCGCCATTGGCAGCCGTGCCGGATGGCATATGATCGGCTATCTGCAGACCAATAAAGCAAAATATGCCGTCACCCTCTTTGACTATGTTCATTCCGTTGACCGCCTCGAACTCGCGCAGGAACTCGATAAAAGAGCAGGCCTGATCAACCGCAAATTAAATGTTTTGCTGGAAGTCAATGTCAGCGGCGAAGAATCAAAAAGCGGTATTCCGGCGGCTGATGTCCCGGCCTTAATTGAGCAAATAGCCGGCCTGGAAAATCTGGTCGTGCACGGATTAATGACTATGGCTCCATATTCCCATAATCCTGAAAATGCCCGTCCTTACTTTTCCGCTTTAAGAAATCTTCGTGATAATATCTCTCGTCAACAAAGTCCGGGGATTCAAATGGAAGAACTTTCCATGGGCATGACCGATGATTTCGAAGTGGCCATTGAAGAAGGAGCGACGATTGTCCGCATTGGCCGGGCAATATTCGGCAAGCGGAAATAATCTTAATGTCCAGGCACAAACATTTTTGATTTATCCCATTATTTCAAGAGACACCAGAATGAAAAATAAAATTCGCGGCGACGTCTTGAAGCTGGAAGTTGATACAGTTGGTTGCGCGCCGGTGACGAATTATTCTTTCAAACAATCTCCCGAACTAAAAAGTATTTTGCCCACTGTGCATTCGCTTGCCGCTCTGGGTTACCGCTTTATGAGAAAGTTTGTCGGTACTGGTGTTGACGATCAAAAAAAGCTGTTCCGCCGATCCGAAGTTCCTGAGTCTGTATCAAGCTTCATTCATCGGCTTTCAATACCATTGCTTATGATGCATGACCGCCTGCCCGGCAGGACGAAAATAGGCATTTAGATATTTTAATAACTTTATAATTCGGTGGTTTTGGAGCTTATTAACCGGAACTTGTCCTCGGCATATATCCCCGATAAAAAAGCGTTTAATAATCAGTAAATGGAGGAAGTTTTTTAGTTATTTTTCAGAATTATCTGCTTGAGCAAATGCCGTTTTACCGGCGGTTTTGTATATTTTTAGGCAGGTATCAACAACCGTCGAATCGTAAAGGATTCCCTTGTATTTGACTATTTCTTTAATCGCGGAATCAACACCCAGTGCCGGCCGGTAAGGCCGATGGGAAGCCATAGCATCAATAACATCAGCAGTCCCTATAATGCGCGCCGCGAGCAATATCTCTTCCCCCTTTAACCCCTGTGGATAACCTGAACCGTTCATCCTTTCATGGTGTTGCAAAATGATTTGCGCTACCGGATAGGGAAATTCAATAGTTTTAAGAATATCATAGGCAACCCTACAATGTGTTTTGATTATATCCCTTTCCAAATCACTCAAATGCCCCGGCTTGGTTAATATTTCTGAGGGCACGGATATTTTTCCGATATCATGAAGAGTTGCGGCAACTTTAATAGCCTCAATTTGTTCCTTAGGCATCGCCATTTCTTTCGCTATTTTACATGATATTATGGCTACTGCAGCCTCATGACCGGAAGTATAAGGATCGCGGGTTTCCACGATTTTAGACATCGTTTTTACTGTGCCATCCAAAATCATTTGTGATTTTTCGTAACTCACCTTTAGTTCTTCGGCTTTGACTAATAGATCACTTATCTTCTCTTTAACTTTATCTTCAAGAGTTTTGTTTAATTCCAGCAGCTCGTCGTTTTGTTTTTTGGTTAATTCAACCAATTGTCTATTTTCCATCACCAGTTCCGTTTTCGAAAGTGATTCTTTGATGTGAATCAGCAGTTCCTCCTCACACCATGGTTTGGTAAAATAAAGGTGGATGCCTCCTTTATTGATGGCGTCAATTATGGCATCGGTATCGGCATATCCGGTTAATAGTATGCGTACGGCATCCGGAAAAATATCCCTGGCCCTGGAAAAAAATTGCACGCCGTTCATAACCGGCATTCTTTGATCGGAAATAATAAGGGAGAAAGGTTTTTTCGCTTCACGCAGCTTATTTAGGCCTTCCATTCCATCGCGAGCCGTGTGAATTTCGTAATCTTCGTCGGCCAGAATACGCTTAAAAGCACTAAGAATAGATTCTTCGTCATCGACAATTAATATTGAATGCCTCTGTTTTAAAGGTGCGATTGGCGCTAAAGTCATCCTATTATCCTTCCTTGCCCAACATTCTTACAGCTTTATTCGATTTTAACAGACATCGAAATCAACATACTCTCGCACTTTAATATATTGAACCTTTTAGAATATTATGTCAAGATTTTGCTGCAACTGAAAATTCACAGCTTCAGCATTATCGCCAGAGTCTCATTAACCACGGGTTCTGCGATACCCTCCGCTTGTGGCGGGATAATTCAACTAGCAGATATTGCTGTGCTGCACTTGCAATATCTAAGTTTCATTAATTTCACTTGCGTTTCCTATAGTCAGCGAGAGCCATTGATTCGACTAGCAAATTTCAAGGCACTTCGTTTTTTAAAATCTGAGTCTCATTAATTCGGCTAATAAATATTACCACGCTACACTGGTAATATTTGAGCCTCATTAAAAAAATGCGCCTAGGCGGAAAGAATTTTTCTCAAAAATCGGCCGGTCGCTGATTCTTCTTCCCCGGCCACTTTTTCTACGGTACCGGTCGCAATAATTTGACCGCCGCCCGGCCCGCCTTCCGGCCCGAGGTCAATAATATAATCGGCGCATTTAATCACGTCCAGATTATGTTCGATTACGACGATGGTATTGCCCATGTCGACAAGGCGTTTTAAAACATCGAGCAATTTTTGAATATCGGCAAAATGCAACCCAATGGTCGGTTCATCCAGAATATAAAGAGTGTTGCTGTTGATTCTTTTGCCCAACTCCCGGGCCAGCTTTATTCTCTGCGCTTCGCCGCCGGAGAGAGTGGTTGCCGACTGCCCCAAATGGATATAACCCAACCCGACATCGTTAAGTAATTGCAGGTGCGATTTGATCGGGGAAATATTGGAAAAAAACATTAGTGCCTCGCTTACCGTCATGTCCAGAACTTCGGCAATGCTTTTATCTTTATATTTGATATCCAGTGTATCTTGATTAAAACGTTTGCCGTGGCAAACATCGCAAGTAACATAAACATCCGGCAGAAAATGCATTTCAATTTTAATTAACCCATTACCTTCACACGCCTCACAGCGGCCGCCTTTGACGTTAAAGCTGAACCGTCCCGGTTTGTAACCGCGTACCCGAGATTCGGAAAGATTAGTAAATAAGTCGCGGATAAAAGAAAAAATTCCGGTATAAGTTACCGGATTAGATCGCGGTGTCCTGCCTATCGGCTGTTGGTTAATCATGATGGCCCGTTCAATATCTCCCAAATCCGTAACTCTTCTTGATTTTTCCCATTGCCCCGCGATGCTGGTTTAAGCGGCGCGCGAGGAC
This sequence comes from uncultured delta proteobacterium, assembly GCA_963730275.1. Taxonomy (GTDB): domain Bacteria; phylum Desulfobacterota; class Syntrophia; order Syntrophales; family Smithellaceae; genus UBA4810. The sequence continues at coordinate 9,184 of CAVSRI010000013.1, read as the reverse complement.
TTTATAAAGAGTTTCGACAACCATTGTGCTTTTGCCGGAACCGGATACTCCGGTTACTGCCGTGAACACTCCTACCGGTATTTTAATATCAATATTTTTGAGATTATTTTCACTGGCTCCCTCTAAAATAATATGCCTGCCGGTAATTGGGCGCCTTTTTGACGGCAAAGCTATGGATTCTCTGCCGGATAAAAATCTGCCGGTGAGCGATTCATCGCTTTTTAAAATTTCTTCCGGAGGGCCTTGAAAAACCACGTTTCCGCCGTTGGCTCCGGCACCCGGTCCCATATCTACAATGTGATCGCAAGCTATCATCATTTCGGCGTCGTGCTCCACAACAAGCACGGTATTGCCCATATCGCGCAATTTCTTCAAAGTATCTATCAGCCGCAAATTATCCCTTTGATGAAGTCCTACCGTCGGCTCATCTAAGACATACAAAACGCCCATCAACCCGGATCCGATTTGCGTTGCGAGCCGGATACGTTGGCTTTCACCTCCCGACAAGGACAGCGTTGATCTATCGAGGCTTAAATAATCCATGCCCACATTGAGCAAGAATCGCAGACGATTTTTGATTTCTTTAAGAATCCTTTCGGTTATGATTTTTTCCTGTACTGTCAGTGCCAATTGTTCGAAAAAGTTAAAACATTCGCGGATGGAAATCCGGCAGAGCTCATAGATATTCCCCCCCCACAGTTACGGCTAGACTTTCCTTTTTTAAACGAGCTCCATGACACGTCTCGCACGCACTCAAATCAATGTAGCGCGCCAGATCGTTGCGCACTGCACTCGACGTTGTATCCCGCCAGCGGCGTTCCAATTGTTTAATGACTCCCTCAAAAGGGTGATGAGCAAAGTATCTTTTATCAGGACGGTCATGATAAAATTTAATGCTCTCTGTTCCCGATCCATAGAGCAGAACTTTTTGAATTTTTTCCGGCAATTTATTAAACGGAGTATTGATATCAAATCCGTAATGAGTGGAAAGAGCATCCAAAACATTATGATAGTAAAGAGAGGTTCTTCCCGCCCAGGGCGCAATCGCCCCTTCGCGCAAAGACAATCCGGCATCCGGCACAACCAGATCCAGCGCAAAGTGCATACGGGTGCCTAGGCCATTGCAGTCAGGACAAGCTCCATAGGGGCTGTTAAAGGAAAACATGCGGGGGGCAAGTTCGGGGATGCTTATTCCACAATCCGGACAGGCATATTTTTCACTGCACAGTATTTCTTCGCCGGAAGCGAGAACTATGCGCACCAATCCTTCTCCCCGGCTTACGGCAATTTCCAGAGAATCACGCAGTCTTTTTCTTACGCCTTCCTTCAATACCAAGCGGTCAACAATCAAATCGATGTCATGGCGTTTATTTTTATTGAGAATAATTTCTTCGGCTAGGTCTCTGATTTCTCCGTTAATTCGTACACGCACAAACCCTTCCTTTTGGAGCTTTTTCAATTCTTTCTGGAATTCTCCTTTTTTGCCACGAACCATCGGGGCCATAATGCTGAAGCGTGTATTAGCGGGCAGAGACAAAACATTTTCTACGATACTGTCGATTGTTTGCGATTTGATTTCCCGTCCGCAGTTATAACAATGGCAGACACCAATACCGGCATATAGCAGACGGAAGTAGTCATAAATTTCGGTTACCGTACCTACGGTGGAACGAGGATTGTGGCTGGCTGTGCGTTGCTCAATAGCTATGGCTGGCGATAAGCCTTCAATCGATTCCACATCCGGCTTGTCCATTTGTCCGATAAATTGACGCGCATAAGTGGAAAGCGACTCCACATAACGCCTTTGACCTTCGGCATAGATTGTGTCAAAAGCCAGCGACGATTTGCCGGAACCACTCACACCGGTAATGACAACAAGCTTATCGCGGGGTATATCTAAACTAATATTTTTTAAATTGTGTTGGGAAGCACCTTTGATTTTTATTGCATCCATCTTTAACTATGCTACTTGTTTACAATCTTATTTCAATGTATGATTTTTTCCTGATAGCAGTGATCCATTCCCCATATCTTTTATCCAATTTTTCGTCTTCGATTTTTGTTTTTATTTCTTCTCTGACCGTAGCAATTGGTTTCAATCCGGCACCTCTTTTATCCACTACCATAATTATATGAAATCCAAGACTTGATTCTATTACTTCGCTTACTTGTCCGAGAGGCAGGCTAAACGCAACCTTTTCTACTTCCGGAATAATTACTCCTCGCTCAATAAAACCAACATCACCGCCCTGCTTGGCCTCTGGTCCCTGAGAATATTTTACGGCCAGTAATTCGAAAGGCTCTCCATTTTTAATGCGCTTGCGTAAATTATTCGCCTGATCTTTTAGTTTCATCCGCATGGCTTTATTCGCTTTGGGAGGAAGCAACAGTAAAATTTGCATAATTCTAACTGCTTCTTTTCCCTCATAATTTTGACGGTTTTTGTCGTAATACTCACCTATTTCTTCGTCACTGACAACTATTTTAGCTTTGATTTCCCGCCGCAATAATCGCATACGCATTATTTGATTTCTCATATCTTTCTTAACAGACTCCAGAGAATTACCTTCCCTGGCAAGATTTTTTAAGAAATCATCCATGGTTGATTTCTTTTTCGCCAGCATGTTTTTGATTGCTTCCGTTACCTCCTCATCTTTGACGACAATGCCCGTATCGGTTTTTTTTGCTTCTTGTTCAATCAGCATATTATCGATGAGACGCTGCAAGAATGCTTCTCTTGCTTGCTTAAGTACCGCTTCTTTATCTTTGCCCTGATAATTTTCCTCTATATTTTTACGGTAAGGTTCGAACGCCGCATTAAATTCGGAAAGGGTTATTACCTCTTCATTTACTATAGCAACAATTTTATCCACAACAGCGGCACCAACTGGTATAGATAAAAGCATTACTCCCCAAGCAATCAAAAAAATTCTTTTGTAAAATTCCACAGCGTTTCCACCCTCTCTTTTTATTTTTGCCTGTTTACTTTCTTCCATAGTATGGCGTTTTCCTTTTTTATCACTGCTTTCATCTTTAAGGCTTGCAGCCAGATTATGAAAGCCGCTTCTTCTTTCTGCGCCCGAATATCAGCCACAACTTCCTCCTTAATATCGGAAAAATTTTTAATTCCGGCCGATTGATTTTCCAAAACCTTAAAAATATGAAAGCCATAAGGACTTTGTACAATGGGACTTATTTTATTGACTGGTAACCTGAAAATAGTTTCTTCCAAAGGTTCGGGCATGACCCCGCGGGTTATAAATCCCAAATCCCCTCCCTGATGAGCTTCGGGACCAATAGATGCCTTAGAAGCCAGCGTGGCGAAATCATCGCCGGCATTTAATCGAGCCAGTATTTCCTTGGCCTTGGCTAAATCTCTAACAACTATCTGGGCAACCCTTACGCGGGGCTCCACTCTATAATTGTTACGGTGTTCATTAAAATAATCTTCGGCTTCATCATCCGAAACTCTTATTTTGGCATTCACATCGACCGCAACAAGCTTTTGCAGGAACATTTCTTTTTTTAAATCTTCTTTCCATTGTTCATATCTGATGTTTTCCTGTGCCAGCAGGTTCGCAAAATCTTCTCCGTAATCTTTTTTAATTTCGTTAATTTTATCTTCCAGTTCACTTGCCCCTACGGAAATATTCAACTCTTGCGCGCGTAAATACATGATTTTCTCTGTAATCATATTGTCCAAAACTTCTTCTTCGAGGCGTTTTACATAATTCGGCTGACTTAAAACATCTTTGGGTAGCATGGACATTTTTTGGTTTAGCCGTATTTGATAGTCATCAAGATAAATCTTGCTTCCATTAACTGTCGCCACGTAAGGCCTGGAAAAAATATTAATTTTATCGCAAGCAGCAACAAAAATAATTGTCAGCAGGCATAGGAGAATATAATGTCTGTTCGATATTATATCTGTCAGTTTTCCGGGGTGAGAAGAAATTTTAATTTTCTTTTTAGTCATAATGTTTATATATATATTGGTTATTGTTATTGGGCAAGCATCTTTAATAACAAATTGGCTTGTGTCAATATTTCTTTTTCGGAAAGATTGGGCGCGGGCACAAACAATTTATGATCCGGCGTAAAGCGTAATTCTTGAATTTTCTTGCGATAAAGAGCGATAATCTTTGCCGGATCAACTGGGGAATTGTTCCGGAAAAAAATATATAACCGCTTGCCATTATAGCCCATTTTTTCCCCTTTTAACAATTTAAGGGAATTTCTAATGCTAATAACTTGTAATAAGTTTTCTGCTGACGCGGGCAAAGATCCATAACAATCTTGCAATTTACTTTTGATTTGATCAATTTCCTCATCATTTGCGGCTAAAGATATTCTTTTGTATAAAACCAACCGCTGATAGACATCTTGCACATATCCTTCAGGAATGAAAGCAGAAACTCCCAACTGAATTTCAGGCAATAATTCTTGTTCGCCATTTTCTTCCCCTTTAATTTCCCGAATCGCTTTTTCCATTAACTCTGTATAAAGTTCATAACCAACTGCACAAATATGACCAGACTGGGAAATACCTAATAAATTTCCACCACCGCGGATTTCCAAATCATTATACGCTATCCTGAATCCGGAACCCGGATCGGAAAACTCTTTAATTACTTGCAACCTTTTCATGGCTTCACGGGAAAGCATTGCTCCCTGCGGCAATAAAAGATAAGCAAAAGCTTCCTGTTTTGCCCGGCCTACGCGGCCGCGCAACTGGTAGAGCTGCGCCAATCCGAACCTATCGGCGCGATTTATAATTATCGTATTGGCCGTGGGAATATCCAAACCGGAACCAATGATAGTGGTGCTGACAAGAACGTTACTTTCCCGCCGAACAAATTTAGCCATTGCTTTTTCTATTTCCGCAGGTTTCATTTGACCGTGGACAACACCAATATTGGCATCCGGCACAAGGCGTTTGAGCAATTGAAAAATAGAAAAGATTGAGCGTACCCGGTCATGAATAAAAAAAACTTGTCCGTGGCGGGCCAGCTCTCTTTCGACAGCTTCTTTAATAACGTCTTCATCAAACTCCAGCACATAAGTTTTTATAGGTATACGATCTTCCGGAGGCGTGTTAATGATCGATAAATCTCTGATGCCCACCAGGGAAAGGTGAAGAGTACGCGGTATCGGCGTCGCGGAAAGCGTGAGCACGTCAACAAGTGTGCGCATTTTCTTTAATTTTTCCTTGTGCGCTACTCCAAAACGTTGTTCCTCATCGATTATAACTAATCCCAGCTCCTTAAATTCAATATCTTTCTGGAGCAAGCGATGTGTTCCCACAACAATGTCCACTTTTTGATTTTTAATTTCCTCTACAATTGTCTTTTGCACGGCCGCATTCTTGAAGCGATTAAGCACCTCTACACGAATGGGGAGATCTTTAAGCCTGCGGGAAAAAGTCTGATAATGCTGTTCGGCCAGAATAGTTGTCGGCACCAGGAGAGCAACTTGTTTGCCGTCCATCACGGCGCGAAAGGCTGATCGAATAGCGACCTCCGTTTTACCAAAACCGGCATCACCGCAAATCAACCGATCCATCGGCTTTACGTCATCCATGTCCAGATGAATATCTTCAATAGCCTTAACTTGATCGGGAGTCTCCTCAAATTCAAAAGTGGAACAAAATTCCTCGTAAATTCTATCCGGCGGGGCAAATGATTTTCTTTCCAACACTTCGCGTGCGGCATAAATGGAAACCAGTTCCTCAGCGACTTCCCTCACAGATTTTTTAACTCTTTCCTTTAGAACCTCCCATGAAGTCCCACCCATCTTATCGATTTTCGGCACGTAACCATCGGGACCTAAATATCTTTGGATTTTTTGCAACGTATTTACGGGTATGTATAGTTTATCTCGATCCAAATATTCTATAGTCAGGAAATCATTTTCGACTTTTCCGACCTTAATTTTTTCCAGCCCACGATAAACACCAATGCCAAAATCGGTGTGAACGACAAAATCCCCTTCTTTTAAATCACCAAAGGACTTCAAAAAATAGGCTTCCCGCGGAGGACGAGTGCGGCGGCGGGACACCTTTTTCACAAAGATTTCTTCTTCGCTCAGAAGCACCAGCTTCATTGACGGAAAGATAAAACTTGTGGAGATTCTCCCTTCCCATAAAATAAGCTGAGGACTGCCGTCCCACAGAGTTATTTTGTTCAGGATTGGACCTTGTTCAGCCGGAATCTGCACGGGTAAATCGTAGGATGATAGCAAATGCTGCATTCGGTGAAAGTCTTCCGGCGTCGGCGAAAGAAAGAAAACCAACATTCCATCGGCAAGCCAGCTTTTGATCTTTTCCACAGTCTGCCGCAAGAGAGCATCTTCTTTAATCTCGCCGGCAACGAAATTTAATAGCTGTAATTGCTGATGAGCTTCAAAGACTATTGTTTCCGTCATACTGGCGCTGCCTGTGTCGAGTCCGAGGGCTGTGAGAGAAATTTGTCTGAGCTTATCCATGGCGGCTCCAACATCAACATGATCAAGATATGCATTTTCTTTTTCCAGATAAAATTTTCCACTGTTTTTAGCTTTGAGCAATAATTTATCATATTAAGCTCCGTATTCCGTGCGGCCTGATCAATGGCCAGCGGATCATCCAAAATCAGCAGGGTATTCTGGGGCAGATAGTCAAAGAAGCTCCCGAGCCGGCTTTGAGGCCGGCTGACATGATCGTCAAGGGCTTCGTAAAACAGCGGCAAATATATCGGATTTATGGAATTGGTCAAATCGTCCTGCAGAGTCTCCACCAAACGGCTCCGATTTTCGCGCGACAGAGAAAGATCATCGCTGCGCCGTTTGACATTGCTCACAGCCAACTTCAGCGTTTGCGAATTGACGATTACGCTGCTTGCCGGCGGCACCAGAAAAGTTGTCACTGAACTAATGGAGCGCTGAGAGGTACGGTCAAAAGTACGGATGGATTCGATTTCATCGCCTAACATTTCCATACGTAGCGGCCATTTTCCCAAGGGAGGAAATAGGTCAATGATGTTGCCGCGGATACTAAATTCACCCCGTTCCTCAACAAGGCTGACTCTTTTATAGCCACCTGATTGCAGGTGTGTGCAGAAATCATCTCTGTTGATTGTATCGCCCACGGCAATTATTTGTAGATACTGATTGAACTCGGCAAAAGGCATTACTTTTTGCATTAACGCAGCCATGGAAATCACCACTACTCCGGTGTTGATTTGCATAAAAGCAAGAGCTTCCAGACGCGCTAATTCTTCTTCTTTCTGAAGTGCAAACATATCAACGGTCAAGAAATCCAGAGATGGATAATGAATTACATTGTCTTTGCCTAAAAATAAGGCCAGATCGCTCGCATATGCTGCAGCTTCTCTTTCTTCCGGACAAACAACAAGCTGGGTCTTCTCCATACGGGCGGAAAGAAGAGCTGTTAAGAAGGAACGGGCAGATCCGCTAAGCCCCCTTACATTAAAATTTGAGGCACCCCTATTAATTTGTTCCAGAAGATCATGGAGTGGTACAATATTTTCCGTGATTGTTTTTGTAATAATTTTTTTCACTGATAATAATCCCAACTCTTTACGACAATCAATTGTGCAATTGAAATCTTTTCTGCAAGTCTCCTCCAGAAATTTAACCTTTTTAGCTCAAATATGAATTTAGTTCAAGTTTGCTTAATTATCATATAAATTAATCATTTCTTATTAGTTGACAACCCTTTTGTCTTTGATAAGCTACACTGTATAAATTTTATATGGAGATTGAAAAATGATTACCGTGGAAAAGGCGTTGCAATCAATTTTCTTGAATTTTCGCCCGCTAGGTCTGGAAAAAGTAAACATTCTGGATGCCCGGGCGCGAGTGATAGGTGAAGATGTTTTTGCCACACGTAATATTCCGCCGGCCGACAATTCAGCGATGGATGGCTATGCTGTGCGGCATGTCGATACCAAAGGCGCAACCAGGGTAAACCCGCTCCGACTCCAAATTATTGAAGAGATACCGGCAGGTAAAGTTCCGCAAAAAAAAATGAAAAAGGGAGAAGCCTCCCGCATCATGACCGGAGCAATAATTCCGGACGCAGCCGATGCTATTGTCCGCCAGGAAGACACAAAAAAAATCGGAAAAAGGGTTATAATCTATACTTCAGTAAAGGAAGGTCAGGATATTCGCTTTGCCGGCGAAGACGTGCAAAAAGAAGACCTCCTTATTTCTCGAGGAAGTATCGTTAGCCCGGCACAAATAGGAATGCTTGCTTCGTTGGGAAGGACATTTGTGAGCGTGTATCAGAAACCGCGCGTAGCAATTATTGCCACGGGTGACGAACTCGTGGATATTGAAAATGATCCACCGCCCGCTAAAATTGTCAACAGCAACAGCTATTCTTTAGCTGCCCAAGTTATGGGATGCGGCGCAATTCCCTTAATACTGGGAATTGCTAAAGATAAAAAATCCGAACTTCAAAAAAAATTAAAACTGCGCTGCACGCTGATTTGATTATTTCTTCCGGGGGCGTTTCGGTCGGTGCTTTTGATTTTGTCAAGGATGTCATGGGGGAAATCGGTAACGCCATGCATTTCTGGCAAGTAGCCATGAAACCGGGCAAGCCTTTGGCTTTTGGCACAATCAAGAGTATTCCTATGTTCGGCTTACCGGGAAATTCCGTATCCGCAATGGTTTCATTTGAACAATTTGTACGTCCGTATCTTTTAAAAATGCAGGGACATACAAAAATATTCCGCCAAACCATCAAAGCTCTGAGCAGCCAGGAAATTCAGAAAAAAAGAGGTGTCAAACACTTCATTCGTGCCATTGTTAAAAAGAGACAAACCAATACCTGGCTGCTATAACCGGAGACCAAGGATCCGGCATTCTGAAATCAATGGTTTTAGCCAATGCTTTAATTGTTTTAAAAGAAAACGAAACCAAAGTTAAAAAGGGCGATCCGGTAACAGTCCAATTATTGGATGACTCTTTATCCAAGACAGAGTCTTTCCCCTTGTAGGAAATACAGGCCAATATTGGAAATATATTGCTTTTTTACGCGTTTTGTAAGTTGACACACGGACAAATATCCTTTAAAATTTTTAATGGAAGTGCCCAGGTCACTGGTGGGCCTCCTGGACTTCAAATCCAGTGTGGGGCGCTAGAACCGTCCCGGATGGGTTCGATTCCCATGCACTTCCGC